>DASVDX010000054.1:0-99634 GCA_036380875.1 Acidimicrobiia bacterium
ACAGGGCCTGGCCGCCGGCCTGGGAATCGCTTTCAAGTCCGGCGCCATCACCGGTCTCCTGGTCGTCGGCCTCGGACTGCTCGGCGTCACCGTGTATTACCTGATCCTGCGCGGCTTCTATCCGGCCGACATCACCGACGACCAGTTGCGCCGGGTGCTGGAAGCCATGGTGGCGCTGGGCTTCGGCGGCAGCCTGATCTCGATCTTCGCGCGGCTCGGCGGCGGCATCTTCACCAAGGGCGCCGACGTGGGCGCCGACCTGGTTGGCAAGGTCGAGGCCGGCATCCCCGAGGACGACCCCCGCAACCCGGCGGTGATCGCCGACAACGTGGGCGACAACGTCGGCGACGTGGCGGGCATGGGCGCCGACCTCTTCGAGTCATACGTCGGCTCCCTCGTCGCCCCCATCGCCTTCTCCGCCATCGTGTTCGCCGGCGCCCCCTTCCAGGCCCAGGCGATCATCTTCCCGCTGGCGGTGGCTGCGCTCGGGATGCTCGCCTCGATCATCGGCTCGTTCCTGGTGCGGGCGAAGACCGCGGAGGATCTCGCGGCCGCTCTCCATCGCGGCACCAACTTCTCGCTGATCGCCACCGCCCTCGGCACGTTGGGTCTCGTCTATCTCGTCTTCGACAGCTCCGAGATCCAGCCTCTCGGACTGTGGATCGCCGTCGTCGTGGGTCTCGTGGTCGGTTGGTTCGTCGGCAAGATCTCCGAATGGTTCACATCCGACGGCTACAAGACCGTGAAGGAGATCGCCCGTCAGGCCCAGACCGGACCTGCAACCGTGATCATCTCCGGCATCGCCGAAGGCATGCGCTCGGCGGCGTTCTCCGTGATCGTCGTCGCCGCCGGCATCGCCGGCGCCTATTACGCCGGCAACTGGGCACTCGGTGACGGCGGGGGCATCTACGGCGTCTCCATCGCCGCCATCGGCGTGCTCGCCACTTTGGGCATCACGATCTCCGTCGACGCCTACGGCCCCATCGCCGACAACGCCGGAGGCATCGCCGAGATGGCCCACCTGCCGCCGGAGGTGCGGGAGTCCACCGACGCCCTCGACGCATTGGGCAACACCACCGCCGCCGTGGCCAAGGGCTTTGCCATCGCCTCGGCCGCCGTCACCGCCCTGGCTCTGTTCGCCACCTTCACCCAGGCTGTGCGACTCGACGCCATCGACCTCGTCCGCGCCGAGACCGTCATCGGTCTCTTCCTCGGCGCCATGTTCCCGTTCCTCTTCGCCGCCTTGACGATGAACGCGGTGGGACGGGCAGCCAACAAGATGATCGACGAGGTCCGCCGTCAGTTCCGGGAGATCGCCGGCCTCAAGGAAGGCGATCCGAACGCCCGCCCCGATTACGCCACGTGCGTGGACATCGCCACCGCCGGAGCCCTGCGGGAGATGATCATCCCGGGCGCATTGGCCGTGATCTTGCCGCTCGTCATCGGCTTCATCGACGTCGAGATGCTCGGCGGGTTCCTCGCCGGTGCCCTCGTCACCGGCTTCCTCCTCGCCATCTTCATGGCCAACGCCGGTGGCGCCTGGGACAACGCGAAGAAGTTCATCGAAGCCGGGGCTTTCGGGGGCAAGGGCTCGGACGCCCACAAGGCGGCCGTCATCGGTGACACCGTCGGCGACCCCTTCAAGGACACCTCCGGCCCGGCGATGAACATCGTCATCAAGGTGATGACGATCGTGGCGCTGATCTTCGCCTCGGCGTTCATCTGATCTACCGTCGGCCGTCCGCCTACGGTGGAAGCATGGAGCAACGGGAGAGAGACATCCTGGCGCTCGAACGTGACTTCTGGCTCCGAGGCGGCGGCGATCCCGACTACTGGCGGCGTCACTTCGCCGAAGACGGCCTGATCGTGCTGTCCATCGGCATGATGGGAAAGCCCGAAGTGGTCTCCGTCATGGAAGGCGAGCGAGGCTGGTCGGACGTCGAGTTCGACGATGTCCGATGGGTCCACTCGCCGGACACGTCGATCGTCGGCTACGAGGCGCGGGCACGGTCGGCAGGCAGCGGCCAGGTCGACTACCAGGCGATGATCGCCAGCGGATACCGGAGGGACGACAGCGGTTGGCAGTTGATCTTCCACCAGCAGACACCACTCGTCTGAGCCAGAGCGACGGCCCTGTCTTCATAGTCGGCGCTCCCCGGTCGGGGTCGTCGATCCTCTATCGCACCCTGCTCAAGCACCCAACGTTCCAAGTGACGGGGCCCGAGGAGCTGGCTCTGGCAGAGTCGGCCGTGCTCAACAAGCTCGACTCCGCGCCACGGTGGAAGCCGCCCCGGCCCCGAGGGTTGTGGCTGTACTTCCTGGGCAACGAAGCCGCCTATTCGGCGTTCTGCGACGAGGTGAGGCGCATCACCGGCGGGGTCGGCGTCCCCGAGGACGGCAAGGCGCCGCCCTGGGCGGCCCCGGTGCTCGAAGCGTTCGTGCGTCATGCCTCCGCCGTCCGTGGATGCCGACGGCTCCTCGAGAAGACCCCCACGCACGTCGAGCGCGCCGAGTGGCTGCTCGATGCCCTGCCCTCGGCGAAGCTCCTCTTCATCCACCGCCATCCGGTCGACACGTACACGTCGTATCTGCGCCGGGCGGCGGTGGACCCGGAGGCGACCTGGGCCGACTTGACCGTCGACGAGTTCGCCGAGATCTACCGGCGTCACGGGCGGATCGCCCAGCAGTTGGCGTTGCAAGCCCCCGACCGTTTCCACACCGTCTCCTACGAGGAGTTCACATCGGATCCCGTTTCGGTGACCGCCGGTCTCTGCGAGTTCCTCGGGGAGACGTTCGTTCCCGAGATCGTGGAAGAGCCGAACCCCGATCTCGCCCGTGCCCGCTTCGACCCGCACCTGTACGGGGAGATCACGCGTCGGACCAAGGACAACTCCGAGTACATCGACGAGGCCACCGCCGGCGCGATCATGGAATGCACCGCCGACGTGGCCGGCGGCTGGGGTTACACGGGTTAGGCATGGAGGCGGATCGGGTCCAAAATGTCGCCTAGCCCGCCATGCCCGAGGTCGTTTGGCCGTGCCTGAAATCGTCCTAGTTCGTCACGCCGAGTCCGAGGCCAACGCCGCCGCGGCGTGGCAAGGGCGCGGCAACGCCGGCCTGAGTGTCGCTGGCCGCCAGCAGGTGTCGGCTCTCGCCCGGAGAGTCGACGGCCACCGCTTCGACGCCGTGGTGTCCTCGCCCCTGGCGCGGGCATACGAGACCGCAGCCGCCTTCTCCGACGAGCCAGAGATCGAAGACGACCTGATCGAGATCGACCTCGGCAGATGGGAAGGTGTTCCCTTCGACACGGTCGCCGAGAAGGACGGCGTGCTCCTCCGCTCGATCTACAACGGTGCCGACGAGCCGTTCGGCGAAATCGGGGAACGGATGAGCGAGGTGGCGGCGCGGGCGTGGGCGGTGATCGATCGCCTCGCCGAGCGGGTGGGGCCCAACGGACGGGCGGTGGTGGTCACCCACGGCGGAGTCATCGACTCGGTGCTCTCCACGCTGCTGCCCACCGTCAGCCGCCGGCCCCACCGCATGGCCGCCAACTCGTCGCTCACCCATCTGGTGGGAAACCCCGGCTACTGGCGATTGAAGCGGTTCAACGACACCACCCATCTCGGCCGCCTCTCCGTGCCCGCCGCCGGGTACCTGGAGGCGGGAGACCCGGTAGTCGCCCTGATCCGCCACGGCAGGACTCGAGCCAACGTCGACGGCCGCTTCCAGGGCCAGTCCTGCTGGGGCCTGGACGAAGTCGGCACGGAGCAGGCCCAGTGGCTGGCCGAGTGGTACGGGCGCCTCGACCGGGTCTACACCTCGCCGCTGTCACGGGCCGCCGACACGGCGGCGGTGATCTGCGCCAACACCCCGGTGCCGGTCGACGGGCTGATGGAGATCTCCCTCGGCGTGTGGGAGGGCCTCACGTGGAACGAGGTATGGGACGGGTGGGGCGAGACTGCCCGCCGCATCTACGAAGAAGGGGAGGACTTGCCTCGGGGCGAACACGGCGAGACCTGGGCCGAGGCCACCCGGCGGATGGCCGATACTCTGGCTTCGCTGGAGCTCGCGCCCGGCGACGTGACCGGGGTGGTCACGCACGGCGGTGTCATCCGCGCCTTCGTCGGGACTCTGTCGGGCGACAACTCGGCGACGATGAGCCGCCTGGCCACACCGGAGAACACCTCGGTCACCCATGTGGCGATGACGGCCAATGGGCCGGTGCTGTGCGACTACGGAGTGGCACCCCACCTCGAGACGACGCCCCAGGCGGTCGACCGGTGAGCTACGACAACCGCCGCTACGCCCTCGTCAACCGCTGGGACCCGAGTCACCTGAAGAAGGTCGACCGGCTGCTCCCGCTCCAGCCGGGCGACCGCGTGCTGGAGGTGGGTTGCGGGTCCGGCCATCTCACCCGGCGCCTGGCCGGGCGAGGAATCGACATCGTCGGTATCGACGCCAACCCCAATGCCGCCGAGGTGGCGGGAACCGAGCGCGTGCAGACCATGCGTGCAGAGCAGTTGGACTTCGAGGACTCCAGCTTCGACGCCATCATCTCCATCCATGCCATTGAGCACATCCCGGCGCTGGAGGCGGCATTCGCCGAGATGGCCCGGGTGTTGCGGCCGGAGGGACGGGCGCTCTTCATCTATCCCGCCGAGCCGATCATGGGCCTGTACGCCATTCCCACCTCGGTGATCCTCCACGGCACACCTTTCAAGGCCCGCCAGGTCCATTGCCACAAGCTGTGGCCCGCCAAGGTGCGGCGGATGGTGGAGCCGCTCGGCTGGACGGAGACCCACCGCCAGTTCGATCTCCTCAAGAGCCCCCAGTTCGTCTCGCGGTTCGTCGCCTCCTGACGGGGGCAGTCCTTGGTTGGGCGATGGGGATGGGGGAACATGGAGGCACGTGGCCATCCAGGAGACCGCCGTGCCCCGCACCTTCGTCCTCGACACCTGCGTCCTTCTCGCCGATCCCAACGCCGTCCTCCGCTTCGACGAACACGAGGTGGTGCTGCCGTTGGTGGTGGTCGAAGAGCTGGACCGGAAGAAGACCCGGCTCGACGAGGTAGGGGCCAACGCCCGCGCCGCCATCCGTCTTCTGGAGAGCCTCGGGGCTTCTCGTCCGGGAGGGATGCGGGAGCCGGTGGCTCTCCCGTCCGGGGGGACGCTTCGGATCGAGATCAACGGGATCAACTCCGATCGTCTCCCTCCAGTCCTCGACCCCACCACGCCCGACCACCGGATCCTCTCCACGTGTTTCAATCTCGACGCCCCGGTGCTGGTGACGAAAGACGCCAGCCTGCGCATCAAGGGCGCCCAATTGGGGATCGAGGTGCAGGACTACAGGGCAGACACGGTCCAGGTTGACCAGGTCTACTCGGGCATCGTCGAGCACGTCACCGACGAGGCCACCGTCGACCGCCTATTCGAAGAGGGGAAGATCACCCTCGACCTCGGCGCCCTCGTCAACGAGTTCGTCGTTCTGCGCGCCGGACGGTCGCGCTCCGGCCTCGCCCGGGTGGTGGAGGCCGGGCCGCCCGTGGTCGTCGAACGCGTCCCGACCCACGTGCGGGCGTTCGGGGTGGAGCCGAAGAACCTGGCGCAGACGATCGCCTTGCACCACCTCCTCGACCCGGACATCTCCGCCGTGTCGATGATGGGCAATGCCGGGTCGGGCAAGACGTTTCTGGCCCTGGCGGCGGCTCTGGAGCAGGTCCTGGAGCAGCGGCGGTATCGCCGGGTGTCGGTCTACCGGCCGCTCGTGCCTGTCGGCCGCCAGGAAGTCGGCTATCTGCCCGGCGACCTGTCGGAGAAACTGGCGCCTTGGATGGCGGCGGTCAACGACAACCTCTACGCCTTGTTCTCGGACGCCGGAGCGGACGGAGCCAAGGCAGCGGTGGAGGAGTTGATCGACCGGGGCGAGCTGGAGTTGGCCGCTGTCACCTATCTGCGCGGCCGCTCGATCACCGACGAGTTCGTCATCATCGACGAGGCCCAGAACCTGGAGTTGGCCACCCTGAAGGTGATCCTCACCCGGATGGGACGCAACTCGAAGGTCGTGTTCTGCGGCGACCTGAGCCAGGTCGACAACCCCTACATCTCTCCATACGGCGGCATGGCGGCGCTGATCGAGAAGTTCAAGGGGTCGGACCTGTTCGGCCACGTCACCCTGGATCGCACGATCCGCTCCCCACTGGCGGAGCTCGCCGCCGCGTTTTTATGACCGAAACGTTGCGTCTGGCGCAACGTTTCGATCAAGAGATCGCCTCGATTTCTCTTGACCGGAATGTTGCGTTTCCCGCCACGAATTGGTCATAAAAACCCCTAAGGCTGCTCCGGCCATGGGTGTTTGGGGTAGCGGCCGGCCATCTGCTTTCGGACTTCCTGCCACGATCCCTCCCAGAAGCCGGCCAGGTCGGACGTGACCTGGATCGGCCGGTTTGCCGGCGAGAGCAACTCCACCACCACGGGACGTCCGCCGACCAGCGGCGTCTGCCTCACACCGAACATGTCCTGCACCCGCACCGAGAGGCGGGGCACGTCGCCGGAATAGTCGAACGGCACCCGCCGTCCCGACGGGAGCGTGAAATGGGTCGGGGCTTCGATGTCGAGCCGCCGGCGCCGCTCGTGGCCCAGGGCATGCGACAACACGGCGAGGAGGTCGAGTGCCGCCACGTCTTCCCAGCTTCGGGCCGCCACCAGGTGGGGGCCGAGCCACGCCTCGAGGTCCGTCAGCAGGGCTTCGTCCGACCAGTCCGGCCATGAGTCGGGATCGCTTCGGGCCAGGTGGCGAACCCGGTCCCGCAGCCCGGCGGCGGCACTGGACCAGGGGAGCGAATCGATCCCCATCCGCCGAATCCGCTGGAGCAGTGCCGAGGTCGTCTCGTCGGACGGCTCGGGGCGCCGGTCCCGGCTGTCGAGCACGAGGCCGCCCAGGCGCCGTTCAGTGCGCTCGACGAGGCGATCCCCCTCCCAGATCAGGCGGGTGGCCTCCTCGACGTCGTCCGAGAACACCTCCGCCACCGTGGCGGCGTCGATCGCCGCCGCCAGCCGGATCCGGGCATCCTTGCGGCGTCCGTCGAGGTCGGCGGCGACGAGGAACTGCTCCGTTCCCAGGGGGTCGCTGGAGGCCACGAACGCCGTTGTCCCGGTTCGCAACTGGAACCTACCCGGGCTGCCCCGCCGGATCGCCAGCCGGTCGGGGAAAGCCAGCGCCAATACACGACCGGCCCGGTCCACCTCCACCGCTTCCAGCCGGTCGACGCCGGCTCGTCCGGCTAGGTCTGCCGCCACGTCTCGCAGCCTGGCCAGAGCCGCACCCACCGCCGCAGGGTGGCGGAAAGCCCGGTCGGTGGCCAGGCGCACCCGGACGGCGATGTCGGCGGGCAGATCGTCGGGCGTTCCTCGCATCGGGTCCCTCTCGGAGAGGATCGTCGCCAGCCACACCGCCAGCGCCCGGTCCTGGCCGGCGTCCACCACCATCCGCGCCAGACGGGGATGCAGAGGGAGCTCGGCCATCTGTCGACCGGTGGACGTTGTCCGTCCGTCCTGGTCGATCGCCCCGAGAGCGGTGAGCAGGGTCACCGCCTCTGTCCAAGCCGACGGGGGCGGAGGGTCCAGCCAACGCAAGGCAGCCGGGTCGGTCACCCCCCAGGCTGCCAGCTCCAGGACGAGCCCGGCCAGATCCACCTGGGTGATCTCGGGGTCGATCGCCGGGCGGCGGGCCGCGTGCTCCATCTTCGACCACAGCCGGTAGGCGACACCTGGTCCGAGCCGCCCCGCCCGGCCGGCCCGTTGATCCGCCGACGCCCGGGAGATCGGCACAGTGCGAAGCCGGGTCATGCCGGTTCTCGGATCGAAGCGCGGCGCTCGAGCCAATCCCGTGTCGACGACCGCGGTCACCCCCTCCACCGTGAGGCTCGACTCGGCGATGTCGGTAGACAAGACGACTTTGCGGAACGGCGGTGCCGAGGGGGCGATCGCCCGGTCCTGTTCGGCGGGGGGAAGGGAGCCGTGGAGGATCCGCACGTCAGCGAGGACATCGGCCAGCTTCGCCTCCACGCGACGGATCTCGGCCATACCGGGGAGGAACACGAGGACGTCACCTTCCGTTCCCCCCAGAGCCCGTCTCACAGCCCGGGCCACGTGGGACTCCAGGTCACGGGTCCGGGGTGGTGGCGGGTCCCAGCGGATGTCGACCGGGAACGTTTCGGCGGGTGCCTCGACCACGGCGGCGCCGCCCAGCAGGTCGGCGAAGGCGGAGGCGTCGATCGTCGCCGACATCAGCAGGAGCCTCAGGTCCGGGCGCAGGCTGCGGCGGATGTCCAGCGTCAGCGCCAGCCCCAGGTCCGTCTGCAGGTTGCGTTCGTGGACCTCGTCGAACACCACCATCGACACGCCCGGAAGGGACGGGTCGGCCTGCAGGCGCCTGGTCAGCACTCCCTCGGTGACCACCTCTATCCGGGTCCGGGGGCCGGTGGCGCGGTCGTGACGGGTGACGTAGCCGACCGTTTCGCCGACCGGTTCCCCGATGAGGGACGCCATCCGGCGGGCGGCTGCCCTGGTGGCCAACCGCCGCGGCTCCAGGACCACGATCCTCCCCGCCACCGAGTCGAGCAGGCGGAGAGGCACCCAGGTCGTCTTGCCCGATCCCGGGGGCGCCACCAACACCGCCATCTGCGTCTCGTCCAGGACACGGCGCAATTCGGGAAGGGCGGCGTCGACGGGGAGTCGGTCCATCACCCGGAGGGTAGGGAGGGAATGGCGGGCGTCCGTCGCCGGTTCACCGACAGGTCAGGTGAGAAGGAGAAGGAATTGGATCTCGCTTCAGCCATCGAGTTCGCTACGCCCCGCCACCGAGGCGTGCTGCTCGCCATCCAGCCCGATGGCATGCCCCACGCCTCCAACGTCGTCTACGCCATCTTCGACGGCGCCCTCCATGTCTCGGTCACCGACCACCGCGTCAAAACCCGCAATGTGCGGCGCGATCCCCGAGCCGCCATGTACGTGCTGGGGGACGACTTCAACCAATGGGTGGTGATCGAGGGCGAGGTCACCCTCACACCGGTCACCACCGACCCCGACGACGACAGCGCCAGGATGCTGCGGCGGGTCTACCAGGAGATCGCCGGCCCACATCCGGACTGGGACGAGTTCAACCAGGCGATGATCGAGGACGAAAGGCTCGTGTTGACGATCCACCCGATCCGGGCCTACGGCCACATCTGAGCTCAGCCGCCGATGGCGAACACCAGGGTGTGGATCGCCAACCCCACGAGCCCGCCCACCACCGTGCCGTTGATGCGAACGAACTGGAGATCGCGACCCATCCACAGCTCCAACCGACGGCTCGTCTCCTCGGGATCCCACCGCTCGATCGTCACGGCGATGATGTCGGCCAGTTCGTTCTGACCCACCCGGGCGAGGGGAGGGGCGAGCGACTCGAGCCACGCGTCGACCCGCTTGCGCAGGTCGGGATCCGCGGTGAGGCGTTTGCCCAATTGGCGGAGCGCATTGGCTATGCGGCCCCGCATCGGAGAGTCAGTCCGGGAGGCGGCGTCGGCCAACCCAGTCGTCAGCTGCGACCACAGCTCGCGGGCCCACTGGCGGATCTCCGGCTGAGAAGCGATGGCGTCGATCCGTTCGGACACCAAGCCGGCCAGATCGGGGTCGGTCTGGAGCCGACGGGCCACCTCGACCAGACGGAGATCGAGCGTGCGACGGATCTCGTGGTTCGGGTCGGAGGCGATCCGATGGATGAGGTCGACCAGCGCGTCGAAGCCCCGGGCGAACACGGCGTCATCGACCACCTCCGGCACCCACCACGGTGACTGCTCGCCCACCCAGCGGCGGAGGGTCTCCCGGTTCTCCTCCAGCGTCGAAGCCAGCCCCCGGATCGCTCCCTCCATCATCGACTGGTGCTGGCCGGCCACCACTGCCGCCTCGATGCCCTTGCCCACCATCTCGGCCATGGGCAGCGACTGCAGTCGGTCGAGCACGAACGTCTCGAGAGACTCCTCCACGGCGTCGCTGTCGAGGCCCTCGGCCACGGCGCCGACGACGGCAGCGATCTGGCCGGCGAGCACGTCGGCGTTGTGGTCGGCGGACAGCCACTCGCCGGTGCGGCGGGGCAGGTCGGCAGCCCGGATGCGCTCCACGAGTTGGCTCGGCTCGAGGAAGTTGTAGCGCACGAACTCGCCCAGGCTCCTCGCCAATCCGGTCTTCGACCGGGGAATGATGGCGGTGTGGGGAATGGGGATGCCGAATGGGTGGCGGAAGAGGGCGGTGACGGCGAACCAGTCGGCGACTCCGCCGATCATCGCCGCCTCGGCGGTCGAGCGGAGGAAACCCACCCAGGTGGCGTCGCCCAAAGTGAACGTGGAGGCGAACACCGCCGTCGCGAGGAGGAGCAGGCCGCTGGCGCGGCGGCGGGCGCGCCGCAGTTCCTGGGCGCGTTCCAGGTCGTAGGTCGTGCTCGGCGAAGTCACCGGCTCATGGTGGCATGCAGGCGCGAGAAGGTCGGTGAGCGGCCATACGATTCGAGGATGACCCGTGCGTCCCAGCTGCGACTTCTCGTGCTCGCAGTCCTCTTGGTGACGTTGTCGACGCTTCCCGTTTTCCTGGTCGGAGCCGCCTTCTTTCAGATCGGGCCAGAGCTGTCCATCGGCCCCCTCGGTCTAGGGGCGTTGACTGCCGCCTTCTTCTTCACCTCGGCGGCTGTCTCGACCCGGCTCGGGAAATGGGTCGAGCGCGTCGGGTGGCAGAAGGCGATGCGGGTCAATGGCATAGGCTCGGCTCTGCTCGCCACGCTCATCGCCCCTCTGGCTCGTGACGTCTGGTCGCTCGCCACACTGCTGGTGGCGGGGGCGGTGGTCTACGGCATCAGCAATCCCGCCGCCAACCAGGCCCTAGCTCTGCACACGAACCCCCACCGGCTCGCCACCGTGTTCGGCATCAAACACGCCGGCATCCCCAGTTCCACCCTCCTCGCCGGCCTGGCTGTCCCGGCAGTGGTGATCGATCTCGGGTGGCGCACAGCGTTCTTCATCGCTCCTCTGCTCGCCGTCGTGGTGTGGGCGCTGATCCCCCGACAGGTTCCCGAGCCCGTCCCGATGGAAGGCCCGATGCGGGACAGCGACCGGCTCTCCGGCTCGGACCTCCGCCGTCTGGCTGTGGTCGCCGCTCTCGGCGCGGTGGCCGCTGGAGCGCTGGGGACTTTCCTGGTCAGCGCGTCGGTGGAAGCCGGCATCGACGAGGCGGCGGCCGGTTGGCTCCAGTTCGTCGGCTCTGGGGCGAGCATCGGCGCAAGGCTCCTGGTCGGCATGGCCGTGGATCGCCGCGGAGGTGGAAGACGGGCTCTGTTCTCACTGCTCGCCGCCGGGGCCGTCGCCTTCGCCGTGCTTCCCTGGGCGGTGGGAGCGTGGTTCGTGATCGTGACGATCATCGCCTACGCCACCGGGTGGGGCTGGCCCGGCCTGATGACGGCCACGGTGGTCGGCTCCGACCGGAGTGCGGCCGCATCCCGGTCGGCGATCACCCAAGCCGGCGTGTTCGTCGGCGCTGCCGGCGGGCCCCTGGTTCTCGGCGCGGTGGCCGAGCAGCTCTCGTTCGACCCGATGTGGCTTCTCGTGGCGGTGGGTCTGGTGTTCGCCGTGGGCTTGTCGGCCCCGGTCCTGCTCCAACGGCGGGTTCGGCCGGCGTGACGTGGCACAATCGGCGCCGATGGACGCCGCCACCCTTCTCTCCCGCGACCGCTTCGCCGCTGCTCTAGGAGCCCGCCTCGTGGTCGACGAGCCCGGCCGGGTGGTGGTGGAGATGACAGTGTCCGAGATGCACCTCGACGAGTCGGGGGAGGTCTCGAGTGGGGCGCTGTTCGCTCTCGCCGACTGCGCGATGAGCCTGATCTCCAACGCCGACGTCACCGCCGTCGCCGTCGCCACCCATTTCGTCCGCCACGGGACAGCCGCCCCGGGCCAAATCGTCACGGCCGACGCCCGCCCCGCGATGAGGGCTGACGGGCCGGAGCGCACCTGGGACATCCCGCTCACCGTCGGCGACGCTTGCGTGGCGCGGTTCGTGGGCACCACGCTGACCTTGTCTCGATAACCCTCTTCAAACCCAAGAGATCGTTCTATAGCGTCGGCGGCATGGCCGATGCACCCACCCCCGCCCAGATCCTCGAGATGGCCCTCGCTTATTTCGCCTCCGTCGGGATCGAAGTGACCGTCGACGACGAAGGGCTCGTCACCGACGACGGCCGGGTGTTCGGGCTGGAGCCCCTGCGACGCCGCCTCGCCGACCGTGAGCCGGGGGAATGGGTGGAGGCGGTGCGGGCCCACTTCGACACCCTCCTGTCGGTAGACCCCTCCATGCCCGCCACCTTCCAGGAGGCAGCGTCGCGGTTGCGGTCGGCGGTCATCGCCGAGAGCGATCTAGGGCTGTTCGACGGGGCGCTCATGGAGCGGCCGTTGGTCGACGGGCTCGGCGAGCGTCTGATGGTCCGCCGCGGGCCGCTGGGAATGACCGTGACCGCCGAGACGGTCGAACGATGGGACGTCGCCCCGCGCCTCGTGTGGGAGCGGGCGCGCAGCGGATCGTTGTGGGACGAGCCAGTCCAAACGGAGCGGTTCCGGGTGGCCGACGGTGCCGTGAGGTATCTGGCCGTGCGCGGTGGGCGGTGGACGTCCACCCATGTCTTGGCGGTGGGCCGGTACCTCGGCGCCCGCCACCCCTACGGGGCGCTGGTGGCGGTACCTGCTCGGGACGAGATCCTCATCCACCAGGTCCGAGACACCTCACTCACCGACGCAGCCCTCGCCATGCTCAGGCACGCCATGACCTCCTACGTCGAGTCTCCGCTCCCTGTGGGCTGCGACCTGTTCTGGTGGGACGACGGCGCTCTCCACCGGATATGCACCCCCGCCGACGGTCACTACCGCTACATTCGTGTCCCGGCGTTTTCGGCGATGCTGTGGAGACTCGACGAGGCCACCGCCGCGCCCAGGCGCCACGACTGAGGGCTGGGTCCTTCGACCCTCTGGCGCAGAAGTCAGAGGCTCCTAAGCTCTTGGTCGGGCTATCCGAATAGGGAGTTGGGAATGAAAGTGTTCGTGGCGACGCGCGCCGGCGCCGAGCCTGGTGACTTTTCGCAGACCGTAGAGGGCGAGTTGGTCCGTCTTCCCATCACCTGCGACGACCCTACGTGCGACTGTGGGAAAGCGATGACGGGCCTGGGAAGCGGGCTGTCGACGACGACTTTCACGGTGCGGGAGATGGACCTCGATCGCACCACGTACCGACAGCTCCTGTGGGACACGCTGCTTCGTGACGGTTGGGTCGACGAAGACAAGGACGAAGACCACGAGTGGGTGGATCGCCTGGTCGAGCTACATCTCGACCTGGCCGACAAGTTCACCCCCGATATCCCTCTGCGGCTGGCGGGCGACCGACTCTACGAGCGCCGCTGAGCTCCGTGCCGGGAGCGGCGACGTACACTCCCCGGGGTGATCGACCTCCGCTCTGATACCGTCACGCAGCCCTGCGAAGCCATGCGCCAGGCCATGGCGGAGGCTCGGGTCGGGGACGACCAGTTCGGCGAGGATCCGTCGGTCAACCAGCTCCAAGAGCGCGTGGCCGCCCTCCTCGGGAAGGAGGCCGCCATGTGGCTCCCCACCGGCACCATGGCCAACCAGGTCGGTCTCCGCACACTCACCCGGCCCGGAGACAACGTGATCGTCGCCGCCGGGGCCCACATGGTGTGGTCTGAGACCGGCGCCGGGGCGGCCAACGCCGGTGTCCAGTTCACCGAGCTCGGGGGAAGCCGGGGCTACTTCGACCGCGACGAGTACCTCGCCGCCCGCAACCCACGGGGCCACGAGCTCCTGCCGCCGACAACACTCGTCTGCTTCGAAAACACCCACAACCGGGCAGGGGGAGTGGTCGTCCCGCCCCAGGTCGTGGAAGCTGTGTGCGGGGCGGCGAGTCAAGACGGAGTGACGACGTTCCTGGACGGTGCCAGGCTGTGGAACGCCGCCGTGGCCCTCGAAATCGACCCGTCCCGGCTCGCTGCCCCCTTCGACGTCGTCTGGGTGGCGTTCTCCAAGGGGCTCGGAGCTCCCGGTGGCTCGATGATCGCCGGGCCCGCTGACGTCGTGGCCCGTGCCCGCCGTTACCGCCGTATGCTCGGAGGGGCGATGCGTCAGGTGGGAATCTTCGCCGCCGCCGCCGCCCACGCCCTCGACCACCACATGGACGACCTGCAGGCCGACCACCAGAACGCCCGCACCATCGCATCGATCCTGGCGGCCTCCGACGCCATCGAGATCGACCCCGAAAGCGTCCAGACCAACATCGTCATCTTCCGACTCGCCCCCGGAGCGGCCGATCCCCAGACCGTGGTCGACCGGGCTCGCGAGGCCGGGGTGGGAGTCTTCGCCTTCGGAGACGGGATCCGGGCGGTCACTCATCGCGACGTCACCGCCGACGAGTGCCGGGAGGCAGCGTCGGTCCTGGTGGCGGCCGCGGAGGCTTGACGGCGTAGGTCAGGCTCGTTCTTCCGTTACGCTCCGACTATGAGCATCACCGCAGCGATCCTCGGCTTCGGCGGGTACGTGCCGGAGCGGGTCGTGACGAATCGTGACTGGGAAGAGCTCGTCGACACGACCGACGAATGGATCGTGACGCGGACCGGGATCCGGGAGCGTCGCTTCGCCGCTGCCGACGAGGCCACCGCCGACCTCGCCGAGAAGGCGGCCCGGGTGGCGATGGAGGAGGCGGCACTCGGCGGAGAGGACATCGACGAGATCATCGTCGCCACCGATACCCCGGAGGTGTACACGCCGGACACTGCCGCGTTCCTCCAGGACAGGCTCGGGGCGCGCAGCATCCCCGCCTACGATCTCGGCGGCAGCGGTTGCGCCGGGTGGCTGCAGGCAATCGACGTCGCCCGCGCTCGCATCGCCCTCCAACCCAAGCGGATCCTGGTCGTCGGGGTGGAGCTGATCTCGCGCATCATCTCCTGGAAGGAGCGGGAGACTTGTGTCCTGTTCGGTGACGGCGCCGGCGCCGTCGTGATGGGCCCGGAGGGAGGCACGGCGCGGCTCCTCGACGTCGTGGCCGGCACCGACGGCTCACGGGCGGAGATCCTGACGCTCTCCACCGGCGGGACCCGGCATCCGTTCAACCAGGAGGCCGTTACCTCGGGGGCATACAACCACCTCACCATGAACGGCCGGGAGGTCTTCAGGGAGGCGGTGCGGCGGATGAGCAAAGCCGCCCGGGAGATAATCGAGCGGATCGGTGCCTCGCTCGCCGACGTTGCGTTGGTGGTGCCCCACCAGGCGAATCAGCGGATCATCGACGCGGTCGGCAAAGAGCTGGGAGTCGAGCCAGACCGCATGTACAGCAACATCGCCTCCTACGGCAACATCGGTTCGGCCACGGTTCCCTTCGCCCTGTGGGAGGCACGCCGCAACGGGAGCATCCGCCCCGGCGACCTGGTCGTGCTGGCCGCGTTCGGAGCCGGCTTCCATTGGGCCGCCGCTGCCGTCCAGTTCTGAGCGCTCAGAGGTCGAGCGAGCCGTCCGGTCGGATCGGCTCCACCGCCAGGTCGGTCACTTCCTGGCACAGGCGCATGTACAGGCCCCAGCCGGCGTCGTTGACGATGGCGTCGTGGATCGGGAAGGCCCGGCTCGGCGCCACCGCGGCGAGGAAGTCGGCGGTCATCGCCACCCGCGCCCATGGAGCGGTGAGCGGCAAGGCCAGCACGTCGATACCCTCCAGCGGGTATTCGTAGGAGTCGCCGGGGTGGTAGAGGCGAGGGCCGTCCGCCTCGGCGAACACGTAGCCGACGTTGCCGATCCGGGGAATCGACCGATAGATCTCGGCGTGGACTCCGCCCGCCACCTCCACCTGGAGCGCGCCCAAGTCGATGCGGTCGCCGACCGCGGCGGACGCGGCCTCGACACCCTCTCCGCCGAGGGCCGGAACGACCGACGCCTCTGCCCACACCCGCGCTCCGGTCCGCTGGACGAGAGATGCCGTGCGGCCGACGTCGACGTGGTCGATGTGCTGATGGGTGATGAGCACGGCGTCGACGTCGTCGAGGTCGTGCCAGGTATCGGAGAAGGCCCCCGGGTCGACCAGCACTCGGGTGCCGCCGGTCTCCACCAGCAAGCAGGCATGGCCCAGGCGCGTGACTCTCATGTGGCGAGTATGCCGCGAAGCATCTGCTCAGGCCATCGTGAAAGCGGAGATCAGGCCTGCTACCGAGATCAGCACGACTGCCAGTGCCAACGTCAAGGCGGCGGCCGGTAGTCGATAGTGGCCATGGAGATATTCGCGATACGAGAGAACCACCTCCAACAGGGCCGTGGCCAGGGCGGCTATGGCGAGGATCGTGATCGGCCAGGCGCCGCGGATCAGACCGAGGCGCAAGAACACGAATCCGAGGACGAAGGCCGAGGCGGCGGTGCGACTGGCGGCGAGGGCGGTTCGCTCGGGCTGGGTCTCGGGAGTCGTCATCGCAACAGGGTCACGATTCCGACAAGAGCGCCCGTCACGATGACGGCGCTGATCAGCATCGCCAATCCTGGCCCGGGTAGAGGCTCACCCAAACGAAGAGCCCGTTCCATACGCGCCCACCGAACCACTGCACCCAGCGCCACGATCAGGGCGACGGCGAATGTGGCCGCGGATGCCATCGGAGCCCACGTCCCGATCGCTTCGCGCGCCAGGAGGATGCCCCCGCCGGCAGCCGCGAAGGCGATGGCTGTGCGAATCCAAGCGAGGAGCGTTCGCTCGTTTGCGAGGGTGAACCGTGGATCGGGTTCTGCTCCTACGCCGTAGAGCCACCGAGGGCGACGATCGGTCACCCGCCAGAGGTTATCGACCACGGAGAGCCCCTTCAGCGGCCCGAGAGCTTGCGTTCCAGAGGTGTGCGGAAACGTATCGACGCCACCTGCCCGTCCAGCCACTCAATGAGCTTCGCTGCCTCCTCGGCAATGCGGGCGGCGTCGCTCTGATCGACGCCCTCCAGCAACTCGTAGACGACTCTCCCGTCGGCGGTCTGCGCCCAGCCACCGACGATCCGCCCGCTCAGCCAGATCGTCGGTCCCACATTGCCGACGTTGTCGAACAGGGAGGGCGCGTGCGGTCCCAGGAACCACCCGCGTTCCTTCCATCCCATCGGGGCCGGGTCCAGGCCCGGTAGGAAGGCGACGGCGTCGGGGGGAGGGCCGTCCTCCTCGACGTCGTTCGAGAGCACCCAACCCTCCTTGCCGTCCTCCAACTCGACAGGCACGGCCCCTATGGCATCGAGCGCGGACTTCGTGGCACGCACCGTCCACCCGGTCCACCAGCGGATGTCGGCCGAAGTGGCAGGTCCGTGACCTCTGAGGTAGAGGCGCATGATCTCGGCTCGATGCTCGGCGGGATCGCCCAGGACCGGCTCGTCCCCGAACCACACCGACGTGGCCGCCCATCGGTACTGGCTCGACCGCCACGACCCGGCCGGTCGGGTCCGGACCACCCGGCCCTCCATACCGAGCAAGTAGAGCAGCCGGGAAGACACCGGCGTCTCCGTCACCCACTTGCCGGCTCCGACCCGCACCGTGCGGTCGATGGAAGGGATGGCCTTGGTCAGGTCCTGGACCCGCCACTCACCTCCCTCGCTTTCGAGGAACTGCACCACGTCCCGCTTCGCTGCCTCGATCCAGGACCGCGCCTTCTTCTCCCCGAGATCCGGGGTGAGCCACCCGATCACACGCTCCTGTTCCTTCCGGGCGATGTCGAAAGACGCGCCACCCAGGAAGTGGCCCGCGGCGGAGGTGGGGACGACAAACAGGGTGCGGCGCATGGCGTGGAGACGCCACAATGTCTTCCGCTCCCAGAGCAGGTCGTCGAGGTGGTCGGTCGAGAATCCCTCCATCCGCGCCCGTATGCCCAGGTAGGGCGTGAGGGGATCGGACGAGTGGAACGCCGCCACCGCGGTCACGGCTTGGAGTCCGTTTCCCGCCGACCCGTCGAGGAAGTGGCGACGCACCAGCCGACGACGACGCTGCTCCGTGGTGAACATGCACGGCGAAGGTAGCGAGAAAGAAGGCGGTGTGACGGAGGCGTTCATAGACGGAGTGGTGGCCGGCTACGGCATCGCGATACCGGTCGGCGCGGTGGCGATCCTGATCGTGGGGGCAGCGATGCGGGGCGGCTTCGGCTACGGCTTCAGTGCTGGAGCAGGCGCCGCCACCGCCGACTTGTTGTACGCCCTTGTGGCCGCTCTCGCCGGCGCGGTCGTCGCCGACTGGCTCGAGCCGTGGTCCCGGCCCATCCGCCTCGTTTCGGCCACCGTGCTCGTCGCCATCGCGGTCTGGGGGCTCTTGGGGATCCGCCGGAGGGCGACAGGATCACCTCCGACGCTGGAGGTAACCAGGTCGGACTTGGTCAGCGCTTATGCCCGGTTCGTGGGCATCACGATCATCAATCCGCTCACCGTCGTGTACTTCACGACGCTGGTCCTCGGGTCGGGCCTGGGCCGCGACCGTGGTGTCGTGGCCCTCGTGCTCTTCGCCGCCGGAGCTTTCCTCGCTTCCCTCTCCTGGCAGACTCTGCTGGCGGCGATAGGCGCATTCGGGCGACGCGGGCTGTCGCCGAAGGCGCAGGTCGTGACCCTCGTCATCGGCAACGTGGTGATCCTCGTCCTGGCGTTGCGGATCGCCGTTGGCGCCTGAAAATGCCCGGCGACAGGAGAGCGCCGGCCAATAGCATGGCCACGTGAACCCCGACTGGCGAGGCGCCCTCCAGATCGCGCACGAAGCCGCGCTTCGCTGGCTCGAAAGTGTGCGCGACCGTCCGGTTCGCCCCGACGTCGACTACTCCACCATGGAAGAGCGGCTCGACGCTCCTCTGCCCGAAGACCCCACAGACCCCGCCAAGGTCATCGAGGAGCTGGTTGCCGACACCGAAGGCGGGCTGATCGCCATGAACTCGCCCCGCTTCCATGGCTGGGTGATCGGTGGCGTCACTCCCGCCGGTGTTGCAGCCGACTGGCTCACCGTGGCCTGGGACCAGAACACGGCGATGGCGGAGCCCACCCCGGCGGCCGTGGCGATCGAGAACCAGACCGCCCGCTGGTTGTTGGAGCTGACCGGCCTGCCGAAATCGAGCGGTGTCGGGTTCGTGACGGGCGGGCAGGTCGCCAACCTCGTCTGCTTGGCGGCGGCCCGCAGTGGTGTGTGCGCCGCCTACGGCTACGACGTCGACGCCGAGGGCCTCGCCGGAGCACCGCCCAT
Source organism: Acidimicrobiia bacterium (assembly GCA_036380875.1). Lineage (GTDB taxonomy): Bacteria > Actinomycetota > Acidimicrobiia > Spongiisociales > ZC4RG35 > ZC4RG17. Next base: position 19,289 of record DASVDX010000054.1, read on the forward strand.
CACCGTCATCGTCCCCGAGCACGTGCACTCCACGGTCGGCAAGGCGTTGAGGATCCTCGGGTTCGGCCATTCGACCTCGCGCCGCGTCGCCACCGACAGCAACGCCCGGATCGTCCCGGAAGCGTTGGACCAGGCTCTGGCCGACAGCGAGGGCCCGGTGATCGTCACGTCACAGGCCGGAGAGGTGAACACCGGTGGCATCGACCGATTCGACGAAATCGTCGAGGTGATCGACGCCCACCGGGACGGCCGTCCCGAAGGTGCGATCTGGCTGCATGTCGACGGGGCGGTAGGGCTGTGGGCGTTGGCGTCGCCGCGCTTCCGCCCGGAGTTCGCCGGGATCGAACGAGCCGACTCCTGGTCGACCGACGCCCACAAGTGGCTCAACACCCCCTACGACTGCGGCATCGCCATCACGGCCCACCCGGACGCCCATCGCCGCGCCCTGACGCTGCGGGCGGACTATCTCCCAGAAGGAGGAGAGGACCGAAACCCGATCGACTGGAACCCGGAGATGAGCCGCCGGGCCCGGGCCACCGCGGTGTACGCCACCATCCGGGCGTTGGGGCGGTCCGGCATCGTGGAAATGGTGGAACGCAACATCGACATGGCCCGGCGGTACGCAGCGGAACTCGGCCCTCACGAAGGCGTCGAGATCCTCAACGAGGTCGAACTGAATCAGGTCCTGGTTCGGTTCCGCGACCGCAACGGTGACGCTACGACGCACACTCCTGCCGTGCTCGCCGCGGTGCAGGAGTCGGGAATCGCCTACCCGACGGGCACGATGTGGGCCGGAGAGCCCGCCATTCGCATCTCGGTCTCGAACTGGATGACCGAGGAGGCCGACGTGGATCGCACGGTGGAGTCGCTGCTCGACGCTCACCGCCGGCTCCGTTGACGCCTCAGAGCGACAGAGGCAACCCGAACTGGGGGAAGAGCCGGGCGGTGTCGAGGAAAAACGTGAAGTCCGCGATCCGGCCGTCTTCGATCTCGATGATCTGGAGCGCCCACGGGAAGTACGTGCCGTCCGGGGCCCGCCGATACTGGCCGAAGGCGGGCAGACCGTTGGCTCGGGTGGGAACCAGGCGCGACCCCCGGCATGCCGCTCCCGGGCCGGTCCACCAGGCGAATATGTCGTCGCGCCCTTGCAGCCACAGCGCGTACGGAGGCATCGACTGGCGGGCGTCCTCGGCGACGAGGTCGGCCAGGGCGCTGAAGTCGTAGCTCTCGAACGCCGCCATGTAGCGGGCGAGCAGGTCCTCGTCGGGCGAGGCGTCCGGGACCCGGGTGTCGTCCAGATCCCTTGCTGCCAGAGTGGCCCGGGCACGCTGCAGGGCGCTGTTGACGGAGGCGACCGAAGTCTCGAGGAGGTCGGCGATCTCCTGGGCCGAAAGAGAGAGGACCTCCCGGAGGATGAGGACTGCCCGCTGCCGGGGTGGCAGCAGCTGGAGAGCGGCGATGAAGGCGAGGCGGATCGAGTCTCTCTCCACCGCCTGTTCGGCGGGGTCCTGGCGTGAAATGACCCGCTCGTCGGGGATCGGCTCCACCCACATCGAGCCGGCGAGGGGCTCGCCCAAGGGGCCGTCGACGGACCCAGGGCCACCCAGGTCCATTGGGCGGGCCCGCCGGTTGGCTGCCCGCAGCATGTCGAAACAGACGTTGGAGGCGATGCGATAGAGCCAGGTGCGCACCGTGGAGCGTCCCTCGAACTGGTCGAAGGCCTTCCACGCCCGGGTCAGCGTCTCCTGGACGGCATCTTCGGCGTCGAAGGTGGATCCGAGCATCCGGTAACAGAACCCGGTGAGCTCACGGCGATATGCCTCGAAGTCGAGGGTGGAGATGCTCGAGACGCCTGCAGTCATAGTCACCTCAGCTGTCGCGCCTCCCGACAGTAGCGGCGGTCGCCGACAACTCTTCAGTCGACCAGACCGACCGAATCGAGGAAGGGGAAGTCGGCGGGTGTGACCGCCACACTGGCCAGGGGCCGCACCGGCTCCGTGCTGGTCCACTCGCCGGACAGGGGGCCGCCTCGATACATGGGCACCGGGTCGAACCTCTCCCTCGGGAGAACATAGAGCACACCCGGGGAGTACCCGTTTCCCCGAGGCGAGGAGAAGTGATACAGGTCGATGCGGTCGCCGTCGGCCCGGTGGAAGCGCTCCACACCGTGGTCCACACGGTCGGCTCCGGCGCGGTCGACGACCGAGATGAACATCGAGCAGATCCCGTCACGGGTGGCGTAGACGACGGGTCGGTCCGAGGGGCCGAAGTGGGCTTTGGGCCAGTTCTCGGGTTGCATCACGTCGAGACCGCCGTCGTGGCTTCCGCAAAACAGCGCGTAGTCGCGCTCGGTCAGCCACTGCACGAAGCGGCACACCGAATGGCCGTCCAGGCCCACTCCCTCCGGCCGCGACGGGTGGGCCATACGGTTCCAGAGCTGCTCGAACTCCCTGCTTTCTCCAGGTTCCAGAGTGAGGGGTTCTACATGCAGCCCCCAACCAGCCGGCGCCGCCGCCGGGCGGTCGAGACGGCGCAATGCGATCTCGCCGCCCAGGGAAAGCGTCCCGTCGGCCTCGACGATCTCCGATCCGTCGAAAGGCCCGCCCCTCATGGAGTAGCACTCCGGACTGGCCGGGATGGGGATGAGTCGCCCCTCGTAGCCGGGCGGAGCGTCGGGGCAGACGAGGAGGAGGTCGGCGCCGTCTTCGATGATCGAGAACTGGCGGAACCCGGCGTCCCAGTGGCCGATGAGATCTCTTTGGCCCATGTCCCTCCTCCGATGGGGGCCGTAAGCGGATGTTATGGCCGTCGGGGCCCTGGGACGAAATCCCCTATTCGAGCCGAGGGAGGCCGATACGCTCGAGAAGGTTCCGCTGCCAGCGGAAGGCGTGCCCTGGCCGCCCCACGTCCTCGCCGATTCGGCGACTCCATAGAGGTGACACATGTCCCGATTCCGGATCCTGCTGGGTGCCCTGCTCCTCGTCGCCGTCGCCGCCTGCACGGCTGGAGTCAGCCCGCCCACCTCGGAGTCCGCGACGGCAGCGCCGAACGGCTCCGAGCCTCCGGCGATCGCCGACGGAGAGTCCTTCGGCTGGGTGCGCGGCATCGAAGGGGAGTTGCTCCTCATCGACCCCGCCGAGTTGCTCACCGGCGAAGAAGCACGCCGAGCGGCGATCGAAGACGGGCTCATCGCCGAGGGCGAAGACCTCCCGAACGACTTCTACATCAGCGACCCCAGCGACGAGACGATCACGGTGCCGCTGGCCGGGAATGCGATCTACCGCCTCCTCCTCTTCGCCGAAGGCACGCCAACGGAAACCGAGGTTTCCATCGATGAGGTGGTGGCCGCTCTGGCCGGCTCGAATCCCGACGTGTACGGGGTGGCTGACGGGGTCTTCCCGGCCACGATCACGGTCGAGGGCGGACAGGTGACGGAGGTGGTCCAGGTCTACCTGCCGTGAGGATCAGGCCAGGGCCGGCGTGGGGTGGGGGGTGTAATCGCTGTCGGAGGTGTGGCGACGCCGCCGCCGGGCTACTTTCGCAGCCCGACGAGCGGCTTCCGCCTCCGCCAGGCGCTCGGCGTGGAGCGCCTTGACGATCGCTTCCGCGAGGATCGGGTTGTACATCGCGTCCTCCTCCAACGGCGGCTAGTTACAGTCGTGAAATTACGCCGATATGTGGACAGGTACGGTCCGCATAGGCGAGAATCTGGAGGAATGTCCGAAACCACCGGCCGCCTCCTCCGTCTGCTGTCCTTGCTCCAGGCCCGCCGGGCCTGGTCGGGTGACGAACTGGCCCGGCGTCTCGAGGTGACCGACCGAACGCTCCGGCGCGATATCGCACGCTTGCGCGATCTGGGCTATCCGGTGGAAGCCACGCCCGGACGGTACGGCGGTTACCGCCTCGTCGCCGGGGGTGCGATCCCGCCGCTCCTTCTCGACGAGGACGAGGCCGTGGCAGTGGCCTGGGGCCTGCGCGCCGCGGCGGCGTGGGCGCTTCCGGGCTTCGAGGACCCAGCCGTGATGGCTCTCGCCAAGATCGAACAGGTGCTGCCGTCCCGGGTTCGGGACCGCATCCACGCCCTGGCCGACGCCACGGTCCGCATCGGCTCGGCACTTCCTTCCGGCAGCCGCCTCGACGTCGGGACCCTGGTGACGGTGGCCCGTGCCCACCAGACCCCCGAGCGGCTCCGGTTCGTGTATCGCGACGCCAGCGGGCGGGAGAGCGAGCGCCACGTCGAGCCCTATCGACTCGTCCACGCCGGGCGGCGGTGGTACCTGTTCGCCTGGGACCGGGACCGGGAGGACTGGCGGAGTTTTCGGATCGACCGGATGTCTCACGTGCATCCCACCGGCATGCGGTTCCAGCGGCGGGATGACGCCCCCGATGCCGCCGCGTTCGTAGCCGAAGGCCTCGCTGTGGGCGTCTACAGCCAGCAGGCCAGGGTCGTCCTCCATTGCCCCATCGACGAGGCGCGCAGGCTGGTGTCGCCGACTGCGGCGGTGCTCGAGGAGGAGGGGGAGAAGACGCTGATGCGGCTGGGGGCCGACGACATGGAGTGGATCGCTCGATACTTGGCGGGAATGCCCGTGCGGTTCACGATTCTCGAGCCGCCCGAGTTGGTGGATGCCGTCACCGAACTGGCGAGGCAACTGGATACGGACGCCACCAGCTCACCAGCCGCCTCCGCAAGCTCCTCGTGACCGGTCAGGCTCCCGGCTTGAACACCATCAGCGCCACGATCACGAGGACGAGCACCAGGTCGAAGTTCTCGATCACCCGCATGCGCGCCTGACGGCGCTCCACTTCCGGGTCATCGGGGCCGCGCTCCGCGGCGATCTTGGCGATGCGTCCCGACTCCGGCCCCAACACCGCTCCTCCCATGATCATGGACAGCAAGGCGAGGGTGAGCGACAGCCACACCCAGGTTTGGCCGATGGACCAAGCGGGGTTCTGCCACACCATGAGGGCGCCGAACAACACCACGGCGAAGGCAGCCGGCCCGAAGAGGCGCGACCCGGTCCACGCGTCGATGTCCGTGTAGACCTTCTGGGCGGATCGGTCGCCGGACGCCTCCACCCGGCGCGAAGTGAAGAAAGCCATGATTCCCCCGCCCACCCAGATCATGGCGGACAGGATGTGGGCGAAGAGCAGGAGCAGGTACCAGTCCATTCCTCTCCTTCCTGGTCGACCGAGCAAGGATGGCCTGTTCGGGCGCCCAATGCGTGGCTTTTTCGGCGCTCACGCCAGGTGGAACTCGATCCCGGCCAGGGCGATCGGCGTCCAGTCGGGCCTGTTGTTCAGCTCATAGCCCAGCTCGTAGACGGCCTTCTCGATGAGGTAGGCGTCGAGGAGGATCCGGAGGTGCTCCGGGTCGGGAGGGACGATCGGTGATTCTTCGACGACCCGCAGGTATCCGCCCAGGAAGGACGCCGTCGTCCACTGGAACCAGGCGTCTACCCACGGCTCCAGCTCGGCGATCGCCTCTGGATCGCGGCCGACGACGCCTTCCTCCACCCGTTGCATGAGGCCTGAGCGGGCGGCGTAGTGGTAGGAGCGGATCATGCCGGCCACGTCGCGGAGCGGGGAGCGCTTGATGCGTCGCTCGCTCAACGGCCGCTGGGGCTCGCCCTCGAAGTCGATGACCACGAAGTCGTTGCCGGTGAACAAAACCTGGCCGAGATGGAAGTCCCCGTGGATCCGGGTGCGGAGGGCGTCGATCTTGCCGACCGACACCTTGCGCAGCCGCTCGAGGATCTCGCCCTCCCGGGCGAGCAGGTCCTCGGCCTTGTCACGGTTGTCGGGCTCCAGCGAGGCGCGGTTCCGCCGCAGCAACGCCAGGGTCTGGCGCACACTCGTGCGCATCCCCTGGTAGAGCGAGCGCTGATACAGGGTCGACATCGGCAACGGGGAAAACGCTTCGTCCTCGGTGGGGCGAGCCAGGGCGAGATGCATCTCACCGGTCCGCTGGCCGAGCAGGTCGGCCGACGGCAGTGACATGCTCACCAATTCGGCCAGGTTCGATGGCGGAGCCGAGCCGACGATGTCGAGGGGATGACGGACCCGTCCCGGTGTGCCCCTCTCTGTCATCGTTGTCAGGTTGTCGACGAAGTTGCCTACCAGGCCGAGCGTGTACTCCCAGGCGTCGCCCTGATTCACGACGAACTCCGACAACAGCGCCACCGAGACTGGCCCGTCGGGAGTGGTGGCGGTCACGGTGCCTCGGACCGGGGCGATGTGGCGGAACTCTCCCTGCTCGGTGAGGTAGCGATTGATCTCGATGTCGGGGTTCTCGCCTGGCTCCAGCTTTCGATAGATCTTGAGGATCAACTCCTCGCCGAAGACGACCGACGTGTTCGACTGCTGCACTCCGAGCACCCTCACCGGCTCGGGAATCGGCTCGTTCCGGGGAAGGTCACCGCGGCCGCTCAGTTCGACCGTTGCTCCTCTCAGGCGGCGCCGGGACCGCATCAATTCGAGCATCTTTCGCACCGCCTGCTCGGCGCCGACGGCGTCGGCGAGAATGCCGGAGGTGCCCTCGGCGCCGGTGAGGTGGGCGACGACACGGTCGGGGTCGTGGCTCTCGATGAAGCGGGCCTCCTCCCCGACGTGGAACGAGAGGGGCACGATGTACTTCTCCGGCTCGTGGTCGAGGTACTCCACTTCCACGACCACGTAACGCACTCCCTCCGATGAGACCGGGATGACGTCGATCACGTCCACCTCCCGGATCGTCTGGGCCTTGGACCGGAACCAGCGCCGTCGGGGCAGGTCGGTGGCCAGGGCACGGGCGAGTTGGGTGCGCGCCCGGAAGGGCCCGTCCAGGTCGACTCCTCCCCGCAGGCGGACACGCGGGGTCTCCGGACGGCGGTCCTCGGCGTGGCTGAGGAGGAACCAGTAGACCTGGTAGGGGCCCGGGGTGAGGAAGTAGGGCAGTTCGCCGATCGTCGGGAACGGTGTCTGGCCGAGGATCTCGATCGGCTGGACCCCCTCGTGGTGGGAGAGGTCGATCTCGACGGGCTGGGTGCGCCTCGACAGGTTGGCGACGACGAGGACGGTGTCGGAGCCCAAGGTCCGCTCGAAAGCGAGCACCTTGGGGTTGTCCGGGTAGAGGTACCGGAACTCGCCGCGGGCCAGAGGCTCGAGCGCCTTGCGCTGGGCGATCATCTGCTTCGTCCACCACCACAGCGACGAGGAGTTCGCCTGCTGCGCCTCCACGTTCACCGTCTCGTAGTGGTATTCGGGGTCGGTGATCAGAGGCGAATACAGCTTCTGGGGGTTGGCGGTCGAGAACCCGGCATTGCGGTCGGGCGACCACTGCATCGGGGTGCGCACCCCGTTGCGGTCTCCGAGGTAGATGTTGTCGCCCATTCCGATCTCGTCCCCGTAGTAGATGACGGGTGTGCCCGGGAGGGACAGGAGGAGGCTGTTCAACAGCTCCACCTGTCGCCGGTCGTTGCGCAGCAGCGGAGCCAGGCGGCGTCGGATCCCGACGTTGATGCGGGCCTGGGGGTCTTCGGCGTAGACCCGGTACATGTAGTCCCGCTCCTCGTCGGTGACCATCTCGAGCGTCAGTTCGTCGTGGTTACGGAGGAAGATCGCCCAGGCCGCGTTCTCCGGGATCTGCGGGGTCTGGTCGAGGATGTCGACGATGGGGAAGCGGTTCTCCATCCGAAGCGCCATGAACAGCCTGGGCATGAGGGGGAAGTGGAACGCCATGTGGCACTCGTCGCCGTCGCCGAAGTAGGCAACGGCGTCCTCGGGCCACTGGTTGGCCTCGGCGAGCAGCATCCTGTCGTCGTACTTGGAGTCGACGTGGGCGCGGAGCTTCTTCAGGAAGGCGTGCGTCTCGGGGAGGTTCTCACACATCGTCCCCTCCCGCTCGTACAGGTAGGGGATCGCATCGAGGCGCACCCCATCGACGCCCTTGTCGAGCCAGAAGTCGAGCGTTTCGAACACCGCCTCGTGCACGAGCGGGTTGTCGTAGTTGAGGTCGGGCTGGTGGGAGAAGAAGCGGTGCCAGTAGTAGGCGCCGGCGACGGGATCCCACGTCCAGTTGGACGGCTCGGTGTCCGTGAAGATGATCCGAGCGTCCTTGTACTTCTCGGGGGTGTCGGACCACACGTAGAAGTCGCGTTCGGGTGACCCGGCAGGGGCGCGGCGAGCCCTCTGGAACCAGGCGTGCTGGTCGGACGTGTGGTTGATCACGAGCTCGGTGATCACCTCGAGCCCGCGGTCGTGGGCGGCGTTGAGAAAGCGCGTGAAGTCACGCATCGTCCCATAGGCAGGGTGGATGGACGTGTAGTCGGCGATGTCGTAGCCGTCGTCCTTCAGCGGTGACGGGTAGAAGGGGAGGAGCCACACCGCCGTCACGCCCAGGTCGACGAGATAGTCGAGCCGGGCGGTCAGGCCCCGGAAGTCGCCGATGCCGTCGCCGTTGGAGTCCTGAAACGCCCGGACGTGCAGCTGGTAGATGACCGCTTCCTGGTACCAGCGCGACTCACTCATAGGTAGTAGTCGAAGTCCTCTTCGGTGCGCGCCCGCCGCCTGACGGCGAACACGTGTGCCGGGAGCTGATCGGGGTCGAGCTGGACGAAGTTGTGGGGGCCCTGCCACATGTAGCGGCGGTCGACGAGGAGGTCGTGGACCTGGAACTGATGGTGGTGGTCTTCGATGCCCAAGGCGGCCAGGTCGAGGGATGTCCAGCCCGACTGGACATGCGCCGGGTCGAGGTTCACGACGACGAGGATCGTGTCGTCTCCATCGCGCTTCGAGTAGCAGAACAGCTGCTCGTTGTCCGTGTGGTGGAAGGTCAACCCGTCGTTGCGCTGGAGCGCCGGGTGCCGGCGGCGGATCTCGTTGACCCGACGGACGACCGGGGCGAGCGAGTCGGGGCGGTCGAGCTCCCAATGGCGGATCTGGTACTTCTCGGAGTCGAGGTACTCCTCCGACCCCGGGAGGCGGGGCGTCGCCTCCATCAACTCGAATGCCGGGCCGTAGATCCCATAGCTCGACGACAGGGTGGCGGCGAGGACGAGCCGGGTGATGAAGGCTCCCCGGCCGCCTGTCTGGAGGTACTCGGTGAGGATGTCCGGGGTGTTGGGCCAGAAGCTGGGACGGAAGAACTCTCTTGGCTCGCCTGCGGTCAGCTCGGTGAGGTACTCGCGCAGCTCCCAGGCGGTGTTGCGCCAGGCGAAGTAGGTGTACGACTGCGTGAACCCGAGCTTGGCGAGCCGGTACATCACCTTGGGACGGGTGAACGCCTCGGACAGGAAGATCAGCTCGGGGTCCCGGCTCTTCAGCTCGGAGATCACCCACTCCCAGAACGGGAACGCCTTCGTGTGAGGGTTGTCGACCCGGAAGATCTTCACGCCCTCTGAGATCCAGAACTCGAACACCCCCTTGAGGGCCTCCCACAGCCCTTCGGGGTCGGACGTCTCGAAGTCGAGCGGATAGATGTCCTCGTACTTCTTGGGCGGGTTCTCGGCGTACTGGATGGATCCGTCGGGGCGATGGGCGAACCACTCCGGGTGCTCCTCCACCCACGGATGGTCGGGGGAGCACTGGAAAGCGATGTCGAGGGCGATCTCCACTCCCAGGTCGGCGGCCCGGCCAAGGAGCTTGCGGAAGTCCTCGACGGTCCCCAGCTGGGGATGGATGGCCGTGTGCCCTCCTTCGGGCCCGCCGATAGCCCACGGCACACCCGGGTCGTCGGGTCCCGCCTGGAGGGAGTTGTTGGGCCCCTTGCGGTTCGTCCTCCCGATGGGATGGATCGGCGGCAGATACAGCACGTCGAAGCCCATGTCGGCGACGTAGTCGAGCCGGTCAGCCACGTCGGCCAGGGTGCCGTGGCTCCCCGGCTCTCCCCACGACCGGGGGAAGAGCTCGTACCAGGACGAGAACCGGGCGCGCTCGCGGTCGACCCAGATCTCGTAGGTGGGCTCGTGGATCGTCGAGCGGGTCCGGTCGGGGCTGCGGCGCATGGCGGCGGCGACCTCGTCATCGAGTCCGACCTCCACGCGGTCTTCGATCGGACGAGTGCGGTCCCGGAGACGGGCCGCGGTGTCGGCCAGCAACAGGGCATCGGCGCCTTTGGCCCGGTCGGCGCCTTCTTCGATCAGGCCGGAGCCGATCTGAAGGTCCGCTTCGTCGACTATCCCGGCGTCGCGCTTCTTCTCCAGCCCCCGCCGCCAGGTGGCGAAGTGGTCGACCCACCCTTCGATCGTGAAGGCGTAGCGCCCGATCTCCGTGACGGCGAACTCGGCCATCCAGCGGTCGTTGACCACGAACTCCATGGGGACGTGCCGCCACGCCCTCTGCCCCGACCGTCGATACCGGACGTCGGCGGCGACGGCGTCGTGGCCGTCGGCGAACACGTCGGCTTCGATCGTGACGACGTCTCCCACGATCCGCTTGACGGGGAACCGGCCGTCGTCGACGCGCGGCGTGACGTCCTCGATGACGACGCGGCGGGTGGTGGCGAAGCTCACGGCGCCAAGGCTAGGAATTCGCGAATCCGAAAGTCGGGGCGGCTCACTCCCGCGAGCGCTCCCGGCGCAGAAGGACGGTGGAGCGCTCCTCCACCGGAAACGAGCCCGTCACGGGCGCCGGTTCGTCGAGGAACCCCCCGGCTGAGGTGTCGAGGACTATGTGCCATCCGTCTCCCAGGTCCTCGGGGAGCTTCCAGTCGATCCGGTCCGGGCTGGCGTTGAGCACCGCGAAATAGGAGTCGTCGGCGATGGGCCGCCCACGACGGTCCCGCTGGCCGATGGCGTCGCCATTGAGGAACAACGCCAGAGAGGCGGTGTGGCCCTGATTCCAGTCGTCGTCGTCCATCTCGGTGCCGTCGGGCTTGAGCCAGGCGATGTCCGGGACGCCGCGAATGTCACGACCCCGGAACCAGCTTCGGCGGCGGAAGGTCGGGGCGTCGGCGCGCAGGGCGATCAGCCGCTTGGTGAAGTCGAGCAGGTCGTCGTCGACGTTCTCCCAGTCGAACCAGGAGATCTCGTTGTCCTGGCAATAGGCGTTGTTGTTGCCCCGCTGGGTGCGTCCGATCTCGTCGCCGCCCAAGAGCATCGGCACGCCCTGGGAGAGGAGGAGCGTGGTGAGGAAGTTGCGCTGCTGGCGGCTCCTCAGCGCCAGGACCGCGGGGTCGTCGGTCGGTCCCTCAGCTCCGCAGTTCCACGACCTGTTGTGCGACTCGCCATCGGCGTTGTCCTCCCCGTTGGCTTCGTTGTGCTTGTCGTTGTACGAGACGAGGTCGGCCAGAGTGAAGCCATCGTGGGCGGTGACGAAATTCACGCTCGCCACGGGGGTGCGGCCGTCCGACTGGTAGAGGTCGGAGCTGCCCGTCAGGCGGTAGGCGAGCTCGCCGAGGGCGGCGGGTTCGCCTCTCCAGAAGTCCCGGACCGTGTCGCGATACCGGCCGTTCCACTCCGACCACTGGACAGGGAAGTTCCCCACCTGGTAGCCGCCTTCGCCTACATCCCATGGCTCGGCGATCAGCTTCACCTGTGACAGGATCGGGTCCTGGTGGATGATGTCGAAGAACGTGGACAGCCGGTCGACTTCGTACAGTTCCCGGGCGAGGGTGGCAGCGAGGTCGAAGCGGAAACCGTCGACGTGCATTTCGATCACCCAGTAACGCAGCGAGTCCATGATCAGCTGCAGTGTCTGGGGGTGGCGCATGTTGAGGCTGTTGCCGGTCCCGGTGGTGTCGAAGTAGTAGCGGGGGTCCTCGGGGACGAGCCGGTAGTAGGCGGGGTTGTCGATCCCTTTGAACGACAGCATCGGCCCCAGGTGGTTGCCTTCGGCGGTGTGGTTGTAGACCACGTCGAGGATCACCTCGATGCTGGCGGCGTGGAGCGCCTTGACCATCCCCTTGAACTCCGACACCTGCTCCCCGCGTGAGCCGGACGACGAGTAGTCGGAATGGGGAGCGAAGTACCCGATCGAGTTGTAGCCCCAGTAGTTGCGCAGGCCTCTCTCGACGAGGTGATGGTCGTGGACGAAGTGGTGGACAGGCATCAGTTCCACGGCCGTCACCCCCAACGACTGCAGGTATTCGATCGACGCCGGATGGGCGAGCCCGGCGTAGGTTCCCTGCTGCGCCGGCGGGATCTCGGGGTGACTGGCGGTGAACCCCTTGACGTGGACTTCGTAGATGACGGTGTCGTCCATCGGCGTGTCGGGCGCCCGGTCGCCTTCCCAATCGAAGAATGGGTTCACGACGACGGACTTGGGGATGTGAGGTCCGCTGTCGGAGTCATCGGCGGCGTCCTCCTCGCCGGGCCGGTAGGGGAAACACGAGGGATCCCACTCGATGTTGCCGTCGATCGCCCGGGCGTAGGGGTCGATGAGGAGCTTCGCCGGGTTGGCGCGCAGGCCCGAGGCCGGGTCCCAGCGACCCTGGACCCTGTATCCGTAGCGTTGCCCGGCTTTGACCGCGGGCAGGTAGGCATGCCAGCAGAAGGCGTCGACCTCCTGCATCGGGACACGCGTCTCGGAGCCATCGTCGTCGAACAGGCACAGCTCGACCGCTTCCGCCACCTCGGAGAAGAGGGAGAAGTTCGTTCCTTCTCCGTCCCAGTTGGCTCCGAGTGGGTAAGGCCGTCCCGGCCAAACCTCAGGTGCTTCCATCCGTCCTCTCTCCCTCGACTCGCCCACGGAGCGCATCGGCGAGGCTACCGCTGATCGGGTCGCCGATGAGCTCTTCGACGAGAAGCGGCAGCGGGATGCGCCAGTTGGGACGGGTGTGCGCACCGGGCATGTTCGGTCTCCGGACGGCCCGGGCGGCGTCCTCCAATGTGGCGCAGACGAGTCGCGATGGGGCGGCGGCGAGCCGGCGATGCAGAAGCCTCACCACCTCCTCCACCGGTGTGTCCTCGGCGAGGTCGCCGAGTTGGGCGGCGCGACGACGCACCGCTTCCGTCGACTGCACGTTCGGGGACAAGTCGTAGTGCTGTTGCTCGACGAGGTCGGCGCCGGTCCACAGGCCGGCGACGGTGGGGAGGTCGTGGGTCGTGATGGACGCCATCGACAGCTCCGGCCACGCCTCCGGCGGGTGGTCCTCGAACCACAGCAGTCGATAGGACAAGACCTGGCGGCTGGCCAGTTCCTCGCGCACGCCCGGTTCGACCGTGCCCAGGTCTTCGCCCACGACCACCGCCTGGGCGCGGGTGCTCTCCAAGGCGAGGACGTCGAGCAGCTCCTCGTGTGGATAGCGAACATATGCGCCGCGGGTGGGAGTCTCCCCGGCGGGAATCCAGAACTGGCGGAAGAGGCCCATCACATGATCGATGCGAAGCGCACCTCCTGGCGCCATCTGCGCCCGCAGCGTTTCGATGAACGGCCGGTAACCCGCCTCGCGGAGCCGGTGGGGGATGAAGGGAGGGAGGCCCCAGTCCTGGCCGAGAGTGTTGAACTCGTCAGGCGGGGCGCCGACACTCACACGTGGGGCGAGCAGGTCCTGCCACGTCCAGGCGTCGAAGCCTGCCGGGTCGAAGCCGATCGGCATGTCCTGCATGAGCATCGTGCCGGCGGAGACGCGGTCGAGTTGGAGGCGGCACAGCCACTGCAGCCACTGGTGGTAGCGGACGCGGTCGGCGCGCTCACCGGCGATGCCGATCACATCCGGGTGGTGCGGATGCGAGAAGCGAGCGGGCCAGTGTCTCCAGTCCCGCCCGTGCTCCTCGCACAGGACGCACCATGCGCCGAACTCAGCGAGTGAACGACCCTGCGCCTCCCGCCAGAGCTCGAACTCCGCAGGTGGCGGCCCCGATGACCAGATCTCCTGGAGGGCTCGGGACTTGAGGTGCCACACGGCGTCGCGGTCGATGAGCGGGGCGGCGGTGAGCCGCCGCCCGGCCGCTGCCAGCCGCTCGAGCTCGGTGGCGATCCGCTCGGCGCCCGGCACCTCCTCCACCCGCAGATAGATCGGGTTGAGGAACCGGCGGCTGGCCGGATAATAGGGGCTGGGATCCTGGGGGACCGTGGGGGCCACGGCCAACATCGGGTTGGCGAGCGCCACCCCCGCTCCGCGGCTCGTCGCCCATTCCGTGAGCGTCCTCAGGTCGGCGAAGTCCCCCATCCCCCAACTGCTCCCGGACCGGGTCGCATAGAGCTGGACCGCCCATCCCCAGGTACGGAGTCCCTCGGGAAGGTGGCTGCGACCGGGGGAGACGATCAGGTCTCGCTCGCCGTCGGGACCGCTGAAGCGGTGATAACCGGCCGGGAGGTCGGGCGGTGTGTGATCGGTCACCTCGAGGCTCTCGCCGCTCTCCAACTCGATCACGCCCGGGCCCACGTCACTCTCCGCACCGAGACGGACGAACAACGGTCCCCCTCCGGCCGGCTCGCCCATCACGTCGGTGAGCGACCGGATCGTTTCCTCGGGCACTACGTGTTCTGTGCCGAAGGCGTCCGAGTAGGTCGCGTCGATCGGCGGCCAGGTCATTACGCCCTTCCCTCCACCAGATGCGCCCGATCAGACGTAGGCGCCCCGACCGACGGCTTCATGCACGCTCCAGGACGCTCACCGGGAAGTCGGTGAGGAGCGCGCCCACCGCCACGACTCCCTGACGCACCTCGTGCGAGAACACGTCGAAGAAGCGCCCGGGCGGCAATTCGACCCGGGTTCCGCCGCCGTACTCGTGGCGGCGGAGCGAGCGGGTCAAGCGGGGCACGACCACTGCCACGGCCCCGCCCCGGCTGTAGGCGACGACATGGTCGGAAGCCGGTCCTTCGACGGCGAGCGGAACGTAGTCCCCGCCGAACGCCTCCGGTCGGCGGGCCCGAAGCTCGAGGAGGCGTTGGGTCACCCACAGCTTGGGCAGGCCTTCGTCGGCCCGCGACAGGACCTCCGCCGGGCTCGATCCTTTCAGTTCGGAGAGGCGCCGACGACGCAGGGCATGGTCCACGGGCCGGCGGTTGTCGGGATCGACCAGGCTCAGGTCCCAGAGCTCAGTGCCCTGGTAGATGTCGGGGACTCCCGGAGCCGTCAATTGCAGCGTCTTCTGGACGAGGGAGTTGATGCGCCCCATCGTGACCAGGGGGCGGACGAAGTCCGCCAGTTCCGCCTGGAACTCGGCATCGGCGCACAGGGCGCCCGCGAAGCGGGCCACCGCGGCGTCGTACTCCTCGTCCGGTGATGTCCACGACGTGTGGACTTTGGCTTCTTTCGTGGCCTTCTCCAGGTAGGGCAGGAGGCGGTCGGCGCCGATCGGATGAGCTCCGACCAGCGTCTGGTAGATCAGGTATTCGGTGGCTCCGTCGAGGCAAGAGGGTCTATGGCTGGCGTACCGCTCCCTCCAGCGCCGCACTGTGTGTCCCCAGCGCTCCGGGATCTCGGTCAGCGCCGCCAAACGGGCGCGCACGTCCTCGGAGCGTTTCGTGTCGTGGGTCGTCAGCGCCAGCATTGTCGTTGGGTGGCGCTCTTGGGTGAGACGGCAGCGCTGGTGGAAGGCGTCGACTCCGCCGAGGGCGAAGCGTCCCGGGTCCCCGCCCACCTCACACAGCGCCGCCAACCGCAGGTACCGGTAGAAGGCGGTGTCTTCGACGCCCTTGGCCATCACCGGGCCGCTCAGCTGCTGGAATCGGGCCCGCAGTTCCTCCTCCGCGGGGCCGTCGATGTCGGCGACGAGGACGGCCCTGAGCAGGTCGAAGAGCTCTGAGTCGAGGTCAGGAGCGGCTTCCCGAGCCCTTGCCGTTGCGGCCTCGATGCGTCCCCGATCTTCCTCCGAGGGCCCGGTCTCGACATAGGTGCGGTACACGTCGAACGCCACCAGAGTCTCGGCGAGGGCCTGGGACAACTCCGCTCGGGTGAAATCCCGGTATCGCCGTCGGGAGGTGATGACACCGACGAAGATCTCGGTGAGTCGGTTGAGGTCGCCGGCGAGGACGCTCTCCAGCACGTCCCTCTTCGCCCGTTCCATCACCGTTCCCCACGTGTCGGGCGAACCGCTGAACTCCTCCCAGATGCGTGTCATCTCTTCTTCGGAGTCCGGGTCGACGAACAACGCCGTCACGTCGGAGATGAACTCGTATCCCGTGGTGCCGTCGACCGGCCAGTCGTCGGGAAGCGCCTCGGCGCTCCCGAGGATCTTCTCGACCACGATCCAGGCCTGCGGCGCCGCCGACCGCAGCCGGCGGAGGTACTCGCCCGGCCGGCGCAGGCCGTCCGGATGGTCGATCCTCAAGCCCTGCACTTCGCCGCCCGCCAGCCACGCCAGCGGCATGCGGTGGGTGTCGCTGAAGACGGCCGGGTCCTCCACCCGGAGTCCGATGAGCTCGTCGATGTCGAAGAAGCGGCGATATCCGATCTCCTGCTCCGTCACTCGCCAGCGTGCCAGGCGGTAGTGCTGGGCGTCGAGCAGGGCGTCGGCCACATCGGGGTCGTGGTTGGCCTCCTCGACGGACGCATCGACGGCGGCCCCGATGTCGGGACCGGAGACGACCTCGCGGAGCTGGCGCGTCAGCAATTGGTGGTCGGCGTGGCGTCGCTCTCGGCTTTCCGTGTCAGAAGAAAGGGAGCACAGGGCGCGGGAGAGGAATGCGAGCTCATCCGACCCCGCTCGGGTGGCGGCCGACTCGAGAATCATCGCCACGGAGGCCGGCGACGCCGGAAACCGGTGATCGTGGTAGGCGACGACGAACGTTCCCTGGTCGTGGACGAAGCGGATGGCTCCCGCCTCCAGCTCACGACCGTAGTGGTCGCCGAGGACGGGCAGCAGCACCTTGGCCTCGGCGACTTCCCAGTCCACGTCGAAGTAGTCGGCGTAACGGGAAGCGCGTCCGTGGCAGAGGACGTCCCACAGCCAGCGGTTGGAGGGGAGGCTCACTGCCATGTGGTTGGGGACGAGGTCGACGACCACCCCGAGGCCGGACTCGGCCGCCGCCGAGAACAGCCTTCTCCTGCCCTCCTCCCCACCGAGACGGTCGTCTACCCGGTTCGGGTCGACCACGGAGTAGCCGTGGGTGGAATCGGGGGCAGCCAGCGCGATGGGCGAGCAGTAGACATGCGAGATGCCCAGGTCGGCGAGGTAGTCGGTGAGCTCCGCGGCGTCGAACAGGTCGAGGTCGGGACCGAACTGCAGCCGATAGGTGGCGACAGGCGTCTGCTTCAGGCCCCGTCTCCCCGGCGATGCTTGAAGATCACGGCGCCCAGGGGCGGGATCACGATGTCGATGCTGTGCGGGCGGCCGTGGTGAGGAACCGGTAGCGGCCCGGTCTCCACGCCTCCGAGGTTGCCATGGCCTGTCCCGCCGTAGATGCGGGCGTCGGTGTTGAGCACCTCTTCCCAGCGCCCCGGTTCGGGCACCCCCACTCGATAGGCGTGGCGTGGCTCAGGAGTGAAGTTGCAGGCCACGAGAAGAGTGTCACCATCCGACGACCTGCGCAGATAGGTGAGAACGCTGTGGGCGTTGTCGTTGGCGTCGACCCACTCGAATCCGGCCGGGTCGGTGTCGAGCTCGTGCATGGCCCGCTCGTCCCGGTAGAGGCGGTTGAGGTCGGCAACCAGTCGTTGGACCCCGCGGTGGGTATCGGCGTCGAGGAGGTGCCAGTCGAGGCTGGTGTCGTGGTTCCACTCGGACCACTGGGCGAATTCGTTTCCCATGAACAAGAGCTTCTTGCCCGGCTGGGTCCACATGTATGCGTAGAGGAGCCGGAGACCGGCGAACTGCTGCCACTGGTCCCCCGGCATCTTGCGGATCATCGACCCCTTGCCGTGAACCACCTCGTCGTGGGAAAGCGGCAGCATGAAGTTCTCGGTGAAGGCGTAGACCATTCGGAACGTCAGCTCGTTGTGGTGGTAGACCCGAAACAGGGGATCGCGGGAGAAATAGAGGAGGGTGTCGTGCATCCACCCCATGTCCCATTTCATCCCGAACCCGAGGCCCCCCAGATAGATGGGACGTGACACCATCGGCCATGCGGTCGACTCCTCGGCGATGGTCTGGATGTCGGGGTACTCGCCGTAGGCGGTTTCGTTGAGCCGCCGGAGGAAGTCGATCGCCTCCAGGTTCTCCCGCCCGCCGAAGCGGTTGGGGATCCACTCGCCGTCCTTGCGGGAGTAGTCGAGGTAGAGCATCGAAGCCACTGCGTCGACCCGCAGTCCGTCGACGTGGTAGCGGTCCAGCCAGAACAGGGCCGACGAGATGAGGAAGGCGGGCACCTCGGCGCGCCCGTAGTTGAAGATGAACGACTTCCAGTCGGGATGGAAACCCTGGCGGGGGTCGGCGTGCTCGAACAGGTGGGTGCCGTCGAAGTACGCCAACCCGTGCTCGTCGGTGGGGAAATGCGACGGCACCCAGTCGAGTATCACGCCGATGCCCGCCTGGTGCAGGGTGTCGATCAGGTACATGAAGTCCTGGGGTGTGCCGTAGCGGCTGGTCGGGGCGAAGTAGCCGGTCGTCTGATAGCCCCAAGACCCGTAGAACGGGTGCTCCATGACCGGCAGGAACTCGACGTGGGTGAAGCCGAGCGATGAGACGTACTCGGCCAACTGGGGGGCCAACTCCCGGTAGGTGAGGAACCGGTGTGGATCGGAGGAGTCCCGCCGCCACGAGCCGAGATGGACCTCGTACACGCTGATGGGGTCGGTGAGCCGATTGCGGGTTCCCCGGGTCCGCATCCACTCCTCGTCGTCCCATTCGTAGGACATGTCCCACACCTTGGAGGCGGTCCGGGGCGGGGTCTCGTGGTGGAAGGCGAAGGGATCCGCCTTGTCGACCTGGTACGACCCGTTGGTGACCCGGTACTTGTAGGAGTGGGTGGCCCGAGCGTCGGGGACGAACCCCGCCCACACCCCGGAAGAGCCCACGGGCCGGAGAGGGTCGGCGCCCGGGTCCCAGCCGTTCCAGTCTCCGATGACCGAGACCGAGTCGGCGTTGGGGGCCCACACCGCGAAATAGGCTCCCTCACGGCCCGGGGCGAGTTGGGCGCCCATCTTCTCGTACAGACGGAAGTGGGACCCCTCGTTCCACAGATAGATGTCGTGGTCGGTGAGCAGCGTGAACTCGGCGGTGGGGTCCATCGGGCCGATGCTATGCGACCCCCTGGAGCTTTGGCCGGGTGCGATCAGGCGGCTTCCCGACCCGCGGGGAGCTCGACCTGCAGGCGGGGCAGGAAGAACTGCACGATCGGGCCGACGAAGAGAGCGAAGGCCACGGTGCCGATCCCGAACGTGCCGCCCAAGAGCCACCCGATCACCAGCACGGACACTTCGAGCACCGTGCGGGTGAGGCGAATCGACGGCCCGTACTTGGCGATCCCGGTCATCAGCCCATCGCGAGGCCCGGGCCCGAGTTGGGCGCCTATGTAGAGGCCGGAGGCGAAGCCGACGACGAGGATGCCTCCGGCGAGCATCACCGCTCGCCACAGGTAGGAGTCGGGTTCGGGGAGGGCCAGTGCCGCCAGGTCGAAGACGACGCCGATCACGACGGCGTTGAGGATCGTGCCGACTCCGAATCGCTCCTTCAAGGGGATCCACAGAGCCAGGACGGCGACGGAGACGATGATCGACCACGTGCCGATGGTCAGGCCGAATTGCTTGGCGAGGCCCTGGTGCAGGACGTCCCACGGCGGGACCCCGAGCCCGGCGTTGAGCATCATCGCCAGCCCGGTGCCGAACAGGACCAGCCCCACCATGAGGTTGGCGAGGCGCCGAGCGAAGAGGGGGCCGCGGGCGGTGATGATCAGACTCGTCATGTGGTGTACAAGCGCAGGTGGACCGCATGCATTCCACCGCGTTTCCGCCGCAAAGCGCAATTCGATATCAGGAGGGGGTGGCTTCGGGGGCCGGCACCTTCGGCTCGAGACGCACGTTCCGGCGGGTCAGACGCTCGCCGCAGTGGCTGCAATGGACCTCGGCTTGGCCCTCGTGACCGCAGTCGACGTGGATGGCACGGAACCGGTCGGCTGCCTCCCCTGGCAGCCACCGTTCGCCGTATGAGTAGAGCGCCATCATCACATCGAAGAGATCCTTCCCCATCTCCGTGAGGCGGTACTCGTATCGCGGTGGCCGCTCCTGATAGGGCACTGCCTCCATGAGGCCCATCGCCACCAGACGGTCGAGGCGGTCGGTCAATGTGTTACGGGCAATGCCCAGGCTCTCGACGAAGGCGTCGAAGCGGCGGATGCCCAGGAAGGCGTCGCGGAGGATCAGCACCGACCAAGCGTCCCCGAGCAACTCGACCGTGTTGGCGACCGAGCACTGGAGGTGGGCGAAGGACTTGCGGGCCATGACCACAGCGTAGTGAGTTTTGGGTTGCAACTCACTTCCCCATTCGGTATGGTCTGAGTTGCAACTTGCAACTCACTGTGGGAAGGAGCCCGATGTATCGCTTTCGACGATGGCGCCGCCGCCTCGTGGCGAAGACACTGCGCATGCCCGGCCCACTGTTCTCGTTGGACTACGACGAGCTCCGGCCGGAGCTCGGACGGCTGTGAACATCCCTCTGTATATCCGACTGCTCCCAGCCGCCGCCTTCCGCGCCTGGTTCACCCCTCCGCCCCGCACGCCCCGGTTGGAGGCAGCCGAGGGTGTCGAGCGCTCCGAGATCGAGACCGAGCGGGGGACCATCACTGCCCTGGACGTGGGGGAGGGCCCGGTGGTGCTGGCGCTCCACGGCTGGGGCGGCATCGCCGACCAGATGGCTCCGATCGGCCGTCGCCTCGCCGGGGACGGATATCGGGTGATCGCCCCCGACTTGCCGGGCCGGGCCGGGTCCGAGCCGACCGATCTCTTCGAATTCGTCGCCACGGTGCGAGCCCTGGTGCAAGAAACCGGCCGGCCGGCCCTACGGGCTCGTCGCCCATTCTTTCGCCGCCCTGTCGTTGCGCTTGCTCGGCGACCTCGACGGCGCAAACCCGCCGCCCGCGGCGATGGTGGCGCCGGCGCTCAGTGTCGTCGACAGCCTGGCGACGTTCTCGCGTCGCCTGCGGCTGGCGCCGTGGACGGAAGCCGGCCTGAGGCGACGGCTGCAGGAATGGAATCCGGCCGTGTTCGAGCAGTTGGCCGGGCCGCACCCCGAGCAACTCGGCGAGGCGGAGGTGCTTATCGTCCACGATCCAGCGGACAACCAAACGCCGTTCTCCACCGCGGCCACACTCACCGCCCTTCGTCCCCGCACCCGCCTCGTCCCGGTCGAAGGAGGCGGACACAATGGCATCCTGGCTCATCCCGAGACATTGGACGCGGTTTCGGCCTTCTTCGCTCGGGTCGGCTCGAAGGCGGTCAGGGGTGACGGGAGAGCCAATCGAGCAGCAGCCGGTTGAGCTCGTCGGGGGCGTCGAGGGGGATCCAGTGGGAAGCGCCCTCGATGCGGTGGTACTCCCACTCGCCGGTGACGTGATCCGCTGACCCGGTCATCTGCTTTTCGACCAGGGCGACGTCGCCGTCGCTCCAAAGACCCATGACCGGAACGGTGCACGCCGTGGATCTATTCGGGTGCGACAGCAGTCGGCGGGGATGAGCGTTGGCACGGTACCAGTTGAGGGACGCCGTCAGCGCCCCCGGTTTCGACAGCGTCCCGATCCACCGTTCGGTCTCCGGATGGTTGCCGAGGAACCGGCGAAACATCGCCCAGTCGTCCCTCGAGAGGAACTCCTCGGCGATGCCTTCGAACTGGAAGAGGAGCATGTACCAGGAGGCCTTCAGCTGACGGAGGCCTCCGTTGGCGAAGGCGGCGGGATGCCCGACCGAAAGGGCCACCAGTGTGTGGACCCGCTCGGGATGACTGAGGGCCAGCGCCCATCCGACCGCTGCTCCCCAGTCGTGCCCCACGACATGAGCGCGTTCGGCGCCCACGTCGTCGAGGATGGCCATGGCATCTCCAGCACAGGCGCTCACTCGGCATGCGTCGACCTCGTCGGGCTTGTCCGACTCCCCGAACCCGCGCAGGTCTGGAGCGAGAACCCGATATCCCGCCTGGACCAGGGCGGGGATCTGCTGGCGCCACAGATGAGCCGTGTCGGGCCAGCCGTGGAGCATCAAGACGACCGGCCCGTCCTTCGGTCCATGGTCGGTGACCAGGATCCGGAGATCCCCGACATCGAGCATGCGTGAGGAGGAATAGACGTCCACATTCGCAGGCTAGGGTCGGCACGGGAACCGCGGGGAGGCCTCAGGCGTCGGAGGAGTATGAAGATGAAATGGATCTACTTGCTCGTGGTGGTCCTCGTCCTCGCGGCTTGTGGAGGAGGCGAGGCCACAGACGACACGGGCGATGTGGGCGACGGAGGGAACGGGACGGTGTCTCTGCCCGGCGAACCTGTATGCATCGGCGAAGGCGACGAGGCCCCTGACTTCGTCGGCCTGACCGAAGAGGAAGCGATCGAACTGGCCGAAGAGCGCGGTCTGCAGGTCCGTGAGGTGGGCCGCGACGGGGAGTGCTTCCCCGTGACGATGGACCTGCGGGACGACCGGATCAACCTGGAGTTCATCGGCGATATCGTCGTCGGCGCCGCCATCTACTGAACGAGTAGATGCCCCGCCGAACGGCGGGGCATCCTCGTGCTCAGGTGGAAGGACCTTCAGGCTCTCAAATCGAGCGCTGGTAGCTCCGAAAAGCGCTGGTCGCCAACGTGAACAACACGGTGCCGACCACGACCAGGAGACCCAGTCGGATCCCGATCACGCCCCAGTCCGGAGCCGCCGACAGCGCCTCACGTCCTGCCTCGAGGGCCCAGTTCACCGGGTTGAACTTCGCCGCCGTCTGGATCCAGTTCGGAGCCAGATCCAGGGGCATGAACCCGGAGGCGAGGAACGTGAGCGGCAGGGCCACGAAGTTGGCCAGGCCGATCATCGTCTCCTCCTGCCGGGCAGTCAGCGCCACGGCATTGGAGAATGCGGCGAAGGGGGCGGTCAAGAGGAGCGACGCCAGGATCAGCACCGTCACCCCGGCGATGCCGCCCTCGTAGTCGGCGCCGAGCAGGGTGCCGACCCCGAAGATCACTCCCGCCTGCACCAGCGAGGACACGGCGGCGTTGGCGATCGGGCCCGCGATGAGGGCTCCCCGCCAGACCGGTGTCACGAGGAACCGGTCCAAGGTGCCGCGTTTCATGTCCTCGAGGATGTTCATTCCGTTCCACACGGCGGTGAACAGGGCGCTCATCACCAGCACGCCGGGCGTGAGGAACGTGATGTACGAGTCCGACCCGAACCCAGGGATGAGCGATGCCTTCTCGAACAGCGCACCGAAGATCAACAGGTAGATCAACGGCTGCAGCAGGGTGAAGGCGATGTACCACGGCTGACGGGCGAGGGCCCGCAGATGGCGTCCGGTCATGTAGCCGGCATGGGCGATGGCTGTCATTTCTCTTCTCCTTCCTCCGCCGCGGCCAAGCTCCGGCCGGTGTGGCGGAAATAGACGTCGTCGAGTGAGGGACGGGAGACGGTCACCGACGCCACGGAGATTCCGGCCCCGTCCAGGGTGGTGAGGATGCGAGGCACGGCTTCCGCTCCGCCCCTCACCCGGGCTCGCACCGTCTTGCCGTCGACCTGGGTGCCGTTGGCGGTCACCTGGCTCAGGATGTCCCGGGCCCGGTCGGCCGCCTCGGGCTCGGCCAGTTCGATGTGGACGGCGTCACCCTCCAGGTCGGACTTGAGGGCCTCGGGGGCGCCCTCGGCCACCACCCGACCGCCTTCGACGATCGCCACCCGATCGGCGAGACGGTCAGCCTCGTCCATGTAGTGGGTGGTGAGGAGCACAGTGAGGCCGTCGTCGGTGACCAGACGGCGGATCATCTCCCACATGTCGGCCCGCACCTCCGGGTCGAGACCGGTCGTCGGCTCGTCCAGGAACAGCACCTGCGGGCTGTGGATCATGCCGAGGGCGATGTCGAGCCGACGCTTCATGCCGCCCGAGTAGGTCTGGGCGGGGCGATCGGCCGCCTTCGTGAGGCGGAACCGCTCCAGCAACTCGTCGACCCGGCGCCGAAGCGTCTGGCCCCTCATCCCGTACACGCGGCCCTGGAGCGCCAGGTTCTCCCGTCCCGTGGCGACCGGGTCGACGCCCGAGCCCTGGGCGACGACGCCGATCCGCCTCCGCACATCGTCGGGAGAGGCGAGCACGTCGACACCCGCCACCTTGGCCTTCCCGGAGTCGGGACGGCTCAGCGTCGTGAGGATGCGGATGGTGGTGCTCTTGCCAGCACCGTTGGGCCCGAGCATCCCGAAGATCTCGCCCTTCTCGACGGAGAGCGAGAGACCGTCGAGGGCTTTCACGTCCCCGGGATAGGTCTTTCGCAGCTCCGTGGCCTGCACAGCCGTTGCTGTCATGTCTTCCTCC
Source organism: Acidimicrobiia bacterium (assembly GCA_036380875.1). GTDB lineage: Bacteria > Actinomycetota > Acidimicrobiia > Spongiisociales > ZC4RG35 > ZC4RG17. The sequence continues at coordinate 43,579 of DASVDX010000054.1, forward strand.
TTTCGTAAACAGCGTTCGCGTGAACGAACACTGTTCGACTATCGAACAGTGTTCTAACATGGTACGGTGTTCGTTGTCAAGAGGTTCGGAGTGAGATGACCGACAAGAACGTGACGGCAGCACTCGACGTCCCCGAGCCCCCGTGGCGCAGGCAGTCGAAGAAGGCGAGACGTCAGGTACTCGACCGGGAGCGCATCGTCGAGGTCGCCCTCCAGATCGTCGACGAGGACGGCATCGATGGGCTGTCCATGCGCCGGATCGCCGAAGAGCTCGACACGGGAGCGGCCTCGCTGTATGCCCACGTCAGCGGGAAGGAGGAGCTGCTCGACCTGGTGCTCGACCGGGTGATCGGCGAGATCGAACTTCCCGAGCCGGACCCGGCCCGCTGGCAGGAACAGGTGAAGGAGTGGGCTCGAGAGGGACGGCGGGTGCTCAAGGCCCACCGTGACGTCGCCCGGGTCTCCTTGGGCAGGATCCCGACCGGGGTGAACGTTCTTCGGTCTGCCGAGTGGCTCATAGGCTTGCTGCGGGCGGCAGGACTCCCCGACAGGGTCGTCGCCTACGCCGGCGACCTCGGGGCGCTTCTGGTCGGGGCCTACGTCTTCGAGGAGAGTGTGGAGGAAGCCAACAGCGACCCCGAGATGTACGCCATGGTCGCCGACTACATGCTGAACCTGCCTTCCGAGATGTTCCCCAACATCGCCGCCATGGGTCCGGCGCTGTTCGAGGGCGGGCCCGACGAGAGGTTCGACTTCCTCATCGACGTCTTCGTCGCCGGCCTGGCCGCCGTGGCCGGGCGCGACCAGACTGCGTGAGATGCGCATCGCCACCTGGAACGTCAACTCGTTGAAGGCACGCCTGGAGGCGCTCGAGAAATGGATCGAGCGGGCCGAGCCCGACGTGCTCTTGCTGCAGGAGACGAAGGTCGCCGACGACGACGTGCCTCTCATGGCATTCCAGGCGGCGGGCTACGAGATCGCCCACCACGGCGAGGGGAGATGGAACGGGGTGGCGATCGCCTCCCGGGTGGGGATCGCAGACGTGATCACCAACTTCGGCGACGGGCCGGTACGGGACAGCCGCCGCGGTGGTCAGGAGGAAGAGGACTTCGATCCATTCGACGAGGCCCGGATGATGAGCGCCGTCTGCGGAGGGATTCGGTTCGTGAGCCTGTACGCCCCCAACGGCCGGATCGTCGGCTCGCCTTTTTATGAGGGCAAGCTGCGCTGGTTCGACCGCCTCCACCGCTGGGTCGAGGAGACGTGCTCACCGGAAGACGGGCTCGTCCTCGGCGGCGACTTCAACGTCACCCCGGACGACAGGGACGTGTGGGATCCGGTGGCCGCCCACGGCGGCACCCATGTCTCGCCGGCCGAGCGGGAAGCGCTCGCCCGGCTACGGGAATGGGGGCTCGTCGATGCCTTTCGGCTGCACAGGCCAGAGGATGGGCGGTTCTCGTGGTGGGACTACCGGGCGGGCATGTTCCATCGCAACGAAGGGATGCGCATCGACCTCCTGTATGTGACCCAATCGGTGGCCGACCGCGTCGTGTGGGCGGAGATCGACCGGGAGGCCCGGAAAGGAAAGCCCACCCCGTCGGACCACGCCCCGGTCGTCATCGACCTCGACGAGCCGGGAAAGCCCTTCGACGCCGGCTGGGAGGCGGCCATGGCCCGGATAGCGGCGCGGCAGCGCAAGGCCAAGGCCTGAATTATGCCTTGACAGTTATATAACCGATCTGGCATATTGGGTGGGTGACGTTTGCGATCATCGCCGAGCCTGCCCGACGTCAGATCCTCGACCTGCTCCGCGACGGCGAGAAGTCCGTGGGCGAGTTGGTCGAGAAACTGGGCATGAGCCAGCCGGCCGTCTCCAAGCACCTGCGGGTGCTCCGCCAGGCGGGATTGGTCGAGGTGCGCCCTCGTGCGCAGCTCCGGCTCTACCGGCTCCGCCCCGAACCGCTCGCCGAGATCGACGTCTGGCTAGCGCCTTACCGCCGCCTGTGGAAGGGCGCCTTGGACCGACTCGAGAAACACCTGGAGGACAACCCGTGAACGACTACGGCACTCTCGAGATCGTCGACGGACGATACGTGCTCAGCTTCGAACGGAGGTACTCCCAGCCGCTCGAGCGGGTATGGCGAGCGATCACCGACCCGGACGAGATGATGATGTGGTTTCCGTCGAAGGTAGAAGGGGAGCGGGCGGTCGGCGAGGAGCTGGTGTTCTCCTACGACGTTCTCGACGAGGACTCTGGAGAGCGGGCTCCGGAGGGCTTTCCGGTTTTCCGGGGCGAGGTGCTCCGGTTCGAGCCGCCGAGGATATTCCAGTTCACCTGGGGCCCTGAAGTGATCCGGATGGAACTCGTACCCGACGGCGAGGGCACCCGGCTCCTCTTCAGCCAGATCCTGGCTCACCGGGCCACCGCCGGTCGCAACGGGTCGGGATGGCATGCCTGCCTCGACGCCCTCGAAGTCCATCTGGGCGAGGAGATCGAGCCAGCCGATGGCTTCGACCTGTACGACGAGTACGTCGTTCGTATCGGAATCCCACTCGGAACACCCAACGGAGACGGTTCGGTGACCTGGGAGCTGGCGACACACGTCGGTCCCGGTCGGGTCGAGGAGGCCGTCGAGGCGTCAACGGAGTGGGTGGGCACAGAGGTCGAGGCGCCGCTCCGCCTGGACTTCGATGCGGGCGACGAGAGCACGGTCTATCGGGTGACTCACCAGGCGATCGGTGCCGACCCGGAACTGGCTTCGACATGGCATGCCCGTCTCATCCAGCTCGACCTGTACTTGGCAGCGGGTGTCTACCACCCGGTTCCACCCCACGCGTGGGTGAGTCAGTACGCGGAGCTGCTAGGCGGCTGAACAATCATCGGGACCCCCACAGGAGCCCGGAGAGGCCGGAGGCGCGCGGAACCGAGCGCATGACGGCTTGACGGACGACGGTCTCGCTGCTCACCACCCACACCCGTTGGCGGGCGCGGGTGACGGCGGTGTAGAGGAGCTCCCGGGTGAGGAGGCGCGACTGTTCATCAGGGAGCACCACGACCACCTGGTCGAATTGGGATCCCTGGCTCTTGTGGATCGTCATGGCATGAACCGTTTGGTGCTCGGGCAGGTGGCTCAGCGGCAATGTGCGGATATCGCCGCGCTCGAAGACCGCCCGCAGGCCTTCTTCGGTCTCGACGGCCACGCCGATGTCGCCGTTGTAGAGGTCGAGGTTGTAGTCGTTGCGGGTGATCATCACCGGCCGCCCCGGGTACCACTCGGTGTCCCAGCGGAGGCCTGGATATCGCTCGTCGAGAGTCAGCTCGATCCTCCGGCTCCACTGGTTCACTCCGTTCGGGCCTCGCTTGACCGCACACACCACCGCCACGTCGGTCAACGCCGCGAGCGCTCCCTGAACGTCGCCTGAGTTGGCCAGGTCGACGAGGCGGGACCGCTGCGCAGTGACTTCGTGCCACATCTCGGCGAACTCCGCTTCCTCTGCGCCGCGCACCCAGCGCAGGCGGTCCCCGCCATCGGCGAGACGGCGGACGGCGTCGTCCGGATCCCCCCGGCGCACGGCGTCGGCGAAGTCGGCGATGGAGCTGTCCTCCTCGAAGCGGTAGACCCGGTCGAGGACGGTCACGCGTCGGGAGATCGGGACATCGGTGATGCGCCGATCCGCCGCCGGTCCCACGATGTCGGCGAGGACGGTGCCGGCCTCGATCGATTCGAGCTGGAAGGGGTCGCCGACCATCACGATCGTGGCGTCGTCGCGGAGGGCGGCGAGGAGCCGGGCCGCCAGAGGAAGGGAGACCATCGACATCTCGTCGATGATCACGATCTCGTGGGGGAGGCGGTTGGTGCGATCGTGGCGAAAGCGGCTGCGACCCCAACTCCATCCCAGAAGGCGATGGATGGTCTGGGGGGCGACCTGCTCCACGGTGGAGGCGATGGCAGGGTCGCCCACTTTCCGGGCCAGTCCGGTGATCGCCTCCCCGAGCCGGGCGGCTGCCTTGCCGGTCGGCGCGCACAGGCCGACGAGCGGGAACGACTCGGCGCCGGCCGCGGCCAGGGCGGCGAGCATGGCGCTGACCGCATGGGTCTTGCCCGTGCCGGGGCCCCCGGCGATGACCGCCGCCTGTGAGGAGAGGGCAGTGCGAGCCGCCCGGTATTGGGTGGTCTCGCCGTTGGCGGCCAACAGCCTCCGCAGCATGGCGTCGGTGGCCGGGGCGATCGGGCGTTCCTCCTCTTCGAGGCGTCGGCGGATCAGCTCGGCGACCTGCTGTTCGTAGCGGTAGTAGCGCTCCAGGTAGAGCCGATCGTCGACCAGGACCAGCGGGCGGTCGTCGGTGCCGTCCCCCACCAGCGCCGAGGAGCGAAGCCTCTCCTGCCACTCGTTCGGCTCGGGCCAGGGGAGGGCTTCGATGACGTCGGGGTCGCGTCCGTCGACGACCACCGACTCCCGCAGAGTCGGTATGCGGACGCACACGTGGCCGAAGCGGGTTCCACGCACCGCCAAAGCCGCAGCCAGGATGACGGTGGTGTCGGTTTCGCCGAGGAGCCGGCCGATCGTCAGGGCGGAGGCGACGTCGACCGGGGCGAGGACGCCGGCGTCGTTGAACTCGGCGACCAGCCCATCGGCGTGGATGACGGCGAAGGGGTCCTGGGCGGCGAGGGCGATCCTGTCGCTCATCCTTGCCTCCCGTCGAACAGCTGGGACAGGCGCACGATCATCTCCGCCGGGGGGGACCAGCGGGCTACGCCGCAACGCTCGCCGTCGATGACCGGGGTGGCGGGTCCGATCATCCCCCGGATGAACAAGTAGGTCGATCCGCCGAGATGCCGCTCGGGGTCGTACCCGGGCAGCCGCCACTGCAGGTACCGATGCAGAGCGACCTGGTAGAGGGTCGCCTGCAGAACGTAGCGGTGGCTAACCATCTCATGAGCGAGGGCGACGGGGCCGTAGTCCTCGGGCGAGGGGACGGTACCGACACTCGGCAGCAGGTTGGACTTGTAGTCCATGACCACGAACCGGTCGTCGGGAAGTGTCGCCACGAGGTCGATGGCGCCGGCCATGAACCCCCGGAACGGCTGGCCAGGCGACGACATCAGCTCTTCGACGTACGACCGAAAGGGGTGGAGAGGATCGACGTAGTCGGCCATCACCGCCCCGATGTGGGCCAGCGTGATGGCATCCGCGCCGGTGCGAATCGGCAACTCGAACGCCAACTCCCGGGTCATGCCCCGTGCCTCGAGGTCGTGGAGGGTCACGTCGGCCGGTGACGGGCCGAGGGGTGTGATGGCCACCGCCGCCAGCCCGCTCGCCAGCGCCTCGGGGTCGAACTCCCAGTCGGCGGCCCGGGTTTCCTCAGCGAGCAACTCGACGATCCGCGCTTCGACGTCGTCGGCGTCGAATCGGAGGTGTTCCATCACGGCATGGACCAGGGTGCCGAACCGGGCACCAGCAGGCATGTCGGCGAGAGGGAGGAGCGGCGTCGGAGCGGTCTCTTCCTCCAACTCCTCCTCGGTCGGCTCGGCTTCGTCGGTGCGGAGGGCGTGTTCGGCAGTCTCTTCGGCGGCGGTCAGCGGCTGGTCGGCCGACAGAGACGAGAACGACACCCGCCGCCACGTGTGATCCAACTCCCGGTCGAACTCCATCACTTCGAGCTGCCTGGGGTCGGATGCGGGGGGCTGCCACACGCGAGCTGGGGCCAGCTCATCCATCACCGACACGACGATCCGCCCTTCGCTCCTGTCGGCGAGGGCTTGCGGGGAGCCGTGGCGTGTCAGGAGCTCGCTGAGCTTGGCGGCGTCGCGCTCCTTGTGGTTCTCGACCCACCACACCATGAGGTGGTGTTCCGCTCGGGTCAGCGCCACGTACAGGAGCCGGCTCTCCTCGGCCGCTTGCTCGGCCTTGGCCAGGCGGCTGTGCTCCCGATAGGTCGGGCTCTGCTTTCCGGCCACATCGATGAGCCGACGGCGCGGCTCTTCCCCGGTCTCTTCCTCGGGGTCGTGGAACACCGGGTAGTCGGGATCGCGGAGGTAGACGTTCCATGAGAACGGCACGAGCACCACTGGCCATTGCAGGCCCTTGGCGCCGTGGATCGTTTGCACCGTGACAGCGTCGGCGTCGGTCTCCAGACGACGTTGGCGGCTGTCGATCTCTTCCGCTCGTGCCTTGTTCCGGTGTTCCGCTTCGGCGTTCGATGCCTCGAGCCAGGCGGACAACGAGCCGTGGCGTCCTTGGCGGAAGGCGGCATGCATCTCCTCGGCGATGTGGATCAGGTCGGTGAGTTGACGCTCGCCGTCGTGGAGGGCGAGGATGCGGCGGGCCAGGCCGGTGTCGTGGTTCAGTTCGGCGACGAGGGCAGGCACACCGCCTTCCTGCAGTGTCTGGTGCCAGCCGCGCATCTGCCGTTGCAGCTCCAGGGCGTCTTCGTCGCGGAGGTCGGCGATCGCCTCGAGGGAGTGGCCGACGAGGGTCGTGGTGGCGGCGAGGCGCACGAGGTCCATGCGGTCGGGCCGTTCCACCGCCAGGAGGAACCGGCGCCATTCCTCGGCCGCAGGGGTGAGGAGGACGGAGCCGCTGCGTGACGACACCGACGGGACATGTCGGCGGCCCAGTTCACGGCGCATCAACTCGACCTCGGCAGTGGTGCGGCACAAGACAGCGATGTCCGCCGGGCCGAGCGGACGGCGCCCGTTGTTGTCCTGGATCGTCACCCCACCTTCGAGGAGATCGACTATGCGGGCGGCGGCATCGTTGGCGATCGCGTCCCGCGTCGGGCCCACCAAGAAGTACGGGTCTTTTCGATAGGTCGGCAGAGGCAGGTCGGACGACAGGAGGCGCAGGGTGACCGGAGGCACCCCGTGGATTCGGGAGGGATGGCGAGCGCGCATCGAGCGGTAAGAGATGCGGTCGTCGCCGAACGTCGTGTCGCCGAACAGGAGGTCGAGCGCTTCCACCAATGGGGCATCGCTTCGCCAGTTGGTGTCGAGCGTGCGGATGGCGGCTGCTCCTGCCACGGTGGCGAGGTAGGCCTCGATGTCGGCGCCGCGGAAGCTGTAGATCGACTGTTTCGGATCCCCGATGACGACGAGACGGGCGCCGTCGAAGATGCGGCGGATGATCTGCCACTGGATCGGATCCGTGTCCTGGGACTCGTCGACCATGCCGACGTCGTAGCGGCGGCGCAAGAGGTCGGTGGCGGCTGCGCCCACGTAAGGGTCGGAGAGCGTGTCGCGCATCTCGACGAGCGTGTCGTCGTAGGTGATGCTCGAGGCTCGCAGCATCCTTCGCCGGGTCTCGTCGGCCACCGCCCGGGCGATCTCGACTCGGAGGCGGGCGGCGCCGTCGACTTCGTCGGGGTCGGGGACGATGCGAGCGTCGGGATGTCCGATCACCTCGGCCGCCATCCGGGCTGCTTCTCCGGGCGTGACGAGGCCTTCGGGCGCTCCATCGGCGAAGCGGGACACCACCAGGTCGCTGGCCGCCTGACGGAGGACGAGGTCGTCGACCTCGCCGGGGTCGAGTCCCTCGGGCAGGCGGGTGCGGAAGCCCAACTGGCCCAGAAGCCGCTGGGCGAAGCCGTGGATGGTGAAGATCTGCGCCTGGTCGAATTCGGCGATCGCCGCGGCCAGCCGCTGCCGGGCCTCGGCTCGATCGGCGTCCGGGAGCGCCAGCAGGTACTCCAGGTGGTCGTCGGGGGAGGGAGGCGGAGAGCCGGCGAGGGCCTTCTCGGTCGTAACGAGCCTCTGACGCACCCGTCCTTTCAATTCGGCGGTGGCGGCCCGGGTGAACGTGACGACGAGGATCCGATCGAGCGGGATGTCTTCTACGGTCACGAGACGGGCAACGGTGGCGGCGATCGTGAACGTCTTGCCGGCGCCGGCGCTGGCCTCGATGATCGTGCGCCCGACGGTCAGCGGCTCAGCGGGATCGAAGGGGCGGGCCGCGGTCACAGCGTCTTCTCCCCGCTCAGACGGAGCACCGGGCGCCACAGCCGCTCGCAGAAGTCGGCGAACCCGGCTTGGTGCAGGGCGTCAAGCGAATCGATGTGAGGGAGCACCAGCCCGAGGGCGCGGTCCTTCTTCTCGTTTCGGAACGCGTCGTCGGCCGCGCGCCTGGCGGCGAACTCGTCGGTACCGATCTTGCGCTGCCAGTTGTATGCGGTTTCGCAGGGAAGAGGGAGCGGTTGGCGGTGACCCTCCACATACAGGTCCACCAGATCGCCGAGGAGGAGCTCCGCTTCCTGGCGCCGGCTCGCGGCATCGGCTGCTTTCACCGGGCCGATCGTCAGCAGCACATGCTTGTCGGAGCCCTCCTTCTTTCCGATCAGGACGGCCGTCCAGGCGGTCTCCGGCTTCAGCGCCGACAGGAAGACCATTTCGGCGAACGCCCGGAGTCGTCGGGCGCCGTTGATGCGGCTGGGCGTGACCATCGTGATGTAGCCGAGGTGCGGGTCGGCGTTGACTTTGCCTTCCACGACCACACCTCCGGCGACCTCGACGGAGCCGGCGAACGGATGGCGGCGATGGGGGTCATAACCCTTCTCGACTGCGGCGTCGTGGATCGTCTGGGCGGCGGCGAGAGCCTTCTCCAGGTCGTCGTCACCGAGACGGCCGGGGGGCAGGGCGTCGGCGCCCCGTTCCCGTCTGAAGAGCTCGTCGGGCGAGTGGCCGGCGATGAGCCCCTGCAGCACCCGGTCGGTGAGCCCCCAACGCTCGAGGCCCACGAGATCCACCGGCAGGGTGTCGTCAGCGATCTCTCCGGGATCGGGCACCGTGAATCCGAGACGGGCCTTGACGAACCTCTGCACCGGGTTGCGGAGGAACTCGACGAGGTCCTCGAGTCGGATCGTCTCCGGAATGGGGAATTCCGGCCACTCGCACCGCCCGGCCGATGCATCCAGGGGTCGGTTCTGGGTGGCGACGGCACCCTCGTATTGCATGCGGTCGAATCCCCACGGCCGGGCCGGAATCAACTCACCGGGAGTGAAGTTGGTGGGGCTGAACGACTGCAGCGGGTGGTGGAACTCGATCGCCTTGCGGCCGTCCTCTCCCACCATCTCCTCGACCGTGTCGAGCAGTTCGGCCACCGGGACGGCGGGCGGTATTTCGGCGTTGGTCAGGTCGTCGCGCCCGGAATACGTGACGAGCAGATGGTCGCCCGCAGCCATCAAGGCGTCCAACAGGAGTTGGCGATCCATGGACCCCGGGTGGAGATCACCGACGACTTCGTGGTCGACGAGGAGGTCGTCGCCGTCGATACGCCCCCGACGGGGAAAGCGGGATTCGTCCATTCCCACCAGCGCCACGACGCGGTAGGGGACGGATCGCATGGGCACGAGAGTGCAAACGGTGACGTCACCGGTGCGCATGTGGAGGGCGCTAGGACGGTCGTCGGTCCAGACGGATATCGCCTGTCGGGCTTCGCCCAGCGAGATCTCGGGATCGACTCCGCTCTCGGGGAGGGGGAAGGTCTCGGCGAGCAGCCGCTCCAACTGGTGCAACTGCCACTCTTGTCCCCATTCCGGAGCGGCCAGTAGCCGCACCGCGGTGGCGATCGCTCCCGCCCACTCGGAGCGGGGCCGGCGACGGCAAAGGAGGCGACGGACCGCCACCAGACGATCCAGGATCGACGCCAACACGGAGGCGGGCACCGTCTCTTGACCTTCGACGCCGTCGAGTGGCGCCAGGTCGCCCACTGTGCGGACCGGGTCGTCGGCGTAGAACACACCCGTCAGGGTGCGGTCGAGCCCTCGTCTCCAGGTCCGTTCTTCCCGCTCGACACCCCACTCCCGTCGATGCTCCAGGTCGAGGCCCCAGGCGACCCGGGCGTCGTCGATCATGGTCACCACCGCCCCAGCGGTGTCGTCGTCGATCCCGAACCTCTGCTGTACGACGGGGCGGTGGACGAGGTCGCGGACGGCGTCTGCTTCCAGCCGTGACCCGGCGATGTCGAGCAGGGTGGCCGTGAAGGCGACGAGAGGGTTGGTGACTGCGGGCGAGCGGTCGGCGATGCGCAGGCGGAGGTCGGGGAGACCGCTGGTCGGGCGTTGCGGGAAAGCGGCCTCGAGGAGCGGAGCGAAGGTGGCGAGGTCAGGCGTCATGACGACGATGTCGCGCGGCTCCAGAGTGGGGTCGTCGGTGAGGAGGTGGAGGATGGCGTCCCGGACGACCTCCGCCTGGCGGCGAGCGCCATGGCAGACATGGATCTGGAGTGAGCGATCCTCGGCGCCGGTCACCTGGGAGGCGAGGGCGGGGTCGTACGCCGGTGCCCTGTTCTCCTGGACGTCCCTTTGGATGCTCCCGAGCAATGTGGAGAGGCGCGGCGGAGAAGGAGCGAGCTCGCCGTCGAGGCCGTGGGAGGCCAGCACGATCTGCAACTCGCGGACGTCCCGGCCCCAGGTGTGGAGGAGCGGATTCGCCACCCGTGTGATGGTGGGATCGGCGGATCGGAGAGGGAGGACCCTGATTCCCATCTCTTCCACCGACCGCCACAGGACCGGTGAGGGGTGGAGCACGTAGAGGAGGACCTCGCATTGCGCACCGAGTGCGACCAGAACCTCGAGGTCGAGAGGGTCGGCGGACGTGAGCCCGTAGACAGCCACTCGTTCGGGCAGCCCCGGGTCGATGTCTCCCCGGCGGATCGGATCGAGCCCCTCAGGCATCAGCTCCGGCAACGACCCGACTCCCACGTGCCGGCGGAGCTCCCGCCACAGGGCCGCCTGCCATCGGGCCTCCGACGACAGCGGTTCCCCGTCGGGGCCCACGTCGTCGCCCACCGCCCAGGAGCGAATCATCGACGGGCGGCGCCGGGCGTACTTGGAGAAGAGTGTCCCGATCTTCGTGGCCGCCGCCAGCCGATTGTCGGGAGAGCCACCTCGGTCCACGTCGAGGTAGCGGGCGAGGATCTGCATCCATGGCTCGCCGAGGCACTCGTCGATGACCTCGAGGAGGTGGGAGACGATCCCGGAGCCATCCCACGCCCGCACGGACCGAGCGAGCTCCGGCACCGTTTCGAGGACCTGGCGGACGACTCGTCCGGGGGAGGGGAAGTCGACGTTGGCGCAGATCCCGTCCGTCACGCCCCGTTCGGCGAGGCCCGAGGCGATGCGCTGGGTCAGCCAGCGTTCGATGCCCCGCGACGGCACGGCGACAACCTCGGAGTCGAACAAGCCTCCCACGGGCTCGGCCAGCTGATCGCAGAGAAGCGCCACCAAGGCGTCGGGATGAGACGCGATGTGGACTCGGACCGCCACGCCGACAACCTATCAGGAAGCCCCGACAGCCCGCGCAGCCTGATACCGGTTTCCTCGAGCAGGGGTGGCGAGCTTTTGTGTAGAGTCGATTTGACAATTTCGGCGGTGGTGTGGTGGCCACCGACGAAGTGGTGTTCATGAGGAGGCGGGCAAATGAAAACGACCCGAATGTTCGTTGCGGTGATGATGCTCTTGGCCCTGGTGGTCTCTGCCTGCGGAGGTCAGGCCACCGACGGGACGACGGCACCCACGGAACCGGCCGGCGACACGAGCGAGCCGGCGGACACGACGCCGGGCGACACGGAACCGGCGACCACTCCGACGACCGGAGGCACGTCGGCAGAGGGAGAGCCGATCCGCATCGGCACTTCCCTTCCCCTCACCGGCGAGTTCTCGGTCCCGGCGGTGAAGCACCGCGACGGGTTCCAGCTGTGCGTCGACCTGATCAACGAAGCGGGCGGGATCGACGGACGGCCGCTCGAGCTGGTGGTCGAGGACAACCGGTCGGACACCCAGACGGCGGTGAACCAGTACGAGCGGTTCATCACCACCAACCAGGTCGATGTCCTCTTCGGGACGTTCTCCAGCGCCCTCACCTTCCCGACTTCGGCGGTGGCCGAGCAGAACGGCTGGGTCTACCCCGTGCCTTCCGGCGGCGCCGGCCGAATCTGGGAGCGCGGTTACCAGAACCTCTTCTACTTCCAGCAGGGGACTGCCGAGGTGATCGGGGCGACTCCGATCCGGGCGCTGGAGCACTATCGGGACGCCGGGATCGTGCCGGAGGATGGGTTCCCGCAGACCGCGGCGGTGGTCAACGCCGACGACTTCTTCGCCCTGGCGATCTCGGCCGGTCTCGTCGGCGACACGGTGGAGATTCCCGACACCGACGTCGTCCTCGACCTGTCACCAGGCTGGCTGGCGGAGGCGGGCATCGAGCCGGTCCTCGAGCAGTCGTGGCCGGTCGGCCAGTTCAACGACTGGATCAACCTGGCCAACTCGATCCGTTCCGCCGACCCCGATGCCGTCTTCGTGAGCACTGCCTCGGTGGAGGAAGCGGTATCGATGGTGGACGCCTTCAGGACGGTCGGCTACAACCCCGACTTCCTGTACATGTCCCAGGGTGCCCAGTCCGAGTTCCAGGAGGCGCTGGGAGATGCGGCCAACGGCATCGCCATCCACGTCTCCTATCACACCTCCGCGAACTTCGAGAGCCTCCTGGCGGGCGAGCCCTACACCAACCAGGACTTCATCGAGGACTTCTCGGCGATCCACGGTCGGGCTCCGGACGAAGACGAAGCCATCCCGTTCGCGGTCTGTCAGGGGATGGAGCAGGCCATCCGGGGAACGGGAGGAACCGATCAGGCCGCCCTCCGGGAGTGGCTGGCTTCCCGCACCGAGGACGACCCTGTTCGGACCGTGCTCGGCGACTTCTACTGGAACGAGAAGGGCCTCCCGATCGACCGGACGCACATCCTCACTCAGTGGCAGGACGGAGAGCTGCAGGCGGTCTATCCCGCCGTCGAGGGGACGGTCGACATGATCTTCCCCAAACCGGAGTGGTAGGCCTCATCGGGGCCGGGCGACACGCCCGGCCCTCACTCTCACCCAGACCCGAGATGTTGTTGGCAACGTATTGATGGCAGTGGACGACATCCTCGAGGCACGCGGGCTGAACAAGGCCTACGGAGGCCTCCAGGCCGTGCGCAACTGCACGTTCACCGTGGAGAGAGGCTCGATCACGTCTCTGATCGGTCCCAATGGAGCAGGCAAGACCACTGCCTTCGACCTCATCAACGGGGTGGTGGTCCCCGACTCGGGTCAGGTGATCTTCGACGGAGTCGACGTGACCGGGCGGCTCCCGCACACGCTCACCCGGATGGGTATGAGCCGCACCTTCCAGATCACCCGCGACCTGCGTGACATGACGGTTCTCGAGAACATGGTCGTCAGCTCACCCGCGCGAGGGTGGCGCACGCTGGTCGGCACGAAGGTGCAGCGTCACGAAAAAGACAGGGCGATGGATCTCCTCGACTTCGTCGGGATCTCCCATCTCGCCCACACCCCGGCCGACCGCCTCTCCTACGGCCAGCGGAAGCTGCTCGAGTTCGCGTCCGTCCTCATGTCGGACCCGAAGCTCGTCCTGCTGGACGAACCCGCCGGGGGAGTCAACCCGGCGCTCCTCGAACGGATCATCGACCGCATCCAGGCCTTGAACCGCTCGGGCATCACCTTCCTCTTGGTCGAGCACAAGATCGACATGGTCATGCAGCTGAGCCATCGGGTGATCGTGATGGCGCACGGGGAGGTGCTCGCCGAAGGCACGCCCGACGAGATCCAGCGCAACGACATGGTCCTCGACGCCTACCTGGGCAAGGTATGAGCGCCCTGCTCGAGCTTCGCGATGTGCGGGCCGGTTACGGCAAAGGGCCGGACATCCTCCAGCAGGTCGACCTCACCATCGAGGAGGGGCGGTCCGCCTGCATCATCGGGCCCAACGGCGCCGGCAAGTCCACACTGCTCAAGGTGGTCGCCGGGATCCTCTCGCCGCGGGCCGGCGAGATCCTCTTTCGCGGTGAGCCGGTCGCCGGCAAGCGCCCCGACCAGCTGCTGCGACGCGGCATCAGCTACGTGCCCCAGGAGCGGAGCGTCTTTCCGACCATGACGGTGCGGGAAAACCTGAACATGGGCGCCTACTCGCTGTCCGACAAGTCGGTGGTCGCCGAGCGGCTCGAGCGGGTGCTCGACATGTTCCCGGTGCTCGCGGAGCGCCGGAACCAGTTGGCCGGCACGCTCTCGGGAGGGGAGCAGCAGATGCTCACCCTCGGACGGGCGCTGATGGTGAAACCCGCGTTGTTGATGGTCGACGAGCCGAGCCTGGGTCTCGCCCCCCAGGTCGCCGACCTGATCTTCGAGACGCTCCAGCATCTCGATGGTTCTGAGACGACGGTTCTCTTGGTCGAACAGAACGCTCACCGCGGCCTCGAGGCGGTCCAATGGGGAATCGTCTTGGACCTGGGGACCAAACGGTTCGAGGGCCCGGCGAACTCGATCCTCGACGACCCCCGGATCCGGGAGCTGTATCTCGGCACCCGGGTGGGCAGCGCGCCGGAGGTGGCGGAGTGACCAACGTCCTCCAAGTCCTCGTGCTCGGTCTTCTCCTCGGCGGTGTCTACGCCCTGATGGCATCGGGACTCACGTTGATGTTCGGCGTCATGCGGGTCGTGAACCTCGCCCACGCCGCGTTCACGATCCTCGCCGCCTACATCGCCTTCTACGCCTTCACGCTGTTCCAGGTGGATCCGGTGGTGTCGATCCTGATCACGATGCCGATCATGTTCGTGGTGGGGATGGTCGTGTACATCGCCTTGTTCCCCCGCATCGAAAACTCTCCGAAGTACGTCGAGATGACCGTGCTGGCCACGTTCGCCCTGGCGCTGATCGTCGAGGGCACCTTGACGTACTTCTTCACCGGGATCTTCCGATCGACCCGGCCTGACTATGCCACGGACTCCTTCTTCTGGGGCGACTTGTTCGTCCCCAAAGGCCAGTTGTGGGCTCTTGCGGTGAGCCTCGTCCTGCTCCTCGCACTCTGGGCGTTCCTCAAGTTCACCAAGTTCGGCAACGCTGTCCGGGCGACCATGCAGAACCGCACCGCGGCGGAGATCGTGGGGGTGAACGTCCGCCAGGTGTCGACGGTGTCGTTCGGTGTGGGGATGGCTCTCGCCGGGGCGTCGGGGTCGCTGCTCAGCTATCTGTTCCCGTTCTTCCCCGCCCGCCACTGGCAATGGGTCGCCATCCTGCTGTCCCTCATCGTCCTCGGCGGGCTGGGGAGCCTCAAAGGCGCCTTCATCGGCGCCATGGCTCTGGCCGTGGCGAGTGCCTTCGTCACCGACCGCTTCGGCCCGACCTGGTCGCCGGTGACTTTCTACCTGGCTCTGTTCATCGTCCTCCTGGTGCGACCCCAAGGCCTGTTCGGGAAGGTGGTGCGGATCTAGATGGCCGACATCCACGTCGAACCAGTCGTCGAAGCCGACGAAGCTCCGGCTCCGGAGGAGCGCCGGGGCGGCTCTCGCTCGCGGATGATCGTCGGGATACTCGTGGCCGTCGTGGTGCTGGGCCTGCCCCTCGCCCGGCCCTGGATCTCTGCCTACAACTACGTGCTCCAGGTGGGCCTGCTCATCCTCATGTGGGTGGCGATGGCTTCGAGTTGGAACATCATCGGAGGATTCGCCGGGTACATCTCCCTCGGCCACAACGTCTTCTTCGGGATCGGCGGCTACTTCTCGGGCCTGTTGCTCGCCTACCTGGGCTGGTCCCCTTTCGCCACCGCCCTCGGGGCCGGAGTCGTCGCCATGGCTGTGGGCGTGCTGGTCGGTCTGATCACGCTCCGAACCCGCGGCCCCGCTTTCATCATCTCGACGATCGCGCTCCTGCTGTTGGTGCACAACGCCATCGACAACTGGGAGCTGGCCGGGGCGGCGAGCGGCCTCAGCCTCCCACTGCCTCCTCTGCCGGTCGAGTGGCTCAAGGTGCCGTTCTATTACGGGATGGCCTTCTGCGCATTCGGGGCAGTGGGGCTGGCGTATTGGCTGGCCCACTCCAAGTTCGGGCTGGGATTGCGCGCTCTCTCCCAGGACGAGACGAAGGCGGAGGTGGCGGGCATCAACACGAGGATGTACAAGGTGACGGCCTACGGGCTCAGCGCCTTCTTCATCGGAGTGGCTGGGGCGCTGTTCGGCTATTCGCTCTCGTATCTGCGGCCGACCACGTTCTTCGAGATCGGCCTCGCCGCCCAGATGGTGCTGATGTCGATCCTCGGCGGAAGAGCAACCGTGGCCGGCCCGGTCATCGGGGCCGTGATCATCACGGCCGTCAACGAGTACTCCGTCGTGCAGTTCGGCGCCACCCCGCTGAACATCGTCGTGACGGGATTGATCCTCCTCGCCACGCTGCTCTTCTTCCCCCTCGGCATCGTCGGCAGCCTCCGCGAGGCGGGCAGGCTCCCGCGCTGGCTGGACTGGGACAGCTAGTCGCGGTCGGCGAGGCGGCTGCCCCGCTCACGGAGTTGTTCCATCTTCTCGCCGATCCGTTCGTCGGCGTCGGTGGTCGCCTGATGGTCGACCTCGAGGCTCAACCGGAGCCACGTGCCTTTTTTCGTGCCGGCGGGCAACTCGGAGCGGGGAACCACGAACTCGATTTCGTCTTCGCCCACCAGGAGCACCGCCAGATCGCCTTCGAACCTGTCCACCACTGCCTTCATCGCCATACGTCACCTCCTCAGCCTGCGCAGGCCAGGCCTTCTTCTTCGATGTCGGCGAGACGCTTCGGGCCGATCCCGTCGATGCGCTCCATGCTGTCGACCGAGGAGAACGGCCGCAACCGGAGGATCTGCTGGGCCCGTTCGGGCCCGATGTGGATGATCCGCTCCAGCTCTTCGGGCGGTGCGCTGTTGATGTCCACCTGCCACGGCTCACAGGCGCTGGACGTCGCCTCTTGCGGGGAGGTCGTCGTTGTGGTCGTGGTGGTGGGAGCAGGCAGCGGCGCCGAGGCGCCTGTCGTCTCGACGGTCATCGACTCGCCGTCGGTCGTGACGACCACCGTGCCGTGGACGTCGGTGCCGTAGACGTCCACGCCGTGATCGGCGAGGCGGGCGAGCACTTCGGCGGAGGGATGCCCGTACTGGTTGCCCGCCCCTGCCGAGTAGACGGCGATGCGGGGCGACACGGCGGCGAGGAACGGCTCCGAGGTGGACGCCGCCGAGCCGTGGTGGCCCACGTGGAGGACGTCGGCGGAGAGGTCGTGGCCCCGCTGCAGCATGCCGGCTTCGGCGGGCGCTTCGGCGTCGCCGGGGAAGAGGAAGGTCACTTCGCCGAAGGTGATGCGGAGGGCGATCGAGCCGTCGTTCAGCTCACCTCCGATGGAGGCGGGGTTGACCACCTCGACGTGGGCCGAGCCGATGTCGTAGGCCTCGCCGGCGCGGGGCTCGTGGTATCCGGCGTCGGCGGCAAGGATGGCGTCGAGGGCCCGTTCGAAGGTGAGTGTCGTGTGCTGGTCTCCCGACATCCACACCTCGGTCACAGGGAAGGCCACCAGCACGTCGGCTAGTTGTCCGATGTGGTCGGCGTCGGGATGGGTACCGACCAGGAGGTCGATCGCCTCCACCCCGGCCCGGCGGAGGTGGGGCACCACGTCCGTGCGGTCGTGGCGCCCGGCGTCGATGACGATCGTGAAGTCGGGGCCGGCGAGAAGCGTCGAATCTCCCTGGCCGACGTCGAAGAAGTGGACGGCCAGATCCCCGTCGACGTCCGCTACGCCGCCTGGGGCGGCGGCAACAGTCGTGGGAGCGGTAACGGCTGTCGTGGAGGTAGTAGACGTCGTGGTCGTCGAGATCGACGTGGACGTCGACGTCGACGATGTGGTCGATGAGGTCGGGGATGTGGTCGAACCGGCGGTCGTGGTGGGGGCGGCCGTCGAGGCGATGGGTCCGGCTGAGCTCGTCGTGGATGGAGGCGCCGCCTCGGTGACGGAGCCGTTGCCGTCGGCGTTGGCGCTCATGGCGAACAGCAGCAGAGCCACCGCCACCCCCGGCGCCCATGCCGGCGAAACGGGCCTCGCCGGCCGTACCAGCCTCTCTCGCTCCTGGCGGAGGTCGGTCAGCCGCTGCTCGGCCGCCTGCAGGCTCTCGGCCGCGTGGCCGACTGCTTCGGCCGCGGCGGGGACGGGGTCGGCTCCGGCGGCAAGCGCTCTGCAGGAGGCCAGCACAACCGCGAGCCGCTCGGACGGACCTGCCAGGATGTGATCGCGCTTGCGGGTGGAGACGGCGGCGTAGAGGCCTTCGCGTCGGAGGCCGACATCCGCCAGCTTGTCGTAGCGGAATTCGACGTTCTTGTTGCCGGAGAAGACCATGCGCCGGTCGGTGAAGTGGACGTTCCCGAAGTCGATCGCTCGCCACACTGTCTGACCCTCTCGGCGGCGGGTCTCGAGAAGGGTGACGTCGGGCACGGTCGCCAGGCCGGTTTCGGTCTTCGCCGTGGGGATGTCGACCTCGGTCGGGGCGAGCGCTCGGATCCACTCGTGATGCCGGCGGGCTGTCGCCAGTTCATGGGCGGCTCGTTCCCGCTCGGCGGCGGCTGTGGCGATCTGGGCGTCGAGGCGGCGCACTTCGGCCTGGTACCCGGCCCAGAGCCGGCGCCGACTCCACCAGGCGCTCCAGGTCTTGGGCGACCAGAACTTCCACCACTGCGGCGCCTCGCCGCTGACCGCGTCCCAGAAGGCGTCGGCGTCGATCACCCGCAGCTGCGCCCGTTCCCCATCGATCGTCAGCGCGAAGCCTTCGAGGTTCCGGGCCAACTGGAGCTCGGAGATCGACCATGTGCCCTCTCGTCCGTCAGATGTGCGGAGGGAGAGCCGGTCGCCTTCGACGACGGCTTCGACGTCACGGCTGTGGGTGCCCCTTTCCAGCGTGGCACGGAAGGTCGGCATCTCTACCGCGATATCGGAATGCCCCATAGTGGCCTGTAATCGAAGGCCTGGGTCGGTCGGACCAGCCAGCAGGCTACTCACCGGGGAGTAGGCGGTATTCCTCCCTCGGGACGATGTGGAGACGGAGGCGCCGATATACCGTGCGGGGGTGGCCCTGAGGACGTCCGTGTGGTCGACCAGCTCGGTGGTGGCCGTCTTGCAGGTCGGCGCCACATTCGCCGCTTCCATGAACGGCAGGCAGCCGCTGCGCCACCCACTCGACTCCCTGGCCGTCGTCCTCCTCCTGGTCGGGCCATTGGCGCTGCTGGGACGGGAGCGGTGGCCGGTAGCGACCGTTGGGATGACGGTCGCCACCACCACGCTCTACCTGGGGATGGGATACCCGTACGGGCCGGTGTTCCTCTCCGTCGTGGTGGCGGTCTTCACGGCCATCCGCCGGGGCCATCGGTACTCCACCTACGTCTGGTTGGCCGCCGGCCTCGTGGCGCTCTGGGCCGCCTACCAGTGGTCGCCCCGCATAGTCGAGACCCACGGGCCTCTCCATTTCCTGTTCATCGTCGGTTGGATGGGAGTGCTGCTCGCTGTATCCGAGATCGCCCGCATCCAGACGGTGCGGGCGGAAGAGCGGAAGCGGGCAGAAGAGGAGGAGGCAGAGCGCAGGGCGGCGGACCGGCGCCTGCAACTCGCTCAGGAACTGCACGACGTGCTCGCCCACCACATCTCTTTGATCAACGTGCAAGCCAGCGTCGCCCTCCATCTCCTCGACGAGAAGCCGGAGAGCGCCCGCCCCGCCCTCACCGCCATCAAAGAGGCGAGCCGGGAATCCCTCAATGAGTTGAGGACCGCGCTGGACCTGCTCCGACGGGGCGAAGCTCCCCGCAAACCCGCCCCCGGGCTGGCCGACCTCGGGGAGTTGATCGCCGGGGTGCAAGCCAGTGGCCTCCTGGTGACGCTCGAACGGCGCGGGGAGCCGCGGGAGGTGCCGGCGGCGGTCGGCCAGGCTGCCTACCGGATCGTCCAGGAAGCTCTTACCAACGTCACGCGGCATTCGAAAGCCCGTTCCGCCCGGGTCCGTATCGGGTACACCGACGGCATCGAGATCGAAGTAGTCGACGACGGGATCGGCGGCCAGGCCGAAGAAGGGACCGGGCTGTCGGGGATGCGGCGCCGGGCGGAGTCTCTGGGCGGCTCCTTCGAAGCCGGCCCGGTACCGGGTGGCGGCGTCCGCGTCTGGGCCCGTCTGCCGGGGGGTGCCACATGATCCGGATCGTGATCGCCGACGACCAGGCACTGGTCAGGGCCGGGTTCAAGTCTTTGCTGGACGCCCAGCCCGACATGACCGTCGTGGGCGAGGCCGGCGACGGCGAGGAAGCGGTCCGTGTCGCCCGGGAGGAAGAGCCTGATGTCGTGTTGATGGACATCCGCATGCCCGGCGTCGACGGGCTGGAAGCCACGCACCGGATCTCCGCCGACGACCGCCTCGCCGACACCAAGGTGGTGATCCTCACGACCTTCGACCTCGACGAGTACGTGTTCGAGGCCCTCCGGGGCGGAGCGGCCGGGTTCCTCGTCAAGGACACCGAGCCCGACGAGTTGTTGCGGGCGGTGCGGACCGTCGTCGAGGGCGGGGCGCTCCTCTCGCCGGGGGTGACCCGACGCCTCATCGAGGAGTTCTCGCTCCGGGCACGCCGCCCTCCCGAGGACGTGGCCGACCTCGACCTGCTCACCGACCGCGAGAAAGAGGTCGTCGCCCTCGTCGGCCAGGGGCTCTCCAACGACGAGATCGCCGAGCGGCTCTACATGAGCCCCGCCACCGCCAAGACCCACGTCTCCCGGTCGATGATCAAGCTGGGCATGCGGGACCGGGCGCAACTCGTCGTGTTCGCCTACGAGTCCGGCCTGGTTCGCCCCGGCTGGCAGGCCTGATACTCGCCAGGGCGCAGACGTAGATCCTTTCCTGGGACGACGACATCTCGGTCGCGGTGTCCGATGCTCGATACGTGTCCATCGCAGAAAGGAGTGACACGATGATGGAGACCATCCTGGCCACCATGCGATACGGGGGAGGTTTCTGGTTCCCCCTGATCCCGCTCCTGTTCTTCCTCTTCTGGGTGGGAGTCGCCGTCTTCTTCGGCCGTCGCTTCAGACACACTCCGCGCCGATCCGGCGAGGAGGTGCTGGCGGAGCGCTACGCCCGGGGCGAGATCACCGAAGATGAGTACCGCGAGCGCCTCGAGGTGCTCAGAACGAAATGAAGGAGCCGGTGGGCGGCGGTGGGCCCCATCTTCCGCCGCCTGCCGCTTGCCGACTGCCGACTGGCTCAGCCCATCGAGGGCTCGGTCATCGGGCGGAAGGCCACCTCGAGGATGCGATGGTTGCGGGGCCGGGTCAGCACGTACATCACCGCTTCGGCTACGTCTTCGGCGCTCATCATCCCCTGGAGCTGCGGCATGTCCGGAGTGCGGCCCCGCCCCATGGCGAAGTCGGTCGCCACACCGCCCGGAGCGACGTTGGTGCAGCGCACCCCCTTCTCCCGCAGCTCGTGGTCGAGGGCGCGGATGAGCCCCACCTGGGCGAACTTGGAGGCGCAGTACACGGCCTCGAAGGGGAGGCCGCGGCGCCCGGCCTCACTCGAGAGCATGACGAGGTCGGCGGCGTCGCTCTGTAGCAGGTAGGGGAGCGCCGCCCTGACCGAGTAGAGGGCGCCCTTGACGTTGACGTCGATGATCTCCTCCATCTCCTCGAAGGGGATCTCGAGGAACGGCCCGTAGGAGCCCACCCCGGCGTTGACTACGAGGATGTCGATGCCGCCGAACTCCTCGGCCGTGGCGTCGACCAGCCGCTTGATCGCCTCGGGGTCGCGCACGTCGGAAGGCATCGCCACTGCGTCGGGGATGCCCAGGTCGTCACCGCTGCGGGACGCCAGTCCCAGCTTCGCCCCCGCCTCGTGCAATGCCCGGGCGACTGCAGCGCCGATCCCACGGCTGGCACCGGTCACGACCGCAACGCGGCCTTCTAGTGAAGACATCCGAACCTCCAGTCGTCAGCCGCGCAGCTCTTCCAATTCGTCCTGGGTGACCTCGCCAGGCAGCTTGCCGATGATGATCATGGCCAGGACTTCGTCCATCGTGACGTCGTCTTTGTCGACGGTCCCCACCAACCGGCCCTGGAGCATCACGCTGATCCGATCCGCCAAATCGAACACGTCGTGGATGTCGTGGCTGATGAGGATGATCCCGATCCCCTCCGCCTTGAGGCTCCGGATCAGGTTCGCCACCTGCTCCGTCTCGGCCGGGCCCAGAGCGGCGGTGGGCTCGTCCATGATCAGGATGCGGGCGTTGAAATGCACTGCCCGGGCGATGGCGATCGCCTGGCGCTGACCGCCCGACAGCCGCGCCACCGGGACCTTGAAGTTCTCGAACTTCGGGTTGAGGCGCTTCATCACCTTGCGGGCGGCGTCCTCCATCGCCGAGTCGTCGAGGTTCCCGAAGCGAGTGGTCAACTCCCGGCCGAGGAACATGTTCCCGGGCGTGTCGATGTTCTCGGCGAGAGCCAGCGTCTGATAGATCGTCTCGATTCCGTACGCCTTGGCGTCGCGGGGATTGGTGATCTCCACCTTCTCCCCGTCGATGAAGATCTCGCCGGAGTCGGGGACCAAGGCGCCCGACAGGGTCTTGATGAGCGTCGACTTGCCGGCGCCGTTGCCGCCGACGAGGGCCAGCACCTCTCCCGGGTATAGATCGATCGAGACGTCCTCGACGGCGTGGACGCCTCCGAAGGAGACGTTCATGTTTCGCATCTCCACGAGGGGCGTGCGGTCCGTCATTGCGCGGCTCGCTTTCGGTAGTAGACGTCCACGGCGACGGCCACCACGAGGACGATGCCGACCACGATGTCCTGCATCGGGGCATCGACGTTCATCAACACCATTCCCGATTGGAGGGACTGCATGACGAGGGCGCCGAGCACGGCGCCGGGGATGGTCCCCAGCCCGCCGGCCAGGGAGGTCCCGCCGATGACCGCGGCGGCGATCACGTACAACTCCGCCAGTGTGCCGAGCCCGGAGGTGGCGGCGTTGAGGCGGGCTACCGTGACGGCGGCTGCCACGCCGACGAGGATGCCCATCGTCATGAACGTCTTGGCGATGGTCCAGCGGGTGTTGATGCCGCTGAGGACGGCCGCCTCGGGGTTTCCGCCGATGGAATAGATGTAGCGGCCGAACCGGCGCTGGTTGGCCACGAAGCCCATCAGGAGCATCACGCCGATGGCGATCAGCACCGGATAGGAGATGCCCATCGGGATCTTCAGGCCGCCTTCCGGCCAGGGGATCCCGCGCTCCTCTGCCAGCTGCATCGCCACGTTCTCGGGCAGGTAGTAGCTGTTCATCACCCACACCGCTCCGAGCACGGCAGCACTCCCCACCACGGCCAATGTGACCAACGCCCAGGTGGGTCGGAGCTTGAAGCCGTAGCGCATGCGCTGGCGGCGGTCGTAGAGGAGGATCGCCACGATGCCGACACATGCCAGCACCCCGACGATCCAGCTCCCCACCTCACCCAGGGAGCCCCGTGAGCCGCCGCCGAGGAGCTGGAACGTCGAGTCCATGGGCGCCACGGTGCGGCCGGACGTGATCCACCAGTTCACCCCTCGCCACACGAGGAGGCCGCCCAGTGTCACGATGAACGACGGCACGCCGACGTAGGCGACGATGACCCCCTGCAGCAGGCCGATCAGGCCGCCGAGGACGAGGGCGGCGCCGACGGCGATGAGCCAGATGGCCGGATGTCCGAACCCGAGGATGTCAGGGAGGATCTCTGCTTGCAGCACGGCGATCGCCATGCCCACGGCGCCCAACATCGAGCCGACCGACAGGTCGATGTTGCGGGAGACGATGACGAGGACCATCCCCGTGGCCATGATCGCCACCGGAGAGAACTGCACGGACAGGTTCCAAAGGTTGCGTGGGGTGAGGAACGTCCCGCCCGACAAGATGTGGAACCCGATCCATATAACGATCAGGAGTCCCAACATGCCGAGCGTCCGCATGTCGAACTCGGCGGAGCGGAGGGCCGATCCGAGGGAAGGACGGGGGCTGACGCTCGTCTCGCCCTGTTGTGTCTCGCTCGGAGGTGCTTCGGTCACACTCATTGCTCTAGAGGGAGGATAGACAGCGCCCCCAGAGGGTTCCGGGGGCGCTGTTGGTCTTTCCCGTGTTCATGTGGGCGGCGATCAGCCGCACACCTCCACGGTCCCGGGCTGCACGCCCTGGCAGAGCTGGTCGATGGTGATCCACTCGGCGTCGACCACCAGGTTCAGGTTGTCCCGAGTGATCGGAACCGGCTCCAGCAGGATCGAGACCATCTGGTTGCCGCCAGGGGAGTCGAAGATGATGGTGCCCGGCACCTCCTCGAGCGGAGTGCCCTGGGCCATCGCCACGGCAGCTTCGCCGGCGGCCCTGCCCAGCTCACGGGCATCCTTCCACACCGACACGGCCTGCGTGCCGAGCGCCACCCGGTTGAGGGCGGCGAGATCGGCGTCCTGGCCCGACACGGGCACCTGGCCGGCCAGGCCCTGAGCCTCGAGAGCGGCAACCACGCCACCCGCCATGCCGTCGTTCTCGGAGAGCACGGCATCGACCTCGTTGTTGGCCTGGGTCAGGAACTGCTCCATCTCCGTCTGGGCGAGGGCGGGGTCCCAGTTGTCGGTGTAGGTTTCGCCGACGATGGTGATGTCGCCGTTGGCGACGGCCTCACCGATCACCTGCTCGAAGCCTTCCCGGAGGAAGTCGGCGTTGGCGTCGGCCTGGTTGCCCTTGATGATCACGTAGTTGCCGGTCGGCACCATCTCGTAGATCACCTCGGCCATGAGCCGTCCAACGCCCACGTTGTCGAACGTGACATACAGCGCGCCCGGGTTCTCGATCAGGCGGTCGTAGGCGACCACCGGGATGCCCTGGGAGAGGGCGCTCTCCACGGCCGGAAGGATGGCGGTGCCGTCCTGGGCGAGGATGATGATGGCGTCGGCGCCCTGGGAGATCAGGTTCTCCACGTCGGCCAACTGCTGCTCGGCAGAGGAGCCGGCGTCCGTCGAGATGTACCTGCCGCCGACCTCTTCGATCGCGGCCCTGATGGCCGGCTCATCCCAGCGGGCCCAGCGCTCCTCGTTGTAGTTGTTCCAGGAGACGCCGACGGTGATGTCTCCCTCGGTGCCGCCCGGCTCGACCGGGGCTGCGGTGGTGCCGGTCGTCTCCGGCGGTGTGGTCTCCTCCGCCGCCGGTTCCGTCGTCGCGGGAGCGGCGGCTGCGGTGGTCGTGGTGTCCCCGCCGCCTCCTCCACATGCGGCGAGTACCAACGCCAGGGCGACCATGAGCGCCCATGTCGTCCTGAGTGATCTCACGTTTCCTCCTCTTTTTCTTACCTCACTGGCCCTGGGGCCAGGTCATGGGGAGGGGGCTGTCGCTCCCGCCCCATTGACGTTGGGACGTTACTCCCGAATTGTTGGACCTCGCAACAAATACGGGGGTTATTGTTTGCTTCCCGGTGACCAACCCTCCAGAACGAGACCAACGCAGCCTGAGAAGGCCGGGGCGAGGGGTGGCGCCCGAGGAGGTCCGTCGTCACAATCTGACCGCAGTCCTCGATCGGCTCCACCGCTCGGGTCCGATGTCGCGTTCCGAGCTCGCCCAGAAGACCGGCCTGAACCGGTCGACGATCGCCGACCTCATCGGTGAACTGGGCCGTCTCGGCCTGGTGGAGGAGAAACCCGGCATCGCCACCGCCGGGCCCGGTCGTCCCTCGCCCGTCGTCAGCCCGCGTCCTGAGGGGGCGACTGTGCTCGCCATCGAGCTGTCGGTCGACTCGATGGCAGTCGCCACCGTCGGCCTCGGCGGGCACGTATACGGCAAGGTGAGACGATCCCGGGCCCGCGGCCGGCATTCGGTCGACGAGACGATCGATGAGGTCGTTCACATGGCCCGGGCCCTGCTGTCGGAGCTGGGCGGCGACCAGGTGCTGGTCGGAATGGGAGTGGCGGTGGTCGGTGTCGTCCGGCGAAGCGACGGCTTCGTCCACCTGGCTCCCAACCTCGGTTGGAAGAACGTCCCGCTCGGTGCGCTGCTGGCTTCCCGGTTCGGGCTCGGCGACCCGGTCATGGCGGCCAACGAGGCCGACCTCGGCGCCCTGGCCGAATACCGGCGAGGGGCCGGTGTGGGAGCGTCCCACCTCGTGTATGTCGGCTCCGAGGTGGGCATCGGGTCGGGAATCATCCAGGACGGCCAGCCGATGCTGGGCGTCGCCGGGTACGCCGGGGAGGCGGGCCACATGTTGATCAACCCCAAGGGGAGGGAGTGTCGCTGTGGTTCCCGCGGCTGTTGGGAGACCGAGGCCGGCGAGGCGGCGTTGGCGGAACGGGCCGGCTTGTCCAACTTCGTCGGCCAGCGGCTCATCGAGGAGATCACCTGCCGCGTCGACAGCCGCGACCCGCAGGCACTCGAGGCGTTGGAGACCACCGGAACCTGGCTGGGCTACGGCATCGGCAACCTCATCAACGTGTTCAATCCCGACGTGGTCGTCGTCGGCGGGCTCTACCAGGAGTTGTTCCCGCACTTGCGGGAACCGCTCGAAGCGGCCGCCCGTTCGATCGTGCTCGACGCTCCCGGCGAGCAGGTGCGCATCGTCCCCGGATCGCTCGGTGTCGACGCTGCGCTCCTCGGCGCCGCCGAGATGGCCCTGTCGCCGGTGATCGCCGATCCGGCGGCGGTGCGCGCCGTCACTCCTACCCAGCCTCCCGACCTGGCCAAGGCATGACGGGTCAGGAGGCCGCAGCGAAGATCCTGTCCAGCACTTCCATGTTGGCGATGGCGTCCGTCGGTTCCACCGGTGCCGGAGTGTCCTCACGGATCGCCCGGCCGAACAACTCCGCCTCGATGCCGTACTGGTTCGCAGGAGGGATCTCGTGAACCTCCACGTGTGGCTCAGCGGGCGGGTTGCCGCCGGCGTAGTGGTAGATGCGCGTCGGCCGGTCGTGGGGGATGTTGAACGGGATCTCCACCACGAGGCGGCCCGCCGTGCCCTCGATCGCCACCCGCTGGTCGTCTTCGATCTGGGTGGAGACGGTGAAGACGGCGTGGCGTCCATCGAAGTCGAGGATCGCCGAGGTGAGGGCGTCGGTCCCGAACGTGGGGTCCCGGCGGATGAAAGCTTTCACGTCGGTGGGCTCGGCGTCGTATATGAAGCGGGCCACGTTGACCGGGTAGCAGCCGATGTCGTAGAGGGCGCCCCCTCCGGCGCCGGCGATGTTGCGGATGTTGGCCGGGTCCAGGTTGCGATAGGAGAAGATCGTCTGGATCGCGTACACGTCGCCGATCACTCCGTCGTCGACCATCCGCTTCACCTCCACCCACTGCGGGTGATGGCGGTACATGAACGCCTCCATCAGTTTCACGCCGGCGCGGGCACACCCTTCGACCATGCGCCGCGCCTCGTCGGCGGTGAGGGCGAGCGGCTTCTCGCACAACACGTGTTTTCCCGCCGCAGCGGCGGCCAGGGTCCACTCGGCGTGGAGATGGTTGGGCAGCGGGATGTACACCGCTTCGATGTCCGGGTCCTCGAGCAACTCTCCGTAGGATCCGTAGGCGCGGTCGATCCCCAGTTGTTCTGCCGCCGCCCGCGCTCGCACGAGGTCACGCGAGGCGATGGCGGTGACACGACACGTCTCCGTGGCCTGGATGGCGGGGATGACCTGACGGGTGGCGATGTTCGCCACGCCCAGCACCCCCCAGCGCACCATCTCCATCGAAAGCCCCTTTCTGTCCGACGCGGGCCGGATTGTTCACTGCGGGCGGGTCGTGAGCAAGTAGGGGAGCCGGCATGACCGTCGCATCCGCCGATCGGCTCCGGACCCTGCCCGCCTTGCTGGTGGGGATCGTGGCAGGGATCGCCCTCACGGCGGGCGCTGCCATGTGGACGGTGGACCTCGTCCGCGGCGAGGCTCCCACCACCGCCTTCGGCCCACCCGCTTACGAGCTGGTCACGGCAGAGGCGGGAGTCGACCACGTCTACGACGGCGAGTTCGAGTACTTCGTGGGTGGCGGCGTGGCCGTCTTCGACTGCAACGCCGACGACCTGCCCGACATGTATTTCGCCGGTGGGGTCAACCCGGGGCGTCTGTACCGCAACACCTCCACTTCGGGCATCGCCTTCCAGGCGGTCGACGCACCCGAGGTGGAGGTGACCGGGGTGGCTGGGGCGTACCCCCTCGACGTCGACTCGGACGGGATCGTCGACCTCGCTGTGCTCCGCGTCGGAGAGAACCTGATGATGCGGGGCCTGGGCGACTGCCGCTTCGAACCAGCCAACGACCTCTGGGGTATCGACGGCGGGCACGGCTGGACCGTGTCGTTTTCGGCCACGTGGGAGCCGGGGCAGGAGTGGCCGACGATCGTTTTCGCCGACTACATCGACCTCGCAACCATCGACGACGGGCGCACCTGCGATGGCCACGTCCTCTACCGGCCCGAAGGCGACGGCTACGGCGAGCCGGTACCGCTCGAGCCCGGATACTGCGCTCTGTCGGCGCTGTTCTCGGATTGGGACCGGTCAGGCCGTCGCGACCTACGGCTCACGAACGACCGCCACTACTACCGGGACGGCTCCGAGCAGCTGTGGCGGATCGAGCCCGGCACCGAGCCTCGCCTCTACACCGAAGCCGACGGGTGGAGGCCGCTCCAGATCTGGGGAATGGGCATCGCCAGCCACGACCTCGACGGTGACGCCAAACCCGAGGTGTATCTGACGAGCCAGGGCGACAACAAGCTGCAGACCTTGGCCGCCGACGCCAGCGGCCCGACCTACGAGGACATCGCCCTGCAGTCCGGTGCCAACGCCCACCGCCCGTTCGCAGGCGACACCACCCGCCCCTCCACCGCCTGGCACGCCGAATTCGACGACGTCAACAACGACGGCTTCATGGACCTGTTCGTCACGAAAGGCAACGTCGAGGCGATGCCCGAGTTCGCCGCCGAGGACCCCAACAACCTGCTGCTCGGCCAACCCGACGGCGCCTTCGTGGAAGCGGCGGACCGGGCCGGTCTCCTCGACATGGAGCGGAGCCGTGGCGGGGCGCTCGCCGACCTCGACCTCGATGGAGACCTCGACGTGGTCGTGGTCGAGCGGCGCCAACCGGTGAAGATATGGGAGCAGACGGGAGAGGTCGGCCACTGGCTCGGCGTCACCCTCTCCCAGGAGGGGCCCAACCGCCACGCCATCGGGGCGTGGATCGAGCTGCGGATCGGACGCTACCGGACCGAGCGTGAGGTCGTCGTCGGCGGCGGTCACGCCGGCGGACAACTCGGTCCCACGCACTTCGGCCTCGGGGACGCCGAACGGGCCGAGGTGAGAGTCCACTGGCCGGACGGCGCGGTGGGCGACTGGCAGGCCTTCGACGCCGACCAGTACGTCACCGTTTCCCGCTGAACCCCAGGATGGCGCTGCCCTCGCCGTCTTTGGAGCCGTCGCGGGGGTGGCTGCGGCGCTGGCGGTCGAGCGTCTGTCCCGGGACTGAAGCGCTTTTCGACGGTTTGGGTGGGCGGGACCAGACTTGGCCCATGGTCACCGCCCATCTCACCGAGATCGATCTGCCGGACTTCGGGATGCCCGACGAGGCGCCCGAGCTTCCCGCTCACCTCCATCGCGAGCGTCTTGCTCGTCTTCGTCGGAAGGCTGCCGAGCGCGGCCTCGACGCCGTCTTGGTCTACGCCGACCGGGAGCACAGCGCCAACCTCTCCTACCTCAGCGGGTTCGACCCCCGGTTCGAAGAATCACTCCTCGTCGTCGCTCCCGACGGCGACCCGCTGATCCTCGTCGGCAACGAGTGCGTGGGGATAGCCGAGGCGGCGCCGCTTCCGATGCGGGTCGAGCTCCACCAGGACTTCTCGCTCCCCAACCAGCCGCGGGACCGCTCCCGCCCGTTGCGGGAGGTCCTGGTGGGTGAGGGTTTCGGGCCCGGCATGCGGGTCGGCCTGGTCGGGTGGAAGAACCTCGGTCCGGACAGGTCGGAGGTGCCGTCCTTCATCGTCGACGAGGTGCGCGGCATCGTGGGCGAGTCCGGCGTGGTCGCGGCGACCGACCTGTTCATCGACCCTGCCGACGGGCTGCGAGTCATCAACGAGGTCGAACAACTGGCCGCTTTCGAATACGCCGCCTGCCATACCTCCCAGGGCGTGCGGAACCTGATCTTCCACCTCGAACCCGGCATGCGGGAGCGCGAGGCGGTCCGACTGCTGGAGTGGAACGGCTCGCCGTTGTCATGTCACCTGATGCTCACCGCCGGTCCGCGGGCGGCGCTCGGGTTGCTCAGCCCAGGGGACCGGGTCATCTCTCACGGTGACCCGCTCACCGTGGCCTTCGGCGTCTGGGGGGCGCTCAACTGCCGAGCCGGATTCGTCGTCCGTGACGCCACCGAACTCCCGCTCGACATCTCCGACTACGTCGACAAGCTCGTGCGGCCTTATTTCGAGGCCATCGTGGAGTGGTACGAGGCGCTCCACATCGGGCAGAAGGGGGCGGTGCTCCAGGAGATCATCGATCGCCGGCTGGGCGACCCGTTCTTCGGCATCTTCCTCAACCCCGGCCACCAGATCCACCTCGACGAATGGGTGGCGAGCCCGGTCTACCCCGGCTCCGAGGCCGAGCTCCGGTCGGGCATGGCGATGCAGGTCGACGTCATCCCGGCGACCAAGA
Source organism: Acidimicrobiia bacterium (assembly GCA_036380875.1). Classification (GTDB taxonomy): domain Bacteria; phylum Actinomycetota; class Acidimicrobiia; order Spongiisociales; family ZC4RG35; genus ZC4RG17. Next base: position 74,058 of record DASVDX010000054.1, read on the forward strand.
CCCCCTACTTCACCACCAACATCGAAGACGGCATCGCCCTCGCCGACGAGGACCTGCGGGACGAGTTCGCCCGGCGCTACCCGGGTGCGTGGGACCGCATCCAGCGGCGCCGAGCCTTCATGACCGACGTTCTCGGGATCGACCTCGACCCGTCGGTCCTGCCGTTCTCCAACATCCCTGCTTACCTGCCGCCCTTCCTGCTCAGCCCGAATCGGGCGATGGCGGTGAAGTGAGTCTATGAGGGATGCTCTGAGAAGAGGAGGCGATCAGCCAGCGTTCTCCCCCGACTCGGCGGAGCGTGAACGTGCCGCTGAACGGCGCTTGGGTCCGTGACTGCTCCCGGCCGGTGGCGTCATAGGTGACGGTGTCGACCGTGCCCTCCGCCTCGACCAAGAGGGCGACGCTCGACTGGCCGCCTTCGCTCGGTATGGCGTCGAGGAGGAGGGACGTGAACTCGTATTCGTCGGCGACGCGTACGCCGGTGGAGACGGCGTCGTCGACCCGGCGCTGCATCTCGCCGAGGCGATCGCCGGTGGCGGCGAGCGCCAGCAGGCCGCCGTTGCCGTCGCGGATCGCCTCCGCTTCGAGCGCCAGGTTCTCTGCCAGCATCGCCACCAGATCGGAGGCCTCCTCGGCCATGCCCAGCGCCACCAGCTCCGGCCCTAGCTCCGGTTCGGGGAGTGAGGCCGGGTCGATGTCGACGGTCACCTCGGGCACGGCCGGCGTCGAAGCCTGCGCCGACCGCCGGGCGGGGATGCCGGCGACCACCACCGCCAAGGCGAGAAGGGTCAGCGCGACGCCTACTCCCAAGCCCTGGCCGAAAGCGACGGTGGGGCGGGCCGACGGAACCCGCAGCGAAAGCGGCCGGTCGAACAGCTGGCGGACCGGTGTGAGGAGCACGAGGCTGCCGAGGAGGCCTACCTTCGCCCCGAACTCGGTCTCCTGAGGTGCGATCAGGAGCGTCGCCAGGATGGCCAACGTGACGGAGAAGGCGATCCGCCCTCGGCGGCTCTGGGGAGTGGTCTTCGGGTCTGTGATCATGAAGAACTGGTAGATGAGGATCTCGGGGGAGGTGACGAGCGCCCACCAGAAGTGCATGTCGCACACCGGCTCCGGCGACCAGGTGGCGATCATGCAGTGGCCGGAGGCGGCGAGCACACCCAGGCCTGCCGCCAGCACCCCCCAGAACACCAGTGCCATCTCCAACAAAGCGAGGCGACGCGTGATGAGGGTACCCCCGATGAGGATCACCAGATAGGCGGCGATCATCCACACGCCGAGGGGCGCCCACCAGAAGTCGAGAGGCTCCACCACCTCGCTTCCCAGAAGCAGGAACACCGCCACCAGTCCCACGTTCGAGGGGTTGAACAGGTGCTCGCCTCGCCAGCGGATGACGTGCTTCGTCAGCACCGAAGCCCCGGCGACGATGGCGTAGAGGTGCCAGCCCCGCCACTCCCAGAAGTCGTAGGCGTGCATGTCTGTCAGCCGGAGGATCAGGGCGACGCCGCTCCCCGTGAGCATCCCGCTCGCCGGCCACACCAGCTTTCGGGTCTGGCGGAAGGCGATGACCACGTCGACCAGGGCGGCCGTGAGGATGGCGGTGAGGATGTGGAACACCGACACCCGGAAGCCGAGGGCGGTCACGCCGAGGGTGTGGATCGTGAGGATCGTGGCCGCCGTGTGGAGACGGGGATCCCGCAGAGAGGGCAGCACCACCGGGATGTGGCGTGTGCCGAGACGCAGCGTCGGGGTGGCGGCCGTCATGTCACCACGAGGCTAGAGAGGGCCTCGCCGCCTGTCTCGCTCAGCCCGGGGTGGTGGCGACAACGGCTCCCGGACCGGCGAACCGCACCGAGCCGCCGGAGGCGGCGACGAGGTACGTGGGGCTGACCCACTGCTGGGAGGTGGTGGGGAGGGCCCGCTCCAGGGCCTCCCGGCGGATCACCTCCGGAGAGCGCACCGCCGCCAGCTTGGACCGGTCGACCCCCTCCTGGATGAGCCGGCCGTGGACTCGCTTGACCGCCTCGCTCGCCGGCACGTGCTGGGCGAGGGCGTCGACCTCGAGCTGCTCGAACACGTCGACCATGTCGTCCACCAAGGCCACAGTGGCCGCATCCGGAATGGGTTCGTCGATGAACACGACCGTGCGGATGTGGCGGGGAAGCGTGTCCATCCGGTGGAGGAGCGTGGGGTGGTGCACCAGAACGGTCGGCCCGGCAAACCGGCCTCCGAGCACCGCGAACACCATCACCTGGCCGTCGCCCGAGATGAGCGACAGCTGGCGCGAGGTATACGGGCGAAGCAGATGAGGGCTGACCATGGAAGCCACGCCAGTGTACCCGTGATATCGGACCTGGCTACGGATGTACCCTCGCCGGATGAATACGGCGGCGATCATCCTGGCCGGGGGAAGCGGCTCACGGGTCCAGCAGGCCGTCAACAAGGTCTACCTGCCGATCCGAGAACGACCGGTCCTGGCCTACTGCTTGGAGACGTTCGAGCGGTCGCCTGCCATCGACCGGGTGGTGCTGGTGATCCGCGAGGAGGACCGCCAGTTGGCCGAGCAGATCCTCGCCGAGATCCCCGTGTCCAAGGTCACCGACGTGGTGGAGGGTGGCCCAACCCGCCATCGGTCGGAGATGGCTGGCCTCGACTGCCTCGCCGCCTCGATCGAGGCGGACGAGGTGGACCTGGTCGCCATCCACGACGGCGCTCGGCCGTTCATGACCCTCGACTTGCTCGAGGAGTTGATCGCCGTCGCCGCCGAGCACGGCGGAGCGGTCCCGGGGCTTCCCGTGGAGGCGCCGCTCTATCGAATGGAAGACACCGACGTCGAGCCGCTTCCGGAGGGGTCGCTGCGGCGCATGCAGACGCCGCAGGTGTTCCTCGCCCAGCCACTGCTGGTCGCCTACCGGGCCTCCGTCGCCGCCGGGTTCGAAGGGGTCGACACCGCCGAGACGATCGAGAGATTCACCGACCTGCCGGTGGTGGTCGTGGAGGGGGATCCCCGTAACATCAAGGTCACGTTCATCGAGGACTTCTTCCAGGCGGAGGAGTGGGCCATCGAGTGGGACAAGGGCCGCTGGGTGGAGCCGTCCGAGAACCCCAAGTGAGTCAGGAAGCCGCCAGGAGCTCCCGGACCTGCGCCGGATCCTCGGCAGCCAGGCACTGACGGGCCAGTTCCCGGCACGTCTCCCGGGACAGGCTGCGGATGCGGTTCTTCACGAGCGGCACAGACGGAGGGCTCATCGACAACTCGTCGACCGACAGCCCGACCAGGACCGGAGTAGCGAGCGTGTCGCCGGCGAGCTCGCCGCACACTCCGACCCAGCGGCCCCGCTCGTGGGCGGCTTCGACGACCTGGCGGATCAGCCGCAGTACCGCAGGGTGCAGGGCGTCGGCCAATGGCGCCACCACCGGGTTCGTGCGGTCGACGGCCAGTGTGTACTGGGTGAGGTCGTTGGTGCCGATGGAGAAGAAGTCCACCTCGTCGGCCAGCAGGTCCGCCATCAGCGCCGCCGACGGCACCTCGATCATCACGCCGACTTCGATGTCGGTGGCGCGTTCAGTGCCTTCCCGATCGAGTTCGCTCACGACTTCGTCGAGGACCTGGCGGGCGGCCCGCACTTCGGACACCGAGGCCACCATCGGGAACATGACGTGGACCGGCCTGCCCGGCCCGGCGCGCAGGATCGCACGGAGCTGAGTCCGAAAGATCGCCTGCTCGGCCAAGGTGAGGCGGATGCCACGCTTGCCTAGGAACGGGTTGAGCTCGGGGGCGATCTCGACCCCCGGGAGTTGCTTGTCGCCGCCGACGTCGAGGGTGCGGAACACGACCGGGCCTGTGGGGAAGTGGCTGAGGATCGCTCGATAGCCCTCCACCTGCTCCTCTTCGCCGGGGAGGTCGGGGCGGTCGAGGAACATGAACTCGGTCCTCACCAGGCCGATGCCTTCCGCCCCGGCCTCCGCGGCTCGTTCGGCTTCGTCGCTGTTGCCGACATTGGCGACCACCTCGACGGCATGACCGTCGAGCGTCGCCGCCGGCTCCCTGGCGTGGAGTGCCGCCTCGGCCCTCTCTCTTTCTCGGCGCTCGATCTCTGCTCGGGCGGCGGCTACCTCTTCCTCCGAAGGGTCGAGGAGCACGGTTCCGGCGGTCCCGTCGAGGATGGCGGTGGTCCCGTCGACTTCGGAGACTTCGCCGATGCCGACCACGGCCGGGATCCCGAGCGAGCGGGCGAGGATCGCCGTGTGCGACACCGCTGAGCCGACCATCGTGCAGAAGCCGAGGGCCATGCCTGGCGGGATCAGCGCGGTATCGGACGGGGTGAGGTCGTGGGCGACGATGATCGACGGCTCAGTCAATGTGGACAGGTCCGACTGACCGACACCCAGCAGCTGACGCAGCAGTTGGTTGCCGAGGTCGCGGATGTCGGCGGCGCGGGCGGCGAAGTATTCGTCCTCCATCTCGGCGAACTCGCCAGCCACCCGCTCGGCAGTGTGGCTGACCGCCACCTCGGCGAACACCCCCCGGGTGCGGATCTCCTCTTCGATCGGGCCGATGAATGCCGGGTCCTCGAGAAACATGGCGTGGGCGGCGAAGATCTCGGCGGCGTCGTCGCCGACTTTGGCTCTCGTCGTTTCCTCTAGGCGTGAAAGATGTTCGGTGACGGCTCCGACGGCGCGGCGGAAACGCTCGATCTCGGCTTCCGTGTTCGCGGGTCGTCCTTCCGGGAGGGGAGGGAGCTCGTCTCGGTGTCGGTGGATCGGCCCGACCGCTACGCCGGCGCTGGCGGCGACGCCCTTCAGGAGTCGGCTCATGCCAGTTCGGTCTCCACCAGCGTCACAAGGGCGTCTACGGCTTCCTGGGCATCGGGCCCCTCGGCGACGATGTGGATTTCGTGGTTCTGGGAGATCGCCGCCTTGATCACCCCGAGAGGGCTCTTGGCGTCGGCGACCTCTCCATTGCGGGTGAGGTTCTGAACGGTGATGTTCGACTCGAATTCCTTCGCCTTGCGGACGAACAGCGCCGCCGGCCGGGCATGCAGCCCGACTTCATTGGTGATGACGACGGTTGCCTCGGCTCGATCCACGGTGTGCTCCTATGTCTATCGGAACGCGCGCCTGATAGTGGTTGGTCGCGGGGCGCCTTCCAAGAAGGAAGGGATACGGCGAGGAAAAGCGTCGAATCAGCTTGCCGGTCGCGTATGAAATGTATAGGGTGTTTCGCAATCGGTTGCATTCGACCGGAGGAGGAGGCGATGCGACGAGGCGTGGCGGGAGCTCGGTGGTGGGCTCTGATCTCAGCGATTCTCATGTCAGTTGTCGTGGGAGCGTGCGGAGGCTCGACTTCGGAGACAACTGCCCCCACTGCGACAAGAGATACGACTGACGGAGTGGACACGGCGGCGAACGAGACGGAGGCGCCGGCGGAGACGGGCGGTGAAGCGACCGGTGAGCTCGACCAGGTCACATTCGCGCCGACGGCTCCCCTTCCGATCTACTGGCCCTACTACTACATTGCCGAGCCCCTCGGGTTCTATGAAGACGAGGGGATCGATATCGAGTTCGCCAATGTGCAAACCGCGGTCCAGCAATCGCTGCTGTCGGGAAGGCTGACTTTCTCGGGCACCGGTCTCGACTACATCCCTCAGGCGCCGACGCTCGACGATCCGCCCAAGTGGTTCATGAATGTCGACCGCTATCTGTGGGTCATGGTCACCCTGGCGGACTCGGAGTTCCAGACCGCCGCCGACCTGGCGGGGGGGCGGATCGGCATCAACGCTCCCCATGACAGCCTGGACGCCGACTTCCTGATGGGCGCCGCCGGGGTGCCCCAGGATCAATACGAGCTGATTCCAGTCGGTGAGGATCTGCAGGCGATGGTGCAACTCGAGGAAGGTGCCATCGATGCGTTCGTCACGGCGGGGGCCGTGTCGGTGGAGGCGATCCGCGACTTCACCGACACGGAGATCCGTATCATCGAGAACGAAGCCGCCGAGAGCTTCTACAACGTCGGCAGCATGCTCCGACTCGACCAGCTCGAGGACCCCGAGCAGCGCGATCTCGCGGTTCGATTCGGTCGGGCCGTAGCACGAGGCATGGTGTGGACTTGGGAGAACCCCGAGCTCACGGGACGTCTCATCTTCGAGATGTTCCCCGAACAAGCTGAAGACGAAGAGCAGGCGATCCGACTCATCGAAGCGGGCAACGAAGCCAATCGTGGGTCGTACGAGTCTCGCGGCGAGATGGAGCTCGAGGTCTATCAAGAAATGGTCGATCAGCACGCCGAGCAGGGGCTGATCGAGGAGTCCTACGACGCTTCGATCCTCTTCACCAACGAGCTGCTTCCTGAGATCTGGGACTTCGACGTGGAGGCGGAGATCGAGGCCGCCCGCAACTACGAAGGCTGAACGGGGGCTAGATCAAGAGGTGGAAGTCACCATCGACAACCTGGGAAAGGTCTACACCTCCCGGGGTGGAGAGGAGGTCGTGGCACTTCGGGAGGTCTCGACTTCTATCCGGTCGGGTGAATTCGTCACTCTGGTGGGCCCGTCTGGTTGCGGAAAGACGACGCTCCTCGACATCGTTGCCGGCCTGACGCCTGCCACCGTCGGCGAGGTGAGATTCGGGTCGAACGGTGGGCAGCACCGGGTGGGCCTCGTTTTTCAGAGACCGGTGCTCCTTCCGTGGCGGACTGCCGAAGAGAATGTCTATCTCCCTGCCCAGGTCGGAACGGAACCGCCTGCCGGGGAAGACGCAGGCGAGTTGCGTCGCAGGGCGCGGGAACTGCTCGACCTCGTCGGTTTGGGGCGTTTCGCCGAGAAATACCCATGGGAGCTGTCGGGTGGAATGCAGCAGCGGGTGGCGATCGCCCGGGCACTTCTCCTTGAAGCCCACGTCATGTGCCTCGACGAGCCGTTTGCTGCTCTGGACGAGTTCACCCGCGAGCAGATGCACCTCGAGCTTCTGCGCATCTGGGAGCAGCAGGGATTCACCGCCATATTCGTGACGCACAACATCTTCGAGTCGGTTTTCTTGTCCGATCGAGTCCTCGTCATGACTCCCAGGCCGGGCCGGGTGGTCGCCGAGGTGGAGATCGACCTGCCCAGGCCACGTGAGAAGGAGATGATCGGTACGGATGTGTTCGGGGCCAACGTCCGCAAGATCCGTGACGTGATGGCGGAGCACTGGTCGGAATGACGGCCGAGTTCGGGACCGACACCGGAGTGCCAGTGAGGTCGACGTTGGGCGGCGGGCGCCTCGGCGAGATGACCCGTACCGCGACTCTCCAGGTCGGAACGCTGCTCCTCTTCTTGGGTGTATGGGAGGCTCTCACCGCCACCGGAGTGATCCCCAGCTACCTCCTGCCGCGGGCGTCTGAGGTTCTCGCCCAACTCGGTCGAGATGTAGTCGACATCGTCACGGGCGGGCCGATGTGGACCCACTTCTACACGACTCTGATCGAGATCCTGTTGGGGTTCGTCTTCTCAGTCGTCCTCGGAGTGGCCATCGGCGCCGCCCTGGCCGAGTTCAAGCCACTCCAGCGGGCGACCTTCCCGTATGTCGTGGCCGCCAACGCCACGCCTCGCATCGCATTCGCTCCCATGATCGTGATCTGGTTCGGGTTCGAGATGGCATCCAAGGTCGTGATGGCCGTCGCCGTGGCGATCTTCCCGGTGATCGTCAACACCATGGCCGGATTCGCCGCGACCGACCGCGACGAGCTGCGGCTGATGCGGTCGCTCGGGGCGACCCGCATGCAGGTGCTGTGGAGGCTGCGAATCCCAACGGCACTTCCCTATCTGTTCGCCGGATTCGAGACGGCGATGCTCTTTGCGGCGGTCGGTGCGGTGATCGGTGAGTTCATGTCGGGCAACGCCGGGTTGGGATACGTCACCCTGCTCGCCCAAGAGCTCTTCCGGCTCGATGATGGCTTCTCGGCGATAGCCCTTCTGTCGTTGCAGGGCTTCGTGCTGCACCGTCTGGTCGTAATCGCACGTCGTCGGCTCGTGTTCTGGCAAGTCGAGGACTCGGTCCCGAGATAGCTGTTCGATCGGAAGGAAGAGTCATGGTCTCTAGAAGGATCGTTCTCGGTGGTTTCTATCGGTCGCTGCCGATGATCGCCGCCGAAGAGAAAGGCTTCTATGCCGAACGCGACCTCGAGGTGGAGTTCGCTCAGGTCACGTCGTCGATCCAGCAGGCGGAGTACCTCGCAGACGGTCGTTACGACGTGGTCCAAACCTCGCCGGACAACACAGCGAACTACCTGCTAAATGACAACAATCCGATTGGGAGGCGAATCGAGGCCCAAGGGTTCCTCGGCTTGGACAGCGGGATGTACCTCGTCGTGGTCGCCCGTCCGGAGATCGAGTCCATCGGGGATCTGAAGGGCACCACGATCTCGGTGGACGCACCTGAGTCCGGATTCGCCTATGTGATCTACAAGATCCTGGCCAACCACGGCCTGGAACGGGGCAGGGACTATGACATCGTGCCGACCGGAGGTGTGTTCGACCGCTACATGGCGATGGTCGAAGGTGATGCCGACTTTGCGGCGACGCTCATGAGCGGCGGCTTCGAGACTCGAGCCGCGAATCTCGGCTATCGGTTACTCGATTCGGTAGCGGAGATCGCCGATCCCTACCTGGGCGTGTGGGCAGCGGCGCGTCGCGAATGGCTCGACGCCAACGAGGACCTGGTGACCGACTTCGTCAGGGCGTATCTGGACGCGTGCCAATGGGTATTCGACCCCGCCAACCGCGACGAGTGCCTCGCGATTCTGCAGAGGCTGCCCAACACTTCTCCCGATCTCGCCGCTCAGCTCTACGAGATCCAGCTTCGGCCGGGAGTGGGGAACATCCGCGATGGCGCGATCGATCCGGCTGGAGTCCGCAATGTCCTCGCCCTTCGCCAGGAGTTCGCTGGATTCGAGCAGCCACAGGACTTGGACGCGTTGGTTGGAGAGGGGACGCCGTTCTTCACGACCCGGTTCCTCGACCGGGCCAGGAGCTGATCGTCAGTCCGCCAGGACTGCCATCGCCGTTACTTCCACCAAGGCGTTCGGCGGCATCAGTTGATTCACGCCCACCACGGTGCTGGCCGGGAAGTCTCGCCCGAACATCTCCTTGCGGATTTCAGTGAAGATCCGACCATTCGCCACGTCGAGCATGTAGACCGTCATCGTCACGATGTCGTCCCTGGTGCCGCCCGCCGCTTCGACACCTCGGACAACTCGCTCCAAGACCTCTCTCGACTGGGCGGCAAAGTCGCCCACCGCGTTGTAGTTGTCGTCGATCGCGCACTGGCCGGCGAGGAAGACCAGGTTGCCGACCTTCACCACGTTCGAGTAACCGAACTGCTCCGGGTTGCCCAACTCCGGCGTCTGAACGATCCGTTCAGGGTGACCCAATCGACTCCTCCTCTCGCTGATGCAGCGAGGCTAGCCATGCGGATTCCGGCTTTCCGTATCAGCGGACCAAGCGCGAGGGCTACGGCCCGGAGACTCGGTCGGCGAGAACCGCGCGCATATCTCCCTCCACCTCGATTCGCGTCTCGAACACGGCGGATCGGAGACGTTCGGCGACTAGTGGGGCGAGTTCGTCCTGCATCCGTGCCGGATCGGGCGCTTCATAGATCAGGCCTAGCCACCCACCCGGGCGCAGGATCTCCCACAGCCGCTGGATCTCGCGACTGGCTTCGGCCGCCCAGAAGACGTTCACGTTCACGGCAAATGCCTTGTCGAAGGGCGCACCCGCTCCGGAGAAGGTGGCCAGGTCGGAGCAGTCGAAGGTCACCCGACCGGCATCGAGGTGGTGCACGTTCCGGTTTCGGGCGCGCGCTATAGCCTTGTCTGACCGGTCGATGGCGGTCAGATGCCCGCCTCCGGTGAGAGCCTCGCACACGAGTACCGCCGCCAACCCGTTTCCACATCCGATCTCCAGGATCCTGTCTGCCGGTTTGACGTCGAGCAGCTCGACGGTCCACTGGATGCGCTCTGGAACAGGGGCCACGCCTTGCAAGTATGGCTCGAGAGCAGAGTTGCCATCGCGTGCATAGGATCGGCGATGAACCGACAGGGAGGGGTGCCCCGATGGCCAACATGGTGGAAGAGATCCTCGGCCAGATCGATCCCAACGATCTCGCCGAGAGAGTCGGGACCGACCCGGAGACGGCGATGGACGCCGCCCGCAAGGCGCTCCCGGCGTTGCTCAGCGGCCTCGACCTCGAAGTGCAGGGCGGCAAAGCCGATGCTCTCGCCGCAGCCGCGCTGCAGGACCACGACACGGGTCTTTTGGGCCAGCCCAACCCGTTGGCCAGTGTGGACCCGTCCGAGGGTCAGAAGATCCTCGGCCACATGTTCGGCGATCGACTCGGTACGGTCGAACAGCGCCTCGGTGGCACCAGCCAGGGAGGACCGTCGATCTTCTCGAAGCTGTTGCCCATCCTCGCCCCGCTCGTGATGTCGTGGCTGGCGGGCCGTATGCGCGGCGCCGGGGCCGGCCAATCGAGCGGAGGCGGCGGAGGTGGGGGTATCGGCGATCTCCTCGGTGGAGGCGGCCTCGGCGACCTTCTCGGCGGATTGCTGGGAGGGGAAAAGGAGAGCACCAAACAATCCATGCCGGATCTCGGCGGTCTCTTCGACATGTTCGGAGGCGGTGGAGGGGACGAGGGCGAAGAGCGCGGGGGCGGCCTCCCCGATGTGGGAGACCTCTTCGGCAAGAGCTGACGCCGGCTAGGAGGCTCGGGCACGAAGGGCGGGGCGAACGAACGCTGATGCCATGACCGCCAACGCGGATAGGTAGGCGACTCGCCCCGGCCCCAGGTCGGAGAAAGTCCGCAGCCCGGCGATGACCCCGGCGGCCGGATAGGCGACGAGCGCCAGCGAGGGAAGGAATCGGCGCTCCGGAAGCACCGCGTACCAGGCGGCCATCACGGCGAGGAAAGCGAGCCAGGCGGCGAGGAACCGCCCACCCAGGCCAGCCAGTTCGAACGGGACCAGGACCGAGGCCGCACCCGGCTCCACCCAGGCGAGGATGGCGAGTCCGGTCAAGGCCCCCGCCAACCCGAGCGCCGCCCCGGAGCGTTCGCGATCCGAAGCCACCGTCTCCGTGCCTCGCAGGGCCCCGAGCAGCCCACCCCAGAAGAGGGGCGCGGTGATGAACAGCGCCATCCACCCCCAGGCCTGCCACCGCCCGAAGTCGAACACCCCCAGATGGAGCGGGGTCGCCACGAGTGTCGGCAACGTCAAGGCGAGGCTGGCAGCGAGGAGGCTGCGGACCTGATCGGGTGGGAGACGGACCGCCACGGCGAACACCACGGCCGATGCCAGGTAGAAACCTCCGACCAAGGCTGCCAGAGGTGGCGGTCCCAGTGCCCACGAGAAGAACTCGCTGGTCCCGCTCGGGAACACGAGGAGCGCCGCCCCGCTGATACCGGCGGCCAAGGCCACCACGAAGAAGCCGATCCGGGCGTAGAAGACGGCGGGGTTACGGGTGGTCTCGGCCGCGACAGTCACAGCCGGCCACCTTAGACCCTGCCCCCGACACCGAAAGGGGGGATTCCCTCAGTCCCCCCAGACGGGAGGCGGTTCGACCGTGTTCTCCGTGAACTGCCAGTACTCCCGCAGGCGGCGGCACAGGCCGGACTCGTCGAACTCGAGCAGGAGGCATCCGGCCAGGGTCACCGGGGCGCCCTCGACCGACATGTTGGTCCAGAACTCCGCCGCCACTCGCCGGCCGTCGCCGAAAGGCTTTCCCATGCGGACCGACACGTCGCCCTGAGAGGCGGTGACTCCCGCCCAGTAGTCACGAACCCCGTCCTTGCCCCGGTGCGGCTCGCCGTAGATGTTGTCCAGATACTCGGCGTCCTCCGTGAACAACGCCGCGGCCGCCTCCGGATCCCGTTCTTCCCACGCCCGCCGGTAGGCCTCCAACCATTCGTCAATGCCCATGCGACCTCCTGTCTCGTCCGGCGAGCATAGAGGCCGGACCAAGCGTCTCCACCGGACGGTCAGCGGGAGATGTCGCCCCGATATGCCGCGGCCACGGAGACCACCGACGTCCCGTCGGCCTCGAGCATCCGGGCGATCGCCTCGAGGGTGGCGCCGGTTTCGATCACGTCGTCGATCACCACGACCCGGCCGCGGTGGGCGCCGCAGACCACGAACGCCCCCGCCAGCATGACCCGCCGCTCCATCGGCGTGAGGTTCTTCGCCTCGGGTGTGGGCCGGGCCTTGCGGACCAGGCTGGGGACGAAGGGGATGTCGAGGATGTCGGCGATCATCTCGGCGAGGATGTAGGGGAGGGAATAGGGGCGCTTGTCGGAGCCATCGGGCACCGGCACGATCGCCTCAGCCTGGCGGATCCCCGGGTGGAGGCGCATGGTGCGGGCCATGCGGCGGCCGAGCTGGCGGGCGGCGCCCAGATCCCCGACACCGCCCCGGGGCTTCGCCCGACGGAGGAGCCCCGACCACTCGGAGGTCCCCCTCTCGGGCGAATCCGGATGCAGAGCCCAGATCTCACCCGCCTGCCCCGGCACGGGGTACGCCTCGGTGGCGAAGCGGAGGAACCGGTCGACGTCGTGGTAGCGATCGGCCTGGACCAACGCCTCCACTTCGTCGGCCCACCCCGAGAGATCGAGAAGAGGGGCGACGCCGGAGAGACGGGATGCGACCTCATAGGCGGTCGCGCCGCGGAGGCAAACACGCCAGGTGTCGGGGTCGGCCTGGCGCAGTTCGTAGGAGAGATGTGTCGCCGCGGCGACGCGACTGCCCTGATCCCGCCTCTGTTCATCCGTCATGTCCACCCCCTCGGCGGAACGCGCGCAGAACCCGCGGAATCCATCGGCCGAATTCGCCTGAAAGTTGACTAGATCGAGCGCCTCAGATCGCACCCTCCAATGATCCGCTGGAGATGCGTGCGATACCTCGATCTTTCGGCGGAGGGAACCTCCGGGCTCACGCGGTGCTAGCGTCCCTGCAAACGCTTGCTGAGCCAGGAGTCCGATCTCTCGATGAATCTCAACGCGTTGTTGGTCCAGGCGATGAACGGCCTCAGCTTCGGGGCGCTGCTCTTCCTCCTCGCCAGCGGATTCACACTCGTCTTCGGGTTGATGCGAATCGTCAACCTCGCCCACGGCGCCCTCTACTTGGCCGGAGGCTACGTGGGAATCGTCACCGCCGCCGCCACCGGCAACTTCGTCCTCGCCTTGCTCGGAGGTGCTCTGGCCGCTGCCGTGCTGGGCCTTCTGTCCGAACGGGTGCTGCTCCGCCAGGTGAGAGGCAAGGAACTTCCGGAGGTGCTGCTCACCGTCGGTATCGCCTTCGTGATCGCCGACGTGGCGCTGGCGATCTTCGGCGGCAACCCCCAGTCGCTGACTCCGCCGCAGTGGCTCACGGGAGCGCTCGACCTGGGCTTCCTCGCCTATCCCCGCTACCGGTGGTTCGTCATCGGCCTGGCCGTGTTGGTGGGGGTGGGGCTCTACTTCGTGCAGAACAAGACGCGGGCCGGGGCGATCATGCGGGCCGGTGTCGACGACCGGGAGATGACCGGGATGATGGGCATCAACGTCGACCGCGTCTTCGCCTGGATGTTCATCTTCGGGTCGGCCCTCGCCGGCTTGGCCGGGGTGGCCGCCGCCGGCCAATTGACGATGCGCCCCGGAGCCGACACCGAGATCCTGCTCTTCGCCCTCGTCGTGGTGATCGTGGGAGGGCTCGGCAGTGTCACCGGCGCCGCAGTGGGCTCGGCACTCATCGGGCTGATCGACTCGTTCGCCAAGGTGTGGGTCCCCGAGTTGTCCTACTTCGCCGTCTTCGCTCCGATGGCGCTCGTCCTCGTGCTGCGACCCCGGGGACTGTTCGGCCTTGCCCAGGCTTCCGAAGCGCCGCCGCCGCTCCGGGCTGACACGGGCCGGAGGATGAGCCGCCGCACTCTCCTGATCCTCATCGCACTCGGGCTGGGGGCGATCTTCGCCGCACCCTACGTGCTGCCTCCGTTCATCGTGTCGCTTCTCACCCTCGTGTTCATCTCGGGATTGCTGGCGACGAGCGTCAACCTCCTCGCCGGTGAGGCCGGTCTGGTCTCCATCGGCCACGCCGGGATCGGGGCGGCTGCCGGTTACGGCATCGCCTGGGCGACCGTGAACGGTATGGGAGTGGGCGCGAGCCTGCTCCTGGCGTTCGTGCTCGTCCTCGTGGTGTCCGCCATCTTCGGCCTCACGACGATGAAGACGAAGGGCATCGTCTATCTGATGATCACGCTCGCCCTCGGGATGGTCTGCTATGGCCTGGCGTTCCGACTCTCCAGCATCACCGGGGGTCAGAACGGCCTCACCGGCATCGCACGCCCCGGCCCGGTGGACGCTTGGTGGCAGTTCTACTTCTTCGCCGCCGCCATCTTCGTCCTCGCCGTCTTCTTCGTCGCCTGGGTGCGCCGCTCGCCGTTCGGGCTCGCCCTGCGCGCCATCCGCGACAGCGAAAGCCGAGCCGCCTCCCTCGGCTACTCGGTGGCGGGCACCAAGTTCGTGGCCACTCTCCTGTCAGGGCTCTTGGCCGGGGCGGCGGGAATGCTGGCGGTGTGGAACGCCGAGTTCATCAGCCCCGCCACCGTCGCTTTCGGGCGCTCGGCGATGGCGGTGGTGATGGTGATCCTGGGCGGCACCGGCACCCTGCTGGGTCCGTTGGTCGGAGCCGGGGTGGTGGTCGGTTTCGAACACCTCCTCAGCTCCTATGTCGAGCGGTGGCCGACTCTTTTGGGGCTGGCCTTCATTCTCGTGGTGATGTTCATGCCCAATGGGATCCTCGGCCAGTTGCGCCGGCGGATCCGCTCGTCGGACGACCGTACCCAACAGCCGGTCGAATCTCTCGAGTTGGCACCCTGAGACCAGAGTCGACGATTGGGTGAACAGAAGGAGGAAGCGTTTTCCACCAGGACGACAAGCGTTTGCAGAACGGGCTATGGTTGCCCACCAGGAAGTAGAGACAGGAGAAGACATGCGCTCCAGATTCCACAAGCGAGTCCGTCACCTGGCGTTGCTGCTGGTGATCGGGCTCATCGTCGCGGCGTGCGCTCCCGGCGGCGGCGATGCGGAAGAGCCCACCACCACCCAGGCCACCCCCGATACGACCGAAGCCCCTCCTGACACGACCGCGGCCGAGACCCCTGACACGACGGCGGCCGAGACCCCCGACACCACAGGCGGGGCGGAGGGAACCGTGAAGGTCGGCTTCATCTCGCCGACGACCGGCTTCGTCGCCGCCCTCGGCACCGACATGCAGCGAGGCTGGAACCTGTACTGGGAGCAGAACGGCAACGTCGTCGACGGCATCACCGTCGAGACGGTCTTCGAGGACGACGCCGGCGATCCGGACGTGGCGCTCACCAAGGCGCGGCGCCTGGTGGAAGAGGAGCAGGTCGACATCGTCGCCGGTCCGATCCTCGCCAACACCGCCTACGCCGTCGCCGAGTACGTGGCGGGACAGGGCATCCCCACCTTCCACATCACCGCCGCCGACGACCTGACGCAGCGTGAGCACGACCCCCATGTGTTGCGTGTCGGCTACACCAGCAGCCAGACCAACTTCCCGGCCGGACAGTGGGCCTTCGACCAGGGCTACCAGCGGGCGGTGACCATCTGCCCCGACTACGCCTTCGGCTGGGAGAGCTGCGGTGGGTTCGTCTCGGCCTTCACCGAGGCCGGCGGCGAGGTCGTCGAGCAGATCTGGCATCCGCTCGGTAACCAGGACTTCAGCCCCTACGTCACGCAGATCCAGTCGGCGGCTCCCGACGTCGTGTTCGTCGGCTCCGCCGGTGGCGCTGACGCCATCCAGCTGTGGAACTCCTGGTCGGATTTCGGCATGGCCGGCGAGATCCCCATGGTCGGCAACTGCTGTTTCGCTGACCAGGTGTTCCTCCGCGAGGTCGGCCAGGACGCCATCGGCGCCGTGCAGTCGTTCACCTACTGGGTGGAAGGCCGCGAGGACGAAGCAGTGCAGACCTTCGTCGCCGACTACGAGGAAGCCCACGGCGAGATCCCCTCGCTGTACGCCGCCGGGTCCTACATGATGGCCCAGGTCATAGCCGAGGCCCTGCGAACGACGGGCGGCGAGGTCAACGGCGCCGAGTTCGTCGAGGCGGCCCGGGGCGTGTCTCTCGAGAACAGCCTCTACGGTCCGCTGCAGTTCGACGACTACAACAACGTCGTCGGACCCGTGTACCAGACGGAGATCGTCGATCGCGGCGACGGCACCTTGTGGGCCGTGGTCAACGAGACGTTCGAGAACGTGAGTCAGTTCTGGAACAAGACTCCTGAGGAATACATGCAGAACCCGGTGTTCACCCGGGACTTCCAAGGCGGCAATTGACCGAGGAACGTCTACCTCTTACCCCTCCGTCCGCTCCGGCGGACGGAGGGGCTCCTCCTCCCCTGGTGATCGAGAACCTCGTTCACCGTTTCGGCGGCGTGGTCGCCGTGAACGGAGTCAGCCTCGAGGTGGGACCCCAGGAGCGGGTGGCGGTGATCGGTCCCAACGGGGCCGGTAAGACCACCCTCTTTCGCCTCATCGCCGGCGAGTTCCGCCCCAGCGAGGGCAGGATCTGGCTGTTCGGCCAGGACGTGACTCGGTTTCCGGTGCAGAAGCGGGCCCGGATGGGCCTGTCGCGCACCTATCAGGTGACCAACCTGTTCCTCAACCTGACCGCGCTCGAGAACGTTCGGGTGGCGCTCCAGGCGGGTCGCCCTGAACGCTGGAAGTTCTGGGGGCGCATCCGTCCTGGCGACGAGCTCGAACAGCGGGCGCGGGAGCTGCTGGCGCAGGTCGGAATCGCCGAGCGGGCCGACGTGCCCACCTCCGATCTCTCCCACGGCGAGCAGCGCCAGCTCGAGATCGCGGTCGCTCTGGCCACCGACCCGAAGTTCCTCCTGTTGGACGAGCCGGCCGCCGGGCTGTCGGCGGCGGAGCGGACGCTCCTGCGGGAGGCGCTCCAGAACCTGCCCCGGCAGCTGCCTTTCCTCTTGATCGAACACGACATGTCCTTTGCCATGAACCTCTCCGATCGGGTCTTGTGTCTCGAC
Organism: Acidimicrobiia bacterium; assembly: GCA_036380875.1. Taxonomy (GTDB): domain Bacteria; phylum Actinomycetota; class Acidimicrobiia; order Spongiisociales; family ZC4RG35; genus ZC4RG17. The sequence goes on from DASVDX010000054.1 coordinate 91,131, forward strand.
AACGGCAAGCCGATAGCCCTCGGCCGGCCCGACGAGGTGCGCTCCGATCCGCATGTGAAGGCCGTGTATCTGGGGAGGGCAGGCTGATGCTGGAGGTGAAGGGTCTCCGCTCCGGCTACGGGAAGGGCACCGTCCTCCACGGGGTCGACCTCCGGGTGGAGGAGCGTCAGGCGGTGGCGCTGCTCGGCCGCAACGGGATGGGAAAGACCACTCTCATCCGGTCGGTCTGCGGGCTCGAGCCGCCGACGGTCACTTCCGGGACGGTCACCCTCTCCGGTGAGGAGATCCTGGGCCTGTCCAACTACGAGATCGCCCGCCGAGGGCTCGCCCTCGTGCCGCAGGGGAGGCGGGTGTTCGGGACTCTGACCGTGGAGGAGAACCTGCAGATCGGCTACCGGCCCGCCGAAGGCGGGTGGGACCTGGATAAGGTGTACGAGCTCTTCCCCCGCCTTGCCGAGCGGCGCAACCAGCCGAGCGGGGTGCTCTCGGGAGGAGAGCAGCAGATGCTGGCGATCGGGCGGGCGCTCATGACCAATCCGCTCGTGGTGCTGATGGACGAACCGTCGGAGGGGTTGGCCCCGGCCATCCGCGACGTCGTCCGGGACACGCTGATCGCCTTGAAGGAAGACGGCCAGACGATCCTGGTCGCCGAACAGAACGTGGACCTGGCGCTGGACGTCGCCGACCGCCTGGCGGTGATCGGGGAGAGCGGGCGCATCGAATGGGAAGGCGACCCAGCCGAGCTACGCAACGACCCTGTGCGGATGAACGACCTGGTCGGCCTGTAGGCCGCCGCGAGTCACTGGAGGAATGAGAACGATGCCGGAACGGCCAGAACGCGGGAATTACCTGATCGACGGAGGGATCGTCGTCACCGTCGATCCCGAGCTCGGGATACTCGACCCGGGGCAGATCCTGGTCAGGAACGGCGAGATCGTCGCCGTCGGCCGCGACCTCGATGCCGAGGGCGCCGAGGTGATCGATGCCCGGCGCATGATCGTGATGCCGGGGCTCATCGAGAGCCACTGGCACATGTGGTCGTCGCTGGGACGCAACTTCATATCCGAGGGCTACGAGTACTTCCCCGCCAAGTGGGACACCTCGGCCCATTACGAGCCGGAGGACTTCTACCGCAGCGTGCTGCTCGGTGCCGTCGAGGCCCTAAACGCCGGGATCACGACCGTCCACAACTGGTCGCACAACACCCGCACCCCCGCCCATGCCGACGCGGAACTGCGGGCCCACCACGAGTCGATGGTCCGCACCCGCTACTCGTACGGGCACCGGGACCTGCTCCCCGAAGACGAAGAGTTGGACTTCACCGACATCGACCGGGTGGCGGAGGAGTGGTTCGGCGATCCAGCCACACTCGACGGGCTGGTCCACCTGGGCGTCAACCTGCGCGGCCCCGACCTCGGAAGCGACGCGGTGTTCCACCGTGAAGTCGCCCAGGCACGGGAGCGTGGCCTTCCCATCTCGATCCACACCATGCAGGGCGGGTCGACCAAGGTCGACGCCGTCGAACTGGAGAAGCACGGCTATCTCGACGGCTCCAGCTTCCTGATCTGCCACTTCCTCGCCGCCCGCGACGCCGACATGGAGGCGATGGCCCGCAACAACACGCCGCTCAGTTTCACCGTCCACTCCGAGATGCGACTCGGCGAGGCCGGTGATCCCCGGGCGGCTCTGCTGCGGTTCCGGGACGCCGGCGTGACGGTCTCCTTGTCGATCGATGCCACCTCCATCGCCCCGGTCAACCTGTTCGAGGCCATGAACGTGGCGTGGAACATGGGCATCCCCTGGGAGGGCACCCCCACCGCCGAGATGGAGCCGATCACGTTCCGTCAGTGCATCGAGATGGCGACCATCAACGGGGCTGTGGCCCTGGGCATCGACGACCAGGTCGGGTCGCTCACCGCCGGAAAGCGGGCCGACCTGATCATGATCCGCGCCGACGACCTCAACGTCGCCCCGGTCGTGGACGTCGAGTCGACCGTTGTGCGCTCGATCCAGCCCTCCAACGTGGACACGGTGATGATCGACGGCCGCATCCTCAAGCGGGGCGGCGATCTCGTGGCTCACGACCCTGCCGAGATCGTGGCCAAGGCAGAGGAGTCGGCGCTGGCGATCAGGCGGCGTGCCGGCGGCCGGCTGGCGCCCGACTGATCACACGCGGAGCAGGTGCGGAACTGACCCGGCCGCGGCTGAGATCCCAGGGGAGGAATAGCCTTTCCCAGGGAAATCGCCCGGCCGGGTCGGTGTATTCGAGCTGCTGCACCGCCACCGAGTGTTCGTCGGGAGTGCCACGAAGACAGTGACGGGCGCGGTGTACGGTGGCGGGAATGAGCGCCAAGCAGTACGTCGCTCTGCTGAGGGGAATCAACGTCGGTGGCCAGAACGCCGTTTCGATGTCCGAGCTGCGTGACGCTTTCGAGGGTCACGGCTTCGCCGATGTCCGCACCTTCCTCAACTCGGGCAACGTCGTCTTCTCGGGCGGCTCTTCACCGTCCGATCTCGAGGACGAGATCGAGGAGATGCTGGAAGCGCACCTCGGGCGGCCGATCGTCGTGGTGGTCCGCTCCCGCCGCCAGATGCAGAACATCGTCCGGAAGGCCCCCGACGGGTTCGGTCAGCAGCCGGACCTCTACCACTCGGATGTGATCTTCCTCAAGCCGCCTCTCACTGTCGGCGAGGCGATGGAGCAGGTGGAATTGCGGGAGGGCGTGGACCAGGCGTGGCCGGGGACTGGGGTGATCTACTTCGCTCGCCTGAGTGCCCGCCGCACCGAGAGCAGGATGAACCGGATGATGTCCGGTCCCATCTACCAGCTGATGACGATTCGCAGCTGGAGCACCACCACAAAGCTGCTGGACCTCCTCGAGAACGGTTGACCACGTTGACTCCGGTCATAGTCACCACGGAGCAGGTAGCGTCGGGCTGGGATGGAGGGACGCGCGGTCGAGACCATCCATTACGAAGATCCGAAGCACCGGCTTTGGTGGTTCCTGGGTGCGTGCGCCCTGATCGCCGGCGTCGGGCTGTTCGCCGACCACGTGTGGTGGAGCGGCGCTAGGGGCACGAGCATCGCCGAAACGGTCGGACAGTGGATCGGCATCATCATTCCCATCGTCGCCGGACTCGCCTTCGCGGCATTGATGCTGGTCGCCATGGTGACCTGGGTGATCGAGGCGGGCTCGTGGGTCGCCGGTCTGGTGCGGCGAATCTATCGGTTCATCCGTGACCACACGTGGCGGGAGATCGTCGGCACAGTCGCCCCCGTCGTCTTCTCCCTCACCGCCTTCTGGATCTTCTCCTGGGTCACCGAAGGCAGATACGGGGTGGGGTACTGGCTGTTGACCGGCTTCGCCAGCGCCGTCATCGCCGGGGGAGTGGGCCTCGTCTTCGGCATGGTGTGGCCGCTCCTCGAGATGGTCGGCGACGGCGTGGGCTGGCTCGTCGCCCTGCCCTGGCGGCTCGCCGGCGCGGGGGTCGCCGCCCGGATCCGGGAGGTCACGAAGATCGTCGTGGCCGCCACCCCGCTCGTGCTCACCCACGGTCTCGTGTTCGTCGAGGTGATGACCGACTCGAGCTTCACGAAGCAGGCGACCTGGGGCACGTACGCCACCTACCTCGTAGGTGTGGGCACCGTGGTCGGCTCGGCCTGGGCCGGGTCGGCCCTGAAACGCCGGTGGGCGCCGCCCGCCGAGCCGGAGGAGCCCGAAGAGGACACCGAGGAGGAGTACTGGTCACCCACCGCCATCCCCGCCTGGCGGGCGTGGGGGTGGACCGGCGAGGTCCTGAAGGGCGTGTGGCAGCCCTGGACGACGTCGAAGTTCGTCGCCGTGTGCCCCGAGTGCACCGAGGTCCCGGGCCTGGCCCACACGTGTGGTGTATATGCGTTCAAAAACGTGTCGGACGTGGTGGCGATGACCGGGCGCCGCTCCGGGCTCGTCATCGGCAGGGTGGAGCTGTCCGGCCTGGTGATCGAACACGAAAAGGGCTACCGGGCGGAGGAGGTGAAGATGGTGGAGTTGATGGCGCCGCCGTCGATCGCCGCCGCCGTGCAAGCCCGGTATCCCGACGTTCCCGTCCGTTCCCGCCTTCTGGAAGGAGTGTCTGATGGCTGACATCGGAAAGCCGATCCGCCGCATCCGGGTGGAGCCCGAGCGGGTGGCGCCGGTCCCCGAACCGGCGAAAGAGCCCGAACGCAAGCAGCCGACGAAGCGCGACAAGGAGAAAGTCGGCAAACCCTGACCGGTCGTGGGCCGCGAACGCAGATCCTCGACTAGCTATCGAACGGGCCTAGGGTCCCTGGCTGGTCCATCGAAAGGAGAACGATGCGTTCGCGATGGGGGATAGCCACCGCACTCGTCATCGCCATACCCCTCGCCGTTTCCGCCGCCCCAGGTGACGTCGTCCCCGACTACGGCGAGAACGGCCGAGTACCGATCGAATCGGTCACCTCGAACGTCGGGGTGGTCGATCTCACGGCCGATCGCGCCGGCCGGGCGGCGATCAGCTTCGCCGGGGATGCCGAATCCGGTTTCGGCGCTCTGGTCTCCGCCGACGGGTCAGAAGTCGTCGACCTGACGTTCGACAGGCCTTCCGAGGTCGCCTTCGGGTCTGACGGCTACCTGTACGTCGCCGGTCGCAGCGCCGGCTCAGTCGTCGTCAGCCGCTACGACTCCGCCGGCGCCGCCGATCCGTCGTACGGCACGAACGGCACGGCCACGCTGCCGGTGCAGGGCGGCATCCCCACGGGAGTGCTCGTCGACCCCGACGGTGCCATCGTGGTGGGGGGCAACGTCGACGACCAGTCGGCCTGGGCCGTCAGGCTCGACTCCACCGGCACGGTCGACACCGACTTCGGAGACGATGGCGTCGTCACCCTGGCCACGGACGACACCACTCCGTCGGACTTCATCGCCCCACTCGGCATCCAGCCCATCGAGGGCGGCTACCTGGCGGTGGTGATCGACCGCTCCACCTCCGCCGACGTCGTGCGGGTCGCCACGTTCGACTCGACGGGGATCAAGACCCGGATCAACCTCGCCACCGCAGACGACATCACCTCCGTCGACTCGGCGAAGATGGCCGACGGTGGGGTGGCGGTCGTGCTCGAGGTCACCGCCGGCGAGGACGTCCAGGACTTCCACGTCTACAAGTTCCGTCCCGACGGGACCCTCGACCCGAGCTTCGGCAACCCGGGACTGTCCGACGACGAGGTCGCCGGACCGGTGCACGTGACCGCCCTGCGCACCGGCGAGATCGCCCTGGCCTACAACACCGGACCGAACCCGGCGTTCGTCGTCCGCCTGGTCACCGCCGACGGCAGGGACGGCGGCACTATCGACACCGGCCTCGACGCCTGGATCTACGGGATCGCCGCGGTGGCCCACGACGGCAGCCTGATCCTCGCCGCCGACGAGACACCGGCGAACACGTCCGAGCCGGACAGCGTTGCCCTGGTGAAGGTCGCCGCCGACGAGTCGGGACGGTTCATCGACGACGACGGCTCGGTGCACGAGCGGGACATCGAGGAGGCGGCGCGGCGCGACATCACCCGCGGCTGCAACCCGCCGGACAACACCAGGTACTGCCCCAAGGACTCCATCACCCGAGGCCAGATGGCGGCGTTCCTGGTGAGGGCACTCGACCTGCCCGGCAGTGACGAGGACGCCTTCGTCGACGATTCGAACTCGGTGTTCGAGGGAGACATCAACGCTCTCGCCGCCGCCGACATCACGAGGGGCTGCAACCCGCCGACGAACGACCGGTTCTGCCCCATCGACGACGTGACCCGCGGCCAGATGGCGGCTTTCCTGGTGCGGGCCCTCGACCTGCCGCCCTCGAGCGAGGATGCTTTCGTCGACGACGAGGGCTCGGTGTTCGAAGGTGACATCAACGCTCTGGCTGCCGCCGGGATCACGAGGGGCTGCAACCCGCCGGCCAACGACCGGTTCTGCCCGAACGACCCGGTGAGCCGCGAGCAGATGGCCTCGTTCCTGGTCCGGGCCCTGCCGGAATCCTGAGTCGACCAACGGGAGACCCCCTGGCCGATAGCGCCAGGGGGTCTCTCTTCTTGCGCCCCCAATCGCCACGGCTGCCACTGGTAAGGTTCCTGCCTCTCTCACGTGCTGGGGCGCTGTGGACTGTCCGATCTGTGGGCACGACAACCGGGCGGATGCCAAGTTCTGCTCGAACTGCGGCAACCCCCTTCAGCGCGTCTGCCCGATCTGCTCCCACGTGAATGAAGCGGGCGCCAACTTCTGCAGCAACTGCGGCCACCGTTTCGCCCCCGCCCAGAAGGAGATAGCCGGCTACGTCCCGCCCGAGACGCTGATGAAGATCAGCCAGGCTCGGGCGGACCAGCGGATGCGGGGCGAGCGCCGCACGGTCACGATGCTCTTCGCCGACATCAAGGGGTCGACGGCAGCCGCCGAGCGACTCGACCCCGAGGAGTGGACCGAAATCGTCAACGGGGCCTTCGAGCATCTGATCCGCCCCGTCTATCGCTACGAGGGCACACTCGCCCGCCTCCTCGGGGATGCCGTGCTCGCCTTCTTCGGCGCTCCCATCGCCCACGCAGACGACCCGGTCCGGGCGGTGCGGGCCGGCCTCGAGATCACCGAGGCGATGGCTTCGTACAGGGAGAAGGTCGCCCAGCGGTGGGACCTCGACATCGACGTCCGCGTCGGGATCAACACCGGCCTCGTCGTGGTGGGCGAGATCGGCTCCGATCTGCGGGTCGACTACACCGCCATCGGCGACGCCGTCAACGTCGCCGCCAGGATGGAACAGACCGCCGAGCCGGGAACGGTTCGGGTCACGGCCGAGACATGGGAGTTGGTATCCAACCACTTCGAGGGCGAGGAGATCGGCCCGGTAGATGTGAAGGGCAAGGCCGAGCCGGTCATCGCCTACCGGGTGCTCGGCGTGCGGGCCGACGGACCGGAGGTCGAGCTCGTCGGCCCTCTGGTGGGCCGCCACGGCGAGCTGGCCAGACTGCGGTCTCTGGCAGAGTCGCTCCAGGAGGGGGCGGGGTGGATCGCTGCCGTGGTCGGCGACGCCGGCCTCGGGAAGTCCCGCCTGCTCGAAGAGTTCCGCCAAGCCGTCGACTCCGACGAGCTGGGGTGGATGGCCGCAGCCACAGAGTCGTACGACTCCCAGGTGCCGTACTCGACGGCGCGCCAGCTCCTCACGAGATGGTGGGATCTCGACTCAGCTCAGGACCCGTACGCTCGCGTGGCGGAAGCCGCCGAGCTGATACCCGACGTGGACGACGCCGCCGCCTACCTGGGGGTGTTCACCGGAATCCCCCTCCCGGAGTCTGTGGTGGACTTCCTGGACGAGCTCGAGCCGCCGGTCCTCGACTCGCGCATCCGCCAGACCGTCCTCTCCTACATGAGGGCGGAGGCGCGACGCCGGCCGCTCGTCGTCGCCGTGGAAGACCTCCACTGGGCGGACGCCATGTCGCTCGCCCTCATCGAGCACCTGATGGCCCTCACCGAGTCCGAGCCGCTCGGCCTCGTGATCGTGATGAGGCCGATCCGCGACGGTGCCGCCTGGCATCTGCACGAGGTCGCCGAGCGGGAGCATCCCCACCGCTACACGTATCTCGAGCTGGGCACCCTCACCGAGGAGGCGGCGGCCGAGCTCCTCGACAGCCTCGTCGGATCGGACCTGTCTCCCGAGACCCGAAAGAGCGTCCTCGAACGAGCGGGCGGGCAACCCCCTCTTCATCGAGCAGATCGCCCATGCCATCCTCGAGTCCGGCACCCGGGACATCCCCGTGCCCTCCGGGCTGTCCTCCCTCCTCACGGCCCGGCTCGACGGCCTGGACCCAGGGTCACGGGCCGTGGCCCAGTACGCCTCCGTGATCGGCAGGGAGTTCGACCGGTCCACGGTGGCGGCGCTGCTCGGTGACCCCGCCGACCTGTCGGACCGGCTCACCGACCTGCTGCGGCGGGGGATCCTCGTCGAACGGGACGGGTCGACGCTGGCGTTCACCCACGCCCTGATACGCGACACCGCCTACTCGACGCTGTTGTTGCGGACCCGGCGCCAGCTCCACCGCCGCCTCGCCGATCACCTGGCGGAGGTTCGGCCCCAGGCGGTGGCGGAGATCGCCGTCCACTACACCGAAGCCGAGGACATGGCGGCGGCATTCCCGTTCCTGGTCGCCGCCGGCGAGAAGGCGTCGCGGGCCATGGCCCTTTCCGACGCCATCCGGTTCTTCACCACCGCCCTCGAGAACATCCCCGCCGACGCCGAGCCCGCCCTGGTCGTGCGCGCCTACGACGGGCTCGGAGTCGCCTATTCGCTGCTCCCGGACCTCACGAAGTCCGAGGCCACCTTCCAGCGGCTCGCCGAGAACGCCGGACGGCCGTCCGCCAAGGTGACGGCTCTCAACCGTCTCGCCTTGACCGCTGCCATGCTGGGGGGCGATCTGGCCGCCGCCCACCGGTACCTGGAGGACGCCTACTGCGTCGCCAAGGAGGCCG
>DASVDX010000055.1:0-46166 GCA_036380875.1 Acidimicrobiia bacterium
TGGACAACCTGAACAGGGAGGAGTGATGCCTGACATGCCTGACCCCGAACGGCCCTGGATATGGGACGCAGACAACGCATGGACCCGGGAGCAATACCGCAGCGCCGGTCAATATCTGGTGGTTCCGCTGTCTGTTCTCGATGAGGGTGGCCGTCTGGTCGTGGAAACACCCTGCGAACACGGCGTGTTCCACGACCCCTGTTACCAACTGGTGTGCGGTCACGACCATGGCTGGTATCTCGACACCAGGTCGGAGTGTTGGTGTCCTGGTGGTTCCCGGCGTGTGGTCTGGCCCAGAGAGGAGGAGGAGTGAGCCGGACGTCAAGGGTCATCGAGGGGCTGTGGAGCCTGAAGGAAGAGGGGTTGATCACCGAGTTTGTCAGGTTCCCCGGAAGCCCCGATCGGTATCTGATCACCATGGGGCGCAACCAGATGTACTTCACCGCTTCCGAAGTGGAGGCGATGCTCCTGGGCGTATCGCTGGCCAAGAAGTCTTCGGGGGCTTAGGCCTCTCCACGGGACGGCAGGGTTCGTTCCTCGCCCGGTGGGGCCGTCCCGAGGACCCCCACCCCAACGGTTGCGGGGGCCTGGTGCTCGGCCTGGCCACCAGGTCCCCGCCTCCGGTGGGTTGTCGACGACCTCATCCGGGGCTGATCACAGGGGTCCGTACCGGTCCCGGTATTCTCTCAACTCGTCACGACACTGTTGCAGTTGAGTAAGGAGGAACGAGAGGGCGTTCTCAGCCATCTCCTGAAGTAGGAGCGAGTCGATGTTGGGGGCGACGTTCGACCGAGTCCTGGTTTTGAGCTCGACGTTGTGGCGTCGAAGCACCTCGTAGAGGCGTGACCGGCTGACCCCGATTCGGTCCGCCAACTCGTTGACGGTTTCCACCTCGGGATCCCAGGCGTCGTAGGCGGCGATTATCTCCTGTTCTCTTCGGGTGGCCATCGTCGTACTGTCCTCCTGTCTGATTCCTGGAACACTTACACATGTGCCTGGAACTGTCAAGAGAAAAGTTCCGGATTTCCTCGGATCTGTCACCCTCACAGACTACGTTGCGAGGTGCAGAACTTGAGGGGCCGAGTCTCCTCGACCCCTCAAGCAACCCACGAAAGGAAGAACGCCACCTCAATGACGAACTGCCTTCCGATGACAAGCGTAGCAGAGAGAGAGGAGGATTCTCGGGGTATGTGGAAGCAGGTGCTCATCGAGTCCTGGTCTGGGGGGAAGCCGGTACCGCATGCGATTCGCCCGCTCGTACGAAATCTCGGTCTCCCCGAGTCCCCACCGTCAGACCCATTCGCAAGGGCCAAGCTGCTCGCCCTCCTCACCGATATGACCCCGGAAGAGATCGCTGAGGCGAGCGGCCACGACGACCCGTTCGCAGTGATCGGCGTGGTCAACTCGATCCCCAACACTGCCCACCAGATCATCGCCGCACACCGGAAGGGCTACACGCCCCGGGAGATGGAGCGGGAGCTTGGAATCACCCGCACCCTCACCTACTACTGGCTTCGTCAGGTTGGGCTCAAGCCTCATCGACGCAACCGGTCCGAACTGACCGCCAGGGAGGTTGACGACATCCTCCGGTCCTGGAGGGCCGGCGAACCCGTGACCCAGATCGCCAAGCGCACCGGTGCCTCCTACGACCAGGTCCGCTACGTGGTGATGAAGGCCCAAGAGCAGGTGATCGCCCGATGACCCTCATCTCTCTGGACGCCCGGGTGGCGGCGATCGAAGAGCTCCTGGACACCCTGGTCCCGGCCGTCAGCATCATCGCTGACCTCCAGGGCTACGAGCTCACCGCCCGGAACGTGAGCAAAGCCTGGAACGAGTACCACGAAGCCACCTCTGAGCTCGATGCCGACCTCGACCACTTCAACCCTGGAGGCACGGACTGATGGAGAGGGTGATGCGTCAGTCCCTCATGGGGACCGCCGACACGTGCCTCAAGCGGGTCGAGTTCATCCTCCAGGACCCCGAGTACCGGTCGAACGTGAACCGGGCCATGGGGACCGGGTACCACGCCGGCCTCGCCGAGCACTACATGGGCCTCATGCGGGGCGAGCCGACGACCTGGGAGGCCGTCGTCCGGGCCGCCGAGGACGCTTTCCACGAGGACGTCGAGAAGGCTGGCAATCGGTTCTCCTGGGTGTACCAGCCCAAAGGCTCCAGGATCGAGGAGAAGATCTTCAGCCCCGAGGAGGCCGTCGAGCTCATGACCAGCACCCTGTTCCGGTACTTCGACGAAGGCCACAGTTGGGACCAGCAGCCCATCTGGAAGGAGGCGGGGTTGTTCGTCGTGGCGGTCGAGCTCGAGTTCAACCAGGACTTCCCGGAGGCTCCCGGGTGGCGTCGAGGCGGCACTATCGACCTCGTCCTGGCGACACCCGACGGGTGGTACACGCTTGTGGACCACAAGACCGCAAAGAAGAAGTGGAGCCGAGACAAGGGCACGCCCACCAACCCGCAGTTCGGCTGGTACATGCAGGCGTGGTCGCAGCACGCCAACGTGCCCCTCGGCCGGATCAACACCTTCTACGACATCATGAGCTTCGACGGCCACTTCGAGCGCCGACAAGTCTTCCGCACCCCCCACCAGGTCGAGCTGACGATCCGGAGGGCTGCGGAGCTGGCGAACCTCATCGACCGGGGCGGACCCTTCCCGGCCAACCCAGGGTCGTTCCTCTGCCACAAGGAGTGGTGCGACTTCTGGTCCGAATGCCCATATGGGGTCGGTCTCAAGTTCGACGAGTACGCCGCATGACCCCAACCCACGGAGGAGAACCCATGCAGCCCAACACCGGCAGCAACACTGTTCCGTCCCGGTTGAACCTGGAGATCCGGGTCATCCAGGACGAGAACGTGACCGCTGTTTCGCCGGACCTGCCCGGTATCGACCACCTGGTGGGCACGGCGAAGCGTCACCCGGCCGATGAACACGATCCCCGGATCGGGTTCCATCTGGCCCTCAGCCGCCTCTTCGCCAGGATGGCGGAGGCGTACGGGAAGTCCGTCCGGGACATGCAGAACCAGCCGGACACCAAGGCGCAGATCATGAAGGCGATCTGGGATGCCCTCGGAGTCCCGGAGTCCGAACGGCTCTAACCCAAACCCCCCAACCCACGGAGGAAGAACATGTACAACAAGGAACTGGCCATGATGGCCGGTGTAGCCCTCAAGGCGGCTGCCACCGCCTACCAGGGGCAGTCGATCCAGGTGGTTGTCGATGCGGCGAAGGAGTTCCACGCCGCCCTCGTCAGCCTGGCTGGCGGCTTCCCGCCCGACCAGGCTCCCGCCCCCCAGACTGCGGGCGTCCAGGTGCAGCCGCCGGTAGCTCAGCCGCAGGCCTCACCGATCCAGGTGGCGGAGCAGAACCTGCAGGCCGCCGGCATGAACCCCACCACGGTCCGGGACCTCTCCAACGAGGAGGCTCGGTGGAGGGACCTCTTCGCCCACCCGGACGACTGGTGGAACAACACCAAGGACCCCCGGGCGTCGATCAACGGGGGCAAGGGTCCGGACTTCCGGTACAAGCACGACGACAACGTGCCTGGCCTCTGGCTGAAGGGCAAGTTCGGCCCCGCCCCGGCCTGGGTGTTCGAGCGTCTCGGCATCCCGTTCCCCGGGCAGCAGGTCAACGGCCAGCCCCAGGTGAACGGACAGGGCGGGCCTGTCCCGTTCTGAGATGCGTGACGGAGGATTGTTTCTGGCCGCCCTCATCTGGGCGGCCGGGGTCCTCTACCGAACGAAGGACCGTTTCCGTCCCAAGTGCTGATTCAGACACTCGACTCAGTGCAGGAAGACCTGGTCCGGTGGGCGACCACGGGCATCCCCAGGGTCCCCACCGGATACCGGGTCGTGGACGAGCCCGCCGGCGGGGGCCCCGCCCCGGGCGAGCTCCTCATGTTCATCGCCCGGCCTGGTGTCGGGAAGACGTTCTGGGCGTTGAACGTGGTCGCCAAGAACCCCCACATCCCCACCGTCATGGTCAGCCTGGAGATGCATTCCCGGTACATCTTGAAGCGGCTGGCAGCCATCTACACGGGGACCCCCACCGCCAACATCGAGTGGAAACTGACCACAGAAGGGCACTCGCCGGCCGTCCAACAGACCGTGGAGGCGTTCCCCAGACTCGTCATGTGGGATGAACCCGGAGTGGGGGTGGACGACCTGCATCGCATCCTCGACGAGTACCGGGAGCTCAAACAGGAGGACCCCAAGCTCGTGGTGATCGACTTCCTCGAGCTGATCCGGTCGTTCGGAGCCACCGAGACCGAGTCGGTGAAGCGGATCGCCATGGAGCTGAAGGACTTCGCCCGGGAGCAAGACGCTGTCGTCATGGTCCTCCACCAGGTGAGCCGAGGCGTGGCTGTGAAGGAGCGGGGAGCCAAGCAAGCGTTCGTGGACGAGGGTCACAGGCCCCTCACCAAGGGGAACGCAGCCCACGGCGGCGAGTACTCGGCCGACTACATGGTGGGGGCCTATCGCCCCGCCCTCGACCCGGCCCTCGCTGACTTCCAACGTGAAGGCATGAAGCGGGATTTTCGGCTCCAGCTCTTGAAGAGTCGAGGTGACGGCGAGTACTCCACCAAGGGCGTCCAGCACGATTGGGACCCGGCCACCGGGCGGATCACCGAGCTCAACTGGGACTACTGGAGAGATCCCACGGGTGCTCCGTGGCCCGGGTCGGTTGGCACTTGATCACTTCCCGGAGTGTTTGCCATGATCCCGAACCACAACCTAGAGAGGGAGGAGTGAGTGGAGGAGAGGAGTTTCCTCGACTGGCTGAACACTCTCGCTGGGTTCGGTATCGGGTTCTTCGTCCTGCGGGGCGCATGGCGCTGGTTCCGGGAGAAGACCACCCGATGACCCATGCGGGCAGCGTGGACTGACGCCAGGGAGGCCATCAAGCGGAGCATCTCCATGCGGGAGGTCCTCCGCCTCTGTGGCCTCCCACAGCCCACCGGTGGGAAGATCCGGTCGCTCCTCAACCCCAACGACCGGACTCCCAGCCTCCACATCTACGACGACCATTGGTACGACTTCTCGACCGGTCAGGGTGGAGACCAGATCGACTTCGTGATGATGGCCCTCGGATACAACCACCGGGAAGCTGTCGAGTTCCTGACCCGAGGAGTGCCCACCACCCGCTCCCTGCGGAACCGGTTCGCCAACGACATGCCGTTCGAGCCGGCCGACTACACGTCGAAGTGGGAGACCCGCTCGGCCGCCGACCCGCACGCCGAGCTCGAATGGGCGGCCCTTGTTCCCGAGAAGTGGCCGTACCTGCACCTAGGCGACGTGCTCGCCTGCGGAGCAGCCATCGTCGGCGAAGACCTGTGGATCCCGCATTGGGTGCCCGATCGAGGCAAATGGTATGTGCGAGGCATCAAGGTCCGGCACCTCCCCGAAGCGTCGAAGAGCGCAGTCTCCGGCTCCACGTTCACGGTGGGCCTCTACCGGCCCCAAGTGGAGCGGCAGCAGAACCAGGGCCGGAAACCCCATGCTGTGGTGTGCGAAGGGGAATCCGATTCGTGGGTCCTGGCCAAGATGTGGAAGGACCGGGCGGTCGACGTTTACGCCCTGCCGTCCGGTGCTGCCACCCTCAAGGATCGGTTCATCGACGAGCTCTACGGCTACACCTCCGTCGGGGTCGCCTTCGACAACGACGAGGTCGGGACCGCAGCCACTGACTGGTTCATGGAACGGCTCATGGTCAAGATGCCCGAGTGGCACACCCTCAAGCAGGTGTACCCGATCGACGTGCCTGGCGGCCGGGTCGCCGAGGCGGCTGCAGCCGGCTGGTCTATCTGACCTGAAACCGTCAAGGATTTCCGTTCTCTAGCCCTGGATTTCGGCCTGTAGGGCCGGGTTTCCTTCCGGGCATGGCCAACAAAAGCCGAAGGGTTGGCACCGAGGCTGAGAACTGGGTAGTCGCCCTCCTCCAGGAGGTTTACCCAGATGCCGACGTCACCCGCCGGGGCGGCAACCAGGCGTCCTGGGACATCACCGGGACGCCGGTCCCCCACGAGGTGAAGCGTCACAAGACGCTGCAAATCCCAGCCTGGACACGCCAGCTCGCAGCCCGGCACGGTGACGCCTGGGTGCTGTGGTGCGTGCCTCGGGATGCCCGGAAGAGCACCACGACGGGACATCCACCGGTCGCTGTGCTTCCGGTCCCCTACCTCATCCATTTGCTGAGGACGGAAGTGGCCTATCTCCGGTCGGCACTCTCGGGGAGGAGGAGTGATGCCTGAACCACTCCGCACCCTGATTGTCGACGTCGAGACGAGCCCTTTCCTGACCTGGAGCTGGCACCAGAAGTCGCATCCGCAGCACTTCATGGTCACCAAGCCACCCATTCTCCTCACCTGGGCGGCCAAGTGGCGGGGAGAGCGCAAGGTCTACGACGACCGGCTCACCGTCAAGGAGGTCCTCGAGTGGAACGACTCGGCGATCGCCGAATCCCTCGCCGAGCTCCTCCGGGAAGCCGACGCTGTGGTGGCTCACAACGCCATCAAGTTCGACCTCCCGAAGGTGAACGGCCGGCTGGCCCACTGGGATCTCCCGCCCCTCGCACCGATCCAGGTGATCGACACGCTGAAACTTGCTCAGCGTGAACTGGGGTACCCGTACTCGAACCTCGACTACCTCGCCAGACAGTGGGGTTTCGGAGGCAAGCTGAAGGTCCACTGGGAGATCTGGGAGGAGGTCCTCCACGGCCCCGACCGGGACAAGGCCCTCCGGCAGATGGTCCGGTACAACCGGCGAGACGTCCAGGTCCTCGACCCGATCTTCGAGAAGGTCATCCGGTACTCCAGCAACGTTCCCCGCCTCTGGAAAGCCTCCTTCGACGGCGAGTTGTTCTGCGACACATGTGGGAGCACCCGCATCGAGAAGCGAGGCGTGAGGCGGACCCAGGCTGGCGCATACCAGCGGTACCACTGCCTCAATGAGAAATGCGGCAAGTACGGCCGGTTCCGCACCAGCAACGCCGAACCCAAGGCAGCGGGAGTACCGCTGTAAACCAAACCCACGGAGGAAGAACCACATGCCGAAAGGACACGGGTTCCCGGAGCCCGCATTCACCGCAAACGACGAGGCCTCCATCAAGGCTTACGTCGAGAAGCTCGGGATCGAGTCGAAGTGGGACCTCTTCGCAGCGTTCGCCGAAGGCACCCCTATCGGTGCTCTCCGGTCGTCTGACGAGGTCCTGGCCGACCTGGTTGCTATGGCCATGGGTGCCCTCACCGACGTGTTCGACCGGGCTCAGGCGATCGGTTTCCCTCTCTTCGACGAGGACTACGAGATCGCTCTTGCCCATGACACCTCGGCAGAGGACCGGATCGCCGCCATTGAGCGGTACGACGCCCGGATGCGCGCCGACTACGAGGCCCGGATGCAGGGAGCCGAAGAGGCCGAGTGATGGGCGACAGCAGTGTCTATGTCGTTGTCAACCGGGACCTCGAGACGTTCCGGACCAGCGCTGAGTCCCCGGAGGAGGCCGCCGTCAAGGCTGCCGAGCACTGGTCGAAGTCCGGGGTCGTCGTGGTTGTCAAGGCGGTCGGCCCTGGAGCCGGCCAGATCTCCACGGTCACCGTCCGGCCCCTGGTCGCCTACGAAGCGGAGGTGATCGCCTAGTGATCGACACAGTCGTTCTGTTCCTCAAGGGAGCCGAGTACGGCATCCCGGCCGCCGAGTTCGAGGTGGTGGCCTCCGATGAGGAGGCTCTGGTGATCACCGCCACGTTCCCCGGCAACCCGGTTCCGCCGACTCCGGTTGTCGAACAGCCGGCCCCCATAGTGGCGTCGGAGGTCTCGGTCCCGGGTGTTGCTGAATCCGACACCACGGACGACGAGCCCGCACCCGACGACATCGACTTCGAGGAGCTTCCGGACCTTCCCGAGGAGGCGGCCTGATGCGGGTCGACAGGGTCGAGTTCGGTCTCAGCGATGAGGAGCTCCTGCGCCGAGTCTGGTACCCGGGTTCCTCGGCCTCCGACCTGGGGATAGAGGGCCTGCCGGAAGAGTGGGAGATCGACAGCCTCTACCCCGAGGACGGTGAGTGGCGGTTCATCCTCCTGCGGAGGCCGGCATGATCATCGGGCTCGGCCACCAGAAGGGGGTCGGCAAGTCCACCGTCGCCCGGATCCTCGACACCAAGTACGGGTTCCAGGAGGTGGCGTTCGCCGACGGGGTCAAGTGCATGGCTCTCGACCTGTTCCCCGACATCCGGGCCCTCGTCGAGCACCTCGGATGGGATGAAGCCAAGAAGGTGCCGGGGGTCCGGGAGCGGCTCCAGGCGATCGGCAACTCGGCTCGTCGGTGGATCGACCCCATGGTGTGGATCCGCCCCGTTCTCGAGAAGGTCAGCCAGCCGGGTGACTGGGTGATCCCAGACGTTCGCTTCCGCAACGAGGCGGACATGATCCGGGTGGTCGGCGGCTACATCGTCAAGGTGGAGCGAGGCGAACCCAACGACGACCCCGACCCGTCAGAACAGGACCTGGCCGATTGGACCGGTTGGGATTACGTGTTCGACAACAACGGGTCGCTCGGTGACCTCGGCCGGGGGATCGCCGACATGCTCGACGCCCTGAACCGGACATGAAGGAAGTCCCCTACGACCCGAGCTTCCTCGACGACCGGTGGGTGTTCGACACCCTCCCCGGGGAGACGGTCGAGGGGATAGACCCAGAGCTCCGGGAACGGCTCATCGACGCCGTCGAGAGTCTCCTGGAGGACGAACGAGCAGTGATCGAATGCTTCTTCTGGGGCCGGTACTCCAAAACGGAGATCGCCGAGCTCATCGGCCGGTCAAGACAGTCGGTCCACGACGTCTTGAACCGGGCTCTGGAGCAGCTTCGCACTGCCCTGCGACCCACGGAGGAAGAACCAGATGAGGGGGCTGCGTAAGCGCATCCTGGCCGTCCTGGCGGCTGTGCTCTTCCTGGCGTTGGTGGGCTGCACCACCGATGCCCAGGTGGCATCCCAGAACATCTCTCGGGCGGCGGACCAGTTCGAGATCGTCCGCCGGGTGGTGTTCTTCAACGGGATCACCGACACGTACCTGTTGTCCATCGAGGGCTTGTGCTCGATCGAGGCGGACACCACGGATGTCCAACTCGAGGTGACCTGCAAGACGGGCCCCAGCGAGTTCAAGAAGCACTACCTCGGTCTCTCCGACAACGTGTCGTACTTCGTCGAGCAGCTCGAAAGCGCCGGCGTGTCGACCTACCACTACCGGGTCATCTTCAAGCCGTCGGTGATCGTGTCCGACGTGGACGTGGACCTCGGGGGCTGACTTGATCGAGTTCGGGGAGGACGTCCGAATGTGGCTCGACACGACCTTCGGGGAGGAGTCGTGAAGGATGACCAAGCCTAGGACCTGCGCCTGGCCCAACTTCAAGTGCCCCCAGCCGCCCACAGCCACAGGGCTGTGCCACTACCACCAGAAGCTGAAGGCGGGGCTCCTCCAGGAGGCAGCCGAGTACCTGTCGGACACGGAGATCGACACCCTGTTCGGGGGTCGTCGCCGGTCCGACGGTCGCCGGCTCGACCACTACACGAGACGATGATGGAGGGCATGGGGCAGGGCCCCGCCGTCACGCCGACCTACCGGTCGCTCACCATCACCGACAAGGACGGCCACCCAACGTCGTTCCACTCGATCCCGATCGAGCAGTTCGTCCACCTGGTCGACGACAGGGGGTCGTGTCTCTGCGGCCCCCAGGTGACCAGGGAGCTCGACGCCAACTGCGAAGTCGTCATCTCTCACTACGGTCACTGGCCGCTCGACGCCCGCTTCTACGACGGGTTCCACGAGGACTGGGGGGAGGACGGCCCGGTCTCCAGCCGGGTCTGAACTCCCCCCGGAAACTCCCCTGAACTGCTTGTGGAAATGTCAACCCGGTGCTATAACCAAAACCCAATAGCCCCATGAAGGGCACATACTGGGTCGACTAGTAAACAGACTGGTCCTTGACCAGTCCGGGACTGTCCTCTAGACTGGGGCTTGAAAATGTCAGTTAGTGAACCCACGGGAGGACGACATGCGCTTCTACCCAGACGCTGTCCAGGCGTTCATCAACGACCCGGCCAGCAACCTGCAAACCCCAGTCTCGAAGAAGACCTACCGGGAAACCCTCGCCAGTCTCCACGGCATGTTCCCCGAGAAGAGAACCGTGAAGGAGTTCACTGAAGAGGACCTGGTGCGGTTCGCCAACCGGTCCGAGCTCGCACCCTACACCCGGAGTGCATACCGGGCGAGGCTGACCGCCTTCTTCGATTGGGCGGCCTGGAAGGGGATTATCCCCAAGTCGCCCGCCGCCAACCTGAAGCGGCTCATGCCCACCAAGACGACCCCCACCCGACAAGCCACCTGGTTGAGCAGCAGGGAGATCGAGAACATGCTGGCTCAGCTACCCCAGGACACGATCCTCGAGCTCCGGGACCTCGTAATCGCCCGTCTCGGCTTCACCATGGGTCTCAGGCGAGCCGAGATCGCCGGGCTGCGGTGGAACCAGGTCGACCTCGATCGAGCAGCGGTCCACCTGAAAGGAAAAGGCCGGAAGCAGGCCACCACGTACATCCCGCCCCGCACCGTCGAGGTGCTCGCCAAGTGGAAGGGGATCGCTCAAGAACATCTCGGCCGGGAACCGGTCGACGAGCACGTGATCCCGGCTATGCAGCACCTCCACGACTTCCAGGGGAACTGGGAGACCCGGGTGCTCTGGGACCGGGGCGTGATGCCGCCACGGGTCGGCCAACTCTTCCACAGGGCCGCTGAGAAGGTGGGCTACACGATGAGTGCCCACGACATGAGGCGGAGCTTCGCCGGGGCTCTCAAAGAGCAGGGGTTCACCATGGAGGAGATCCAGGAGGCGCTGCGCCACTCGAACCTGGGAGTGACACAGCGCTACCTGGAGAGCCGCCAAGACGCCGCCTACCAGGCTGTCAAGCGTCGGGGGTTCGACCTGTAATCCCCTAACAGTGAGGAGTGTGAGGTTCCGCCGGGGGCTACCGTTTCGTCAGGCTCTCCGCTGCCATTTCGTCAGGGAGCAGCCTGAACATCAGGCGTAGGCGGGGTTGAAGTCAAGAGCACCCGGCTTGGCAAATACAGCCGGATCCCCCGTCGCAGCAAACAGCTCGAGCTTCCGGTTCGCCTCGGCGGTCCTCACACCCACGAACCGGATCGACCGGAGATCCCTGATCGCACGCCTGCAGTGCTGACAGAAGTTCAGCCGCTCCGGGGTCATCTCCCCACACTTCGGGCATTCAATCCTCCCGCTTCTCACCGTACGGACCCTCCTTCCAGAAGTGCCAGAGACACCACGCCAAGGCGAACGCTCCGAACGACGGCCACACGTTCCCCGTGGCCAGAGCGAAGATGCCCCAAGCGCAGGCGAACAAGACGATCGACCGAGCCGTCCCCAACGACCAGACCAGCTCGGAAAACGTGTCGTCTTCCCCAGGTCGAGCCAACCCGTGGATCTCCAACACGGCGAACGAGCCGAGTCCCAGGAGAGCCCACAGGGCCCATGTACGAGCCGACACAGGGTGGCCGAGCTCGCCAGCCACCAAGATGGCTGCGAGGCTCCCCAAGCCCCCAATAGTCCAGAGAATCCAGAGCTTGCGGTGCATCACTACACCGCCCAAGAAACGACGGTCAGCGGACCTGCTGAGTGGCCACCAACAGGTCGTGTCCCTCTGCTTCTTCAGTCGAGCCAGTCCAGCGCCTCCATGGCTTCAACGAGGCGCTCTACCACCCGGCCGGCGATCTGCTCCGCCTTCAGATCGGCCAGAGCCTCGTACTTGCCCTCCAGCTTCACGATCCGCTCCTCCAGGGCATGCACATGGGCCTCGAGCTCGGCGATCCTCTCCTCACGTGCCTCAGCCACCTTGCGCCACTCCTCTGCAGCCAACTCGCTCCCCTTCACCCGAGACTTCACAACAACTGCCCACACGCCACCAGCCAGAGTGCCAGCGCCGCCGATCACCGCCAGGACCGTCTTCCCGAGCTCCAGGATCTCGCTCATGCCGCCGGAATGTCCTCAGCCGCCGCATACACCACTTCACCGGGCCGGCGGAGCGTCAACTCCACAGTGCCGCCCAACCGCTTCGCCCCCAGGTGAGGGTCGTACAAGCTTTCCCTGGTCGACCGCACCGAGATCACCTCCCAGACGTCCGCCTGGCGGGTGAAGTGCCAGTCGATGTCCTGGAACAGCACCCGGGTCTGCCCGAGGGATTCGAGCCAGCGCATGATCTCCGCTCCACGCCCAGGCTTGTTCTCGGGCAGCGGAGCACCGTTCACACCCGTCATCTCGTCGTGGGCCTTCACCAAGACCCGCACCACTACGTCCCGGAGCCCCAAACCGTGGTACTTCGACTGGTGGGCGAACAGTCGAGCCGGCCCTAACGCTGAAGGGGTGAGCTCGACCCGGATCGTGAAGTTGTTGACCCGAGCTCCCACCTCGAACACTTGCCGCTGCGACCCAGGCACATTCGCAGCCCCCACCTGAGTCCACGACAACCCCTGGTCGAGCGACACAGCGACAGCCACCACCTGATCCTGCTGAAGAGGCGGGATCTCGATGCGGATCGAGTCGAGGACCTTGTCGAGAAGGGTCGCACCGTCCATAGTGGACTGCACCAGCCATCCGTAATCCCAGGCGTCATCCAGCTCGTACGAGACCCCACCAGAGTGGACGACGTGAACCTTCCCCTGGTACTCCAAGATGTCGGCGATCTCCGCCGACCCGACCTTCGTGTTCAGCCACCGGGCGTAGCCACCGGTAGGCAGGTACACGCCGCCGAGAGCGGCCTCCTGGTTCGTCGACCGGTAGGGGAACAGCACCATGTCCCCCACCTCCACGAACCGGCCGCCCGGCTGCTCCCCGACCCCCAGGTAGGCGACGATGAACGGGATCAGGTTGCCTTGACCGAGCACACCCCGGTAGATGAACACTTCCTGAGTGGTCGGCCGGTACGCCCGAACCCACACGTCACCACCAGCCACACCCATCGACGTGGGGATGAGGCCGGGAGGCATCTCCCACGCCACGAAAGGAACGTGGAAGCTGCCGTTCTCGTCGACACCGAGCGGCCACTGCCACACCTGGCCAACCGAGCCCGAGTAGGAGCCGAACCAGAACGATCCGCCGACAGCCCCGCCGAGAACGATCGTGTGGCCCTCGTCAAGAGTGACGTGGCCACCGACCTGCTCTTCAGTGCCGTCAGCTCCGAGAGTGGTGAAACGGTTCGGCGTGGTTGATGACCCGTTCCGGACCGCACAACAGAGACGCCCAGCCGCCCACACGACCTCGTCGGCCACCAACGCCGACCAGGCGGCGTCCGGGTTCGAGGAGGTGCCTCGGAGGATCCCCTGGTCCGTGGCCGCATACCAGTACTGGCCGTCCGTGGTGACGTCCCGCAGAACCACAGCTACCGACGACACGGTGAGACTCACCTCCGAGCCGCTCGGCCACACCTTCATCTTGTTGCCGTCGTAGAAGATGTAGAGCACACCGTCCACGACCACGCCTCGAAGGTTCGACACGGCGAGCCCATCGAGCCCCATGCTCGGCAGGTTCCGGATCTCGCCGGGCACCGTGAACGGGTCCACGCCCTCCGAATCAAAGAACGCCCGGCTCGTCGAGCCCTGCCGGTTCAACCACCGTTGGCCTGCTCCAGCAGACCAGTCGTGGACCGTCTCCAAGACGTACCGCTCGATCGCCTGAGACATAGGCGTGTCGCCAGTCGCCAACCTGGGCGACGCCAAGTCGGGGACCACGGCGACCGGCAGGGTTTCCGGGCGTTGCGGGTCGTCGGCCAACATGAGGCCGACCCCGTTGATCCCGATCTCGTAGACCGTGCCGACATCCCGGTTCGGTGTGATCTCACCAACACCAGGAGTGTCGACCTGGAAGACTACGAAGTCGGGAGTCTGAACCATTTACCCGATAACAGCCTTGATCTTCGACAGGATCGACAGGGCCCTGTCAGCCTTCTCACGAGCCACCGGGTCCTCCGTGGGTACACCGCCACCCCGAGACCACTTCCGGTAGTCCGGGATCACGAAGCGGACGAACGACACGTTCGACCCGATCTCGTAGAGCTCGTTGAGGAACTCCTTCAGGGCCTTCTGTTCGGCTTCCGACAGAATTGCCAACTCGTCTACCTCCTCATCGGTGCTGTAGTCGATGCCGGGAACCAGCCCCGCATGCGTCCAGTCCCGGCCAACCGCCGAGAACACCCCCACCCCATACCTGGAACCACGAGCCTCGATCGTGCGGCCATCACCCAAAGACACAGCCACATGAGCGGACGCCGGCCGCACCGTCGAGCTGAACGGGTCATGCACCTTCCCGTCAGCGGTGCGGAACCGGAACAAGAGAGCACCCCGAGTCTTCAAAGCCTCACTCACCGGGATGATCAGGCCGTGGGCCTTGCAGTGGCGAGCCTGATACCAAGAACCGTCCGGCACCCTCGGCTGCACCCCCACCTGGTATGCCGCCCACTCCACGATCTCGGAGCAGTCGAACGCTTCCGGGTCCGTGTCCGACATCGACACTTCATGGCCGAACACGTACTTGTCGCCCTCCTGGGAGAGCATCTTCTGCACAAAAGCTTCAACAGGAACCATCTAAGGAACCGCCCAAACAGTGACAACAAGTGAGGACTGTTACTCAGAGCGCATGCCCTGGTCGTTCTTCAACTGGACGCCCAGGCGGTACGACGAGCCGGGCGTCAAGACCAAGGGCAGCGTGTAGGAGGTGGCGGAACCCTCAACCCAACCGGTATCCCACAGGCGAATCCCCGACATGGTGTCGAGAGTCACCCGAAAAGCCGCCTGGGTGTGGCCCGGGTCATCCGAAAACAACCACTCGACCTCTAGGTCCTCCGTGGCGGTCACCACCTCGCCAGGGCGGACGATCGAACACTGGGGATCCCCGAAGTCCACATCGAACGACACCGTATCGACGCCCTGGTAGGTGACATGCCAGAACGTGTGGCCAGCCGTCACCTCAGCTTCGAGACCCGAAGCCTGCGACGGCAGCACCTCAGCATCCCAATCCACCACGTGGGAACCAGCCGACTTGTACCGGCGGCCAGTGTCGAAGATCGGGTCCCCCGTGTTCAGGATCCGCACCCGGTACCAATGCTGCACCAGCGAGAAAACCCAGGAAACAGGCACGTTGGGGCCGCCGGACGTGACACTGCCCAGCGAGTCCACGGTGACCGTCGGGTCGTCGAGGAACTCGTGACCAGCGACCGGCTCACATCCCAGAGCACCGGCCCCCAACACGATCATGGTTACGCCTTGATGATGAAGTTCAGAACCAGGTACGGAGGGTTCGCCGACCCAGTGTTGCCACCACCAGCAGACCCCGAGTTGAACGGGGCGATGTCCACCTGGTGGGAGTGCGAGTGGTAGTGGCGGTGAGAGTTCGACGAAGCGTTCGTGTCGATTCGAGACAGAAGACCGGACCGACCCGAGTCTCCCTGTTCCGGCTCCACCACAGTATCCAACGCCGTGTTTACGTCCGTGTCTGTCGCCGGCGGGTTCACCGTGTGCTGGTGGCTGGGGACCGAATGCGTGTGGTCCCACGTGCCGCCCGTCGACCCCACCGTCGACGCAGCACCCGAGCTCGCCTTACCAACCGGGAACCGGCGCTGCAGGTTCGGCACGTTGAACGTGGTCGAGCCGTCGCCAGACCCGAACCTGGTCCCGATCTTGTCGAACAGGTTCGAGTACTGGGTTCTCGACACCGCCCTGCCGTCGCACAGAATCCAGCCGTTGGGAGCCTCATCGCCCCCATACATGATGATCGAGCCGACCGGCCACGCAGCACCCAGACCGGCCTCCAGGTCCGACACCTGGCCCTGCAGAGCGGCCACGAGACCCTCCAGGTCGGAAATATCCGACCCGTGGTCCGACACCGTGCTCTGAAGGCCCGAAATGTCGGACGTGTGGTCCGACACGGTCGTCTCCAGGGATCCGATCCGAGAATCGAAGTCGTCGAAGTCGTCCGCCGTCACCGAACCCACCACACGGGTTCCCTGCGGGTGCTGCCGAGCCGCAGTACCTTCCCGGCCCCTCTGGATCGTCGCCGACGTCGACCCCGATGAATGCGAGGTCACATAGATGATCTCCGGATCCCCATTCACCCCCTGGGGATCCAAGACCAGCTTCAGGACGTTGCCCCCAGACACCACGGGCACATCAGCCAGGAACGACCCCTGCAGGGTCGTGCCCGCAGCAGTCAACGGGTTGTTGGAAACCTCTCCAGCGATGAAGTCAACGAACAGGCGAGCCATCACCACACCTTCGGACGCTTACGGAACGGACGGTGCTTCGGCACCCGATGGACTCGGCGTGCCTCGTCGATGCGGCGGTACACCTCAGCCCAAGCGTCCCGCACCACTCGAAGGTTCACGCCGGCACGGATCGCCTGCTCCTGGTTCCACTCCTCGATCTTGTCGAGCTCCGCCCTCGAGATCTCCCGGCGAGACGCCCCATACGCAGCCGCCCACAACACTGGAATATCCCGAGCTGGGAGCGGCAGCTCCACCGTCGCCTCCTCCCCGTCACCCTCCCACGAGTAGGGGCGAACCATGTCGACGATCAGGGTGTCGTCGACGTAGGGGCGGATCCGCAGCGCCTTCCCTGAAGGCACCACGGAGGTGGGAACCTCCTCAAACGACCAGCCGCCGATCTCAGCGATCTCCCCGGTCACATCCGAGAAGTGGCGGACCCGGACCACGTTCAAGGTGTCTTCCGGGAGCTCGATGTACTTGTAGAGCGGGTGCGGGGCGAGCTCCGCAACCTCGACGAACGGGAGCTCCGTGTTCATCACGGAACCGAGAGCCCGGTCGATCCACCTCGACACTTCAAGGCGGGTCCACGTCGGGTTCTTCAACAGCTCCTCCCCAGCCCCCACGGGGCCCGAAGCCGTCGACCCCAAGTAGCTCCGGAGAACCGTGTACTTGGGGGTCGAATCCGAGCTCTTCTTCGTCACCAGCATGAGCTCGTGAGACGACGGGTGCTCCACCACATCCCCCACGGCCAGTTCGCCACGAGCCAACGTGAGCTCGGTGTCCACCTCCGAGTTCAACGACACCGCCCCCACCTCAACAACAGCGGGGCGTTCAGCAGCCCGGTAGAGGGCAGCCAGGGCCTCTTCCAGGAGCTCTCGGCGAGTCACAGTGACCGTGGAAGGCATCACCAAACCTCCCGAGACGTGTCAGCGGAACCGCATCCAAGACCGGAGGTCCAACGACGACTGCTCCGGCCACGTGCCCGGAGCCTCCCCGTGGCCCACCTGATCCGCTTGGACGACCTGAATCACCCCAGACACGTCGAGCGAGAAGAAGCCGAGTAGGAACCCGGAATCGCTCTCCTGGACGACCTCGCCCCCACCGGTAATCGGGGCGACCAGAACACCCGCACCGTCGGCCACATCCGGGCCGACAGCCACAGCCACGTCACCGATGATCTCGATCCACCCGGAAGCCGAAGACTCATCGTCCGACTGGACAGCAGCGCCACCACCAGCGAACAAACCGAGCGGGGTCGACACCACCACGGGGTCCGACCATTCGCCCACCACCCAGGTGGTGGCGGCCGCACCCACACCAGCAGCCGTCTGGTCGGCCTGCACGGCCGCAGCAGACCCCTCCACGGTAGGGGGAACCACTGCACCCGCCCCCGATGCTGTTTGAGGAGCCTGCAGGACCACAGCCGAGCCCACCACCACGGGCGGAGCCACCGAGCCGGCCGCAGACGCCGACTGAGAAGCCTGAGAAGCCGCCGCAGAGCCCTGGAAAACGGGAGGGGTATGAGACCCTTCAGCGGATGCGGTTTGAGGTGCCTGAGAGACTGCAGCAGCCCCAACTCGAGCTTCGGGAAGCGTCGTAGCCGAAACCGGCTCCGACCAGTCCGAAACCTCCCAATGCGGGGTGGTGGCGGAGACCGGGGCAGACCAGTCGCCTACCTCCCAAGCCACGCCGCCTCCCTACACGAGCTTGGCGGCTCGAACTCGATACGTGTACTCGGTGTCCGGAGTAAGGCCCTCGTCCGTGTACTCGGCCTCGGTGATCTTTTCAGCGATCACCACCGAGTCACGTTCCACGTCGTAGGCGTCCGCATCCACCACTGGATCCCACGTCACCCGGATCGACGTGGGGCTCAGAGGGGTCGCAACCACGTTCTGGGGGACCCCGACGGTTACCTCCGGTGGAACCCAGACGGCGTTGCTGGCCAGCGACCAAGAGTTGCCGAACCCGTCGGGACCCGTCGGGTCGGAGAACCGGGCGTCCATGAGAGCCACAGTCTCTGGGTTCACCAGGTTCCAGAATTGCGACGACCGGTCCGTGCTGTTGCCCTTGCGGAGCTCGAAGTAGTAGTACTTCC
This sequence comes from Acidimicrobiia bacterium, assembly GCA_036380875.1. GTDB lineage: Bacteria > Actinomycetota > Acidimicrobiia > Spongiisociales > ZC4RG35 > ZC4RG17. The sequence goes on from DASVDX010000055.1 coordinate 18,418, forward strand.
CGAAGAACGGGTCGTTCGTGGTGGACCGGAGCCCCAGCCAGAGAGGCTGGGAGTTCACGGCGAGCTGAGCTGCCGCCGGGTCCGTCATTGCGCTCCCATGGGTGGCCCAGCTGCTGGGAGGGCCTTCCTCCGGGGCGGTCGCCGGTTGTCGGTAGAGCCGAACCGCCATGCCTGAACCCGTGTCGACCACAAAGTTCATCTTGATCCAACACGGCGACCCGTCGGCCACCCAGCCCGACAGGGACGAGCCGTACAGCTCCTTCAAGCCGCCCCCTCCCACATCGCCCCAACACGGGTTCAGGATCCCGCTGGAAGCCGAGTGGATGCGGAGAGCGTAAGCGATGTCGCTGGTCCCGGTGCCGCCCTGCCACTTGGCGAACAAGGTCATGATGTTGGCCGGCGACCAGTCGTCCGCCGCCACACACATGATCGCCTCAAAGTCGGTCGTAATGTCCAGGTGGTTACCGTCGGCAGTACGGATCGAGTCCGTACCACCAGACAACAGGACGTAGCCGGGAGCCGCCACCTACAGCACCACCCGGTAGTCCTCGGGGTTCAACGTCAGATCACCGAACACGGACCCGGAGCGGTCGATCGCCCCGCAGTTGCCACCGTTCCACCAATGGTTCCCGTTGTGGAACCGGACCCGGCAACCCGTGAGGTGGTGGCCCGAGCACCCGTACGGGTACTGGTTCCACACGTAGGCACCCACGTTCCCGGAGCCACCGCTCGGCCGAGTTACCGGCCACTGGGTCGACACGACCACGCAGTCCTCGAACCCGCAGTTCGTGCCACCAGCAATGGCGAGACCCACCTGACCAGGGTTCAGGAAGGTGGCTCGGCGGATGATGACGTTCGCTCCGCCACCATCACCGCAGATCGCACCCGTGCCGCTCGGAGACCGCCACGGGATCGACGGAGACCCGTCGGAGGTCGGCTGGTCGTAGTCGACAGCACCCTCCCAAGCGACATCCTCGAGGACCCCGTTCTTCGAGGCGTAATGGGAGAACACGTCCTCCGTGTCCCCATACCGGCCCTTCAAGTGGTGGCAGTAGAAGCCATCCACATTGTTGAACTGGTAGAAGTTCGCCCGGTTCGCACCCGTCCGCTCGTACGGCCCGGTGATGTTCTCCACCCGGCAGTACTCGACGGTGATGTCGTGGCAGTTCACGGCGTACACGATCCCCATCGAGCAGCGCCGGCTGTCGCAGTACCGGATCGTGATGTCCGAACAGTTCATGAGAGTGATCGGACGATCCGGCCAGGTCAGGTTGTCGAACGAGTACCCCTCGATCGTGACCCCAGACTCGCCGTCGAGGATGATCGGGCCCGAAGACTCGTACGACATGAACGGCTCGGGGAAGTTCGGGTCGACAGGCGGCTCCTCATCGTCACCACCACCAGGATCACCAGGATCGCCACCACCGTCCGGCGGCTCCTCACCGGGCGGCGGCCACACGGCCTGCTCGAGAGCTTCGACCCGCTTCTCCAACGGATCGACACCCAGAACATGAAGAACCACGCCAGGGCGGAGCGTGGTCGGATCACCAGGAGTGAACGTGGCGTGCGGGTTCGCCTTCAGAAGGTCCCGCCAGTTGACACCGAACTCATTGGCGATCTTCGCCAGCGTGTCGCCCGGACGCACAACGTAGTGGCGCATGCGCCCTCCCTTTAGGCGTTACCAGCCGTGATCGTGAACGAGGTGATCGAAACCGTGCCGCCGGCGACAATCGACGTCGAGTTCAGCTGAAGGTCGCCGCCGCCACCCGTCGCCGACACGGAACCGTCGATCAGAGGGTTGTTGTCCGAGTCCAGGATCCGGAACCAAGTGGCAGTCCCCGACGCCACAGCAGTCGCATCCGAGATCGTGCCGAACGTGAGAACCCCGTTACTGACCGAAGCCTCGGGTGGAGACGACAAAGTGAGCTCGGCGAGGATCGTGGTCTCAGACCCGCCGGTGGACGGCCTCGACCCGCTGTAGATACGGAGCTTGCCCGCACCCGCACCAGCGTCGATCAGGTCCGCCAGGGCCTGGAGCTGGGCGTTCCGCAGCGAGGTTACGTATCCGAGAGCCATCTCACATAACCCCCCGAAAAGCGACGAGCCCCGGATCACGAAGACCCGGGGCTCGTCGACTACCGCTTACGCAGTGCGCTCGTTCCCCATCCGGAACTGCGGGGGAGCCAAGGTGATCTTGGACACCACCGCATCGGCAGCACCGGACTCCGTGGCCACCGCCCGGACGTAGCGCTTGTAGCACTGAATGTCCAGGATCCGGACCTCGTTGTCGTCCGAGCCGCCGACCGTGTCGAAGTGACCGAACGAGACGAGACCCTCGGGCGACACGTCGTCGCCGTCATCCGACCCCTGGATCTCGACGTCCAGGGATGCGGCGGCCGCCATGGAGCCGAGCTCCAGCACGACGACACAGTCGCCGGGGAAGCCGACCTCGACCCATGCGCCGGTCGTGGTCTCACCGTTCACCGTCTCCGCCTCCATGAGAGTCGGAGCCAGAGCGTCGGTCACGACGGTGCCGGGGTTAGCGCCGAGGAATGCTTGGCTCATACCTCATCACCCCCTTACGCAGCCGCCGGGTCCTTGATGTTGGCGATGCGGACGATCGAGTACGGGTTGGCGATGGCGATGCCCGGGTACCACTCGACACGGCCCAGGTGGCCGGGAGCAGCCTCGATCTCACCGAAGTCCCGCACGTCGAACGACCCGCCCAGGCCACTCAGGCCGAAGACGTTCTCGTCCTCGCCCCAAGAGACCAGGTACAGCGAGCCGCCGTTGATGCCGCCTTCGTCGAAGTCGAGGATGGCGTTCCCCTCACGGTCGTCGCCGATGATCCGCAGCGGAACATCGTTGTACATGGTCACCTGACGCCCGAAGGTGTCGGTGGTCATGTCGATGAGGGGGAACTGGCCGCTCAGGTTGCGGGCCAGGGTCGTGATCTTCCGGCGGAGCACACGGTTCAGCAGGATCACGTCTGGCGACTGGGTCCGCATGGCGTCGAAGGCGTCATCCAGCAGGTCCAGGCTAAGGTCACCGACCGTGCCGGAAGCGGCCTCGAGCTTCACGCCCAGACCCTCGTCGATCAGGGCGTTCACACCCTTGAAGTCCTTCGCCGTGCCGGTGCCGTCGAAGAAGTACTTGTCGAAAGTCCGGCTCATGGCCTTGGAGAACTTCCGGTACTGCTTCGCCTTGGCGTTGGCACGGTTCGAGTGGACCTTCAGGATGTAGGTGTCCACGAACACCTCGCCACCGAGGATGGCGACACCGAAGAAGCGCTTGGTGTTCGTGCCGTACGAACGGCTGTAGGTCTCGTTGACGGCCCTGAACTGAGGCTCAGGGAGACTCACCTCCACCTCGATCTCGATGGCGTTGCCCTCGAACGGGGTGAAGGGGATCATCTCCAGGATCGGCGACTCCTGAATGAGCGTGGCGACCACGCCCCTCTTCAGACGGTTCGTCGAATCCTTGGTTGCCTCCAGCAGGGTCATCGCCCCAGAAGGCATGCTCTACTTCCCTCCGTTACGTCTACTCGTACCTGTGCTACTTCTTGCTGAAGTGAGACGTGAAGTTGGCCATCGGGTCGTCCATCGGCGGCAGCTTCTTGTCCGTGTCACGCACGAACTGGCCGCCGGTCAGGCCCGTTGACCATGACCCGTCTTCAGTGCCACCGTCCTTCGGCTCCTCCCGGGACCCAGAGCCCCCGGAGAGCCAGGCCTCCACTTCCGCCTTGAGCTCGTCACCCTCGAAGCCCTTGGCCTTCAGGAGGTCCTCGACGATGGCTCGGCGTTCCGCCAAGCGCTGCTCCTGCAGCTCCTTGGCCTTCGCCTCCATCTCCTCCAGCTTCACACCGGCGAGGTCCTCCGGCTTGACGAGGCTGAAGCCATTCGACCCGAGGATCTCCTTCGCCCTCGAGGTGGCCAGCTCCTTCTTCAGAGACCGGTTCTCAGCCAGTGCCTCTTCCAACTTGGCTCGCAATGTCGACCCGTCGAGCTGTGAAAAGTCCTCACCCTCAACGATCTCTACAGACACTGCTGCCTCCTTCTACGCTCGGTTACAGGTACGCTCCCGGAGCGCCGAGGTCGCTCCCGGAGGGTTCAAAGGAATGCCCAAACAGTGTCAAAGGCCCAGGTCAGAGCAGGTTTTGTGTTCTGAGTCTCAGCTCAGAACTGACACTCAGCGCAGGGACCGGCCCTGCTGGACGACCCGGTTGCCTTCCAGGGTCCGGTTGAACCCGAGCCCCGTGCGGCCGAGGGCCGACTCCTGCTGGAACAGTCTGGTGACGTCGGCCGACGCCCCCGCCTCGTTGGCGACGAACGCCCGCTCCAACAGGACCTGGGTGACGTCTCCGAAGTTGAAGCGTTCCGCCATGGACGCCAGGCCAGCCTCCCGGAGAGCCGCCAGCCGGTAACCACGAAGGGCCCGAGCTCGGTCCACACCCATGGACCGGAACTCCTCCAACCGCTCCCGGGTCGGCAGCTCGAAACCCGCCTCGGTGGCCGCCGAGCCGATCAAGGCGTATTCGTAGGCAGCCAGAAGCTCGTCGACCGACAGCGTCCGAGTGTCCGGACCGGTCGTCTGAAAGAGAGCCCCCATCATCTCCCGGGCGAAGTCCGGGTCCAGGTTCATGACCTGAGACACGGCTGCACCCGTCACCAGGCCCAGGGTCTGCATCTGACGGAGGGTCTCCGCCACACGCTCCAAGCCCCGCTCAGTGGCCCGGGTGATGAACGTCTCGTAGTCGAGCTTCTGCTTCGCCACCGCCTCGTCGTAGGTGGAGATCATCCGCTGGCGGAACTCGGGCGACACGACCGCCTGGAACAGGTCGTCGACCGTGATCCTCATGCCGGCGTACACGTAGAAAGCGTCCCGAACGTCCTGGGATCCCCGCTCCAAGGCCCGGTACAGGGTGAGCCGCTGATCGAGCTGCTCCGGTGAGATCCCCGAGTCGAGGAACGCCAGGTAGTCGAACGGCGAATCCTGGTTCGGGTCCCACATGTTGTACTTGCGGAGGACCTCCCGGTACTTCTCCTCCTCAGCGAGATACTCGGCTTCGGTGGCGAACCGGCGGGTGCCATCCGCACGCACCAGGCCCGGGAACCGAGCCTTGTACTGCTGGGTCTGGCGGACCTTCGCCAAGATCTCCTCAGTGGTCGCCCCCTCCCGGACCAGGTTCACGATGAAGTCCTCGAGCCCGAGGATCTGCATCCACGGGAACGTCTGACGAATCGAGTCGAGAAGCGTTTGACCCCAGGGATCCAGCTCAGCCATTTAGAAACCCATCACTCTCCCAAGCTCGGCGATCTTCTCGTTCATCTCGTTCCGAGCGTTCACCGTGCCGAGCCACCGCTCGTCCATGCGGAGCATTTTCCGGAAGTCCGCCAGAGTCATCCCCTCAGACAGGCCCCGCTGCAGCAGCGGGTCGTCCAGGCCGGGCTCCGGAGTCTCCAACGTGTTCATGTACAACTGCATGTAGGGCTGCGCCCACTGCCGGGTCGTCAGATTCTGCGGCTTATTGGGGTACAGCCCCTGGGCCTGCTCCCGGAGGCTCTGCTCCAGGTCCTCGATGGCGAGCCGGTTCATCACCACGTCCTCGGCCTGCTTCCGCAGGGTCTCCTCCGAGACCGGCAGGCCCCACTCCCAGTAGAGATCCCGAATCTCGCCGGCCATGTTGGCGACGTTCGTAGCGAACTCGCCCCGAGCCTGCTCCTCGGAGCGGACCATGCGGGACCACGGCGACTCGGGGTCCTGGAGGGCCACCTCCTTCATCCAGGCGTTGACCGCCTCCACCTGGGAAGCCTTCCCGGAGGCGATCCGCTCCGCCCACGTGTACAGGTCCTTGTTGCTCTTCCTCAGCTCGTCCGCCGACACCAGGCCGTCGCCGTTCGTGTCGTAGCTCCCGACCTGGAGGTCTCGGCCCACGTAGGTCCACCAGAGCTGAGACATCTTCATGGCCTCTTCCACGATCCGAGCCTGGCGCTCGGCTTCGGAGAGGTCGTTCCACTCCCGTTCCTTGTCGGTGCGGGACTGATACCAGGCGGTCTGGCGGAGCCGGTTGGCGAGTTCCGCTTCGGACATCTCCCGGGTGAGCCCGATCGCCACAATATCGAGCACGCCCTGGTCGGTGAGAGCGTCGGAACCCCAGAGGCCCCACTGGCGGAGCAGGTTCTCCACCATCTCCTGGTAGGTCTTGTAGTTGGAGCCCCGGAACACGTCTGTGGTGCCACCGTCGACCCACGACGCCGAGTACTTCCGCCACGTGGACTCCGAATGGATCTGCGTGCCGGCAGGAGGAGGCACCGTCGCCCTGTAGTAGACGACGGCCGACGGCCCGGTCTTCTCGTTGTTCCCGTAGAACCGGTACGCCACGTAGTACTCGCCGCCCACCTTGAACCAGGACCCGCCAGCAGGCAGGTTGACCGGTTGGTTCGAGGTCATCTGCGACGCCTGGGGACCGAGGTTCAGGTTGGCAGGGTCGCCGTACATGTACCCCCAGACAGCGGTTGACCGGGTGGCAGCCTTCGCCTCGGCGTTAGCGGGCTGCTCGAACCGCAGCGTCCACTCTCGAGCCGCAGCCACCGGGTCCGGGTTCTGGAGGTTGATGCCCCGCTCCTTGGCTTCGACCATGGCGAAGTCGACCTGGACCCGCCAATCGGTCCAGTCGACGCCCCGCTGGGCGGCGTAGTTCTTGAGGCGACTCCACCGGGAAGCGTGGTGCTGGAACAAGCCACCCGACGAACCGTTGTCACCGAGCACGCCGGGCCGGAACGAGGACTCGTACTGGATGTTCGCCAGGATGCCGGCGGCGGTCGCCGGCGACACCCCGTGTTGCTGCACCAGGTAGGCGTAGATGAGCCGGGGATCCACCGCCCCGGGCGGAAGCGTGAAAGTGGTCGGCTGGCTCGGTGCCGGAGACGACGTCCTCGTGCTGGACGAGGAGCTCTGCGTCTTCTGCGGAGTAGTGCCGTCGTCGAGACGAGCCGTCACAGGAGCCTCCTGAACAGGTCAGCGTTGCGGGCCATCATCTCCTGCCACCGGGTGTTGTCCTCCCCGATGTCGGTGGTGATGCCCGCCTGGTAGACAGCATTCGTGTTCCCGGCCATCATGCCGATGCGGGTCGGGTCGATCAGGTCCTCGCCGAACAGCTCTTGGGTGCGACGCTCGAACCGCTGCACGAACTCCTCCTCAGACTCGCCCGGCCGCATGTGCCGGAACAGGAGCTGGTATTCGGGGAGAGCCCGGAGACGAGCCGCAACGTTGGCGGTCACGTTGTTCACCACGTCAACCACCGACATGTCGTCCCGCATCCCACCGAACGGGTTCGGCATCGCCGCTCGAGCCTGAGCAACCGCACCCGCCACCACCTCTCGGACCACGGACTCGGTGATCGGGTCCATGTTCGTGGTGAGGTTCCAGGCGGCAGCAAGGGTCGTCACCGCCTCCCGGATCGAGTCCTCATCGACCGGGACGGCGATGTTGTACTCCCCCATCTTCCGGTTCTTCAGCCACTGGATCTGCGGGTCGTCGGCGTTCCTCGGGTCGTCGGCGGCCACCATGCCGAGGACCCGGTCGATCTCCCCGGAGTCCAGAGCCCACGGATCGTTGACCAGGCGAGCCGCCAGACTGGGGTCGTTGGCGTGGACCGCAGCCAACAGGTGGGTGCCGTAGATGTCGAGACCCTCCTTGTACCGGTGAGCGATCGTGACGAAGCTCATCCGGTTGAACCCCATCTCCGCAGCCCAGCCGCCCCGATCCGGATCGAGCCCAGCCTGATGCTTGTACACCTCAGCCACCCGCTCCGGGTCGACCTCCTGGGTGCGGGACAATTCGATGAGCGCCTTCGCCTTCGCCCTGTCGAGACCGAACTCGTTCATGATGTTCAGGAGGTCGCTCTCCGGCTTGTAGATCTTCTCCTGTTCGGCGAACGCCTGCAGGGCGGCCCGCACCACAGGATTGTTGGGGGCCTCGCTGAGGATCCGCTGGACGGTGCCGATCTTCTCCTCGTCCGACAGGGCCGCCGGCTGCCTCTCGGCAGGCGTGCGCCGCAGCGTCACCGACGTGTCCTGGATTAGCCCCACATCCGGGTCGGCGAAGAACTCGTAGAGCCGGAGTAGCCGGTCCGGGTCGTCGAGCTTGCCGGGGAGGATCAAGCCCTCGTTGTAGACCCACGAGTAGTCGGGAACGCCCATCTGAGCCTTCACGGCGGCGGCGATGAGCTCGGCTGGGGAGGCCTGATCGAGCAGCTCCTCATCGCCCGGAGCCGGCGAACCCTGGGCGAGGCGTTGGACAGCAGCGGCGATCTCCTCATCCCGCTGCTGCGAACCCTCCTCGCCTACCTCCTCGGTTTCAGCGGCGGGCTGCTGCCGGGTCGAGTCTTCGTCGTCGTCGCTGCTGATCGAGATGGCCGACCGGATGGCGTCTGGGGTCGCACCGGCGGGCTGCTGCATCTCGCCCGCAGCGACCAGAACGTTGACGGCGGTCATCATCTCCTGGTCGGAGACAGACAACCCCCTGCGGATCCGGTCGATTACAGCCCTGGCTTCAGCGACGGTCATCGTTCACTATGCCTCCCCAGGAACGTCAGATCTCCGTGGTGATGTCGCCCAGGAGCCGACGGTAGAACCGGTTGTAGAGCCGGAGGAACGTGGGCTCCTCCTTCACGTATTCGATCGCCTGTCGGCGGAGCAGATCGAAGAAGTGGGGACCGATCCGCTCGGGAGCACCATCGAACGTGACTCCGCTGATCGCCTCGACGGTCCGGACCAGCTCGTTGAACCGGATCAGGTACTCGTCGGCGGGCTCCACTGGGAACTGCAGCCGCTGGTCGAGCTCCATGCGGATGGCGTTCGAGTGGGCGATCCCGTCGCCCAGGCCCTGCACCCAGGCCGGGTACTTCATCCCGATCTCGGCCCGCTTCCGGTCGATGAGGATGCCGAGCACCGGGTTCCGGGCGGCCTGCTGCCACGTCAAGCCGGCCTGGGCGAGTTGGCGTTCGAAGTCCTCCTGGAAGGTTCGCCACTCCTCCCAGCCGAGACGCTGCTCCGCCTCCTTCGTCATGTGGGAGTCGGAGCCGACCACGTACCCCTGTTCGACGAGAGATCCGATAAGGGTGTTCACGTCGTTGACGACGGGAAGCATGTCCCGGAAGACCTCCCACACGGTCTCCGTGTCGTCCATGGACTCCATCCGGACCATCTGGGGGAGGAACACGTTCACGATGGCGTCCCGGCCAGGGAACCGCTCCACGACCTCGTCGATGCCGGGGAGTTGCCCGAGCGCACCGAGGATGGGGGCGTTTACGCCGCCGAACTGGCCAAGGCCGATGCCGTAGGCGAGCAGGTTGAGCCGGTGGGCCTTCTGCAGGATCGGGAGCCGGTCCTGCCAGACCTGACCGAGATCGTAGTACTCGTCGAGGAGCTGGTAGGTGGCGACAGCGTCGTGGAGGACGATGAGCCGCCCCAGGTCCTGCTGGAAAAACTTGGCGAAGTGGCCGACGGTCTTCTTCGTGAACGAGAACGGGAAGAAGACGAAGTTCATCGACAGTTCGGCTGCCGACCGGCCGGTCATGCCGTAGGTGTAGATGTTCCGTACCGTCTCGTAGGCAGCCTTGGCGTCCACGCCGGCTTCCCGGAGGTGGCCGAACGTGGACGTCATCCAATCGGTGGGGCTGAAGCCCAACACGCCCACGGACCGGAAGCGACGCATGGTCTCGTGGTGCGACTCCAGGTCGAAGTCGTACTGGCCTCGAGCAGCCGCAGCGAACTCCCGTTCCAGGTCCGCCCAGTCACGTTGGGCGAGCAGCCTCGCCTCGTCCCGGCTCGCACCCTTCGCCACGTAGCTGCGGGCCCGAGCCTTCCGCCAGGCGGTGGGAGACTGGTTGATCCGCAGGTTGCGGATCCCTTCGGGGAGCTCGGCGACCTGGTTGAGGACGATCGCCTCCGAATACCGGGAGGCGTCAAAGATGGGGGAAAGGGCGAACCGGGCGGTATCCCTGATGTTGGCGAGCTGGTCGCCCAGGTAGTTCCAGGCGATAAGCCGGGGACTGACGTCGCCCCGCTCGATCCGCTCGGCCAGGCGGGCGGCGGACTTGAGGCCCCGGGCACCGAGCGCACCACCCACGCCCATGGCTGCGATGCGGGTGAGGATCCCCCGGTCAGACTGGACCGCCTCCTCGTCGCCGAGGACAGCGTTGGCGGTGACCAGGCCAGCGAACGACCCAATGCCGGCACTGGCGGCCTTCTTGCCGACCTTCTTCAACCCCTTCAGGTCCTGCGTGGTGCCGAAGAGGCGGAGACCCTGGGCGATGATCGGCTTGCCCCGCAGGGTCGACTCGATGGCGTAGAGCCCATGGGTGCGGAACCCCAAGGCTCGGGACGCCTGAAGGGCGTCGTAGATGGCGGTGGCCTGCTCCCGGCTATAGCCACGGCCCTCGAGAGCTCGGATCAGCTTCGTGCCCATGGCGGAGGCCAGGCTGTTGATGTCGCCGGCCACATGAGCTTGGGCGGCTCGAGTGGCGAACTTCTCCCACATGCGGTCGCCGGCCGTGTCGAGGGCGTTGTCGACCTGCTCCCAATGCTCGTGGAGGATGTCCCGGAGGTCGTCCATGACCACCCTCAGGTCTGCGCTCGGCTCGCCCGGATGGTTCGGGAGGTTCAGCGGCTTGCCGGCGTTTTCCACCTTGCGGAGACGAGCCACCAGAGCGTCCTTCAACTTTCGGGACTTCAGAGAGGCCACCATGGGGCCGTCCTGGCGGGAGAAGAAGTCGCCGAGGGTCTTGACGGCGATGTGGCGACGCTTGATGTCGCCGAACGCAGGGATCAGGTTGTCGAGGTCCGGCGGCTGTGCGAACTCGACACCGTAGACCAGCTTGTAGCCCCGAGCGTCGAGAGCGTCCACCAGGGCCTTCGGTGCGCCCTCCACGGTCGTGGCCATGAACTCGGAAAGGCGGCGGAGCTCCCGCACCTTGGTCATGACCCGGGCGTGGACCGAGTCGCCACGCTTCGGCGGCAGCCCGGTGGCCACACCGAAGCGGCTCGACCACATGGGGTCGTGGTCGAGGGCTTCGAGGTCGTCGAGCAGGGCGGCCTCGAGGTCGTCGAAATCGAGGCCACGCCGCCGGGCCTCTCGGATCAGTCGAGCAGCCTTCTCTGCGGACCGGTCGGTGACGAGCCCCGCTTCTCCAAGCTGAGCGGCGAGGATCTCCCGGACCGTGGTGCTGGTGACCGCATCGTCGGTCGTGCGGGCAATGTCTGCCACCATGTCGTAGAGCCCGTTGCGGCGGAGGTCCCGGACCGAGTTGGCGAGGCGGACGAGACGCTCGGCCCCAGCAGCGAAGGTGAGGGCTTCCGCCTTGTCGACCGTGTCCTTCAGGGCGACGGTGAATGCGCCTTGGGCGGGGTCGACGTGGCGGGCGAGAGGTGCGAACACGGATCGCTGCAGCCTCTCGAACAGCCCCCTGTTCTCGGAGAGCTCCAGCAGGAGTTCGCCCACCTGCTGCTCCCAACTCGTCAGGGGGTCCGCTGACGCCATGGGCATGGCGGACAGACGGCGGCCGCTCATGCTGATCGGGGTAGTGAGCGTCACGTTGAGGAGGTCGCCCCGGTTGGCGGCCGTGTTCACCATGTCGACCGCTTCCACGAACTTGCCCCAGTTCCCGAGGGTGGGCATCACCTGGTACATGTAGGAGGCCACCACCTCGGGCGTGACCTCGGCGAGGAGGTTGTCGAACACCTGGCTCCGGAGCTCGTTGTGGCGACGGGCGATGTCTCTCAGCCGTTGAGCGCCCTCCTCGGACAGCATGCGGAACGTGCCGGCCTCGGACAGTCGGCGGTAGCGGAGGTTGCCAGCCTCGTCGTGGACCAGGTATCGGTTCGCCCACGTTTCGGGGAGTTGGACGGATCCGTCGATTATCCGCTGCCCCTCGCCACCGAGGGCCTCCAGCAGGTCGTCGTTGCGGATGTCGACGAAGAACGGGTCGTCGTCGAACGTTTCCCCGTCCCGCATGCGCCGCCAGATGAGGATCTCGTCGTTGTCGTCGTATACGCCAACGAACCGGGTGTGGCCCTCCGGTACTGCCGCACCCCGGGCCCGGCGAACCTCGTCGGGTTCAAGGAAGGCTTCCTCGACCTGTCGGAACCGCCGGTAGTAGTCCTTCGCCTTGCGGCCCATAAACGCCTGCGAGGTGGCCCCGTCGCCGTACTTGGCGATGTGTCTGAAGATCGACTGGAGGTTGTTGGGGTCCATGACTCGGAGCTGAGGCACGAACATGTTGCGGAAGTGGTGCCAGTTCCGCTGGGTCCCCGAGTCGAACGTGTGGAGGGGGTCCATGGTGACCACGTCGGCCATCTGTCGAGCCCGGTAGTCGAGGGCAGCCGAGATGGACATGTAGGCGAAGGCTGCGCCCATCTGCTCGTCGTCGCCGTCGAAGAACACCTCCTTGATGGCGTTCCGCACGGACCCGCCTCGGAGATCCCGATACCGGTCGAGCTGGGCGGCGGCGACTTCGTCGCCTGCGTTCTTCAGCTCCTCGAGGTGCTGGAGGACCGCCTGGTCGAACCCGTGGAGGAGGTGCTGGTTGCTGGACGCCCGGTAGAACACCTTGTTGATGGTGCGGCCCACCGCCTGCAAGGCCCCGGTGACCATGCCCGGCTTGAAGATGTTGGTGGGGTAGATGAGCATGTCGACCGCCCAGTCCATGACCGGGTTGCTGAGGGTCCGGTAGACGGTTTCGGACGCTTGACCACCGGTCCAATGCGAGATCGAAGCTCCGCCCCGGTCCGAGTCGACCCACTGCTGCACGTTGGAGACGAACCCGGCTCGCAGGACCTGCTGGTTTACCTTCTTGGCGAGGATGACCGACCGCTTTGCCCGCCAGGCGTCCATGATCCGTTCAGACACGAACTGGCCGGCCTTCCCCATGCGGGCCACCTTCCCTGACAGCCACGATGGGCCTGCGAGACGAGCGACGTCGTCGGCACCGGCCATGATCAGCTTGGAGGTCCGGTAGAGGTCGTTGACGGCGTCGGCACCCTTGAAGCCGAGATGGAGGGCCCTACCGACCCCCATGACTTCCCCGATTCCCGAGAACATGAGGCCCCAGTTGATGATCGGGAAGAGCAGGTCGTCGATAGGGCCGGTGACAGCGTCGATCAGCTTGCGGACGTTCAGCTTGTCCTCGGACCAGGCCGCCCACTTCTGCCCCCAATTCGACTCGGGGTCGAACGGGTTCCCCCAGTCGGCCCGGATCGCTTCGGTATCCCAGAACAGGTCGAGCTCCACGGCGGCCCGGTAGAGACCTCGTGGGGAGAGCCACTGGTCCACCCAGTCGAAGACTTGGTCGATGGAGAAGGAGCCCGGCTGGTTCCCCTGGAACCGGCGGGTCATATCGTCGAAGCTCATGCGGGCGGCTGCGTAGCTGTATTCGGGCAGCCACCGGGGAGACACGACCTCTTCGGGCGTGAGGTTCAGGTAGCCCTCTGACGCCAGACGCTGCTTCAAGCGGAGGGCGGCGTCCCGGGAGACCGCCTGCGGCGGGTCGAGGTTGAGGATCCCGGCCACGGTGCGGCCGATCGTCTCCCGGCCGTTGTAGGCGTAGGCGGTGGGGTTGACCGGCTCCGGGAATCCCAGGTCGAAGCGGGTGGGGAGAGGTTCCCGGCGCTCCGCCTCGTCCAGGTCGTCGTTGACCCCTGTCAGGACTTCAGCCAGAACGGGAGGTGTGGCGAGCACAGCGAGGTCCAGCTTGACCTCGTCTGGAAGCTCGGGGAGGTCCCACGCCGACTCGATGGCGGCGATGGTTTGAAGGTTCTGGTCGACTCGGCGAACATCGAAGGTCATTCACTGAGCCGCCCGAACAGTGTCGTCGGCCTGTGCGCCTACTCCTCTGGCGTTGGGTTCTCCAGGGCGTCGATCGCTGTCAGCATGCCCTCTTTCATGAACTCGAGGGCCATCTTCTCCCATTCCTCGACCTGGGCGTCGGAGACTTCTGCCCGCTTCTCGAACAGGATCTCCTCGTCGAGGTAGGGCTCCCGGTGGTCGTACGCCCGGTAGAGGATCTCGTCGGGGATCCCGTCAGGGAACGCCTGGCAGGTCGGCTTCCCCACGGGGTTGCCGAGCCCGCCCTTGAAGCGCTTGCACATCAGGCAGATGGGGGGCACCAAGGGTACTGACATGTCACCTCACAGATTCGAGGACGGTCTTCACAAGGTCAAGTGCAGGCTTCGGCAGCCCGGCTGGGTCCAGCATGGCTTTGGCGAACACTTCGCCGAAGAACTCGTCGGGGTTCCACCCGGCGTAGTAGGAGATAAGCCGAGCGCCGTTCTGGTACCCCATCTGCTCTGCGGTCTGGTCCACGAGGCGGAGGAACTCGTCACGGTTCATCTCGTCAGCGACCATGTGGCCGATCTCGTGGGTGATGCTGTATTCGAGCATCGGCACGTGAGCCGGCTTAGCCAGGGTGCGTCGTCGCAGTTCGACTCCGCCCAGCCGGGCCCCCACGTTGAACGCCTGGACGATCGCAGCCTCGTTGATGTACAGACCGATCTGCGAGCTCATCTGGCGGTGCACGTAGAACGCCATGGTGCTCTGCCACTCGGGGTCGACCCCACGAGGGTCGACAGCAAGAATGCTCCGGTCGGTCCACGCTCGGCGGGGAACACGGCCCACCGCCTCTACGCCAGCCCTGAACAGCCCCTCGCCGTTGACCAGGTCGAGGATCGTGTTGTGGATCCGGGTCCGCACGTCGGGGGAGATCAGGGTGCCGAGGTTCACGACCCCGACCGGCAACGCAAGCTCGACCTGAAGCTTCCTTTCAAAAGCAGCGTCCTCCGGACCCTGGGTCTCGATGGCATGGCTGATATGGGTGTCTTCCCAACCGACGATCTCCTGCGGAGACACCTTGTAGGCCCCCTGGTCGAGCATGAGTTCGACTTCGCCCCAGTCGGGTGCGGTGGGGGATTCGACCTTCACCGGCTTGGTGTCTCTCAATAGACCTGCCCGGCCGAGGGTGTCCCGGACCGGCAGCCAGTTGTCGTCGGGTTCGATGAGGATCTTGTTGGCGTATCCGTCCTTGAGGTCGACGAGGGCCACGCCGACCATGGGAATGTTTGGCGGGTTCACGTCAATGACGGGAATCGGGCCCCGGGCGTCGACTGCGACCCTCGTGACCTTCCTCCCGTTGACGGTCATGCCGCCCCACACCGGGCCTCGAGCCTTGATTCGCACCCGCTGCTCCGGCTGGTAGCGGACCACCACGTCACCGTCGAACCAGACCTGGCCGAGCTCTTCGTCGATGTCGATGATCTTGCGGGCGTCTACCGGGTCCCGCATGAAGCCTTCGGTGGCGAACCCGGCCTTGGAGAGGGCGGCCGCCTTCCGGCGTGGCACGTACACGGGGACCTGGTGGCGGGCGTACGGGTCCGCCTGACCGTGGAGGGCGGTCCCGAGCCGGCCGCCGAGGTCCGTGTAGATGGTCTCGTAGACCTGCTCGAACCCGTCGGGAATATGGTTCGTGGCGTTGGCGTAGAGCCGCACGTCAACCCCGGGGATCGAGTTGACGAGGTCGACCGCCCGCTGTATTTCGCTCCAGTGGTTGAGCAGAGTGCCTTCCGCCCCGAAGTCGACCATGAAGGCTCGCCGAGGCACGTCTTCAAGGAGCCCATGGTTACGGGCAGCCTTGTTCGCCTTCGGTGAGTTGACGTTGAACGGCAGAACCGTGTCGAAGTCGTATCCGGCGGTGAACCGGCGGCTCGTGTGGTGGAACTTGGTCCACGCCTCGGGGAGGGCCTTGTCGTCAATGAAGTACTCGCCGGTAGCCGGGTGGTACCGGTAGTTGTTCGGGTCGTCGGTCCAGATGAACCCCATGCGACCGGCGATGGCCTGCTGGTTGTGCTTGGTGCCAAGCTTCGCCGCCTGCTCGGGGGTGATCCCAGTGATGAAAGCCGCAGGCTCGTGGTCGACGGTGCCGTCCTGCTCCGTCCAGTACCCCTCGACGAGGAAGGCGTTGCCGCCGAGCCGCCGCACGTCGGCGAGGAGCTGGTCCATGTTGGGGCTGGCGATCGTGTACCAGTCGACCGAACGCATGAGCTCGGTGAACCGGGCTTCGCTCAGCCCAATCATGTCCTCTGCGTCGAGGTGCTCGTTGGAGGCAGCGGTCCGGGAGACAGCGGCCCGCAGCTCCGTCTTCGTGTAGGGGAGCTGGTCGAGGGCTTGCTTCAACCGGCTCCCGGCCTCACGGTCGGCGAACACGACGAGCTTCGTGCCCGGCGTGAGGGCGGGGTGCGTGAACCCTTCCCGAGGCACGAAGGTGGCGAGCTCCGCCGACGGGGTAAGGCCCTTATCGTCGGCGTAGTCGACGAACGTCTTCAGATGGTCGAGGATCGAACGGACCTCGAGGGCTTCCCTGGGGACGTACCGCTCCCACTGCCCGACCCGGATCCCGGTGGGGGCGAGCGTGCGGAGAGTGTCCGCCACGCCTGGGGTGTTTCGACGCTTGGTGTCGACCCAGACTCGGGGCTGGCCGGCGTGGTCGAGCACGAAGACGATCGACGCCATATGGTCGCCGGACGACGCCCGGGCGAGTCCAGTCCTCGCCTCGTTGAGCTGGTCGGCGGTGGGGTTCGGACCGGACAGGTCAGCGCTGGCGTTCTGGAGGAACGAGTAGGCGACCTTGGCGTAGGGCTGGTTGCCTTCGGCGGTCCGGATGATCGTGTCGTCGAACGTCGCCATCCGACCGAGCTGGCGGACCTCGGTGAGGCTCTTGCCGTTCTCGATGGCTGCCCGGAGTCGCTTGAGGGTCCTGCCCTCGTCGGACATCTCCTGGCCGAGGCCCCAGCCGGCGGCCTGCGCTTGGTGGCCGTACTCGAACCCGGCGAGGTCCCGGGCGATGAGCAGAGCCCGGGTCTGCGACATGTATCGGGCCTGCAGCGTGGCGGTCGGGTACTTGGCGAGCGTCCCCTTGTACGCCTCGATCTGCTCGTCGGTCCACCCGTGCTCCCGCATCCGTTCGAGCCCGGCGATGACCTCCCGGCCGGTGATCGTCGCACCGGACACGGGGTCCGTGTAGGCCCGGTCGGGCTCGAGGGGTAGGGCTTCGACCCCGTGGAACATGAGGACCGGGGTGGTGACACCGCCTTGGCCGAGACGAGCCGTATGAGTGTCGTTGGTGGTGAGGTTCCGGAAAGCGTCGAGGTCCGGGTGGGCTCCAAGCCAGTGGAAGGTCCCGGTCTTCAACATGCGGAGGACCACCCAGGCGGGGAGGCCCGAGTGGAGGATCAGCTCCGCCTTCTCCAGCTTCTCGGTGTTGGTGCCGGCCAGGAAGCCACCCTCACCCCGAATGTTCTCGGGGTCGGCGTAGTGCATGACGGTGGCTTCCAGCCCGCCCTGCTGGGAGAGCCGCTTGACTGCGGCACCGGAGTACTCGTAGATGTCGGGTGCCCAGCCGGCTCCGATCGTGGCGTCCCGGAAGATCTGCTGGTATTCGGCCGAGGCGGGGTTCAGGTCGGGCCGGGCCATCTGGAGGATGAGGTGGATCCCAGACACCAGGTTGTGGTGCCAGGGGGCCTGGGCCGAGAGGGCGGAGAGGATGCCTGCGGCCTGGGTGACGTCGAGCCCGGTCGCCTCAGCAAGCGTGGTGGCGGACCGGTTCATCTTGAAGTACCAGTCCCGCTTGTCGAGGTCCCACCGGCCGTCGCCGAGGTAGGAGGCGGCGACGATGGAGCGCAAGTGGTTGGACGCCAGGATGCCCTCCAGGGGCTCCCAGTCGAGCGCCTTGAACCGGCGCTCCATGTTGCGGATCTTCTCGGAAACCTTCTTGATGTCCCCGGCGTAGAAGAGGGTCCGGGGGTCCCACAGCCGCTCGGTGGGGAGAAGAGCGTCGATGATCCCGCCGTACACTTCGACGTCGGGCCCGAACCCACTGTCGGTGTGGAGGACGATCTTCCCGATGCGGGCGGCGTTGTCGAGGTTCAGGTCAGCGGACAGGGCTTCAGTGGCCAGGTGGAGTCGCACCAGCCAGTCGGTCCGGTCGACGATCGAACCCGCATCGAGAAGGAGGTCCTTGTCGAGCTTCCCTTCAGGTGTTCGGACCTCGACGATGTCGAGCTTGGTGACCCGCTCGAACTTGGCGAGAGCTACCTGGGCGGCGACGAACGGGGCGGTTTCGGGGTCGCCGTAGAGTTGCGGGTCCTTGGAGTGGGCGATGATCGCCCGGCCGGCAGCTTCGAGGGCGTCCTGGTCGAACCCGAGGTGACGGCCGACGGCGGCGAGCCCGGTGAAGTCCGTGGCGTTGAAGGCGGCCCGAACCAACGGGGACCTCGACTCGAACGCCAGCTTCTCGAGGTGCGCCTGGTGTTGACGGACCCGCTCCTGGTGCTCAAGGAGGGTCTCCTCGGCCTGGGGGAGCTGTGCGGGCGGCACGGTCTCCACGCCGCCCTCCCACGGGTCCATGGCGTAGGTGCCGTCCGGCCCGATCATGATCCGCTGGGCGGGCACGGCCGGTCGGGTTTCAGCGGCCCGACGGGCGAGCTCCCGGTAGGCGTGGCGGGTGCCGAGTGCACCCACCCCCGCTACGGAGCCGATGCCAGCGACGGCGAGAGCACGCTCCAGGGGGTCGAGGTCAACTTCCGGGTCGATGCCGGCGAGGAAATCGCCGACATCACCGACCTTGGTGAACTCCAGGAATCCGGCGAACAGGTCGGAGAGGGACCGTTCGCCCTCCATGCCGGTGGTTGGCAGCATGAACCGGCTGAGGTTGCGGGCGAAGCCCGCCAGGTCCCCCTGCGACAGGGGTTCGAGGAGACCCTGCCGTTCCTCTTGAGGGAGGGTGGGGTCTACGAGGTCAATCGGCACTCAACGCCTCCAGGATCAAGCCCGCCCACTCCCGGGTTGCGTCCGACACCTCGGGGGAGGTGGCCAACGCCTGGAGGAGCAAGAGTCGGGCGCTTTGTGGATCCACGGAGGGCTGCGGGGAGACCGGCTGGGGCACCGCTTCGGGCTGGCCGGCGAGGATCACGTCGGGCAGCCCGGCGGGCAGGTTCATGGGCCGGCCGCCGGGGGACGGCAGTGCCGTGTTCGGAGCTGGCATGGGTGAAGGCTGAGTCCCGGCCCCGGGGAGCTGTGAAGCCATGGGTGGGAGCTGGCTCTTCAGGTCCTCGACCTCAGCCCGCTCCCCGTAGGTGCCGGACTCGGGCTTGTTCACCGACGTGTCGGCCGTGGGCGTCTTCTCGATCTCAGTCGCCACGCTTCACCCCTATGCGGTGACCTGGGTGCCGAGAAGTCCGCCCGGGCCGGCGGGCACGCTCATGCGTGCGAGGAGGTCCACGCCGGAGGGTGCGGGCGGAACGGAAACGGGTTGTTCAGGAGCGCCGGGCGGGAGCGGCTGACCACCGAGAGCTCCACCGAGGCCAGTGGGAAGGGCCTGCTCTGCGGCTTCCTCCTGGGGCTCCACCACGTACTTCTCGAAGAGCTCCATGAGGTCTTCGCCCCGTTCACGAGCCCGGTCGATCTCCACGAGAGCCCGGTTGGGGATCATTCCGGTCTCGATGCCCTGCAGGAGCTTGGCGAGGGCCATGGCCCGGAACTGCTGACGGTCGATGCGGATCCGCTCGAGCGCCACGTTCCGGATGCCGTCGATGTTCTCCTGCACGGTCTCGTCGGAGACGAGCCCCGCCTGGGCGTACTGGATGTGGAGCACGGCGGACTGGCCGGGGTCCCGGCCGAAGCCGAGCCCGTAGTCGACCCGCACGTAGGTGTCGGGGTCGATGTCGGTCGCCGGGTCGTACTCCTCGACGAACTCCTGGTTGCGGAGGATCCCCGTGACCCGCTTCGGGCCGGGGAAGAACTTCTTGTCGATGATGAAGGCGATGCGGATCGCCCTGGCCAGGCTCCGCTGCAGGATCTGGTGGTAGGTGCGGATGGCCGTGTTCAGCATCCCCACCGACGATTCGAGGAACTTGGCGGAGGCGATCGACTGGTCGATCTCACCGGGCCGGCTCTTCGGCCACCGGCCACCCAGGTGGATGCCGTCGACGAGAGCGGCGAGGTCTCGCTGCACGTCGAGGCCGGAGACCGCCGGGGGAACTCGGCCGATGGCACCGTTGGGGCCGAGCTCGATGTAGGCACCACCACCGTAGGGGAGCTCGCCGATCAGGTCCTTGACCCAGATGTCGGAGTAGACCGCCTGGTCGGCGTAGTCCAGGAGGAGGCTGAACAGGCGGATGTGGGCCTCCAGCATGCCGACCACCTGGTCGAACTGGCCTCGGAACTCGCCGTCGAGGGTGATGCGTGGCCCCACCACGACGGGGCACACGCCGAGGTTGTGCTGGAAGCGGCGGAGCTCCACCGGAAGGTGGTGGACACTCTCGTTGGTGTCGGACCCGAGCGGGTTACCGTGCTCGTAGAGGGCAGCGACCACGTACTCGGTGTCGTCGAACCACTCGACGACCACCACGTGGTTGTTCGCCCGGATCTCGTCCAGGGTGTGGCGTTCAGGGTTGTTGCCGACGAGCACGCCCTGGTCGACGAGGGCAGTGTGAATCCTCCGCTGCCACTCTTCGGGAAGCTGCGAGAAGTAGTAGACGGTGGCGAAGAAGGCTCGCCGCACCGTGTCGCCCGGGTGGAACCCATCCTCCGTGTAGCAGGTGCGGGGGTCTCGCCGCTCGATGAGAGGTAGCCGCTGCTCGAAGTCGGGGGTCACGGTCCATGCGTGGAACCCGTAGGCAGCGCAGTCCATGACCGATCGAGGGATGAGCAGATCGACCTGGTTGAACTCCATGTAGGCGGCTGCGATCCGCTCCTGCCGCTCCGCCCTGCGCTTCTCCTCCTGGCCGGGCTTGGTGGGGAGAGTGCGGACCGTCGGCACCAGGGACGCCGCCTCAGCGGTGTCCTCGAGGGCCACCTGGATCATGTTGGGCGATGCCGGCTCGACCTTCTCCTCCTCCGGGTCGAACACGTCGAACTGGCCGGCAACGACCCTGTCGATGATGGCGTGCCGGACGTCCCGCTCGGCGTGGCGGGCTCGCCAGGCGTCGAAGATGGCGGGGAGGTGCCGGACGTCAAGCGGCGGCATCGGTCACGGTCTCCTGGGAGAGGTACTCGCTGATCGGGTCTTCACGCTGCAGGTAGTGCTCGATGACCCGTTCGGCGGTGCGGACCAGCTCGCCGCTCATCGCCAGGTCGAACAGCTTCTCCGCCTGGTTCATGGGGCGGCCGTTGCGGAGGGCGAAGACGGTCTCCCGGAGCTGCTCTTCGTCGATGTCCTTCGGAACCACGAAGTACTCGGGCTCCCCGTTGCGGAGGAAACCGCACACCATGTGGGGGGTTCCGGTCTTCCTGAAGAGCTTCTCGGCTCGGGCCTGCGCCCTACGGAACGCTCGCTTGTTCCGCCAGTCGCTGAACGCTGCCATCGAGAGACCGCCCGAGCGGTGTCAACTCGACCAGATGGAGGGGTCGATGTTGGCGAGCTCGGGTCCGGGTTCGGGGTCGAACTCCCTCACCTCGGAATGCGGCATAGGGTTGCCGACGGTGGCTCGGCGGTACCCGGCGAGACCCCGGGTGAGATGGCCAAGACGCTGGTCCTGGATCGACACGGGCCGAACCTCCCGGTTCTCGAAGTCGACGATCCGAGCCCGCTTCTTGATCCGGTTCGGCCACCGTCGCCGCATCCGGTCGTTGAACAGTGGCAGGTGGGCTCGCTCGAGCAGGGATCGGACACCGAGCTCGGCGAACCAGAACGCCATGACGAGGTCCTGGACCTGTCCCATGGGGAACGAGATGAACTGTTCGATCAGGTTCTGCACCCGCTGAGCGGTGTAGGAGCCCGCCCACGGGAGCGACACGAGCCCCGCATGGAAGAGGGGAGCCAGGGATTCGACGCCGAACTCGGGGTCCCACTTGTTCCCGTAGGTGAAGTGGGGCCGCACGGCGACGCCCTTCTTGGCGAGGGCCTGGATCAGCTCGTAGTTGTACTGGACGAGCTGGCTCTGCACCCCGTTGCTCTCCACCCGCCACTCGTAGATCGGGTACTTGTAGGACCACTCCAGCATGAGCTCCTTGAGGCGGGGGGCTTTCATCTGCCGCTCGGCGACCAGGTCGACCAGGAACCTGTGTCCCGTGTTCAGGTCGACGCCCAAGAGCACCATGGCGGTGAACCCGGAACCCTTATTCGCCCCGGCGGGGTCGAGGCCGGCGATGAGCCTCCACCCGTCCTGCCAGTGGCCGAGGCTCCGAGAGTTGTCCTTGGCGGCGTCCATCATCTCCTCGGTGAAGGAGGCGTTGAGGCCGGGGACGTCGACGTTCTGGTAGATGAGCTGGAAGTCGGTGGGGCTCATCTCGGACCGGTGGATGAGGGCCTGCTCGTACGGGAAGTGTTCGGGCCAGAGGACCTCTTCGTCGCCGATGATCAACGGGTACCGGATCACGTGGTAGCCGGGACGCCGCTGCAGCACCGAGTACACGTCGCCGGCGGCGACACGGGTGCCCACCCACACAGCTTGGCCTCGCTTACCGATACGGGAGAGGGCCTCCTTGTCGGTCCACTCGAGCATCGACGCCACCCGGTCGGGGTTCCGCTGATTTTCCAGGGTGGCGTAGTCGTCGAACTTGATCTTGTCGGCTCGACGCCCGTAGATCTGGCCGCCGTACCCCATGGCCAACACGGTGGGGTCCTTCTCACCGGACGTCCGGTTCGCCACGTAGATCTCGAACTCGGACCATCCGCCCTGGCGGGACTCTTCAGGCATGAACGGACCCCAGTCGTCGATCAGGTTGCGGGGAGCGTCGATGTACAAGTCCGGGTTGGAGAGGTACCCCTTGATTGCTCGGATGAAGGTCTTGGCGAACTGGGAGCTCTTGGAGACGACGATCGTCCGCAGGTTCGGGTTGCGGGCTATGTCGTAGACGGTGTGCCAGATGGTGACCACCGTCGACTTGGCGTGGTAGGGAGGCAGGTTGATGACGATCCGCCGATGCCCCGCCTCGATGGCGTCGATCATCTCGTGGTGGAACCCCGGCATTTCGTGCCGGACCTGGCAGTCCGGGCAGATAGTGCCGGAGAAGTAGTTCTCCCAGAACTCTGGGAAGGTGCCGACGTTGCGGGCCTGCTGGACGATGGGGATCCGCTGCCGTTCCAGCTCTTCGGCGGCTTTACGTTCCGCCTCCTCCCGCTCCTGTCGAGCCTTCTTGACTCGCCGAGACAGGTTCGACCGGTTGATCTCGTAGTACCGGGCAGCCTCGGAGATGGTCCAGCCCTCGTCGAGGACCTTCTCGATCGCAGCTTTGATCTTCCGCTGCGTCGACCACTCCTTCACGTATTGGTTCGCCGCCATCACCAGACCCCCCAACCAGCGACGACCCGAACCTGTCAACAGAAAGCCTCGAGGAGGCCTTGAGGAGACGTCTCGGCGGAGGGATCCTCCAAGGCGACACCATTCGGGTGGTGTTGTGCCTTGGGGGTGACAGGGTGTCGCCCAGCCGAGAGGCCCGAAGCGGACCGGCTGGCACCTGGGTTCGAGTCCCAGCACCTCCACTCGACACTCCACGGGAGGTATACCGAGGAGACATCGGGTTCCTCCTCGTGGGAAGGCCACCCGCCCCGGACTCAAGACGGGGCGGGCAAGGCCCAACAAGACGGCTCAAGCCGGGCATGGTTCAGACGGACCCGAACCAACGGGAACCGGAGCCCTGAACCCAAACAGCAGCGAGAGCCCGATCAGACCAAGAGGACCAACACAGGGACTGGTCCCCCCCACCGGACGCTGCCCCCCGGTGATCGACCGTCAAAGGGTCATCCAAGCTCGAGCGCCGAGACCACGGTGCCACAACCAACAAGCCGAGAGCGACTACGGCTCCACTGAAACTGTCAGTGAAACGGTAGGGCTAGGACAAGGGAGGGAGGGTCCCAGCCAACCCTACCCAGACCCAGGGGGCCGTGGCGGCCACAAAAGCCGCCAACGGCCCACCCAAAACCCAGAAACCAAGGCGTCTCGGCGCAGCCAGATCAGCGCACGAGACGCACAAACCCCAGAAACCACAAACACACACCCAGACCCAGGATCTGTACGCCAGATCCACGAAAGCCTTTCCCCCAGAACTCGACCCGGTGACCTTATAGACCCGGGTCTCCGAGACCCCCTGGCCCACCTGGGTTTCCTCGACCACAGCCTCTACCTCTCGGTTCTCCGTACTGCTCGGTATGTGTCCTAGAGGAAACCAGGGGCCGACGGCCTCCGGCCTCGGCCACCGGGAACCTGGACTCCGGGTCGAGGTCTCGGCCCAGCACCGACAACTCGGTTGTGTCTTGGGTCGCTTTGGCTTTGGGTTGCTTGGCTCCGTGGTCTTGGGGCTGGCTCGGGCTTCTCGGCTGGCTCGGGCTTGGGTGGCTTGGCCCCGGTATCTTGCATCACAAGATAGTCGGATTTGTCAACTCTCGGGTTGGGGCTTGGTTGGTGGTTTGGCCTGTGGTTGTTGGCGATGTTGGGTACTTGACAAGTCCGGCACTTGTGGGGTATACTCCGGGTAACTCGCCTCGCCCGGGTGTCTGGGTAAGGGGTCGGGGGCATCCGAGACTCGGGGTCTCGGCGGGCCGTCTGGAGCCGACGTTCGGCGGTCGGGTGGCGGTCTAGGGCCGGTGTTGCAGCCGGATGAGGTTTGAGTTTCCTTCCTTCTTGGTCGGCGGTCTTCGTGACCGCCAACCCAGGTCATCGGGGTGGCTCCCTGGTGGCCTGAGTTGGCGGTCTCGGCGTTGGGGTCGAGGCCATCCAACCCAACCCACGGAAGGAGGAACCACCCATGCGTACCGTGCGCTTCTACTTCGGTCAGAACGTGTTCGTGGTCGGCCTGATTCGGGCACTCCTTGAAGAGGGCTTGATCGGGGGAGCCACCCAACTCACCGGGTACGGCTTCTGGCTGTCCGACACCGGTCGGCTCGACTATGAGGAAGCCCACGTCATGGTGACCACCTACGACTCGGAGGACACCCTGGAACTGCTGAAGAAGCGAGCGACCGAGTGGGCTTTGAAGGCCAGGGAAGAGGCCGTCATGGTCGAGGTTGGCGACGTGGTCGAGTTCCTCGACACGGGCTACCGGAAGCCGGTCGCAGCCTGAGTGGCAGCAGGTAGCCCCCGTGTGAACGGGGGCCTCCCGGTGCAACTCGGCACCCACCCACACAAGGAGGACGAGCTAATGGCTGGTATGGCTCTCTGCGCTGGTTGCTGGCGCATCATCTGGCTCGATGAGGAGCATGACTGTCCCGGCATCGAGTGACAGCCGGTAGCCCACCCTCCGGGTGGGCGTCCGGGTGCCACTAGGTACCAACCCACGAAGGAGGAACCATGCCGTACGACTACCCCAAGGAACACGAGGTGTACTACGCCGATGTCCCCGACAGCACCGGCTACGTCGTTGCTGTTGCGCCTGGTGTCAAGGGCGACGAGATCTACCTGATCATCAGGAACGGGAACACTGAGGAAGAGGCCGGAATCAGCGTCTCTTACGACCTGATCGAGCGTCTCGCCAAGGCAGTGGCCATCTACAGGGCCGGTGGCCTTGAAGCGCAGCGCACCTGGCCCGAGTTCACGGTCCGGCTCGACGTGGCCGAGAACGGTGACCCGTACTTGCTCGTCTGGACTGAGGGCGACGCTCCGGCCAACCCCGGCAACAGGGTGAACCTGGCGACAGGCTCCTGGTCGAGCGGTTGGCGAGTGTGCCGGTGACAGGCGTCTAGCCCCTGAGCAATCGGGGGCCTGACGGTGCTACTCGGCTGATCTCAGCCGGTAGGGCCACCTTCGGTGGCCCGTCCGGGTGCGATTGGCACCGAAACCCACGATCAAGGAGGAACCATGACCGAAGCAAGCCTTCAGGCCTGGCTCGACCAGCAGGACGCTCGCACCGTCCAGATCATCCGCCAATACGGCTGGATGGTGCAGTACGTCAACGGGGGCGAGTGCGGTGTGTCTGGGTGCGACCAGCACCACGACCCCGACGTTCCGGCCTTCGCCTACACGGTCGGCATGTTCGGACTCGGGCACCCGGAGTTCCTGGTGTTCGATCTCGACCCGGGTGTCTCGGCCCACCTGCTCAACCTTCTGGGTGAGCGAGTCCGGGAGGGCGAGGACTTCATACCCGGCACGACCGTCGAGGTCGACCTCGGCAAGCCGGTGAACCTGGTGTTTGAGGAAGTGCCGAACCCCGGCGAGATCGTGTTCTCAGCGAACCGGTTCTACCAGCGTCCGCCGCAGGTCAGCGTCCCGGTCATCCAGATCACCTACCCGGACGACCAGGGCCGGTACCCCTGGGATGAGGGGTACGACCACACCTTCCGGCAGCCGAGGCCTGGGGAGTTCCGAGCCTAGGTGTCAGCCCGTAGGGCCACTGCGGTGGCCCCTCGGGGTGCCACTTGGCACCGATGTAGTGGTGAAACAACGGGGAAGTGGAACCAGGCCCTGGGGTTCGCCTCGGGGCCTGGGGCCACACACCACACCAACCCACGAAGGAGGAACCATGCAGAAGATCGTCTACGTCACGATTCCGGTCCTGTTCGTCGACGACGAGCCGAAGAGCATCGACCTGGCGGACGACGGCGAACCCGACTACGAGGACGGCGGTTATTGGACGTTCGGCGGTGACCTGCTGTTCGTCGACGACGAGCCGAAGAGCATCGACCTGGCGGACGACGGCGAACCCGGCACCTGGGGCGACACCTGGGTGTGCGACGACGACTACGAGGACGGCGGTTATTGGACGTTCGGCGGTGACCTGTACAGCAAGGCCTGGAACTTTGTCACCGACCGTCTGGTGGAGGGGTCCTGATGGGCCTCGCAACCGCCCTCGGGTTCGCTGATGCTGTCAACGGCGGCGAGATCAACCTCGACCAGGCCCTCGGCTACCACCTGCAGGTCAACCACTTTCCGCCCGTGCCCGGGTCGATGGTGGCTCCCTGCAGGAAGGCCATCGAAGCGGCCCGGGAAGGCGATTGGGATCGCCTGATCGACCTGCCCGATCCCGTCACCTGGCGAGATCAGAACCAGGCCCCCGTGTGGGCGATCGTCAAGGCGCACCACTTGGAGGCGTTCCTGTGACCAGCCCGTAGCCCCGCCGGCAGAAGCGGGGCCTCTCCCTCTTCGACCCTGACGGCAACCGCTACGTCGAGTGACAGCAGGTAGGGCAGGTCGACCGCCTGCCCCTCCTGGTGCCACCCGGCACCCGACAGCAACCCACGAAGGAGGAAAACCCAATGGACGTGACTAATGCCATGCGTGCGGAATGGGCCTTCCACGGTCTGCGGACCTACGCCCGAGTCACCAGGCCCTCGTTTGAGGGCATCGACACCGTCGACGAGTTGGTGGCCGACCCCGACCTGGCCAACGAGTGGATAGGGGACCTGTTGGGCGACCTGTTCCACCTGGCCGACAGGTCGGGCCTCGACCCGATGGCCGTCCTCGACCGTGCGATCTCGTACTACCGGGAGGAGGTCGAGGAGGAGGCCATCTTCGGTGAGGGGGCCGACTACTGATGACCGCCGACAACCGGTGCCACTGCACGCTCGGCGGTGACTGCCCCAAACACGGCCCAGGCCTCACCTGGGTCGAATGGTCGCTGTTCATCATCGTCGCCATCGCCTGCATGGTCCGTTGGTGACAGCCGGTTCCCCACCCGAGTGGTGGGGTTCCGGGTGCCACCGGCACCACTACCCACGAAACAAGGAGGAACGACATGTACGTCGTGATGATCGAACGTGAAGGCGGCCT
>DASVDX010000056.1:0-3330 GCA_036380875.1 Acidimicrobiia bacterium
GCACGGTGGCCATGCGGATGGAGACTAGGGGCAACCTGCTGGTGGGGCGGCCCCATCGACCGCCTGCGCTGCCCCGCTGGGCTGCGACCGCCGCCCAAAGTTGTGGTGGGTGGGGTGCGGGTGGCGTTGTATTGGGCAGAGAGGATCTTCACACTCTCCTTACATCGCTCTGAGGGCGTCGCACCGGGGACGTGCCACCATTGCGACGTGCGCAAATCGGTGCTGGTCCTTTCCTGGTTGGCGGCAGCCGCCTTCACCTCAGGGATCGCCTGGGCGGCGCTGAGCTCTGCCGATCGTCAGGTCGGTGACACCGTCTCTGCCCCGGTGCTCACGATCGCCTCGACCGCCCCCGACACCACGTCGACCACGACCAGCGCGCCGGATGCCACGGTGTCGACCACCGCTTCGACCAGCTCGACTTCCACGCCGACGACTTCGACCACCTCTACGACCTCACCCGGCTCTTCTGCCACCACTTCGACGACAACGGGAAGCGGCTCCGCCCCTGCGGCAGATGAATGGGATCAGACCACGGTTCCCTCTCCGGGTGGGGTGGTGATCGTCAACCACCGCCCGGGGGAGGTGGGTCTGGCCTCGGCCACCCCCTCGCCCGGCTTCGCCATGGAGATCGACGAGCAGGGCCCCGACGAGGTCCGGGTCGAGTTCGAAGGTGAAGACGAGACCTACGAGGTGAGGGTCAGGTGGCAGGACGGCGCCCTTCGCATCGAAGTCGACGACTGAGGGGCAGCGTCGAACCCGGGCAACAGTGACTTCGGCGGCTCCTTTGGCCCGCTGCCTATGGTGAGCGGATGGAGACACGACGCCTGGGAAAGAACGGGCCCGAGCTTCCGGTCGTCGGCCTGGGCACCTGGCAGCGATTGGAGGCGGCCGACCGCAGCGGCGGTGCGGACTCACTCGTCAGCGCCTCGTTGGATGCCGGGATCCGGGTGTTCGACTCTTCGCCCATGTATGGGAGAGCCGAGCAGATCCTGGCCCGGGCCCTGGAGGGAAAGCGAGATCGAGCGTTCGTCGCCACCAAGGTGTGGACGCCCTCACCCGAGGAAGGACGCGCCCAGGTCCGCCGCGTGCTCGAGTGGTTCGGGGGATACATCGACTTGATGCAGATCCACAACCTCGTCGCCTGGCGGGAGCATCTCCCGATGCTGGAAGAGGAGAAGGCCGCCGGCCGCATCGGCATGATCGGGGCCACTCACTACTCCCCGTCGGCGTTCGACGAACTCGAAGTGGTGATGCGTACCGGCCGGATCGACCAGATCCAGATCCCCTACAACCCCGGTGAGCGACGTGTGGAGAGGCGCATCCTGCCCCTCGCCAAGGAGTTGGGCCTGGGAGTACTGCTCATGCGGCCGCTGGGCGAAGGACGCCTCGTGCAGTCGCCACCCCGCCCGGAAGCCCTCGAGCCGCTGAGACCGTTTGGAGTCGAGACCTGGCCGCAAGCGCTCCTCAAGTGGGGCCTGAGTGACAGCCGGTGCCATGTGACCATCCCGGCGACTTCCCGCCCCGAGCGGATCGCCGAGAACGTCGCGGCCGGGGAACCTCCCTGGTTCGGTGATGAGGAGCGCCAACTCGTCTCACGGCTCGCCGGATATTGAGCTCGCCTTTGTCCACTCGTTGCTCCCGGATAGGCGTAGGCTCCTAGCGACTGGCCCGGGGCAAGGCATCGCAAAGGAGAGCGAATGGACCGACCGGGCGATTTCCTCGACGGAACCACCTGGGGGGTTGTACGGATCGGTGGGCGCGAAGTCCCATCTGACGCTCCGCGTCGCGTCGAGTTCTCCGGGAGCCGCGTGAGCGGCCGAGTAGGTGTCAACCGCTTCACCGGCGAGTACACGATCGAAGGCGACACGGTGGTGATCGGAACGGTGGCTCGAACCCTCATGGCCGGACCGCCCGAGATGATGGAACTGGAAGACCGCTTCCACTCAGCATTCAACGGGAGCATGCCAGTGGCGGTGGGCGAGATCATGCTGCTCGGCGATGTCGAACTCTCATACGTCGCTCCCAATCGGCTCCGGGGAACGGTCTGGTACCGCGAACGTATGGCCCTCCCGCCCCGGAGCACCGTCGTCGTGGAGCTCTACGACCTCTCCTCGGGCGTGCTCGCCACTCAGACCATCGGTGATGCCCTGAGTCCGCCCATCGAGTTCGATCTCGAAGCCTCCCAGCCGCTCGAGCAGCGGACGTACACGATTCGGGCCCGTATCGAAGGCCCCGAAGGCGACCTCATGTGGGCGGCCGAGACGCGCATCGATCCCGAACAGCAGCCGGTCGAAGTGATGCTCGTTCGCGTTTGATGTACGCCGCCCGATACGACATCGATTTCCGGCCGCTCACCAGAGCCGACTTCTCGATCCTGGCCCGTTGGCTCGCCCAACCGCATGTGGCTCGCTGGTGGAACCACGAATACACCATGGAGGCGGTCGAGCGCGACTTCGGGCCTTCGGTCGACGGGACAGATCCCACCGGAATGTATCTCGTGCTGCTCGACGACCGACCGATCGGGCTCATCCAATGTTCCCGGTTCGCCGACTTCCCGGAGTATCGGGAGGAAATCGGAGAGATCGCAGACGTCCCCGACGGAGCAGCCACCATCGACTACTTGATCGGGGAAGCTGACCTCACCGGGAGGGGATTAGGGACGGCGATGATCGCCGCTTTCGTCGAGCGCCTTTGGAAGACGGATCCGAGTGTGACTTCCCTGCTCGTTGCCGTGAACTCCGCCAACGTGGCGTCGTGGCGTGCGCTGTTGGGCGCGGGCTTCGTCCGGGTCGACCGAGGCGATCTAGAACCCGACAACCCGATCGACGATTCGCTCCACGAGATTCTCCGTCTCGATCGTCCTCGTCAGCGGTAGACGCCTCTGGTTTCTGTCCCTGTGGTTTTGTAGGTTGGGGGCATGATCGAACAGTCGTTCGATACCAGGGGGAATGTGGCGATGGATCGGGTCGCTGATCGTTGGGGGAATCTCATCGCTTCTCGTTTGGAGTTCCTGGCGGAGGTGGCTGCTCTGGACCGTGGGCGGGGGTTCGATTACGACGGTTACACGTCGGCGGCTGCGTTTCTGATGCATCGGTGTGGCATGTCGGCCCGCCGGGCGCGGCGGGAGGTGTTCCTGGCCCGCTCCCTCGAACCCATGCGGCTCACCTGGTCGGCGGTTGCTTCCGGCACACTCAGCTTCGATCAGGCGGTCGTGTTGGCGTTCGCCCAGCACCGGTTCCCCGACCCATTCGCAGCTGACGAGGAAGCTCTGGTCGACGCTGTCAGCGGACTGTCGGTGGGTGATACGCGTCGGGCGGTGGAGCATTGGTG
>DASVDX010000057.1:0-112274 GCA_036380875.1 Acidimicrobiia bacterium
ACAGGGCCTCCAACCACTCCCGCGCCGCGCCCTTCGCTTCGGTCGCCTGACCGAACCCGGGAGCCTCTCCCCGGACTATGAGCATGGCCGTCACCAACTGACGAGCGACTCCGTTCGGGCTGCCGGCACTCATCTGACAGCCTCCCCGTCGCTACGCCGGCGAGCAGCGAGACACCCCTCCGCGAACCGGATCAGGAGAGAGTCGACCGATTCCACTGCCTGCCGGAACCGGAACTGCGACACGTCCCAACCCTCCGACGCCCGCGACGGGACGAAATGAAGAACCGGGTAGGCGTCCTCGAACCCGTCATGCGCCTGGTCGATCAGCACCAGCCGGGAATCTGCTGGGTCGAGGGACCGCACATATGCGGCCGCCTCCCTCAACCCGTCCGCCGCCCGCAGGTTGCGGGGATCGTCGGGGTAGTCCTCGGCCTTCTCGTCACGCCACCGGGCGACCTGCTCGAAGTAGGAGGCGACAGCCTCCCGAATGTTGTCCGCCACGGTTTTCCTCCTTCTGTTGGCGGCTCGCTGTTACAGCGATTGCTTGCGCCACTTTCGGAGGGTTACGACCTGGGGAAACGCCCGTTTAGGACAGCGTATGCGCCGGGACTCTTACAAGGCGGTTGCTCTACCACTGAGCTAACCCGGCGGTGTGGCCCCCACAGAGTACCGACTGTGGGTTCTCCCTTACGAAACGGTGCGTTTCACGCCCCGCTTCGGTCATAAAAACGCACTCTGGAGACCTCGAAGGCGGCGAGGGCCGATGCCACCGAGGCGTTGAGAGACTCGGTGGGACCGAACATGGGGATCGACACGGTCATGTCGACTCGATCGGCGACGAGACGGCTCAGTCCGCCTCCCTCACCTCCCATGACGATCGCTACGGGCTCGGTGAGGAGTTCGAGGCCCCACAAGGATCTCTCGGCGGAGGCGTCGAGGCCGACCGTCCACAGACCGAGCCGGGAGAGCATCGCCACCGATTCGGCGATCGAGCCTACGATCGCCACCGTGGCGTGCTCCAGGGCGCCGGCCGCCGCCTTGAACGCCGCTCCCGACAGCGGAGCCGCCCTTCGGTCGGAAAGCACGAAGCCGGTGACGCCTGCCGCCACCGCTGAGCGGAACACCGCCCCGACGTTGTGGGGGTCGACCAGGCGGTCGAGCACCATCACCGCCGCCGGGTCAGACGTTGCGGCCACGTCCTCCAGCGTGGCTGACGGGATCGGCCGGCATTCGGCAACCACGCCTTGGGGGGCCGAGGTCTCGGCCAGACGGCGGACGTCGGCGACGGCCTCCACCCGGCCACCCGACTTCTCTACCCGTGTAACCAGTGCGGCTACATCGGGGCGTTTCAGGCGACCGGACTCGACGTGGAGGACTTCCACGCGGCCTCGTTCTGCGGCAGCGACGACGGCGTGAAAGCCCTCGACCCTACGCCCGTAGCCAGCGCGCCCCATCGGGCGTGTCCTCCACCACCACCCCTACTCGAGACAGGCTCTCTCTCACCGCGTCGGCGGTGGCGAAGTCACGGGCCTGCCGGGCTTCGGCCCGGACGGCGAGGAGCTTTTCGATGGCGTCTTCGACGTCGCCGTCGACTTCGACGCCGAATTCGGCCGCAACCGCTTTGATCGCCTCTTCGTCGAGGCCGCCGGTCGAGTCACCCGCGTCGAGTCCGAGCACGGCGACAATCTCTCGTACCGCTGCCACCAGGGAGTCGGCTTCACCGCCGGCGTCCAGGCGGCGATTGGCCTCGCGTATCGTGTCGAACAACACCGCCACGGCCTCGGGCGTGCCGAAGTCGTCGTCCATCGCCTCCCTGAAGGCGTCGATGACACCTTCATCGGACTCGGCGCCCGACGACGGCACCCGCTCGAGGAGCCTCTCGATCCTCCGGTGAGCCTCCGCTGCCTCCTCCACGAGATCCGACGAGTATTCGATCGGCGCCCGATAGTGGGCCCGGAGAAACAGGAGGCGCAGGGGCATGCCGCCGTATGTGTCGAGGGCGGTCGCCAGGTCGACGACGTTGCCGGTCGACTTCGCCATCTTCGCCCCGTCGAGGTTGACCATGCCGTTGTGGAGCCAGTAGCGGGCGAAGCGCTTCCCGGTAGCGGTCTCCGACTGGGCGATCTCGTTCTCGTGGTGCGGGAAGATCAGATCGGTGCCGCCGCCGTGGATGTCGAAGTCGTCACCCAGGTACCGGCGAGCCATCGCCGAGCACTCGATATGCCACCCCGGTCGGCCCGGGCCCCATGGCGAATCCCAGTACGGCTCGCCCGGCTTGGCTCCCTTCCAGAGGGCGAAGTCCAGCGGGTCGTTCTTGGCCTCGTTCGGCTCGATGCGCGCCCCGACCCTCATCTCGTCGGGGTCGCGTCCCGAGAGCTTGCCGTAGGACTCGTCGGTGCGCACCGAGAAGTAGACGTCGTCTCCCGCCTGGTAGGCCGCGCCCTTTTCGATCAGCGTGGCGATCAGCTCGTGCATCTCGGCGATGTGCTCGGTGGCGCGGGGCTCGACGTCGGGCTCCATCACGCCGAGGCGTCGATAGGCGTCGGAGAAACGCTGCTCCATCTTCCGGGCGTAGGTGGGGACATCCTCTCCTGCCTCGGCGGCCTTCTCGATGATCTTGTCCTCGATGTCGGTGACGTTGCGGACGAAAGTCACCTCGTAGCCCCGCCACATCAAATAGCGGCGGATCACATCGAACGCCACGGCCGACCGCCCGTGGCCGATGTGAGGCGGGCTCTGCACGGTCGGGCCGCAGACGTAGAAGCCGATCTTCCCCTCATCGCGAGGTTCAAGATCGACGAGGGCGCGCCCGAGCGTGCTGTAGAGCCGGATCATGGAGGTGATTGTACGGCCCCTCCGTCAATCGATAGAACGGAGCACCGCCACGGCGACGGCGGCGATGCCTTCCTCCCGGCCGACGAAGCCGAGGCCGTCGGTGCTGGTCGCCTTCACGGACACCGCCTCGATCTCGGTCACGCCCAGCCGGTCGGCCAGGTTGACGACCATCGCCTTCCGATGTGGGGCGATGCGGACACTCTCGGCCACGACCGTGACGTCGCAGCTAGCGACGTACCAGCCCGCCTCGTGGGCGGCCATGGCGGCGTGGCGCACCATCTGCATCGAGTCGGCACCCTCCCAGCGCGGATCGTCGGAGGGGAAATGGTCGCCGATATCGCCCAGGCCGGCGGCGCCCAGCACGGCGTCGACCACCGCGTGGGCGATCAGGTCGCCGTCGGACGTGGCATGGACCCCTCGGGTTTCGTCGACGACGACCCCGGCGAGACGGAGGGGTGGTGTCGGGGCGAACCGGTGAGCGTCGTATCCCCAACCGACCCGGACGTCGCTGCCGAGGTACACGGGACGGAGCTCAGTCCCCGGCGGGTTCGACGACCGGCAGCGCCCGGTCGAGGCGCTTGGCCGCCTCCTCCTCGTCGATCTGGAGGGAGAACGCCAGCTCGGAGATGAGGGTCATGCGCGCCTTGGACAGCATCCGCTTGAGGGCGGGGCTGATGCCCTTCGTCTGCTGGGCGTAGGTCAGGTCGCGGACCACCTCCGCCACCTGGAAGATGTCGCCCGAGGTCATCTTTTCGTTGAGGACCTTGTACCAGCGGCTCCAGTTGGAGCCGGCTTCTTCGGGCTCCTCCCGGAGCGACTTGAGGACGTTGCGGGCCGCCGTCTTCGATATGACGGGCCGGATCAGATCCTCCATGGAGTCGATAGGCACCATCACCGTCAGCTGTTCGGTGGCGATGTCGAGCACGTAGTAGTCGCGCTTCTCGCCGTTGAACTCCTGCTTGACCTTCTTGGTGATGGTGGCGGCCCCGTGCTGGGGATGGACGACCTTGTCACCTACGGAGAACTTCGATTTCTTGGCAGCCATGGAGAACTGAGAGGTCTTTCGGAGGGATTCTCGGGCTGTCGGAGTCTAACCGGCTCGACCGGTCAATCGAGATCCGGGTCCCAGGACTCCGCGGCGGCGAGGACCCGATCGAAGAACGTACGCAACTGGTGG
Source organism: Acidimicrobiia bacterium (assembly GCA_036380875.1). Lineage (GTDB taxonomy): Bacteria > Actinomycetota > Acidimicrobiia > Spongiisociales > ZC4RG35 > ZC4RG17. The sequence goes on from DASVDX010000057.1 coordinate 4,013, forward strand.
GCACGAGCCGAGCCGATCCCTTCGACCTCCTCCAGCTGGGAGACGGAGGCGTGGAGGAGGTCGTGGAAGCTCCGGAAATGGCTGACGAGCTCCTCCCTGACGTGGTCCGGGAGGCGCCCGACTTTCGACAGCAGGCGATAGCCGCGGGGGTTGGCAGTGTCGTCGAGTTCGTCGATCCCGAGGGCCCGCCCCACCTTCGACGGATCGTCGAGATCGGAACCGTTGAGCTGTTCGAGGGCGCTGATCGCCTTTTCGACCGCTGACTCTCGCCGGGGTTTGATGTAGTCCATCAAGGTGACCTCGCGGATGTGCTCCACTCCCCGCACCATGTCGGCGAGCTGCACCCACATGAGGCCTCCCTCGTCGCCCAGGCTGACCGCTTCTTGTTCGATCGACACGCCTACCCGCCGCACGAGTTCGGTTCGTTGCAGCAGCGTGATCACGGGCCGATATGTCGCCAAGCCGGTGACCTCGAGCATCGTCAGCCTGTTCTCGGCGTCGTCGAGGCGCCGCCGCAATCGGTCCAGGGTCTGCAGCTCCTGGTTGACCCGGGCGGCCACCTCCGTGGGCCGGTCCAGCTGGACCTTCTGGCCGTCGTAGTAGAGGGTGACCACCTTGCGTCCCTCGCTGACGGCAACGACCGGCTTCTTGGTCTGGATCGCCATACGGTCGGCGGTGCGGTGACGGGCTCCGGTCTCGTCGGTGGGGATCGTCCCGTCGGGCACGAAGTGGACGTTGGCGTAGAGGATTCGGTTGAGGTCGTCGTCGAGGATGATCCCGCCGTCCATCTTCGCCAGCTCGGCGAGTCGGGCCGGGGTGAACAGGGCCCCGTCGAGCTTGAACCCTCCGGAGCTCGCCTCCTCTACCTCCGGGCTCCATCCGAGAACGATGAGCGCTCCTTTGTTGCCCTGGATGACCCGCTCCAATGCCTGCCGCATCGGCGTTCCAGGTGCGAGCCGCTCGAGAATCTCGTAGATCGAAGGCGCCTCAGCCACGATCCGCAGGCTATCAGGTCAGACGGGATGTAGACCGCCGAGGAGGCGGGCATCGATGAGAGCGCCGCGCAGCCGCAAGTGGCCCCGACCGTTGGGGGCGATGATCCGCTGCAAACCGACCCGCTCCGCCTCTTCCCGGCGCCGCGAGTCGTAGGGAACCTGGCGCACTTCACCTGCCAGCCCGACCTCACCCCACGCCGCGACAGGGCCGAGCGGTCGGTCGAGGACCGAAGAGGCGATGGCGAGGGCGATCGGCAGGTCACAGCCCGGCTCGGTCACCTTCCAACCACCGACCACGTTGACGTAGACGTCGTGGGAGGCGGCCGAGACACCGCCGTGGCGAGCCAGGACGGCGAGGATCTGGTGGACCCGGGCCACCTCCACGCCGCGCACCGACCGGCGCGGCTGAGGGTTCTGGGTGGGATTGGTGAGCGCCTGGATCTCGACGAGGACGGACCGCCTTCCCTCCACCGCCGGGAAAGCGATGGTTCCGGGAACGTTCGACTCCCAATCCGAGAGGAACGCCTTGGACGGGTCGGCCACTTCGACGAGACCGTCGGCGGTCATCTCGAACACACCGACCACGTGGGTGGCGCCGAACCGGTTCTTGAGGCAGCGCAGAGCCCGCAAGCCGCGGTCGGGGTCTCCTTCCAGATACAGGACCACGTCGACCATGTGCTCGAGCAGCTTGGGGCCGGCGATCCCACCGTCTTTGGTGACGTGGCCGACCAGGAAGGTGGCAACGCCCCGGTCCTTGGCGAACCGAATCATGCGGGCGGCGCTCTCACGTATCTGGGTGACCCCTCCCGGCGATCCGGATGCATCCTGGGTGAGAACCGTCTGGATCGAGTCGACGATCATCAGGTCGGGCGGATCGTCGTCGGCCGTCGCCAGGACCCGGTCGACGTCGTCGTCGGCGACCAAAACCACACCACCGCCCTCGATGCCGAGCCGATCGGCACGCATCGCCACCTGCTGAGCCGACTCCTCCGCAGACACGACCAGCACCCGCCGGCCTTGCCGCCCGAGCTCACCGGCGGCCTGGAGGAGAAGGGTGGACTTGCCGACTCCTGGCTCTCCGCCGAGAAGCGCCACCGATCCGCTGACCAGGCCGCCTCCCAGCACCCGGTCGAGCTCGCCGATGCCGATCGCCGTGCGCGAACCCTCGTCGGTACGGACTTCGTGGAGCGGAACGGCCTTCGCCGCCGGCACCTTGCGGGCAGTGCGCTGGGATGGGGCGGGTGCCTCTTCGACCAATGGCTCCTGGATGAGGCATTGTGGGCAAAAGCCCATCCATTTCGCCGACCGGTTGCCGCAGTTCTCGCAGACGAACGCCATGTGGGTCGATCGTAGGCAGGAGGTGTGACAGAACCCCCTCTAGGGCCGTCTCAACTCCCCCGCCCCCCGTATCTGAGGACCGCCCAGACGATGGCGGCCACCACGGCCACGAGGAGCAACAACCCTGCGATGACCGACCCGACACTCCACGGTTCGGCGGTGATGATCTGGGATTGCCCCACGACGTGGCAGAATACCCGGCGGAGCGGCAGTCACTTCACTGGTCCGTTCCTCCGCGGAGTTTCGGAAGGAGTACCGTGGCAAGACACGTGTGCCCCAATTGCGGGGCCACCGTGACGGGCGACGAGCAGTTCTGTCCCACCTGCGGCGCCTACATCGGTTACGAGGACGATCCGGGTTACGAGGACGACTACGAACGGTTCGATCTCGGCTCACCGCCACCGCCGTCGTACCGGGAGCCCGTCATCTGCCCTTCGTGTGGCGCCCAGAACGCGCCCACCAACCGCCACTGCGAGGAGTGTGGCGCCCGACTGTCGCAGGGCCCGCTACCTGCCGCTCCCCGGCCCGCCGTACAGGCGACCGCCGGCGTGAGGGCCGTCATCGCCATCGGCGGTCTCCTCCTGGGCGTGATCATCATCGCCCTCCTCTTCCAGTTGTTCAGCGGCGACGACGAAACGCCCCAGACGAGCCTTGCAGCCAGTGACACGACGAGCACGACGCTCCAGATCGTGGAGCCCGACGTGTTGGATCCGCTGGACGTCGAGTGCTCGGATCCCGGTCTCGGCTCGTTCATCTGCGAGAACCTGATCTCCGGTTCGGATGCCCTGTACCAGGTCAACTGGGCCGATTTGGAGAGTCGGGGAGAGACGCTGACGATCACCATCGAGTTCCGATCGGCCGTGGCGATCAACCGGATCAACTGGAGGAACATCTCCAACGACGACACACGTTTCCGGCGGAACTTCCGGGCGCGGTCGGTGACGATCTCGTCGGACGACAGCCTCGCCGACGCCCAGATCGAGCTCCAGAACATCCCCGGCACGCAGCAGATCGACTTCAGCTCGCTCTCGACCCACCAGGTGACGATCACCGTCAACACGGCCTGGCCGGCCGAGGTGGTCGACGGTCAGATCTTCACCGAGTTGGCCATCGACGAGATCGAGGTGATCGGTCGGCCGGCGACGACGGGCACGACCGGGACCACCGCACCCGGCGACACCACGGACACAACCGGCACCACGGTTGGCGAAGAGACCACGACGACCGGCGAGGGTTGATCGGGTACTAGGTGGTAGGCGGTGAGTGCATCCCTCACCTACCACCCGCGACCTACCACTCAGAACGTCGAGGGGTGAAGCTCTGCTTCACTCCTTGACATATGGTTGGCCGTCGGCGGCGGGCGGTCGGGCCCGGCCCACCACTCCGGCGACGACGATGATCGTCACGAGGTACGGCGCCATCAGCAGGAAGTCGGACGGGATCCCGACGTCGAGGATGCCGAGGCGGACCTGGAGGGAGTCGGCGAACCCGAAGACGAGGGCCGCAGCCAGGGCCCCGACCGGGTGCCACCGTCCGAAGATCATCGCCGCCAGTCCGATGAAGCCGCGTCCGGCGGTCATGTTCTCGTTGAAGGCGCCCACCGACCCGAGGGTGAAGTAGGCGCCGCCGAAGCCTGCGATCAACCCACCGAGAAGGACGTTGAGGTACCGCATCCGGTAGACGTCGATGCCGAGCGTGTCGGCCGCTTTGGGATGTTCGCCCACCGCCCGGGCTCGGAGGCCCCAGCGGGTGCGGAACAGGCCGTAGGTGGTCAGGGCGACGCTGATCCACAGGGCGTACACGAAGATGTTCTGGTTGAAGAGGATCGGCCCGATGACGGGGATGTCGGCCAGGAGCGGGATCCGGATCGCCTGGAGGACCCCGGGGCGATTGAACCGGTCCGGGTTCTCCACCAGGATCTGCGAACTGAGGAACGAGGTCAGGCCGAGGGCGAAGATGTTGATCACGACCCCGGCGATGATCTGGTCGACGCGGTAGCGAATCGCCAAGACGGCGAGACCGAGGGCGAGGACCCCTCCGGAGAGAGTGGCGGCGAGAAGGCCGACCCAGGGGTTGGTGACCGTGCCCACGACCGCCGACATGAATGCCCCGGTGAGGAGCATGCCCTCGATGCCGATGTTGATCACGGCGACCCGCTCGCACAAAACGCCGGACAGGGCCCCGAAGGCGATCGGGGTGGAGGCCGCAACGGTCGTGCGGAGCATGCCCAAGAGGCTGAACGACGATCCCGCCGCGGCCCACGCCAGGAAAGCGAATGCGAACAGGACCAGGGCGATGGACAGGACGAGGTTCGACTTCTTGCCGATGCCGCGTGTCAGGTGGATCACCGCGAGGAAGGCGAATATCGCCGCCGTCACCCAGGCGAACCCGGCGGCTGAGAAGGTCAGATCGATGTCCTGGCCGGCCTCCCCCAGCCGGAACGTGGCGTCCCCCTCGGACCCCATGGCGAAGAAGAAAGCGACGATGGCGGCGAGGAGGAGATAGACGACGCCGAGGATGCGTTCCCGCTTGACCTCTGCCGGCACCCGCACCAGGTCGGCTGTGGTTTCGACAGTCGTCATGCCGACCACCCTCTGGTCAGTTGACCGGCGCCTTCACCGGCCCGGACCCGGAAGATGGCCCTGACGAGCGCCGGAGCGGCGATGAAGACGATGACGAGGGCCTGCACCACCACGATCAGGTCGATGCCGACTCCGCTTCGCACCTGCATCACCTGCCCGCCGGCGCGCAGGGCGCCGAACAGCAACCCGGCGAGCACCACTCCACCCGGGTGTGACTTGCCGAGCAAGGCGAGGGCGATGGCGTCGAAGCCGATCCCGGACGTGAAGCCCGGCGACACGCTGTAGAGGACGCCGAGCGTCTGGTTGGCCCCGGCGAGGCCACCGAGGCCGCCGGAGATGGCCATGACCAGCACCGTGGTGAGGGTCACGCTCATCCCGGCGTAGGCCGCAGCGTTGGGGTTGGAACCTACGGCACGGAACTCGAATCCCACCGTGGACCGGAAGAGCAACCACCAGATCGCCCACGCCAACAGGAGGGCGAGGATGAAGCCTCCGTGGAGTCGAAGCGAAGGGTTGATCCAGTCCAGCAGCTGAGGGAGGCGAGCGGAGGGAAGGACGTCCCGGCTGATCGGGTCGAAGCGTCCCTCGCGGATGATCGCCGGCTGCTTGAGCAGATAGTCGACGAACCGATAGGCGATGAAGTTGAGCATGATCGTCGTGATCACCTCATGGGCACCGGTCTGAGCACGTAGCCAGCCGGGGATGCCGCCCCAGATCGCCCCGCCGACGAAGCCGGCCAGGATCGCCAGAGGCAGGTGGATGAAGATCGGAAGTCCCGTGAGCATGAATCCCACCATGACGGCGGTCATGCCACCGATGGTCATCTGACCTTCCACGCCGATGTTGAAGAGCCCGGCCCGGAAGCCGAGCGCCACCGACAGGCCGGCGATGATCAGAGGAGTCGCCGCGGTGAGCGTCTCCGAGATCGCCGACACGCCGACGAAGGCGCCGCGGAAGAGCGCGACGTAGGCAGGGATCACATCTCCAGGGCCTTCTGTGAGGACGATGATCAGGGCGCCGATCACCAGGGCCGAGAAGACGGCGAGGAGAGGAACGAGGACCACGGACCGCCAGTCGATCTGGGACGGGGCTATCCGTTCCATGAGCGGCCCACGAGGACGGGGGCCGCGTCCGGCGATATCGCCTTCCTCAGTGGTCGTGAGTTGCTCTTCTTGGCTCATGCCACCTGTCCTGCCATGTACAGGCCGAGTTCGGCAGGTGTCGTCTCGGCCGGGGTGGTCTCGGCGACGATCTTCCCCCGGTACATGACGAGGATCCGGTCGGAGAGGGCGAGGATCTCGTCGAGTTCGGAAGAGACGATGAGCACCGCCGACCCCTCGTCGCGTTCTTCCACGATCCGCTTGTGGATGTATTCGATCGACCCCACGTCCACGCCCCGGGTCGGCTGCGAGGCGACGATGAGGGCGGTGTCGCGGGCGAACTCACGGGCCACGATGAGCTTCTGCTGGTTCCCTCCCGACAGGTGCGAGGCCAAGACATCGACCGATGGCGTGCGGACGTCGTATTGACGAACGAGCTCCTCGGCGTGGTCGCGGGCGGCGTCCCAGTCCATCACGATGCCCCGGCTGTACGGCTTGGCGTAGTACGCATCGAGCACCAGGTTCTCGGTGAGGTCGAAGTCGAGGACCAGGCCGTCGCGCTGGCGGTCTTCGGGGACATGGGACATGCCGAGACGATGCCTCTCCCGGGGGGTGGCCCGGGTTATCTCCCTGCCGTTCAACTTGATGTGACCGGCGAGGGGGATGGCGAGGCCGGTGATGGCTTCGACCAGCTCGGTTTGGCCGTTTCCCTGGACTCCGGCGATTCCGACGATCTCGCCCGAATGGACTGCGAAGGACACCCCGTCGACGGCGCGGTGGTTGCGGGCGTCGGTGACGACGAGGTCGGTCACCTCGAGGACGGGGTCGCCGGGCTGGGCAGGAGCCTTCTCGACCACGAGCTCGACGGGGCGGCCCACCATCATCTCGGCCAACTGCTCGGGCGTGACCTCGTCCGGCTTCGCCTCGCCGACGATCTTCCCTCGGCGGAGCACCGAGATGCGGTCGGCGATCTCGAGCATCTCACCGAGCTTGTGAGTGATGAAGACGATGCCTTTGCCGGCGGCCTTCAGCCCCCGAACGATCTCGAAGAACTCGTCCACTTCCTGAGGCGTGAGGACGGAGGTGGGCTCGTCGAAGACGATGATCTCCGCCTCCCGGAAGAGCACCTTGATGATCTCGACCCGCTGCTGCAGCCCGACCGGCAGGTCCTCGATGATGGCGTCCGGATCGACAGCGAGGCCGTAGCGGGACGAGATCTCCGCAACCTCGCGGCGAGCCTCCTGCATGTCGATACGACCCAGGGCGTCGGCGGGCTCGTTGCCCAGCACCACGTTTTCGGTGACCGTGAATACGGGCACGAGCATGAAGTGCTGATGCACCATGCCGATCCCCGCGGCGATGGCGTCACCGGGTCCCTCGAAGTCGACTTGCTGCCCGTCGATGAGGACCTGGCCTTCGTCGGCCGAATACAACCCGTAGAGGATGTTCATCAGGGTCGTCTTGCCGGCCCCGTTTTCGCCCAACAGCCCCAGTATCTCGCCGGACTCGACGGTCAGATCGACGGAGTCGTTGGCGACCACCCCGGGGAAACGTTTGGTGATTCCCCTCAGTTCGAGTCTCAGCGGAAGCCTCCGGACATGGCGCTCGGAGCATAACCTCGTCGAAAGTGCGCCACCACTCAAGGGTCTTTGGTCAGAAGTCGGGAGTCGGAAGTCGGAAGGCGGAAGTCGGAAGGCGGAAGTCGGAAGGCGGAAGGCGACGCGATCTGCCCACGGTCTCAGTGCTCTGACAGGCGCGACCCGCGCATCGCACCAGTACGCCGACGGGCGAGGGGGTTCGGGGGGTCGTCCCCCCGCCCGAGCGAAGCGAGGGGAATCAACACAGGCGGCGGTCAGTTGCCGGCGAACTCCTGGATGACGATCTGATCGCTGCTCCAGCAGCCGGGGTCCACCATGGCGTCCATGCCCGCTCCCCCGACCGAGGTCCGCGCCCAGATGCTGACGGTGTGAGTTCCCTCTGCGAGTCCATCGAACACGCCGGTCATCGATGCCTGCACACCGTTGGCCCCGGCCTCCGCGCTTCGGACCCTCACCCGGGCACGCCCCGTGGACGGCGCCTGGTCGTCGATCCGCAACTCGAAGAGCGCTCCGGTCCCGGCGGTGAACTCACGGACGTGCACCCGACCGTTGAATGTCGCCACGATCGTGGAGCCGCTCCCGAGGACCTGGAATTGCCCCACGTCGACCACCTTTCGGTAGGTCGGGTCGATGTCGATCGCCGCCGCGCAATCGACATTCAATGTGGAGATCGAGACGAGTTGCCCGGGGACGCGATCGGCCGTGACCGCATGCTGGGCTTCGACCGCGGTGGCGGCATCCACGACCCGGTTCTCCGCCAACCTGCGGAGGAAGGACGCCATCTGCTGGCGCAGAACAGGCTGTTCGGGACAGAACCGGTCGTTGGTCGGCGGGTTGCATCCCACCGTGACACCGGCGTCCGCCAGCCACGTGATGTCGTCGTGGTGGACGTTCGACGAGGGAACGTCAGTGAATCGATCGGCGGCGACGACCATCACCGGAAGGAGGGTCACCGCCACGACGAAGAAGAAGACCGCCGGGGCTCGCCGGACCGCGAGACGGCGGCTAGGGGTATCGCCCATCTTTCGCCTCCCGTTCTGGATCCCCGCACGCTACCGCCCACCGGGCCCGCCACGTGGGAAAGGCGCGTATCCGAGAGCAACAAGACGGGCCCCGCTATCGCGGGGCCCGTTTGTGTTTCCCGACGAAGGCCAGATCAGTTCTGGGCCATGTCGCGGGCGTTGAGGGAGCCGTCGGCCAGCTGCTGGCGCAGCTGCTCGACCTGGTCCACCAGCGCCTGGTCGACGCTCGGGGCGATGGTGCCGAGGCCCACGCCGTCTTCGGCGATGGTGAACACCCGGGTGCCACCCTGGAAGTTGCCTTCGGCAACGTCCTTGATCACCGAGTAGGCGGCCACGTCCAGACCCTTCAGCACGGACGTGAGGATGACGTCTTCGTACTGGGGCATGGTCTGGGTCCAGTCGGCGTCCACACCGACCACCCACAGGTTGCCCAGCTCCGCGGCGAGGGCGGCGGTGCCCTCACCCACCGGGCCGGCTACGGGCAGGATCACGTCGGCGCCGTCGTCGACGAAGGCCTGGCTCACGTTGCGGCCGTTGTCGAGGTTCTCGAAATCGCCGGTGAAGGTGCCCGTCTGCTCCTCGGGGTTCCAGCCCAGCACCTGGACGTCGGTGCCGTTCTGCTCGTTGTAGTAGCGGGCGCCGTAGACGAAGCCGTCCATGAAGTCGGTGACCGCGCCGGGAAGCTGGATGCCGCCATAGGTGGCGATCACGCCGGTTTCGCTGACTCCGGCGGCCAGGTAGCCGGCCAGGAAGGCGGCGTCGACGGTGTTGAACACCGCTCCAACGACGTTGGGCAGGTCAGACTCGAGCACCGCGTTCTCGTCGTCGCTCTCCGCCGGCCAGGCGAAGTCGAGGATCTCGAAGTACTGGTCCGGGTTGGCCTGGGCGGCCGCCGCAGTGGCATCGCCGAGCAGGAAGCCGACCGTGATGATCAGGTCACATCCCTCCTGGATCCAAGAGTTGATGTTGGTCTCGTAGTCGGTCGCCGACGTCGACTCGAGATAGTCGGAGTCTTCGGTGGCATAGCCGTCGGCGATGGCATCCTGCACACCCTTCCAGGCGGTCTGGTTGAAGGACCGGTCGTCGATACCGCCGGTGTCGGTCACCTGGCAGGCGCGGATCGGCGTCACGTCGGCGGTGGGACCCTCCGTCGTCGCCGTAGTGTCCGGCGTCGTACCTTCGGTGGTCTCGGGCGTCGCTTCCGTGGTCTCAGGAGTCGTGGCCTGAGTGGTGTCAGGAGCAGCGGTCGTTTCCTGGGCCGGCTCATCACCACCACAGGCGGCGAGTACCAGGGCCAACGCCACGAGTAACGCGACTAACCGCGTGTACTTTCTCACGTTGTCATCCTCCGTTTGGGGGTCATGGCGGTGGAGCATGCCTCCTCCCGCCGCCAGGCATGGTAGTGATCACACAGCCTGACCGGGCGAGATGGACGGCACACCACGGACGCTATAGATCAGCGGGATCGACGCAAGGGCCACAAGTCCCTTCACCACGACGTTCACCCAGAAGATCGACCAGGCCAACTCCGTGGGGAACACACCGGCCAGAACGGCCACCCCGACGAAGATCGCCGAGTCGATTGGAACCGCCACGGCGTTGGAGGAGAGCACCCGACCCCACAGATGGCGGTCGCCGAAACGACGCACCCAGGCCGAGTACACCTCTGTGTCGATGAGCTCGGAGACGACCTCGGCGAGAATCGAAGCGACGACGATGCCCCACACCGGGGCCAGCACGTCCCCGAAGTGGACTGTCTGGGGAGCGGTGTCGGCGGCGGGCAGCCGCGAGGTTGCGAGGAAAAGCAGCGCCATGCCGATGTTGATCACGGCAGCGGTGACGATCAGCACCCGGGCAGCGGTCTTCCCCGCAACCTTGTGGACCAGGTCTCGCAGCGTGAACGTGAACGGGTAGACGAGGGTGCCGGCGTCGACGGCGAAGCCGGCGAGTTCGACGATCCGGAGCGACGCCACATCGGAGAGCACCTGGGCCGCGACGTAGCTGCTCGCCACGACCAGGAGCACCGTGAGCACCGGAGGGCGGTCGAGAGTGGTGGCCATCGGGAAGAGTCAACTGCCCGTGCGCCGCCCTGTGCAAGCTCGCCTGACCGTCAGGTTCCTCGAGCGAGCACGTCATCGAAGAACGACGCCACCACCTCGGCGTACTCTGCGGGGTGGGTGCGCTGGGGGATGTGGCCCGACTCGAGCTCGTCGAGGCGCCCTTCTTCGAGCAAGGCCCTCACCGCTTCGGTACCCGCCGCCACCTCGTCGAAAGCGGCGCGTTCGTGCGTGCTGTCGTCGACGAGCATGGCCGCATGATCGTGTGTACCCATGGTGCATGGACCAACGCCGAATCGTTCGGCCAGTTCCAGAGAGCTCCACCTGTCCGGTCCGAAGTCGCCATCGTCCACTTCCGCCTTCCGCCCGACTCTACGGGCCGGAGACGGGAGCCGTCCTCAGGCTCGGCGACCGGCGAGAGCCGCCGGGGGGCGGAGGAGGCCGCCGACGACCACGCCGATGATCGGCAAGGTGAGGATGAACCCGTTGAGACCGTCGGGATCGGCTATGCCGATCGCCGCCAGCAGGCCCAGCCCGGCGCACACCCCGATGACGGCCAGCACCGGCCGCCAGGCCGCCGGCGCCGGCCGGGTGTCGGCCGCGGGGCGTTCGAATCGACCCATGAGGGCGACCAACCCGAGGGTCACGATCCCCACGATCAGGAACCACAGGGGGCGTGACCACCACCACGCCGCCGAAAGCGGCTCGATACGGAGGCCGATTCCGCCAGTGACGAGCGAAAGCCCGATGACGATCACCATCGCCGTCAAGTGCCACAGGTAGAGGGTCATGATCTGGGCGTTGATCGCCACCACGCCGAACCACGCCCGGGGTCGGTCGAGCCAGCGGCGCAGAGGCTGCTCGAGGGAAAGCACCAGGCCTGCCTGGAACAGGCCGAGGAAGGCCAATGTGACCCGGGGTGGGTAGGAATTCGACACTTCGGCTGTGTCGAGGCCCACCATCGCCACGGGGTAAGGGCCGGCGGTGACGAGAACGATCGTGGCGACGAGCCCGATCGCCGCCAGCAGGAGGCGCTTGCCCACTCCACCCAGCTGCCCGTCCAGCCAGGCGTATCCGAGCTGGTGGACCGTCCCCCAGACGAAGACGTAGTTCAGGAAGCCGACGGGAACGAGGCCGAAGCCGAGCGAGAGGAGATCCGCCACCCCGGCCAGGAGGACGCCGGCTGCGATCGACCACCAGCCGAAGCGCTCCCACAGCCACAGCCCGACCGGCGCCAGCGTGACGATCACTACATAGGCCGCCAGGAACCAGGTCGGGACGAGGGCGACCTGAGATGCGGTCTGGAGCATTCGCCAATCGAGACCGAGGCGCAGACCGACCCAGCCTCCGATCGTCCACACGATCAGGAGCGGCAGCACCGGGATGATCAAGCGCCGGATCCGGCTCCGCAGCCACCCTCCGTAGGTTTCACCCTTGCGGCGGGACGAGCGCCACGACACACCGTTGGCGTAGCCGCCGACGACGAAGAAGATCGGCATCACCTGGAGCAGCCAGGTCACCGGATGCGTCCAGGTGGCCATCTCGAGGAGGTGACCGGTGACGAGCTCCCCGTCCTGCACTTCCACAGCGGCCATCGACCAGTGACCGAAGACCACGACGAGGATCGAGAACGCCCGCAGAGCGTCGACGGATCGGTTGCGGTCGGCGGGGGTGCGCTCGGCCAGGGAACGCATCGAATCGAGCAGGCTCATGATGCGGCCTCCATCCTCGGAACCGTAGCCGGAAGAGCGCTCCGGCTACCGGATCAGAGCGTTGGGACGTCCCTGCTCGGAAACGGTCGGCGTGAGCAAAGGCAGGTCCTCGGTGAGCCCGCCCCACTCCCAATGCCACGGCTCCTGGGTGGAGCGACCGCAGCGCGCCCAGGACGGATGGACCCAACCGAAGCGGGAGGCGTTCTCTTGGAGCCATGCGAACGCGGCGTCACCGCAAGAGAGGACGCGGCGACCGTTGCCGAAGTCGATGGCTCGGCCCCATCCGTGATTGGAACGGCCCGGACGGGCGATGGGCGGGCCGGAGCAGGAGCGGCCCTTTTTGACCTTCACGACAGTCTCTTCGCCAGTCACCGGATCGATCTTCTTGATCTCCTCCTCGACGACCGGGCACCGCCGCTCGTAAGCCGCCTGCTGGGCGTCCAGGCTCCTGTAGCACTCGTGGGCGACAAGGGTGATTCCGTCCTCGCGCGCTTCCTCGAGCAGCAGGGAAAGGGTGTAGGCGGCGTCGCGCTCGAGCAGGCACCCCTCGACCTCCAGCAGGCGGGTGCTCGCCATCCTGCCGTTCCGATAGCCATCCCGTATGAGATCGTCGACGAGCGCTTCGTCGGAAACGGGACCGTAGGACGGGTCACCCACCGCCGCGTGCACCGGCAGGGCCACCGCCAAGCACAAGACCAAAACCCCCACGAGTTTGGACATAGACACGACCCGGACTCCCTGGCTGATTATGCAGGTGCATCATCGGCGTGAGAAGAGGCTTGCTTGAGTGACACCGAAGGGACTAGTCCAAGAGAACCAGAAGGGGCCACGCCCTCCGGGCGCGGCCCCTTCGACTCCTCTGACGAGGCTCGGGCTCAGGTGCCTTCTTGGCCCACCATCTCGACCGGAGCAGACCCCTGAGCCGGGAACGACTCGAAGGTCAGTTCGCCGGCCTCGTGGTCGACACCGACGAGGATCGTGCTGTTGGGCGGGAAATCACCGAGCAGCACTCTCTCGGAGAGCGGGTCCTCCAGGTACCGCTGGATCGCCCGCCGCAGCGGTCTCGCCCCCAGCTCGGGCTCGTAACCCCGGGTGCCCAGGAACTCCTTGGCGTCGTCGGTCAGCACCAGGTCGAGCTGCTGCGTGGCGAGCTGCTCGCGGACCCGGTTGAGGAGCAGGTCCACGATCTGCTTGATCTCGTCCATGCCCAGCTCGTGGAAGACGATGACCTCGTCGAGACGGTTGAGGAACTCGGGACGGAAGTGCTTCTTCAGCTCATCCGTCACCTTCTCCTTCATCTTCTCGTAGTTCACCGTCTCGTCTCCGACCTGGAAACCGACGGACTTCTTGCGGAGGTCCCGAGTGCCCAGGTTGGAGGTCATGATGATGACCGTGTTCTTGAAGTCCACTGAGCGGCCCTGAGCGTCGGTTAGCCGACCTTCCTCCAGGATCTGGAGCAGGGTGTTGAACACGTCCGGGTGGGCCTTCTCGATCTCGTCGAACAGCACCACCGAGAATGGCTTGCGCCGCACCGCTTCCGTCAGCTGGCCGCCCTCGTCGTAGCCGACGTAGCCCGGAGGCGACCCGACCAGACGGCTGACCGTGTGCTTCTCCATGTACTCCGACATGTCGAGCTGGATCAGCGCGTCGTCGTGGCCGAAGAGGAAGTTGGCCAGGGCCTTGGCCGTCTCCGTCTTCCCGACGCCCGAGGGCCCCAGGAAGATGAACGAGCCGGCGGGACGCCGCGGGTCCTTCAGCCCGGCACGGGTACGGCGGATCGCCCGGGAAACAGCGGCGATGGCGTCGTGCTGGCCGATGATCCGCTTGTGCAGCTCCTCTTCCATGTTGAGGAGCCGGGCCGACTCCTCCTCGGTGAGACGATGCACCGGGATGCCGGTCCACTGGGCGAGGACTTCGGCGATCTCCTCTTCGTCGATCACCCACTCGGATTTCTCGCCACCGGCGGCCAGCGCCTGCTCGGCCGTGGCCCGATCGTTGAGAAGCAGCCGCTCCTCGTCGCGGAGCTGGGCGGCCCGCTCGAACTGCTCGGCGGCGATGGCGTCGGCCTTCTTCCGCCGGACGTCGGCGAGCTTGCGGTCGATCTCGCCGATCTGCGGATTGTTGGCGGTCCGGTAGATCCGCATCCGCGAACCGGCTTCGTCGATCAGGTCGATCGCCTTGTCGGGCAGGTACCGGTCCGAGATGTAGCGGTCGGCGAGGTTGGCGGCCGAGACGATCGCCTTCTCGGTGAAGCGCACCGAGTGGTGCTCTTCGTAGCGATCCTTCAGGCCCATCAGGATCTTGACGGTGTCGGACACCGACGGCTCACCCACCTGGATCGGCTGGAACCGGCGCTCCAATGCCGAGTCCTTCTCGAGGTACTTGCGGTACTCCTCGAGCGTGGTGGCACCCACCGTCTGCAGCTCCCCGCGGGCGAGCATCGGCTTCAGGATCGAGGCGGCATCGATCGCACCCTCGGCGGCGCCGGCGCCGACCAGTGTGTGGATCTCGTCGATGAACAGGATGATGTCACCGCGGGTGCCGATCTCCTTCAGCACCTTCTTGAGGCGCTCCTCGAAATCACCGCGATAGCGGGAACCGGCGACCAGCGCCCCGAGGTCGAGCGTGTAGAGCTGCTTGCCCTGGAGCGTCTCGGGCACCTCGTTGGCGACGATCTTCTGGGCGAGGCCTTCGACGATGGCGGTCTTGCCGACGCCGGGCTCGCCGATCAGCACCGGGTTGTTCTTGGTGCGCCGCGACAGCACCTGCATGACCCGCTCGATCTCCTTGGTCCGGCCGATGACCGGATCGAGCTTGCCTTCGCGGGCCATCTGGGTCAGGTTGCGCCCGAACTGGTCCAGCACCGTGGAACCGCTGGACGTGGACTCCCGTCCTCCCGCACCGGCCGGCGAGCCGGCCGAGGAGGAGGGCTGGTCTTCGGAAGTGCCAGGGCCGGAGAGCAGCTGGATGACGGACTGGCGCACCTTCTGCAGCTCCGCCCCGAGCTGCTGGAGCACCTGGGCGGCGACGCCCTCACCTTCGCGGATCAGACCGAGCAGGATGTGTTCGGTGCCGATGTAGTTGTGGCCGAGCTGGAGCGCTTCCCTGAGGCTCAGCTCCAGAACCTTCTTCGCCCGGGGGGTGAAGGGGATGTGGCCCGTCGGCGACTGCTGGCCAGGGCCGATGATCTTGACGACCTCATCGCGCACGGAGTCGAGGCCGATCCCCAGCGATTCGAGAGCTTTGGCGGCGATGCCTTCCCCCTCGTTCAGCAGCCCGAGAAGAATGTGCTCGGTGCCGATGTAGTTGTGGTTGAGCGATCGAGCCTCTTCCTGGGCCAAAACAACGACCCGGCGGGCTCGGTCGGTGAATCTCTCGAACAAATCAAGCCTCCCTGGCAGAGGTCGGAACCATATTGTACCCACCCCGTGTCATACCACTACGGCACTCGGCGGGTCGTCGGTCACATCTCTCGGACACTCTTGTCATTCAACCAATCGGCAGGGGCAAACCTTCCCCTGAGCGGTTGATTCAGGAATTGGGTCGAAGTGCCCGCTCCCCTTCCAGGCGGATACGATGGTCCGAGCATGGACGACCTACGCCAGCTGATCACTGACGATTCGGTCTGGGACGATCTCGAGCGCACCGAGACGATGCTCCTGGAGGCCGTCACCTCAGAGGACGACTACCTCACCAAGATCGCCCAGCACCTTCTGTTGGCTGGCGGAAAGCGGTTCAGACCGCTGCTTGCGCTGCTCTCCGCCCGGTTCGGCCCCGCTCGTGACGAACGGCGGCTCCACGCCGGTGTGGCGGTGGAGCTGATCCACGTGGGAAGCCTCTACCACGACGACGTCATCGACGAGGCCGATACCCGCCGGGGCGCCCCGTCGGTGAACGCCAACTGGTCCAACACGGTGGCGATCCTCGCCGGGGACTTCCTCATGGCCCGCGCTTCGGAGGTCGCCGCCACCCACCTCTCGCAGGAATCCGTGCGCCTCCTGGCCGCCACCTACGCCGAATTGGTCGAAGGCCAGACCCGGGAACTGCAGCTACAGGACAGCCTCGGACACTCCGTAGAGGCGTACGAGCGGGTGATCGCCGGCAAGACGGCGTCCTTGATCCGCACCTCGGCCCGTCTCGGGGCGATGGCAGCCGATGCCGAACCGCAGATAGTGGAGGCCCTCTCCACCTGGTCGTGGGAGCTGGGCATGGTGTTCCAGATCGTCGACGACGCCCTGGACCTGGTCGCCACCGAAGAAGCGCTCGGCAAGCCGGCAGGCTCCGACATCCGCGAAGGCACGTTCACGCGGGCGGTGCTCGAAGCCGCCCAGGGGCCCGACGGCGACCGGATCCGCGACCTCCTCGACCGCCCCCGGCCCTATCCCGACGAAAACGTCGAAGAGGTGATGCGCCTGGTACGCGAAGGCGGGTACGTGGATCGCACGCTGCAGGCGGCCATGGGCCGAGTCCGGGTGGCCCGAGACGCCCTCAGCGTCCTGCCCGACTCCCCCACCCGCCAGATCCTCGCCTCCCTCGGCGACTACCTGGTTGCCCGGGTGGACGCCGTGCGGGAGTTCTGAGCTCCCTCAGTTCTCGGCGCGCAGTGTCGGGAAGAGGATCACTTCCCGGATGTGCGACCGGTCGGTGAGGAGCATCACCAGCCGGTCGACCCCGATCCCCAGGCCTCCGGTGGGCGGCATGCCGTATTCGAGCGCCATGATGAAGTCCTCGTCGATCGGATGCGCCTCCTCGTCGCCGGCCGCCCGGGCGGCCGCCTGGGCTTCGAAGCGGCGCCGCTGGTCGATCGGGTCGTTCAGCTCGGTGAAGGCGTTGGCGTACTCGGAGCCGGCGATGAAGAGCTCGAAGCGGTCGGTGAGCCGGGGGTCCTCCCGGTTGCGAGCCGCCAGCGGCGAGACCTCGGTCGGGTAGTGGGTGACGAATGTCGGCTGCCAGAGCCGTTCTTCGGCCACCTCCTCGAACAACTCGAACACCAGCTTCCCCGGTCCCCAGTCGTCCTGTGGTTCGATCCCGTGACGGGCCGCCAACTCACGCAGGTCTGGGCGGTCCAGGTTCACCTCCTCGCCGACCACCTCGGAGACGACGTCTGTCAGCTTCACCCGCCGATAGGGAGGGGTCAGGTCGACCGTGCGCCCCTGGTATGTGAACCGGGTGGATCCGAGGGTCGCCTCCGCCACCGCCGAGAACACCTCTTCGACGAGGCGCATGATGTCTTCGAAGTCAGCGAAGGCCTCGTAGGACTCCAGCATGGTGAACTCGGGGTTGTGGGTGGCGTCGATCCCCTCGTTGCGGAATATGCGGCCGATCTCGAAGACCTTCTCGATTCCCCCGACGATGAGCCGCTTGAGATACAGCTCGGTGGCTATCCGCAGGTACATGTCCTGGTCGAGAGCGTTGTGGTGGGTGCGGAACGGGCGGGCGTTGGCCCCGGTCGCCTGTGACAAGAGCACCGGCGTCTCGACCTCCACGTAGCCCCGCGCCTCGAACTGGCGGCGCAGCTCCGAGACGATCTTCGACCTGGTGAGCGCCACCCAGCGCGACTCGGGGTTGGCTATGAGGTCCAGGTAGCGGCGGCGAGAGCGGGCCTCGACATCGGTGAGGCCATGCCACTTGTCGGGAAGGGGGCGGAGCGACTTCTGGAGGATCGTGATCTCCCCGGGCCGCACCGACAGCTCGCCCTTCTTGGTGGTCATCACCACGCCCGTGGCGCCGACCCAGTCGCCCATGTCGATCATCTCGGCGCGGGAGAAGGCGTCGTCTCCGACCTGGCCCTTGTCGACGAAGAGCTGGATGGTGCCGCTCATGTCCTGCACCGTGAAGAAGAGCAGCTTGCCGAACGAGCGACGCAGCATCACTCGGCCGGCGACAGACACCTCCTGGTCGGTGACCGTGCCCGGCTCGAGACCGGCGTGCTCCGCATGGAGGTCGGCAGCGAGGTGGGTGCGCTCGTAGCGGGTTGGAAGCCCTTCGGCCAGCAGTGCCTGGTACTGCTCGAGACGGCCCGCCATAAGCGGGTCGAGGGAAGGCTCCGGATGATCGGTCACGGCACCGTCCCGGCCGCTTCGCCGGCCGCCTCCACGTCGGCGGCGATCGCTTTCTCCTTGCGGGTGATGAGAAGGACGACGGCTGCGCCGACGGCGGCGAGGAGCACCGGGCCCCAGATCTCACCCGCCGGTAGCGCCAGGCTGGTCCCATTGGTGCCCTCCGGCCACGGCCACAGCACCCGCAGCGAGCCGACCATGAGGCCGACCATGGCCGCGATCACGAGGTCGTGGTAACGGTCGAGCAGGAGGTTCAGGAGCGTGGAGAAGGAAGCGAGACCGATCACACACCCCAGGGCGAAGACCAACACGGCCAGCACTCGCCGGTCGTTGACGGCGCCCAGAACCGGGGCATACATGCCCATCATCAGCAGCATGAAGGACCCGGAGACGCCGGGGAGGATCATGGCGCATATGGCGATGGCACCGGATCCGAAGAAGACCCATAGGGGTGGATCCTCGATCGTCCCACCCCGCAAGCCGAGGAACCAGAAGGTGACGATGGCCGCCACGACGAGGATGCCCCAGGTGAGGCCGTTGGGGCGTTCCACGATCCGCCAGGCGACGAAGATCGAGCCGACGACGAGCCCGAAGAAGAGGCCTGCCATGTGGAGGGGATAGTCCTCGAGCAATCCCTCGATCAGGTGGGAGAGAGCAAGAACTGCCGAGAGGACTCCGATCAGCAGTGGGGCGATGAAACGCCACTCGATGGCCTTGAGGTCGCCGAGGAATCCCGAGAAGTCGAGGCGGACGAGAGCGCCGAGCGCTCCGGCGCCGCGACGGATCGATACGATCAGCCGCTTGTAGATGCCGAGGACGAGGGCGACGGTTCCGCCCGAAACGCCGGGAATGAGGTCGGCGGTGCCCATGGCGAACCCGCGCAGGAAATGGGAGATGAGGGATGGCATCGGGCCATGAGTGTATTCAGCGGGGCCGATTCGCCTAGACACGAGGACCGGAAGGCGGGATGACCAAATACGACATCAAGAAGGACCCGAAGTACTCCTACGGGATGAAGAACAGGACTTGGGACCTGGTAGAGGTGCCTCGCCAGCAGTTCATAGCCATCGAGGGACATGGCGATCCCAACACCAGCCCTGGCTACACCGAGGCGGTCGAGGCGCTGTTCTCCGTTGCCTACGCCATCAAGTTCGACAGCAAGAATCGCCTAGGCCGCGATTTCGTCGTCGGACCGCTGGAAGGGCTGTGGTGGGCCGACGACCCAACGGTGTTCATCACCCGCGAGAAGGAGGCCTGGTCGTGGCGGCTCCTGGTCGCCCAGCCCGAGTGGGTCGACGAGCCGATGATCGAGAAGGCACGCGAAGCGGCCGCTTCGAAAAGGGACAACCCCTCCATCCCTGGGATCCACCATTTCGTCCTCGAGGAGGGGACGTGTGCCCAGATGCTCCATGTGGGTTCGTACGACGACGAAGGCCCGGCGCTGGAGGACCTGCACACCCGCTTCGTGCCCGAGAACGGTCTGGAGCTGGTCGGCCTCCACCACGAGATCTACCTGAGCGACGCCCGCCGCACCGAGCCTGCCAAATTGCGGACGATCCTCCGCCAGCCGGTCCGTCGCGTATCGGCCGGCTAGCGATTCCGCTCCCACGCCACACGCAATCCACGCAGGGTCAGGTACTCGTCCAGTCGGATCTCGTGGCGGCAGTGGGCGACCACGATCTCGGCCAGCCCTCCGGTGGCGACGATCGGCACGTCGGGTGCCTCGACCTCAGCGAGGATCCTGTCCAAGAGTCCGTCCACCAACCCGGCGTAGCCGTAGACGAGCCCGGACTGGATCGCCTCGACGGTGCTTCGCCCCACGGCCCGGGGTGGGGCGATCACGTCGACGCGACGCAGAGCGGCGGTGGCGTTCACCAGCGCCTCGGCGGCGACCTCGACACCTGGAGCGATGGCACCGCCGCGGTAGTCCCCTTCCGGCCCCACCAGGTCGACCGTGGTAGCCGTACCGAAGTCGACAGTGACGACCGGGGCGCCGTAGGCGGCGATGGCGCCGAGGGCATTGACGATCCTGTCGGCTCCGACCTCGCGAGGGTTGTCGACCCGCAATTGCATCCCGGTTCGGGTCCCGGGACCCACGACCACAGGTTCTTGTTTCGTGAGCCGGCGCAAGGCGGCCCGCAGCGCCACGGTGGCGGCTGGCACCACCGACGACAGCGCCGCTCCGTCGAAGCCGTCGCCCACGGCACCGAGCAGCGACCACAAGAGCAACTCCCATTCGTCGGCGGTGCGGGTCGCCTGGGTGGACAGCCGCCACGTGTGCGGGCCGTCACCGTCGTCGACCCCGACGACGGTCTGAGTGTTCCCTACGTCGATCAGGAGCAGTTTCATCGTGAGTAGAGCAGTGAGGGCCGATCGAGTCTGATCCCGAGATCGGGCACGAACATCTCCCCGACGAGGTCGATGGGCAGGTTGTCGATCAGGCGCACCTCGCCGATCCGCCCTGCCACTGCCAGGAAGGCGGGTCGATCCAGGCGCTCGAGAGGGCTGGCGTCGTGCTGGGAGGCGAGGGTGACGTAGTCGACCGAGTCGAGGCGCAGGGCTCCGCGGACGATGCCGGTCAGCGCGTCTGCGCTCCGTTCGCCTGCCTCGACGGCCTCGGCGGCGGCCGCCAGCCCTCGGCTGATGGAGAGAGCCGCCTCCCGGTCGGTGATGAAGACGTTGCGGCTGGACAGGGCGAGCCCGTCACTTTCGCGTATCGTCGGGCAGCCGACCACCTCACCGGGGAAGGAGAGGTCGCGGTGCATCGTGCGAACGACGATCAGTTGCTGGTGGTCCTTGCGGCCGAAGTACGACCGGTCGGGTCGGAGGGCGGCGAACAGCTTGGCCACCACCGTGGCGACGCCGTCGAAGTGGCCCGGCCGGTGTACCCCTTCCATAATCTCTGTGACGCCCCTGACGTGGACGCTGGTGAGAGGCTCATCCGGGTACATGACGGAGAGGGGTGGAGCGAAGAGGACGTCGACTCCCGCCCGGCGGGCGAGTTCGGCGTCGCGCTCGAGGTCGCGGGGGTATCGCTCTAGATCGGCGGGGTCGTCGAACTGGAGCGGGTTGACGAAGAGAGACATCACGACCACGTCGCACTGGCGTCGGGCCGCCTCGACCAGGGAGAGGTGGCCTTCGTGGAGGTATCCCATCGTCGGGACGAGACCACGAGCCCCTTCGCCGATCGAGCGGGCCGCTTCCGGTGACTCGACGATCTCCATCAGGCGTCGCTCACTCCAGATCCACTCCAGCCCTGAGCGCCGTGGCGCGAGCGAGCAGGCGAAACTGCTCGCCCACCTCCGGGGAGACGCTGTCGGCGGCTCGCATCTGGCCCTTCACGGTATCCAGGTCGCCGCGGGCGATGGGACCGGTGAGCGCCGCCGCCGGTCCTACGTCGAATACGTTCTCCACTACGCGGCGGGTGAGAGGCTCCACCACCCTCATGTCGACGCCGGCGGCCTCGAGAAGGTCGGCAGCCACCCCCAGCGCTTCCACGACGTAGTTGGCGGCCGCGGCGGCAGCAGCGTGATAGAGCGGCTTGGCGCTGTCGGCGAGAGAGAAGGGGCGCATGCCGAGGCTCTCGGCGAACGTCTCGAGCAAGCCGGCCAATGGATCGGAGGCGGTGATCGCAGCCCATGCCCCCGGTAGGGCGGCGGCGCCGCGTTCGGGGTCGGGAAGCGTCTGGAGAGGATGGAAGGAGCCAACCAACGCGCCCGTGGCGGCGATGGCCTCGAGGGCGTCGACAGAAGCGAAGCCAGAGACGTGGACAGCGGGGATGCCGGGATTCCATCGCGGGCCGAGGCGTTCGGCGACGTCGCGGATGGCATCGTCGCTGACGGCGACGATTGCGAGGTCGCATCCGGGAAGAGGCTCGTCCCAGTCCAGCGCCGGGAACTCGTGCTGTGGTCTCCGAGACAGGACCCCGATGACGCGGTGACCGGCGGCTGTCGCCGCTCGGGCGAGCGACCCGCCGGCACGTCCTGCCCCGATCACCACGAGGTCCATGTGGGGCAGGTTAAGGCGTAGAAGCCCGCTCCGGCATCGCCGGGAGCGGGCGAGAAGAGATGTCTATTGCTCCAACTGGTGGCTGGTGATGACGGGCCAGTCGGCGTCCATCCGGGCTTTCATGTCCTTGTAAGACTGGCGGCGCTTCCAGAACTTCGTCTTCCACACCCGGAAGCGACGGTCGGGAGTCGAGGGTTTTTTCCCGTTGCTGTCGTCGGAGCGGTGACGACGGACATCGGGGAGGGTGAGCTCGTCGGGGTCGTCCACCATCGACAAGATCTGGTTGGCGGCGTGCCTGATCTGGCGGTGCTGCCGTTTCCGCTCCTCGCGAGCGGGCCGGGTCTCGTCGTATCCGGGGATTTCCTTGCGATGATCTCGTGCCCGTCTGGCCATGGTGTCTCCTCGTGCTCGATCGGTCGGGGATCTCTCAGTCGACCGAGGAGGGCCACGAGCTGCCATCACCGCTCAACGTAGCACGGTGCGTGGATTCAAGTAGGGGGCAAAGGGATCAGCCGACCCCGGACGCGACGCTGGTAGGCGACATACCCGGTGACCGCCAGCCTGAGGCGGGACTCCTCGTAGCGGGCTTTGAACCACAGCAACACCCCGAGCGCCGCCGCGCCGGCCGCGGCCTGCGCCGACCCCACGAATACGGAAACTCCCAGCATCCCCAGCACGAGCCCGGCGTAGATCGGATGACGGACCCAGCGGAACGGCCCCGTGTCGACGAGGCGGGTTCCGGGGCGAGGCTCCGGGAGAGGGGAGACCGCCCATCCCAATGCGGCGACCGCCCACACGGCGACCGCTCCGCCTGCCAGGGCGAGCGCCGCACCGGGCACCGCCGTATCCCACGCCGGCGGCCACTCGCCGGTGGCAAAGAGCAGATACGCCCACGCCACGATCAGTGCCATCTGGGCGGAGACCCAGGCCAGGGCGACACCGCGACGGCGATGCTCCCAGCCCCGGCCGAGCCATTCGACCTCCTGATCCGTCACCTGGGGCAGGCACGCAGCGGCGGTGGTGCCGTCGAGGGGGGCGTCCGGCCACACCTCGGCGAGCGGCTCCAGGACGAACCGGCGCTCCCGGGCCCGTGGATGGGGCACCTCGAGGTCGACCGCCTCGAGGTGGATGGGTTCACCGCTGGCGTCGGCGATCGTGACGATGTCGAGGTCGAGCGTGCGCGGGCCCCACCTCTCGATCCTGACCCTCCCGGCGTCGGCTTCGATCGCCTGCGTCCCCTCGAGCAACTCGGCGGGCGTGAGGGCGGTGTCCAGGACCACCACCGCGTTCAGGTACGGCCCCTGGTCCGGTCCGCCGACAGGGGCGGTTTCGTACAGGGACGAGACGGAAAGGATCGTGCCGAGCCCACCCAACCGCTCGACCGCGAAGCGGAGATGCGAGAGCCTGTCCCCCATGTTCGAACCGAGCGCGATCGCCGCCCGGTTGCTCACCGCGTCCGGCGGACGGTCACGGCGACGTCGCGGAAGGGCACCGAGATCGGCGCCTGGGGCTTGTGGATCGTGACCGTGACTCCGTGCACCCGACTGTCCTCCAACACGAGGTCGGCGACCCGGTGGGCGACGGTCTCGATGAGGTTCCATTGCTCGGTGGCGACCCGCTCGTGGATCCGCTCGGCGAGGCGGCCGTAGTCGACCGTGTCGGCGAGATCATCGCTCTGGCCGGCGGGGCCCAGGTCCACCTCGAGCTCGACGTCGATGGAGAACAGCTGACCTTCGGTCTTCTCGTGCTCGTACACGCCGTGGTGGGCGAACACCTCGATGCCCTTCACGGCGATGTGGTCGGTCATCCCCCCGCCGGCGGGACGAGCATCCGGCCCTCGGGACCGAGAGGACGACCGAGGATCTCTTGGATGACGGCGATGGCGAGGACCGAGTCGTCGAGGAGGCCGGCATGGAGGAGGTAGCCGGCCAACACCCCTCCGATCTGGTCGTCGACCGTTTCGCGGTGGATCAGGACCCGGGCCTCGGGCGGTTCGAGAGCTTCGTCGAGTGCGGCGTGGATGACAGAGCAGTCGCCGGGTTCGATGTTCCCCTGGATCGGCACCGGGAATGCCGCCAGCCCCGCCTCGGTGTAGGCCGATATGTTCTGGTTCCCGGGGAGGAGAGAAACCACGCCGGTGATCCGGGCCTCTTCGATGAGCCAGCTGATCTCCTCGTCGCGACGGACTCGGCGATGCTGGAATCCGTTGCCTCCGATCCGCTCCGAGACGGCCAGCCGATCGGCGATGACCCACACGAAATTTCGGGGCTTGAGGCCCGTGATCATCTTTGCCATTTCCGGCTGAACGATACTCAGGCCGTCAAATTCGCACCCGGGCGATTGCCCATCCCAGTTGGGCGGCTTGACGTGACGATTCGACGTCGTGGACCCGCACCACGGCAGCCCCGGAGGCCACGGCGAGGGCGGTGCTGGCGGCAGTGGCGATGTCGCGGCGGCGGGGATCTTCGATGCCCGTGATCCGCCCCAGGAAGGCCTTGCGCGACGTCCCGATCAGCACCGGATACCCGGTCGCCACCAGTTCGGGGAGGCGACGCAGCAACTCGAGATTGTGCTCGACCGTCTTACCGAAGCCGATCCCCGGGTCGATGACGATCGAGCGGTGGTCGACACCGCGAGCTTCTGCCTCCTCTGTCCGCTGGAGGAGGAAGTCGCGCACTTCGCCGACGACATCGTCGTAGCGGGGATCGACCTGCATCGTCCGCGGCGTTCCTTTCATGTGCATCAACACGACCCCGACCGCGGTTTCCGCCATCACGTCCAGCATCCCCGGGTCCGAGCCGGCTGCCACGTCGTTGATGATCTCGGCGCCCGCTTCGACGGCCGCTCGGGCCACCTCGGCCTTGGCGGTGTCGATCGACACGAGGGTCCCGTCCTCTGCCAGCGCCTCGACGACGGGCAGCACGCGCTGCATCTCGGTGTGGGCGTCGACCGGTTCGGCTCCGGGGCGGGTGGACTCGCCGCCCACATCGATGATGTCGGCTCCGGCTGCGATCAGGCTGCGGGCATGGGCGATGGCCGCCTCCGTGTCGACGAACAACCCGCCATCGGAGAAGGAGTCGGGCGTGACATTGAGGACTCCCATCAGCCGCGGTCGGTCGAGGGAGAGACTTCGGCTCCGGAGCTTCCAGACGGGTGGTTCAGTCACGGGTCCCGAACAGGAGCGACATGGCTTCGGCCCGCGTGGCCGGGTCCGACGCCATCGTGCCCCGCACGGCCGAGGTGACGGTCGTGGCCCCGGGTTTGCGCACTCCTCGCATCGACATGCACAGGTGCTCGGCTTCGATGACCACCAGAACCCCCAGCGGGTTGAGTCGGTCGACGAGGGCGTCGGCCACCTGGGCGGTGAGGCGTTCCTGCATCTGGGGTCGGCGGGCATAACCCTCGACCAGCCGGGCCAGCTTCGAGAGACCGGTGACACGGCCACGGGGGAGGTAGGCGACGTGGGCGCGGCCGTGGAACGGGACGAGATGGTGCTCGCACAGCGAATAGAAGGGGATGTCCTTCACCATCACGATCTCCTGGTAGTGCTCGTCGCCGAAGAAGGCGTCGATCTCGTCGGCCGGGTCGCGGCCGATGCCGTTGAGCACCTCGGCGTAGTAGCGGGCCACCCGGGCAGGGGTATCTCTCAGGCCCTCCCGATCGGGATCCTCGCCCACGGCCTCGAGGATCTCCCGCACCGCCTTTTCTATCCGGCCGATGTCCATCCGGCGCATCCTAGGACGCCGCTCCGGCCGTGCCCATCCGGGGATCGACATCTTGGTGACATCATCTTGACATCAAGTTCGATGACGCGTATGGTGTCGTTATGACATCATGATGATGTCACGATGGAGAAAGGAGAGAATGATGTTCCCGAGCACCAGACTGGGAAACGCCATCATCGAGCAACGCCTACGGCAGTACCGTCCCGACGTTCACCGCCGTATCGCCGAAGAGGGCCGTCGGCGATGAAGCTGGATCCCGTCCTCACCCAACTCGACGCGGCGATCGAAGCGCAGCTGCGGATGGCGGATTCGAGTGTCGCCGAAGCCGCCGCCGGATTCCTGGAAGCATTCCGGCCGTCGGTGCGAGCGGCGATGCTCGACGTAGTCCAACAGGTGGCCGCCGAGATCAGCGCCCAGTTGGCGGAGCACCGGGTCGAAGTCCGCCTGGTCGACGGCGATCCCGAGCTCGTGGTCGCTCCACAGCCGGTGACGGCCGAAGGGGGCGAGGACGAGGACTTCGAGGCCCGTATCACGCTGCGACTCCCGGCTTCGCTGAAGGACCT
Organism: Acidimicrobiia bacterium; assembly: GCA_036380875.1. GTDB lineage: Bacteria > Actinomycetota > Acidimicrobiia > Spongiisociales > ZC4RG35 > ZC4RG17. The sequence goes on from DASVDX010000057.1 coordinate 30,772, forward strand.
GATCGAGGACCAGGCGTCTTCGTCGGGCGACTCCATCAACCGCTGGGTGGTGGAGACCCTCCGGTCCCGTGCCGGGCGGAGGCGGACCGGGTCCCGAGTGCAGGAGACGTTCGAGCTGTGATAGTGGAGAGCTTCGCCGTCGACGGGCCCGCCGACCTGGACGTGTCGGTCCCAGCCGGGTCACTGGTCATCGACCCCGGTCCCCCGGGCTCGGTGATCGTGGAGGTGGACACGAGCCGGCCCGACAACTGGCACGTCGGCCAGAGCGGCAACTACATCTGGGTGCACCACGAACAATGGAGTCTCGGACGCTCCGGCCGCGCCCGGGTGCGAATCGTCGCCCCGCCTGGTTCCTCGCTGAACGCCCGGGTCGCCTCCGCCGACGTCCGCATCTCAGTTCGGCTGGATCGCGTCAACGTGACTGCCGCCTCCGGCGATGTCGAAATCGGCGAGACCTCCAACCTGTCGGTGAAGACCGCTTCCGGCGACGTCCGGATCGTGAGTGTGGAGAAGGACCTCGAAGTGCGCTCCGCTTCCGCCGACGTGACCGTGGGCCCGGTCGGAGGCAGTGCGTCGATCACATCGGCGTCGGGGGATGTGACGATCGAATCGGCCGGCGGGCCCCTCACCGTGACCACCGCGTCGGGTGACCTGCGGATCCGCCGCTACGAAGGCGAGGAACTCCAGGCGTCGACCATGTCCGGCACCCTGCGAGTCGGCCTCCCGGCGGGTCGAACGGTGAAACTCGACGCCAAGACCCTCTCCGGATCGGTACGTCTGCCCGAGCGCAGGCCTTCCACCGGCGCCACCTCCATGAGCGTCGCCCTGCGCCTCAAGTCGGTGTCGGGCGACATCGTCATCGACCGCCTGGAGCCCTGACCTACTCCTCTTCTTCCGGCGGCTTCGGAGGCGGGGGCCCTTCCGGCGGCCACTCCACATCCGGTGCCGCCAACGTGTCGACCTCGGTCATGAGGTCGTGGAGTCGCAGCATGAAAGTGCCGGCTTCGCCTCGGGTCATCCGCCGGTTCGGGCAGTAGGACCCCGCGTCGCATCCGCGTGTGATACCGGCGGCGGCGATGGCATCGATGTCCTCCTCCGCCCAGTGGCCGCCGTCATCGCCGAAGGCGTCGGGGCCGGCCGGCAGCCTCAGAACCCGTCGCACCATGGCCGCGACCTCGGCCCGGGTGACCGGGGCGTCGGGGCACACCTGGGTGTTGGCGGGCGGATTGCACCCGCGCAGGATGCCCGCCTTGGCCAGGGCGTTGATCTCCTTCTCGGCGAAATGGCCTTGGTCGTCGGAGAAAGCGTCGGGACCATTGGGGTTCCTGATGACCCGGTTGAGCATGGCGGCGAACTCACCGCGCGTGACGTTGTCGTGGGGGCACGCCTTCCTGTCCTCACATCCGAACATGAGGCGCCGGTTGAACATCTCGGTGAGGTCGCGGGCGTGGACGCTGTCGTTGTCGTCGACGAACGGGTCGAGGCACCCGATCCTGCCGGTGGTGCTGACGACTATCTCGTCGAGAATCAGCCCGAGGGTGTTCGGAGTCGGGTAGCTGCCTCCGAAGTAGACGTTGTCCCACATCTCGCGGATGCCCACGCTCTCACCGGGTCGCCGGAAGGCGAGCGACCCTTGGGAGAAGACCTTCTTGCCGTCCATCCACGCCTCGATGAGGCCGTTGGCCTGCCCAGGCGTGTTCATGCGGACATGGCCTTCGATACACGTCCACCGCTTCTGGGTGAGGGCCCGGCTGAAGATCCACTCGTCACCGCAGTCGCCCGCCTGCCCCAGGTGGTACACGTACACGCCGATCGGGATCTCCCCGGGGCCGGCCCCGCGTGTGCCCACCGCATCGAACATGAGTCGCGCCGACCATCCGGGTGCGCTTGGGGTGGAGGGCTTGCAGCCCTTCGCGGTCGCGACCCGGGATGCGTCCGCCAAGCCGGGGAGCTTCCCCGAGGACACGGGACGGAAGTTGTCGAGGAAGACGTAGTAACGGAACCACGCCTCATCGACGACACGCGGGAGCCGGGCGTAAGGGCCGAATCCCCGGAACCCGCCCTTCGGGATCACGACCTTGAGGCCCTGGCCGATGTAGCCGCGGATGCGGGCGGTCCGGGTGATGTCCAGGCTGCGCACATCGACGAGGTAAGGATGGACCTCCCGCAGCTTCTCGATCGACTCGGCGATCGGGACCGACGGGTCCTCGTCCCATGTGGGGTCTTCGAATCTCTGAGCGAGCGTGTCGGCGCCGGCCGGCAGAGCCACGGCCAGCGTCAGCAAGGCGGCGACGACGAAACTCCCCACTTTGTGCATGGCCGAACATGCAAGCACAGACCGCGGGTTATCCGATGATCGGAGGCGGTGGCCCGCCGGTTGGTCAGGCTCCGGCGTCGGCCGGGCGGGGCGCCGTGCGGGGAAGGGGCTTTTCGACCGTGACTTCCCGGGTGGTGCTCACCTCGTCGGCCTTGCGCTTCTCGGCGGCGGCCACGACGGCGGGATGTGGCTTGGGGTTGAGCGGGTAGCGAACACGCATGCCGTCGGTGGAGTGCTCCCACTTGGGCACGTCGGCGAAGATCTCCGCCACCTCTTCGGGCCCCACCGTCTCCCTCTCCAGCAAGGCCTCGACCATACGCTCCATGGCGTCGCGGTGGTGGGTGAGGATGGTCAGCGCCTCGTCGTGGGCGGCGGTGATCATCTTGCGGACTTCGTTGTCGATGAAGGCGGCCACCTCGTCGGAGTAGTCCTGCTGGCGGCCGTAGTCACGACCCAAGAACACTTCCCCGTTGGGCTTGCCGTACTGCATCGGCCCGAGCTTGTCGGACATGCCGTACTCCATGACCATCTTGCGGGCCAGGGTGGTGGCTTTCTCGATGTCGTTGGCGGCGCCGGTGGTGGGGTCGGCGTAGATGATCTCCTCGGCCACTCGGCCGCCGAGGAGCATGGCGAGTTGGTCCACCAGCTCCGACCGGCGGGCCAGGAACTTGTCATGGGTCGGAAGCGCCAGAGTGTGGCCCAGCGACCGACCGCGAGCGACGATCGTGATCTTGTGGACGGGATCGGCGTTGGGGAGAGCCCATCCGACGAGGGCGTGACCGGTCTCGTGGTAGGCGATCAGCTTCTTCTCCTCCTCGGTCATCACCCGCGACTTGCGCTCCGGACCGGCCATGACCCGGTCGATCGCCTCTTCGAGCTCGTCCATCGTGATCTCGGACTTGCGCCGGCGGGTGGCGAGGAGGGCGGCTTCGTTGATCAGGTTGGCGAGGTCGGCGCCGGTGAAACCGGGGGTGCGCCTGGCCAGCACCTCGAGATCGATCTCGGGCGAGAGGGGCTTGCCCTTGGCGTGGACTTCGAGGATCGCCTTGCGGCCGAGGATGTCGGGAGCGTCGATGACGATCTGGCGGTCGAACCGGCCGGGACGCAAGAGGGCGGGGTCGAGGATGTCGGGCCGGTTGGTGGCGGCCATGACGATCACCCCGGTGTTGCCCTCGAAGCCGTCCAACTCCACGAGCAGCTGGTTGAGCGTCTGCTCCCGCTCGTCGTGGCCGCCGCCCAGGCCGGCGCCGCGGTGACGGCCGACAGCGTCGATCTCGTCGATGAAGACGATGGCCGGGGCGTTGGACTTCGCCTGTTCGAACAGGTCGCGGACACGGCTGGCGCCCACGCCCACGAACATCTCGACGAAGTCCGAGCCGGAGATCGACATGAAGGGGACGCCGGCCTCGCCGGCGACCGCCCGGGCCAGGAGTGTCTTACCAGTGCCCGGAGGGCCGAACAGGAGGACGCCCTTTGGGATCTTCGCCCCCATCTGACGGTATCGGTCGGGGTTCTGCAGGAAGTCCTTGATCTCCTGCAGCTCCTCGATCGCCTCGTCGAGACCGGCGACGTCGTCGAAGGTGACCCGCGGCTGGTCCTTCGAGACGAGCTTGGCCTTCGACTTGCCGAACTGCATGACGCGGTTCCCGCTGCCCTGCATCTGGACGAAGAGGAAGACCATGAACCCGAACAGCAGGAGCCAGGGCAAGAACCCGATGAACGTCTCCATGAGACCGGGCGGCTGCGGGTCGGTTTCGAACGCCGTGCCCGAAGATCGGAGGAGCTCGGTCAGCTCGCCTTCGTAGCCGTCGGGGTACGACGCCGAGTACTCGAAGCCGTCCGGGGGAAGCCGCGAGCCGTCGACGCGGCCGTAGACCTGGTTGCTGCGGGCCAGCAACTCGACCTTCTCGAACTCCCCGTCTTCGATCTGGGCGAGGAACTCGGAGAGGCCGATCTCTTCGGGACCCGTGAACTGATCGAACCACCACTGCGCCATCACGGCGAGCAGCACGATGGCTAGCCCATAAACGAGCAGGGTTCTAACGGTTCGGTTCACGGTCACCTCGAAGGTAGATGGCCCCAGGCGGTGATGTCATGGTACGGGATGCCCCTCTCTAGAGGAACCCTTGGGGAGCCTGACTTCGAATCTCGCTCCCCCTCCAGGAGCGTCGGTGACCGTGACTTTGCCTCCGTGGGCATCCACCAGCGCCTTCACCAGATACAGGCCGATCCCGGTCCCGGCGTGGCTGCCATCCAGCCGGACGAACCGCTCGAATATCCGGTCGCGGTCGGCGGGCGGGACGCCCGGCCCCCGGTCCGACACCGCCAGCAACGCCTCCCCCGACTCTTCGACGACTTCGATGGTGACGAGACCTCCGCTCGGGCCGTGGATGGCGGCGTTGTCGACCAGGTTGGCGATGACCCGGTGCAGGCGGAGCATGTCCCCTTCGATGACCACCGGCTTCTCGGCCCGCAGCGCGAACCGGTGGGCCGGGAACCGGGTGCGGGCCACGTCGACCACCTGCGAAGCGACTTTGGCGAGGTCGACCGGCTCGAGGTCGAGACTGGTCTCACCCAGGTCGACCCGGCCGAGGTCCACGAGTTGGGAGACGAGGTCGGACAGGCGCTGCGCCTCGGCGGCGATGAAGCGCACCGCTTCTGCCGCCATCGGGTCCATGGCGATCGAGTCGAGCTCTTCGAGGATGCGAGCGAACCCGATGATGCCGGCGAGCGGCGACCGCATGTCATGTGCCACCCCCACCAGGAAGTCGGTGCGCTCTCGTTGTGCCCGGTCGAGTTGGCTGAGACGGCGTTGGATCCGGGCCATCCGGCGGCTCGAAACGATGGCATCGGCGACCTGGCGGCCCACCTCGGCGATCAACTCGACGTCCTCGTTGGTGAAGATGCCGGGCCGGTAGGACTGGACGCTCAGAACTCCGACCACGCGTTTGTTGCTGCGGGCCGGAACGCCCACGTATGCGCGGGCGTGCGGAGCTTCCTCCCCCACCAGGCGCCGCAGCGGAATGCCCGATGTCATGAGGTCGGAGATGCTGAGCGGCTCCTCGGAGTTCAGGACCCGCTCGGTGAGGCCACCGGAGTTCTTGGGCCACGTCGTGACCGCGAACGTGTCGCCTTCGACGATCGAGAAGCGCAGGCGGTTGGCCTCGGGGATGGCGAAGGAGACGACATCCGCCCCCACCGCATCACGCGTGGCGTACAGGGCCACCTTGACGACCTCATCGGGGGTGTCTCCCCGCGACAAGGCACGAATGATCTCCCCCAATGCAGTGAGTCGGTGGCGGGAAGGCATGTAGTGGTCAGACCGTAGCGGACTCCAGAACACCTACATAAGGCAGGTTTCGGTACTTGCCGGCATAGTCGAGCCCGTAGCCGACGACGAACTCGGGACCGATCTCGAAGCCGATGTAACGCACGTCGAGCTCGACCCGCTGGATGCCTTGCTTGACGAGGAGGGCGGCTACTTCGAGCGACTCGGGCTTTCTAACCCGGAGGCTCTTCAGCAGGTAGTTGAGGGTGAGGCCCGAGTCGATGATGTCTTCCACGATGAGGACGTGTCGTCCCTGGATCTCCTCGTCGAGGTCTTTGAGGATGCGCACGACGCCCGAAGTCTGGGTGGAGGCGCCGTACGACGAGACCGCCATGAAGTCGAACTCCACGGGGATGTCGATCTGGCGAGCCAGGTCCGCCATCACCATGAAGGCGCCCTTGAGGACACCGACTACGAGAAGCTCTTTGCCGCGGTAGTCGTCGGAGATCTCCCGCCCCATTCGCTCCAGTGCGGCTGCGATCTCCTCGGCTGTGATCAGGACCCTTATGTCTGCCATGTCCGTCGAATCCGGCTGTACACGACAAGGTAGCGGCGAGTCGTGTGGTCGACCCAACCGACGGGCAGTCTTCGCACCATCGGGAGCCACACCGGCTCGCCTTTGGAGACGACCACGGGATAGGCGGGTCGCTCGGCGGCAACGACACCGGCATCGGCGAGGAAGTCGGCGACCGAGGGGTGCTCCGACGCCGACTCCACGGCCACCTCGTCGAGGGCGTCGGCGTCGCCGACCATCCACGCCGCTCCCGCAGGCATCGCCGTGGGCGGATCGTCGGAGACGAAGACGTCGAACTCCCATTCGCCAAAGCTCGTCACACCGGGCTCGAGTCCCACCGGGTCGGGGACGGTGAGCGGCCCTTTCCGCGCCACGACCAAGGCGCCTTCCCGCTCCACCGTGAGGCGCGCCCCCGGCTGGTGCCGGCGGATCTCCCCCCGGGCCACGGCCAGCGTCCCGGCGACGGCGTCGGGGGAGGCCGCCTCGAGCCCGGCGACTGCGAGGAAGCGGCGGGCGCGGCGAGAGGCGATAGAGGGCGGGGCGGTGGCGAGGAGGGAAGCAGCGATGGCGACCGCCTCGTCGGTCGTCTCGATGGGAGCGACGCTGGCTTCATCCAGGTAGACGACGTCGGCCGCCACGAGACGGGCAGTGGTGGCGAGCGACTGACGGATTCGGCGGTTGTAGTCCTCGAGCATCGGCAGGAGCCGCCGGCGAATGCGGTTGCGCAGCGGGTCGAGGGATTCGTTGACAGGGTCGTCCATCCACGGGAGCCCGGCGAGGGAGGCCGCCTCCCGTGTCTCGGAGCGCGTGACGGCGAGGAACGGCCGGGCGAACGGCGGCCGGCGAGCGGGGATGCCCTTCAACCCGTCGATGCCAGAGCTGCGAAGTAGGTGGAGGACGACGGTCTCGGCCTGGTCGTCAGCGGTGTGAGCGGTGAGGACCCACTCCCCCGGCTCGGCCTCCTCCTCCAGAGCGGCGTAGCGAGCGATACGGGCCTGATTCTCCGGGGAGGGGCCCTCGGGGACGACCACACGACGAACGGTGAGGGGGGTTCCCAGCCGTTCGGCGATCGCCTCGGCCGCCTCGGCCAGCCGGTCCGAAGCGGGGAGGCCATGGTGGACGTGGACGGCGCGGACCGGAAGGCGCAGACGTCGGCAGAACCAGAGGAGGCACGCCGAGTCGGCTCCTCCCGAGAGGGCTACGACGAGGGGTCCTTCGGGCAGATCGGCCACCTGCTCGATGCGGGCGGCCAGCTCCTTCAGGCGACGCGGCTCAGCCACCGGGGAGGATCCGCGATCTCGTCCAGGGTGGGCAGGGCCTCCGGCGAGGACCAAGCGGCGTCGAGGGCTTCCCACCCGGCGCGCCGTTCCACTTCGAGGATGAACGCCTCACCCATCTCGTACTGGCGCATCTTCATCTCCATGCCCGTCAGCCGGAAGAGGAACTGAGTGCGCGGATCGGAGCGGCGGGCCTTGAGAACGCGGGACATGCGGGCGTGGCCACGGAGCAGGCCGGCTCCGATCCGATCCATCACCACGTGGCCGTGGCCCTCGAGGAGGCTCATGAGGGCTTGCACGCGATCGAGCGTCTCCCGCTGCTCGGGCGAGGCGAGAAGGCCGAGGAGACCGCGCTCGTCGACGAGGGGCCGGTCGTCGGCGCGGGCGTCGAGCAGTTCCCGGACCACACGAGCGAGCCGGCCGGGCTCGGGCACCGCCTGGCTGACGAGCTTTTCGACGAGGGAGAGGAAGTGCGAGGCCATCCAGTCGACACCGACGAACTGGGCACGGTGGGCCATCTCGTGGAGCGCTACCCACAGGCGGAACTCGGACGGTCGGAATTGGTGCCGGCGCTCGAGGTCGATGAGGTTCACCCCCACGTAGGCAACGGCATCGCCGCGGTCCCCGGTGGGGAGCACCAACTCGTACTGGCCGAGCACGCGGCGGGAGAGGAATCCGAGGAGGAGGCCCGTTTCGGCCGAGACGACCTGGCGGGCGAGGGCGGCGGTGGCCGAGCCGAGCGTCCCGGTCGCCTCGAGCCGTTCGGCGATGCGCTTCTCGGCGGGTTCGAGCAGGTGGCTGAATGCGGCGAGGTTGCGCTCCACCCACTGGGTCCGGTCGACGACGTTGATCTCGGCGGCCGCCGGCATGTCGAGCCTCGTCGCCTCGGTCACCATGGCGGCGGCCCGGGCGGTGACGCCGACCATCTCGGCCGCGAGGTGGTCGACCACGTAGGTGCCGGCCAGGGGGTGAGAGCCCGCCACCCGAGCGGCCAGTCGGCCGGCGAGGGCGGACGTGGTGGTCACTCGACGACTTTGTAGCGGTTCCGCACGACCCGGAGAAAGTACTGGATGGTGGTGACGATCACCACGATGGCGGCGAGGACGAGCAGGGTGGGGATCAGGTACCGGTAGGTCCAGTCCGCCTGTTGCTCCTCAGGAGCCGTGTCGGGGATGCTCACGGCTGGGACGGGGGCTTGCCCTGCCGCGCCGCCTTCAGCTGCGGTGGTCTCGGTCACCTCGGAGGGGGTGGTGGCGGCCCCTTGTTCCTCGGTGATCGTGGTGTCGGTCGTCTCCTCTTCCTGCTGAGCCAGGACGGGGGCCGAAGCGAAGAGAAGCACGGCGAGCGTGAGAACGGCAGCGGCGAGTCGACGGAGCTGTGACATGTCGGGGGAACACTACCAATGCCCCAAGGCGGGGCCGAACCGTCACTCCAGAACGGTGCCGCGTTCTCGCTGGATGGCCTGTTGCAGACGGTTCAAGAACTCGGGAGGAACTTCCTCGGAGAGACACTCTTTGACGATGACCCGAAGCCGCTGTTCGAACGTATAGCCCTCGAGACAGGGTCTGCAGTTGGCGAGATGGCGGCGGATGCGTCGCCGACGCCACCACGTGAGCTCGTGGTCGATGTACAGGTATATCTCCTCGATCGCCTGCTCACAGGCTGGCTTCATGGTGCGTCGGCTCCCTCAGGCACGAGCCCTCTTCGACTTGCAAATTCCCACAACGCACGTTGCAACTGCTTTCTTCCGCGGTGGAGCCTAGACATGACGGTCCCGATGGGGATGTCCAGGATCTCGGCGATCTCCTTGTAGGAGAAGCCTTCGAGGTCGGCGAGCAGCACGGGGAGCCGGAAGTGCTCGGGCAGCGCCTCCACCGCCTCCTTGATGTCGGACTCGACGAGGCCGTCGAGGAGTTGGTCCTCGGCCGAGCGCGACACGTCGGCGGTGTCCTCGGACCCCAGACGCCGATACAGGTAGAGATCCTCCACCTCGCCGAGATCGGTCTCGGTGGGCCGGCGCTGGGCCTTGCGGTAGCGATTGATATAGGTGTTGGTCAGGATGCGGTACAGCCATGCCTTGAGGTTCGTTCCTTCGGTGAACGTGTCGTAGGCGCGGTACGCCTTGAGCATCGTTTCCTGGACGAGGTCCTCGGCGTCCGCCGGGTTGCGGGTCATCCGCATGGCGGCTGCGTAGAGCTGGCCGACGTACGGCATGGCGTCCCGCTCGAAATTGGCCTGATCTGCCACAGAGCCGGAGAGGGGATTTGAACCCCTGACCTAACGCTTACGAGGCGTTTGCTCTACCCCTGAGCTACTCCGGCCGAAAACGACATGGTAGCCGTCCGTGATCCGACCCCTCACCGGACGGAAGAGCCGGGTGGAGATAGTCACTAGCCCACCGAATCAAGCGTCGCTGATTGTTGGCGGGCGGCACCAATCGCAGCATCAGCTGACTCATGCCGTCGAACTCGGACGAATGGATGTAGTAGCAGCAGTCTGTCGTAGCGTCGTAGACAGCTAGCCAATCGACGTCGGCGGCGGTGTACCGATAGCTCACCCAGGCCGAGTTCGATTGGTTCATCACCCGGATGACCTTCCCGTCCGATTCGGTGTACTTGACCTGGACCCTCTCCAGCCCGCCGGTTTCCTTGCGGTAGAGGATCAGGTCGAACGGAACATCGTGGCCGAAGGGGATGGCGACGCCGAACTCGCGCTTTCGCAGGTCGGCGATGACCATCGCCTCGCCGATCTCCCCTTTGGTCGTCGTGTCCCCCATGTCCCGAAGGTACGGGACGGCGGGGACGAGAACCAGAGCCGTCTAGACGCGCTCGAGGCCGGGAGGGACGGCAGCTGGAGAGAGGATCTGGTCGACCAGCCCGTATTCGACGGCCTGCTCGGCAGTCATCCACCGATCCCGGTCGGTGTCAGCGCGGATCTTCTCGATGTCCTGGCCGGTGTGGGCGGCGAGGATCTCGTTGGCCAGTTCGCGCTGGCGGACGATCTCGGCGGCGTGGATCTCGATGTCGCTCGCCTGGCCGCCCAAGCCTCCCTGTATGTGCGGTTGGTGGATCATGACCCGGCCGTGGGGAAGGATGGACCGGCGGCCCGCCTCGCCTCCCGCCAGGATCACAGCGGCGGCCGACGCCGCCATCCCTATGCAGGTGGTCTCTACCTGTGGGCGCACGTGCTGCATCGTGTCGTAGATGGCGAACATTCCGTCGACCGAACCGCCGGGCGAATTGATGTAGAGCGAGATCGGCTTGTCCGGGTCCTCCGACTCCAGATGGAGCAACTGGGCGACGACGAGGTTGGCGACGTCGTCGTCGATGGCCCTACCGAGGAAGACCACCCGATGGCCCAAGAGCCGGGAGTAGATGTCGAAGATCCTCTCTCCCCGGGCCGTCTGCTCGATGACGTTGGGTATCAACACGGCGTACCTCCTTACTGCAACCGATCGGTTGCTCTACACGCTACCACGATCTGCAACTGCTAAGTTGCACACCATGGATGAGCTACCGGAGATCGAGCGCAGCATCGAGATCGACGCCCCTCCCGAGGAGGTGTGGGAGCGGATCGTCGACGGAGAGTTGGCCGAGGAATGGCTCGGCGTCGAGATCGTTCCCCGTCCCGGCGGGCCGGTCACCGTGCCCGACGAGGACATGATCGGCACGGTCGAAGAGATCGAGGCGGGACGTTCGATCACATGGTCGTGGCGCCACCGCGACGGCGACCCATCCCAGGTGACGATCACGATCGAGCCCAACGGCGACGGATCCCGGGTCACCGTGATCGAACGCCTCCTCGAGTACCGGATCACGGGGTCGCCTCCGGTTTTTCTCGACCTGGCGGCGTGACAGACCCCCAGCCTCTGTTCGCCGCCTTGGCCGACCCGACACGCCGCCGGGTGTTCGAGCGGCTGTCGGAAGGCGGCCCGGCCTCTGCCTCGAAGCTGGCGGCGGAGATGCCGATCTCACGTCAGGCGATCGCCAAGCACCTGGCGCTGTTGGACCAAGCCGGGCTCGTCGAACGCGTGCAGGCGGGCCGGGAGGTGCGCTACCGGGCCCGTCCCGAAGCGTTGGACGACGTCACGACCTGGGTGGCCCGGGTCGGAGCCCGGTGGGAAGAGCGCCTCGAAAAGCTCAAGAGATCGCTGGAGTGAGTTCTACTGGACAGAACGGGGCGTTTTCCGCCCCGTTTCGGTCATAAAAAGCCTCAAGCCAGCTTGGCGAAGAGGTTGGCGAGCAGGAGTTGGCGCCGCAGGTTGAGCTGCAGGTCGACCATGGCGTCGAGGACCGCCTCGGCGTTGGCGACCGCCTTGGCGGGCGGCACCTCGGTCAGGTCGGTCAGGGGGACGTCGGTGTTGCGAACGGGCCCGCCGTGCTGGAGCGACGCCGAGTCCGTGTACCAGGAGGCCAGGATCTCGAGCCCGCTCGTGAGCAGGGCCAACTCGGCCCGCCGCTCCGCCCGTGCCTTGCGCTCCTTGTTCTCGTCCTCGCCGGCGGCTTCGGCCACCATCGGCGCCAATGCCTGGAGCACCTCTTCGGCGAGGAGCTGGGCGTCGCCGGGCCGCGGCGTGACGCGAGTGGGGATCGACAGCCACAGGTGGCGGAAGGCGGCGGCCTGGGGACTACGCGACAGCGACATGGCCAGACCTGGCCGGCCGCCGGAGACGCGGGCGATCTCCGCCGCCTGCTCTTCGTCCATCCCCTCGTTGGTGAGCCGGGCGACGAGCTCGTTCTCGGGTACACGGCCGAAGTGGACCGTGCGACACCGCGAGGCGACAGTCGCCGGAAGCTCGTCCTCCGCTTCGGCCACGAGGATGAACACCGTGGTGGGAGTTGGCTCCTCGAGAGTCTTGAGGATGGCGTTCGCCGCCTGGTCGGTCATCACCCCGGCCTCTTCGAAGAGGAAGACCTTACGCTCGCCTTCCACAGGCGCCATCGCCGCCTGCGCCACCACCATCCGCGCCTGGTCGACGCCGAGATTGGCGCTGCCTTCGGGGCTGACGACGATGAAATCGGAGTGGTTTCCCTCCCGCACCCGGCGGCAGATGTTGCAGCTGGGGTCACGCGTCGGACACAGGAGGCCGGTAGCGAAGTGCCGCGCCACGGTGGCCTTGCCGACGGCAGTGGCGCCCACGAACAGGTAGGCGTTGGCCGGCGACTCCAACTCCTGGGTGAGGAGCGAGATGACCCGGGTGTGGCCCACGATGCCGCCGAACCACTCGCTCATCGAATCAGCTCCAATATCTCCTCTACGACCTCGCCGACCGGCCGGGAAGCATCCACCAGCACCACACGGTCGGGGTTCTCGGCCGCCACCTGCTGGTAGACAGCGGCGACCTCCCTTTGGAACCGCGCTCCCTCGCCACCGATCCGGTCGATCACATTTTGGCGGGCGAGCGCAGTTTCCGGATCAGTCCACAGGACGACGACGAGGTCGGGGATCACCCCTCCGAGCGCCAACTCGTTGACCGTCCGCACCGCATCGATCCCGAGTCCCCGGGCCCCGCCTTGGTACGCCAGGGACGAGTAGTAGGAGCGGTCGGAGATCACGACCTCGCCCTGCTCCAGCGCCGGGGCGATGACCTCGGCGGCCAGTTGGGCCCGTTGGGCGGCGAACAGCAGCGCCTCCGTCCACGGTGTCATCTCCTCGCCGTGGAGCAGGATCTGGCGGATCTGTTCCCCCACCGCCGTCCCGCCCGGCTCGCGCACGACGCGCACCGTTTTTCCCTCGGCGGCGAGAGCGGTAGCCAGCTCCCGGCACACCGTCGATTTGCCGGCGCCATCGACTCCTTCGATCGCCAGGTACAGGCTCACTCGTCTTCCCTCGGCCGGGCGCCGCGCACCCAGGTGATCGAGTCCGCGGCCTCGGAGATGCGCTGCAACTTCTCCTCATCGAGGTGGCGGCCACCCCACAGGTTGGCGCCGATCAGAACCGCCACACCGGAGCCGGCGACGACCACCCCGCCGAGCAGCATCACTGCCCGGACGCCGCTGCGCAGTTCCCCCGGGAACACACCCGCCATCGCCGCCGCCCCGACGCCGGCGAGGGCGAACGACACGAGGAGGGCGGTGCGGGAGAACGTGTAAACCGCGGCGAAGGTCCTCCCCCGCACCTCGTCGCTGACCGAGGCGTGGAGGTGGGTGAACCCGGTGACGTAGGCGACGCCGGTGCCGATGCCGGCGACGAAAGCCCACCCGGCGGCGCTCCACACGGCGTCGGAGAAGGCGGCGAAGCCGATGGCGATCCCGGCGATCAGGAGCGAGAACCCGAAGAGCGGCTCGCGCCGCGTGTCGATGCTCGCGAACAGCGTCACCCCGAGCATGCCCAAGCCCACACCCACTCCCAGGGCGGTGACGAGGATGCCGTAGCCGCTCTCGCCGCCCCCGAGCACCTGCTCGGAGAACGGCTGACCGAGCACGAAAAGAGCACCCCCGCCGAAGAGGCCCGCCGACATCCCCAACATCAGTCGCCGTACCGGCCCCGCCTGGAACACGTATTTCATCCCGTCGACGACGTCGGCCCAGGCGGTGGTCTGGATCTTCCCAGCGGCGCGCTCCTCTGCCGCCTTCGGTGCCCGGATCGGGATCGACACCACCATCGCTCCGGAGATCAGGAAGGTGAGGCAGTCGAAGAGGAACGCCACCGCGATGGGGCCGGTGACGAACCCGATGTCGGGAAGGGCGCGGCCGCTTTCGGCGAGGATGGCGAAGATCAGCGACCCGACCGGGGCGGTGCCGTACATCGCTGCCAGGTTGAGGCCATTGACGGCAAGCAGGTGGTGGCGCTTCACGAGCGTGGGCACCACCGCTTCGCGGGCGGGCTGTCGGATGAGGGCGAAGACTTCGACGACGAGGATCAGAAGGAAGAGCTGGATGTAGCTGCGCACGAACAGCAGGCCGAGCACCAGCACGGCGCGGCCGAAGTCGGACACGATCATCGTGGTCTTGCGGCTCCACCGGTCGGCGATCAGCCCGCCCAGGAAACCGAAGAAGAGGCCGGGAACGATCCGGCCCACCAACGGGACCAGGACAGCGATGGTCGCCCCCCTGCCCCCGCCGGCGAGGCGCGTGGCCAGGGCGAAGTTGGCGAACAGGTTCACCCAGTCGCCGAGGCTGGATATCGCCTGCGACCACCAGAGACGGGCAAAGGGTCCCCTCCGAATCAGGTCGCGGCCCCGTTGGGCAATTGGGGTTTCCATCGACAGCGGAACGGTAACCCTGATGCGGCGCACAAGTAACGCACGACTACTCGTGACGGCCGCGCTGAGTTACTGTCTCGCCCCAAACCGCATGAGCAAGACACTCGTCATCGTCGAATCGCCCACCAAGGCGAAGAAGATCTCCGAGTACCTCGGGGATGACGTCGTCGTGGAGGCCTCGATGGGCCACATACGCGACCTTCCGAGGTCGGCCAAGGAGATCCCCGCCAAGTACAAGGACGAGGAGTGGGCGACGCTGGGCGTCAACGTCGACGCCGGCTTCGAGCCGATCTACGTGATCACCCCCAACCGGCGGGACAACATCAAGAAGCTCAAGAAGGCGGCCGACGAGGCGACCGAGATCTACCTGGCGACCGACGAAGACCGCGAAGGGGAAGCCATCGCGTGGCATCTGGTGGAAGTCCTCAAGCCCAAGGTGCCGGTGAAGCGAATGGTCTTCCACGAGATCACCGCACCCGCCATCCGCCACGCCTTCGAGAACCCCCGCCAGATCGACGAACGGCTCGTCGATGCCCAGGAGGCGCGCCGCATCCTCGACCGCCTGTACGGCTACGAGGTCTCGCCCGTCCTGTGGAAGAAAGTCGCCACCGGTCTCTCCGCCGGGCGGGTGCAGTCCGTCGCCGTGCGGATCGTCGTGGAGCGAGAGCGGGAGCGAATGGCCTTCCGCTCTGCCTCCTACTGGGACATCGTGGGACGGTTCGCAAAGGCCGGCGACGCCGCCACCTTCGATGCCACCCTGGCGTCGATCGACGGCGCACGGATCGCCTCCGGCCGCGACTTCGACTCCACCGGCAACGTGGCCCAAGGCGTGATCCGCCTCGACGAAGAAGCGGCCAGGGCCCTCGCCGCTGCTCTGGAGGGCGCCGAGTTCGAGGTCCGCTCGGTCGACACCAAGCCCTACACCCGCAAGCCGTACGCCCCGTTCCGCACTTCGACCCTGCAGATGGAGGCAGGCCGCAAGTTGCGCTTCTCGTCCTCACGCACCATGTCGGTGGCGCAGCGCCTCTACGAGAACGGCTACATCACCTACATGCGCACCGACTCGGTGACGCTGTCGAACGAGGCGGTGGTCGAGGCACGGAATCAGGTCCAGCGCCTGTTCGGCTCGGACTACGTCCCCGACCAGCCGCGGGTGTACGGGAACAAGGCGAAGAGCGCTCAGGAGGCCCACGAGGCGATCCGTCCGGCAGGCGACTCGTGGCGCACGCCCGAGCAGGTCGCCGCCGAGGTGGGCCCCGACGAGGCCCGCCTGTACGAGTTGATCTGGAAGCGCACATTGGCCTCGCAGATGCCCGACGCCAAGGGCGAGACGATGACAGTGCGGCTCGGAGGCGTCGCCTCCGATGGGCGAGATGCCGAGTTCTCAGCCTCCGGCCGGACCATCACCTTCCCGGGATTCCTCAAGGTGTACGTGGAGTCGAGCGACGACCCCGAGGCCGAGACCGACGACCAGGAGTCGATCCTCCCCGCCCTCGACGAGGGAGACAGCTTGGAGGTGCTGAGCCTCGACCCCACCGGCCACGAGACGCAGCCGCCCCGCCGCTACAGCGAGGCATCGCTCGTCCAGAAGCTGGAGGAGTTGGGTGTCGGGCGGCCCTCGACCTACGCCTCGATCTTGACCACGATCCAGGACCGCGGGTACGTGTGGAAACGGGGCGGCGTTCTCATCCCCTCGTTCACCGCCTTCGCCGTCGTCACGCTGCTCGAGGAGCACTTTCCCAATCTGGTCGACTACGCCTTCACTGCCCGGATGGAGGACGACCTCGACGCCATCGCCGCCGGCCAAGAAGAGCGAGTTCCGTGGCTGACTCGTTTCTATCTCGGTGCCGAGGGCCTTCGACAGACGGTGCGGGAGAAGCTGGGCGACATCGACGCCCGAGCGGTCAACTCGATCCCGATCGGCGAAGACGACCAGGGACGCAGGATCGTCGTCCGTGTCGGCCGCTACGGGCCCTACCTGGAGCGGGGCGAGGACCGGGCTTCGATTCCCGACGACCTCCCACCAGACGAACTGACCGTCGAGCGCGCCACCCGCTTGCTCGACGAGGGCTCCCGCGGCGACAAGATCCTCGGGACCGACCCAGAGACCGGCTTGCCCGTGCTGGCCCGCACCGGGCGGTTCGGACCGTATGTGCAGTTGGGCGAGCAGGAGGAAGGGTCCAAGGAGAAGCCCAAGCGCGCCTCGCTTTTCAAAGGCATGGACATCGACTCGTTGAGCCTCGACGACGCCCTCCGCTTGCTGTCGCTGCCGCGGGTGGTCGGAAAGGACCCGGAGGGCACCGAGATCCTCGCCCTCAATGGCCGCTACGGCCCATACATCCAGCGCGGCGAAGACCGCCGCAGCCTGGAGAGCGAGGAGCAGATCTTCACGATCACAGTCGACGAAGCCCTGGCTCTCCTCGCCGAGCCTCCCCGGCGGCGGGGCCAGGCCCGGCAGACGTCGATCCGAGAGATCGGTGACGACCCGACGACGGGAAAGAAGATCACGGTCCGATCCGGGCGCTACGGCCCGTACGTGACCGACGGCGAAGTCAACGCCAGCCTGCGCAAGGGCGACGACCCCGAGACGATCGACCTAGACCGGGCACTCGAGTTGCTGGCCGCCCGTCGCGAACGCCTCGGGAAATAGCCAGCCCGCACTAGGACGCTTTCTCCAGCGGCGGCGGATCACGGCGATCTTCCTCAACTCGAGATGACAAATTCGCTGTCGCTTCGAGTCGTAAACGTGTAATCATGTAATCACAGTCGCAGGAGGGAGCCGTGCACTCGCAGAAAGAGATCGCCGCCTGGGTCATGGGGCGGATACCAGACGACTGGTTCACCGAGCCACCCGAGGTGCAGGTCGACCGCGAGGAGATCCAAGTGATCGGCCGCCTCCCCCAGCCCACCCTGCCCGAAGGAAGCGACGAGGAGGACCGAGCGACGGCCGACCGCTCCCGGATCCAGTCGTGGCGGGAAGAAACCCGCCGGGCGCGCATGGCCATCGCCCGCCAAGCCGAGGCCGTGCTCGGACGCACCATCTCGTGGGGCGCCCGGTGCGGTGAGGAGTCGGCGATGTTCACCACGCTGAGCGTGCCGGTGATGACCCGTCTCCGTATGCGGGAACGGCAGGTCCTCGACACGCTGATCGAGGCGGGCGTGGCCCGGTCTCGCTCCGAGGCCCTCGCCTGGTGCGTGAAGCTCGTCGCCGACAACGAGGAGGAATGGCTGCGGGAGTTGAGAGAGGCGCTGCAACGGGTACGAGAAGTCAGACGCCAGGGACCGGAGGGGAGATGAAGATCGGATATCACCCGGGGGAATTCGACGGCCCTGCCATCGCCGATGAACTGTCACGCAACGTGGCGGCCGCCGAGGAGGCTGGTGTCCACAGCTTGTGGTTCATGGATCACCTCTTCCAGATCCAGGTGTTCGGCCAAGCCGACGAGCCGATGCTCGAGGCCTACAGCACCCTGGCCTGGACCGCGGCGCACACCAGCCGAATCCAACTCGGGGCGCTCGTCACTGCAGTCCCTTATCGGGCGCCGGGCCTCCTCATCAAGACGGCGACCACGCTCGACGTCCTCTCTGGCGGCCGGGCGTGGCTGGGAATCGGCGCCGCCTGGAACGACTACGAAGCCCGGTCGCTGGGTTTGCCCTTCCCGCCGCTCGCCGCTCGGTTCGAGCAACTCGAAGAGACGCTGCAGATCGCCGACCGCATGTTCTCCGGCAACACGGAGCCGTTCGTCGGCCGCCAGTTCCACCTCGAGCAGCCGTTGAACCAGCCTCCGCCGGTGCGTCGCCCGCCCATCATGATCGGAGGCGTCGGCGAAAAGAAGACTCTGCGGCTCGTGGCTCGTTATGCCGACGCCACCAACATGTGGGAGAGCGTGGTCGGCGAAAAGCTGGATGTGCTCCGTACCCACTGCGATCGCGAAGGGCGCCCATTCGAGGACATCGTGGTGACGACCACCGGGCAGATGAACCCGAAATGGTCGTTGGAGCAGGCAGTCGACCACTACGGAAGGCTGGCCGACTTGGGTGTCGACCTGGCGATCGTAATGATGCCGGGCCAGCCGTTCCGCCGCCACGCCGACTTCGTCGCCGGAGTGGTCGAGGCGGTGGCGGAGCTGGGACGACCCACACCTCCCCAACTCGAGGGAGCTCCCGGAGGTGTGCGACTGCAGCCTTCTCAGGCGTAGCGGTCGAGCACGGCGTCGCTGAACTCCGGCCACACCTGCAACGCCCATTTGTCGAACTCCCGATCGGTGAGCGCCACCGTGGCCAGCCGGGCTTCGGGGTCGACCCACAGGAAGGTCCCCGCCCCGCCGAAGTGGCCGAAGGTCGACGGCGTGTTGCCCTCCCCTGTCCAGTGCGGGCTCTTCTCCGCCCGGATCTCGAACGTGAGGCCCCACGGGTTGGGATCGAACGACCCAACCCCCGGAAGGACGCCGGCGAGATCGGGGAAGTGGGGACGGGTGGCATCGGCCAGCGTCGCCGGTGCCACCAGCGTGGGCTGGAGCAGCTCCCGGGCGAACACCAGCAGGTCCTCGACATTCGAGAAGACCCCGTGAGCAGGAGATCCTCGTAGCTCTGTCGACGGCATGCCGAGGGGCTCGAGGACCCCGGCGCGCAGGTACTCCTCGAAACCCATCCCGGCCCGCTGCTCCAGATGCGATGTGAACACTTCGATGCCGGTGTTCGAATAGATGCGGCGGCGGCCGGGGACGGACAACATCCGATCGGAATCGAAGGCCAAACCCGAGGCGTGCGCCAGGAGGTGCTCCACCGTCGAGCCTTGCGGGCCCGCCGGCTCATCCAATCGGATGGTCTCCTCCTCCAGCGCCACGAGAGCCGACAGTCCGACGAGGAGCTTCGCCACCGAGGCGATCCGCGTCACCCAGGTGGGGTCGCCCCCGACGGCAATGGTCTCCTCGGGTGTCGTGACGCCGACGGCGACGTTCTGGACGGGCCAGTCGTCGATCAGGTCGGTGAGGTCGTCCACTTCGTCTCTCAGGCCGTGACCATCTGGGGAGGCAGGTGGCTCCGATCGCTCAGCGCCCGAAGGCTCCACGAGTAGTAGCCGGCGGTGGGCTGGGACACGAGCCTCGAAACACCCGAGTGGACGTGGGTGAATCGGTCCCACTCCCAGGGAGTGGGCTCCACGCCGAGGAGCATGCCGATGATCAGAGCGTTGGTGCCTCCGTGAGCCACGACGACCACCCGGCGGTCGTCGACCCCTTTCCATAGGTGATGATCGCCCGCCCTGGTGATGCCCCGCTCGATGAAGGCCTGCTCGAGGCCGGAGTGGATGCGCTTGTGGAAGTCCCGGAAGCTCTCGCCCCCAGGTGCCCCTTCCCACATCTCTTCCACCGAGCGGTTCTGGGAGGTGGCGAAGAACTCCTCGATCTCGTCGGCGGGGCTGCCGTCCCACTCGGGCGGGTTGCGGATCTCGTTGAGCCACTCCATCACCTGCGGTTCGACCCCGGTCGCCTCGGCGATGGGCTCGGCGGTCTGCTGAGCGCGCACCATGCCCGAGACCCAGATCTCGTCGATCGACCAACGCGACACGCGCTCGGCGAGGAGGGTCGCCTGCTCCCGGCCACGTTCCGTGAGAGGCGGGTCGGTGTATGAGATGCCCTCGACGACGTAGGCGGGCTCGGCGTGTCGGATCAAGGTCAACCACATCTCAATCGGATACGGTAGTGGCGGCGCCGGCATCCCTTCCGACGTTGGCTACCCGACTCGAGGGCTACGCTGCCGCCGTGCCGACTCGTCTCGTCGACATCGCCCCCTCGATCGTCGCTTCCGAGCCCGATCGCCTCCGCGAGCTCCTCTCGCTCGTCGACGCCGCGCTGGATGCCGTAGATCCGGAAGAAGCGGTGCGCCGCCTGCTGGTGGACGAACCTCCTCCCGGTGAGCGAATCACGGTCCTGGCTTTGGGCAAGGCCGCCCCGGCGATGAGCCGGGGAGCGGCCCGGGCACTGGGCCGACGTATCGGGCAGTTCGTGGTCGTCTCCGATCACACCGAGGAGGTGCCGGATGGGGCGGAGCTGATGGTCGGATCCCACCCCGTCCCCACGTCTGCCAGCGTGGACGCTGGCCGCCGAATCCTCGCTGCCGCCTCCGAGCCCGCCGACCACGTGCTGTTCCTCGTCTCGGGAGGAGGATCGGCGCTCGCCGAGGTCCCCCGGGAAGGCCTCGAGCTCTCCGATCTGGCCGCCGTGTACGACCTCATGTTGCGGGGCGGGGTGCCGATCGAGGAGACGAACTGTGTCCGCGCCCATCTGTCCGCTCTGAAGGGCGGACGTCTGGCGGCGGCAGCCAGCGCTCCAACCACGACGCTCGTCGTCTCCGATGTCGGGAAGAGGATCGAACTGGTCGCTTCGGGACCGACGGTGCCGTGCCGTTCGACTCCGGCCGAGGCCCGCGCCGTCCTCGAACGTCACGGGCTCATCGGACGACTACCCACCGCAGTGAGGCGGGTCCTCGACGGCCCGGCCGATCCCCCAGACATACCTCCGGGGCGCGTGGTCGTCGCCGGGGACGGAGCGCTTGCCGCCGAAGCCCTGGCGGCCGACGCCGCCCGCCGGGGTATCCCTGCCCGGGTCGTCACCACCGAGCTGCGGGGAGAGGCATCGACGGCTGCCGTCGCGGCACTCTCCGCCGCCCCCTCCGGTGCAGTCGGGATCTTCGCCGGCGAGACGACGGTGACGGTGCGGGGTGATGGAAGCGGGGGGCGAAATCAGGAGGCGGCGCTGGCGGCGGCGCTGGAGGTCGAAGGCACCGGCACCCGGTTCCTCACGTTCGGCACCGATGGCATCGATGGTCCCACCGACGCCGCCGGCGGCTACATCGATGGTGGCACCGCCGCCCGCATCCGGGACGGGGGAATCGACCCAGCGATTGCACTCGCCGCCAACGACTCGCATACGGCGCTGGGCGCGGCCCACGCCCTCGTCCGATGTGGGCCCACCGGGGTCAACGTCGCCGACCTGTGGCTGGTCGACCGACGCTGACATCCGACACTCACGCCCGTCCATCCATACACTGCTCCCCATGGAGGCCTTGGAAGCCTCTCGCAGGCTCTACGAGCTCCTCGTGGCCACCTCGATGGAGTCGCCGCCACGGCTGCGCACCTGGACCGGCGACGAGTGGGGCCCAGCCGACGCCGCCGCGACGCTCGTACTACAGCACCCGGGTGCCTTCGGAGCGCTGCTGCTCCCGCCCTCCGATCTGACGGCCGGAGAGGCCTACGTCTACGACGACATCGACATCGAAGGCGACATCGTTTCCGCTCTGCGTTTTGCTCACGGTCTGCTGTCCGCCGGTCCCGTCACGAGAGTGCGAGCTCTACGACTGGCCCGCAGCCTCCCAAGGGAGCGACGCCGCCAGGCCGCCGAGCGGCCCCAGTTCGAGGGGAGGATCCATTCGATCCGCCGGGACCGGCAGGTGGTGTCCCACCACTACGACACCGGCAACGACTTCTTCGCTCTGTTCCTCGACCCGCAAATGGTCTACTCCTGTGCCCACTTCCTCGACCCTGCGGAGCCGCTGGAGGTGGCCCAGCGGCGGAAGCTGGACCTGATCTGCCGGAAGCTGGAACTGCGGCCCGGCGATCGGTTCCTCGATGTCGGCTGTGGTTGGGGGGCCTTGGTGATCCATGCCGCCGTGAACTACGGCGTCGAGGCCACGGGGATCACGGTCAGCACCGAACAGGCCGAGGAGGCCAGAAAACGCGCCACCCGTGCCGGTGTGGCAGACCGGGTGCAAATCCTCGAAGCGGACTACCGGGAGCTCGGGGGTCAGTACGACGCCATCGCCTCGGTGGGGATGGCCGAACACGTCGGCCTCGCCAAACTCCCGACGTATTTCCGCCACCTCAAGTCTCTGCTCGCTCCCGGGGGTCAGCTCCTGAACCACGCCATCTACACCAGGTCGTCGCATCTTCGACGACGCCCCTCGTTCGTACGCACCTATGTATTCCCCGACGGGAAGCTCCACCGGGTCGACGAAGCGATATCCATCGCCAGTGACTCCGGATTCGAGCTGCGCGACGTCGAAATGCTGCGGCAGAGCTACGCCCTCACCCTCCGTCGCTGGGTCTCGAACCTCGAGGCCAACGCCTCCGCCGCCAGGGCGATCGCCGGCGAGAAGGTGTATCGGATCTGGCGGCTGTACATGGCCGGGTCGGCGGTGGCCTTCGAATTCGGCCACATAACCGTCGGCCAACTGCTTCTGACCGACCCTCGCCGGCCCTGGCAACTCGGGCGAAGCCGCCTCCTCGCCGCCGACGATCGCTGAGCCGTCCGGCCTGTTTGCCCCCCTCTGACGACGGGTAGGAGGGGCGCGAATGTTCCGACTCGACGACTACGAGAAGACCGAGGTCACCGACGAGCGGCCTTTCCCTCTGCGCCAGATCCTCATTGCTGTGGCGGTCATCGTCGCCGCTGTGCTGCTCGCCCTCACGGTGCTCGGCTTGATCGCTGACGAGCCCCCGCCGCGGATGGTCCCGGTCCAAGCAGACGCCCGGTGACGCTCTGGTCAGGCGGCATCTTGGGGGACGCCGAGAGTCTTCCTCTGTGCCCTTCCGATCACGATCAGGGAGGCGTCGTCGCGAGCCACCCCTTCTGCTTGGCCGAGCGACTCCTCGAGACACCAGTCGGCCACCCGTTCGGCGTCGGCGTAGGGGCAGCGCATCAGAGCCTCGGCCAGGTCCTCGACGCTCGCCACGGCGACCTCGTGTGGTCCCGTTGGATCGGCCAAGCCGTCGGAGAAGAGGACCAACGCCTCGCCGTCGTCGATGAGCGTGGCTCCCTCCTCCCACTTGGCGAGCTCGTCACCGCCGATGAGGATCGGTCCGGTCGCCTCGTATCGACGGACCTCTCGGCCCTTGCGATGCAGCACGGGCGGGCTCCCCGCGGCGGAGTAGATGACAGCTCCCGTGCGGGCATCGACCTCGGCGACTATCACCGACGCCATCAGCCCTCCGTCCTCGAGGACCCAGCGGGAAGCGGCGATGGCCGACGCCGGCCCGGCCCCCTGGCGAAGGGCGTGCTGGATGGCATCGGACAGTCGCAGGGCCGCCACCGCCGGCTCCGGCCCGTGGCCGACGATGTCGACGAGGATGGCGGCCAGACGGGAACTGCCGAGGGGCACGGTGAGAGCGGCGTCGCCGGCCAGCCAGCCTTCGGCGGGACGGAAACGAACGGCGACGTCCAGGCCTTCGACCGAAGCCCGGAGGTCGGACAATCGTCCCAACAGCACATCGACGATGGCGGCGTCGCGGGTGACGGCGACGGCCGCTCGGTCGGCGATGTCCTCAGCGACCGCCAGCCGTCGGGCCGCCTGGGACACAGCGGCGGCGGTAGCGAAGAGGGCGGCAGTCAGGATGCCGCTGGCGAAGACTGCGGCAGCGGCAAACGAACGGGGCTGGTCGGCGGGAGTAGTCGTCCCGAGGAGCCAGGCGATGGCCACGGGAGGGCCGGCGAGGATGATCGGCAGCAGCCGCCGCAGCACTATCCCGCCAGGCCACGGGCTGATGATCGGGGCCATGATCCCGAGACCCGGTCGAGCGATGACTATCCCGGCGCAGAAGACCACCGTGAGCAAGGCGGCACTGATCGCCATTCGCCCGGAGCCGAGCGGAAAACCACGCAGGTTGTCGTCGCCGTAGGCGAACGCCACGATCACGGTGGCCCCGACCATCGCCGCGGCGATGGCCAACACCTGACCGATGATGTGGGCGATCCGCGACCGGGTCGACAACAAGATCAGAGCCGCCCCGCAGGCCGCCAGAACCGCTCCCTCGTTCAGAGCAGGGCGGGCAGGCAACTCGCCACCGACGATGTCCTCGGCGGTCAGGGACGAGAGGAGCCAACGAGGGAACATCAGATCGGCGACGTTGGCCACGATGACGGCGATACCCCCGGCCAGGACAGCCAGCGCGGCAAGGATGCCGAGGGCCCGCGTCCAACGTCTCGTCGAGATGAGGGCCCCGAGAAGCGACAGGCCGCCCAGCATGAAGAGGCAGGCGGTGGCGGGCTGCATCGGCCGCACCGTCAGTTCGGGGATCCACTGGGCGAGGATGGGGACGGACAGGACTCGTCCCGCCAGGGCGAGGCTGGCCCCGGCGAGCACGACCAAACCCGCCGCTTCGGCCACGACGCCGAACCGGCGACGCCACCGGGGATCGACTTCCCCCCAGAGACGACGTTCCTCCGACGCCTCGCTCACTGGGACCCACTCGGCGACAGGAGAGGCATCAGCACGGACGCTAGCCGACCACCGGCGAGGCTGGCGCACGTCATTCACCCGAGAGAAGAGCGAACGAGGGTCGGGTGGCGAAGATGAGCTTCGAAGTCGCCGCCACCCCCGACGCCCCGGCACAAGCCCGAGCGTCGGTCCACTCGATCGTCGGCGAGTCGGCGTCCACCAACGACATCCTCTTGGCGACCTCAGAACTCGTCTCCAACGCCGTCATCCACGGGAATCTCACCCCCAGGGATCGCATCCTCGTCGACGTGGAGGCGACCAGCGATCTCGTGCGTGTCACCGTCACTCACGACGGACCTCCCTTCGATCACACCGCGAGCCAGCCGCCTGGCCGGCCGGGAGGGTTCGGGCTCCACATCGTGGACGCGGTGTCCAAACGCTGGGACGTGAGCCACCAAGACGGCCGCACAGAAAGCTGGTTCGAGGTCTGACCGCCCACCTGGTCAGGGCTATCCTTCGGGCGCTCGTCCCAACCGAGGGTGAAGTTGACGACAGGACCCAAGTTCCAGATCGAGGTGGGTGTGCTGGGGGACGCCCGCCTGGTCACCGTCGCCGGTGAGATCGATTTGGCCGCCGCCCCGCAGCTGGCTGAGGTGCTCAGCGCCGAGCCCGAATCGGTCACCATCGCCGACCTGCGCGACGTGGGCTTCATCGACTCCACGGGCTTACGATCCCTCATGACGGCACAAGACAAGGTGAACGGAGCGGGTGGCCGGCTCGCTCTCGTCTACGGGGAGGGACCTGTGGAACGGATCCTCGACCTGACTCGACTGACCGACCGCTTCGAGGTCTTCGCTTCACCCGAGGATGCGGCTCAGGCGCTGGGATGACCACCGACGGCACAGGCGCCATCCCGAATCGCACGGTCACCCGAGTCGAACTAGAGCCGTCGGTGGCCGCGCCATACATCGCCCGGCGGGTGGTCGCCGCCCTCATCGATCGCGGTCCCGCCATCAAGGCGATCGACGCCGCCCTCCTGGCCTCTGAGCTGGTCACGGGCGTCTCGGGCGGCGACGACCCGATCGTCCTCGAGATCCAGCGAACCCCCACCACGGCGCGAATCGAGGTGAAGGCCTCCTTCGACGGCGGCGCCGACGAGCTGACGAGGACCATCCTCGACCGGCTGGCGGACCGCTGGGAGATCGGGCCTCCACCGTGGTTCGAGCTCGACCTCGTCCGCCGGCCGCGCCGTGTCGACCTCGACGAGAACACGCTCTGGCAACAGGTCACGGAAGATCGTGCGGCCCGGGACGAGATCTTCGCCCGCTACGAGGGCTTCGCCGGGGCGATCGCTCGGCGCTATCGGCGGTCCGGGGAAGGCGCCGACCTCGACCAGGTCGCCTACATGGCCCTCGTGGCGGCGATCGACCGCTTCGACCCTTCCCGGGGTGTGAAATTCTCCACATTCGCCGGGAAGACGATCAGCGGCGAGTTGAAGAAGTACCTTCGGGACACCGCCTGGGCGATGAAGGTGCCACGCAGCTTGAAAGAGTCGGTTCTGCTCGTCACCAAGGAGAGGAATCGGCTGACCCAGGAGCTGGGGAGGACACCGACGGCGGAGGAGATCGCCAAGAAATTGGGAATGAGCCCCGCCGAGGTCGAGGAGGCGATGGGTGCCGGCCAGGCCTTCGGCACCACCTCGCTCGATGCTCCCGTCGGTGAGGAACCAGGAACGGCGATCATCGACACGATCGGCGACGAGGACGACGCCCTGGTCGACGCCGAACAGTGGTGGATGATCGAGCCGATACTCGAGAAGCTCTCCGAGCGGGACCAGCAGGTGCTGCACATGCGCTTCTTCGAGGACATGAGCCAATCGGAGATCGCCGAGGTGATCGGTGTCTCCCAGATGCAGGTGTCGCGGATCCTCTCCTCGATCTTCGAGCGCATCAAGTCCGAGGTGGACCTCGACTGACCCGTTTGCCGCCCAGGAGGCCGGGTAGCCGGGCTCGATGGCAGAGATCAGGATCGGCGTGTCGGGCTGGAACTACCGCCACTGGCGCCGTCGGTTCTATCCGGAGGGTCTCGTCCAACGCCGGGAGCTGGAGTACGCCGCGTCCTGCTTCGGATCCATCGAGATCAACGGCACGTTCTACGGCATGACGCGGGCGAGCACTGTCCGCCGATGGGTGTCGGCGACTCCGCCCGA
Source organism: Acidimicrobiia bacterium (assembly GCA_036380875.1). Classification (GTDB taxonomy): domain Bacteria; phylum Actinomycetota; class Acidimicrobiia; order Spongiisociales; family ZC4RG35; genus ZC4RG17. The sequence goes on from DASVDX010000057.1 coordinate 57,833, forward strand.
GTTCGTATTCGCCGTGAAAGGCAGCCGCTTCATCACCCACAACAAGAAGCTGGGCGACGCCGAGGAGCCGCTGGCGAACTTCTTCGCATCCGGGATCCTGGAGCTCGGCCCGAAGCTGGGCCCGATCCTCTGGCAGCTCTCACCCAACTTCCGCTTCGACCCCGAGCGACTCGAAACCTTCCTCGAGTTGCTGCCGTTCGACACCCGCGCCGCCGTCCGCCTCGCCCGCCGCCACGACGAGCGAGTGAAAGACCCCGGGTTCGGCCCGCAAGACGAGCGCCCCCTCCGCCACGCCCTCGAGATCCGTCACCCGAGCTTCTTCGTCGAAGAGCTCGTCGACATCGTGCGCCGCCACGGTGTGGCCCTGGCCGTTTCCCACGCCTCGGCGTGGGACTACACCGAAGAAGTGACGGCCGACTTCATGTACATCCGCCTCCACGGGCCCCGCAAGCTCTACGACAGCCGGTACGAGCCCGACGAGCTCGCCGACTGGGCCGACCGCATCCGCCGATGGCACGAGGGGTCACAACCCGACGATGCCCGCCGCATCACCTCGTGCCCGCTCCCCTCGAAGCGCAAGCGCGACGTCTACGTCTACTTCGACAACGACGGTCACGCTCACGCCCCCCACCAGGCGCTCGAGCTCCAGCGCATCCTCGGCCAGGAGAAGCCTCGGAAGCCGAGCAGGGTCGTATAGCGTCGAGCCGAGGAGGTATGACGAGATGATGGGCACCAATGCGTGGACGATCGGCCGATTCCGGGGAGTCGAGATCCGAATCGACCCCTCGTGGAGCGTGATCGCGTTCCTGGTCGGCTACTCGTTCTACGTGCTGCTGTCGTTCCGCTTCCCTGACATCGCCGGGACGGGTCGGCTCACCCTGGCGCTCGTCATGACCTTGGTCTTCTTCCTCGGCGTCCTCGTCCACGAGATCGCCCATGCGTGGACCGCACTGGCACGGGGGATCGAGGTGCACAGCATCACCCTCTACATGTTCGGCGGAGCCACCCACGCCGAGCTCGAGACCGAGAATCCCTCGGACGAGCTGATCATCGCCGGCGTCGGCCCTCTCACCAGCCTGGCGATCGCCGCCTTGTTGTGGGTGGTGTCACTACTCGCCGGCGAGACCGCCATCGGCTACGCCGCCGGATACCTCGGCTGGATCAACCTGGCGCTGGCCGTCTTCAACCTGGTGCCGGGTTTCCCGCTCGACGGCGGCCGCGTCCTGCGGTCGCTCGTGTGGAAGGCGAACAACGACTTCGTCGCCGCCACCCGACTCGCCTCCCGGGTAGGTCATGCCGTCGGGTTCGGGATCATGGCGATCGGCTTGTTCGTTCTGCTCTCCGGCAATCTGGTCAACGGCTTGTGGTTGATCGCCATCGGATGGTTCCTGGCCCAGTCGGCCCAGCAGTCGTTCACCCAGATGCAGGTTCGACGGATGCTCCAGGGTGTGCCGGCCCGGCGAATCATGAGCGCCGGCCTGGTGGAGATACCGGGGGAGATGACGCTCCAGCAGGCGGTAGACGACTACTTCATGCGCTACGACTACAACGCCTTCCCCGTCCGGGTCGACGGGGCGTCGCACCAGATCATCACCCTGTCGTCGATTCGACGCGTCCCGCGTGAGGAATGGTCCCTCACACGCGTGGACGAGCACGCCACCGCCTTGGACGACACGTGCACGGCCTCCGCCGACGAGCCGATGGACCAGGTCCTCGACAAGCTCGCCCGAAACGAGCACCACCGTGTCGTGGTGGTCGATGCCGGCGACGTGGTGGGGATCATCACTCCACGCGACCTGGCCCGCTGGCTGGAGCGCTCCCAGGCTCTCGGGATGACCGAATCCCCCACCTGAGCGACCCGGCGGGTTTCGCATCCCCGGGATGGGGGTAGCTGCCTCTTCATGACAGCACACGAAACCCGCCGAGTGGCCGTCGGCCGCACACGTTCCACCATCGGCCAGGTCATAGCCGGGATTCTCGGGCTCGCACTCGTGATCGCCGGTGGCGTGGCCATCGCCCGAGTCGGATTCGACTCCCTAACGGGAGACACCGCCAACGTCTTGGGCATCGACCACACCCTGGCGCTCGGTCTGATCGACGTGGTGGTGGGTCTGATATTCCTCAGCGCCGCCTCCGCCACGTTCGGCGTGCGGGGCACGTTGCTGAGCATGGGCACGATGGCGGTCGCTTTCGGCGCCATCGTCCTCATCGAACCGGACCCGTTCGTCGACTTCCTCGGCTCGGGAACTCCCGTGGGTGTCCTCTACCTGCTGGTCGGCATCGTCAGCCTGATCGGTGGATTCGCCACTCCCAACTACGTTCGGGAGGAGATCCGGGAGGAGACGAACGTCGACGGGGCCATCGAAGAGGATCGGATTCAGACCGAAGAGTTCTGATCGGTTCCCCCTCCCCCGGCCGGGCGCCTGGTGGACGTCGACGCCCGGCTCTGGGGACTCGACGGCCGCCCTACCACGGACGCCGCTTTCTCAAACGTGAGCCTTTCCCTGGCGGTAGGTTTGGAGGAAGAGGTCCGTGGGTACGCCACGGCGACAAGACACGGCGACAAGACACGGCGTCAAGAGACGAATGAGGAGACTCCCACATGGCGACCACCACGACATACACAGTTCCCGGAATGTCGGCTGACGACACGAAGGCCGTGATCGAGACGCTGTCCGAGCGCCTCGCCGCCCTCATCGACCTGGCACTCACCCTGAAGCACGTTCATTGGAACATGATCGGTCAGGACTTCATCGCAGTCCACAAGATGCTCGATCCGCAGGTGGACTCGGTGCGAAACATGGTGGACGAAACGGCTGAGCGCATCGCCACCATGGGCGGCACTCCGATGGGGACCCCGGGCGCAGTCGTCGACATCCGCAGCTGGGACGACTACTCGCTCGGCAAGGCGCCGGTACGCCAGCATCTGGAGGCTCTCGACCGGGTCTACACGGGTGTCATCGAGGATCACCGCAAGGCCCAGGAGCAGTTCTCGGAACAGGACCCGGTGTCGGAGGATCTGATCATCGGACAGCTCCGGGAGTTGGAGCTGTTCCAGTGGTTCATTCGAGCTCACCTCGAGAACTCCGGAGAGAGCTGAGAGGAGCGTTCCTTTCAGGAACGGAGGGAGAGAGCCGGCTGGGGAGCCGGCTCTCTTTTCACCAGGCAGCGATCAGCGATGAGTGACGTCGAAGTCCCCGACCGCCTCGTCGACGACATCATCGCCGGCGACTGTGTCGCCTTCGTCGGCGCCGGGTTCACCGCCCCCGTACTGCCCGAGTGGCGCCAGCTCCTCATCGACTTGGCCGAGGACACCGACGAGGCGACAGCCGAGGGGGTGCGCAGGTTCGTCGGCTCGGGTACGAATCGTGACCTGGGCGCGGCGGCCCAGACGCTGCGGGATCGCCTGGGAGACGAGCGCTTCTTCCGCGTCATGCAGGAGCGCCTGGCCGACCCGCCGCTGAATGCCGTCATGCGTCGCCGCCTGCGCCTCCTCCACGGAATCCCTTTCCGCGCCATCCTCACCACGAACTTCGACGAGGTCCTCCCTGGCGTGGCCCCGAATCGGGACGCCTTCTTGGACGTGCTGCGCCCGCGAGGGCACCGGTGGTGGGACCATCGGTTCTGGGACGAAGACGCCCAGGGGGCGACCGTCGTGAAGCTCCACGGCAGCATCCGCACTCCAAACGAGGTGGTCTTCACCCACCGGGACTATCGGCGCCTCTACGCCAGCCCTGCCTATGCCACGTTCATCCGCTCGGTGATGACCTCTACCACCGTGCTGTATCTCGGGTTCTCTTTCAGCGACGCCTACCTCAACGAACTCCGTTCGGAGGTCCTCGCCCTCCTCGACCATCGCGGCGGCGACGTCCCTGTGGCCTACGCCGTCGTGAACGACCCCACGCTGGTCGAGATCGACTACAGCCTCGACCACGAGGGCATCCACGTCTTGCCCGTCGACACCTCCGGACAGACCGACTTCTCCGGATTCGACGCCTATCTCGCCACCATCCACGACCGCACCAACCCGCGCCGCATCCTCGCTCGGCTCTTGGGGGCCGCCGGGTGCACTGGGTCGGTCCGGAGCATCCGAGCCTCGCCTACCTCGAAGAGGCTGCCGAGGAAGAAGGCGCCGAAATCCTCGTGGGAGGAGAGCCGTCTGAGGAAGACGACGTCGTCGTCATCCACGGGACGGCAGGCGATCTGGCGGGCGCCGACGGCATTCCCCGCATCCTCCTCGAGTCGAAGGCGACCGACGGCCGCACAGTGGCGGCGAGTCGACGGGGCGCGGCCGGTTACGCCACCGATTGGGGAGAGCTACTCCAGGAGATCCACCGGATCTTCTCTTGAGGGCCAGACCCCGACACCCGGATTGAGCCTGCCGGCCGGGTCGAACGCCTCCTTGAGAGCCTCGGCCATCCTGAGCCGGATCGGGTCGAGACTCGCCCGATACCGTTCACGCTTGATGCGCCCCACCCCGTGCTCCCCGGCCACTACCCCGCCGCTCTCCTCGACCGCCGAGTAGACGACGTCGTCGAGGGTGTCGGGGACACGGTCATCCGGAGATGCGGGCGCCACGTTGACGTGGAAATCGTCCATGAGTATGTGGCCGAAGACGAACAACCGGTGGGGGTGGACCGCCGGGCGGAGTTGCTCGATCAACCACGGCAGGCGCCGCCGCGGCACGATCACGTCGTGTTTGTGGACCACACCGGTCGAGCCGAGGGACTCGGTGATCCGGTCCCGGTACTCCCACAGGGCTCCGCCCACCACCGAGTCGTCGGGTGGACGCAGGTCGGGTGCGTGGCGCTCCTCCAACTCGACCAGGAGGTACGAGCGGCACGGACGGAGCGGCCACGGGAGGCCGGCGTGTTCGGTGACGAGTTGCATCTCGGCAAAACCGAAGACCTCGGCGGCCAACAGAGGTGGCGCCGTGCCCAGCATGTCGAGCGCTCCGTCGAATTCGTCGAACCCCGAGAGGCACACCACCGTTTCGCCGGTCGGCGGATGGAGCACGAGACGGAGAGCGGTGACGACCGCGAGACCGCCTTCCGATCCGGCGAGCAGGCCCACTGGATCCAACCCGGCGGCGGAACGGGGCCCGTCGAGAGTGGACACGACGGTGCCGTCTGGGAGGACCGCCTCCACCCCGGTCACCTGGTCGGCCATACGCCCGTAGTGGCAGGCGTAGAGGCCTGCGGCGTTGGTCGAGAAAGCCCCTCCCACGGTCGCCGAGTCCCGGGATGCCAGGTCGAGGCCGAATTCGAACCCGAGTCGTCGAGCGTGCCCGGCCACCGCGGCGATGGTCTCCCCCGCCGACACGACGACATATCCATCGTCCTCGACGATCCCGGTGAGCGACTCGAGGTTGAGGATCACGCTGCCCGGAGGGGCCTGCGTCGCTCCCACGAGTCCCGTGTTGCCCCCTTGAGGAACGACCCCGAACGCTCCTTGGGCCGACAGTTCCATCACCGCCACCACTTCGTCCACAGAAGCGGGTCGCGCGACACAGACCGGATCCCCCCGGAATCGCCCCGTCCAGTCGATGGCGTACCGAGCAATCACGTCCGGGTCGTCGACCACACGGTCTCCGAGATGCCGACGAAGATCTCCCAGCCAGGACGGGGGCTTGCTCACAGGGAGCGACGCTAGACGCGGTTCAGCGTCGGCGGCGCCGCCTCTTGGGCCGGCTGGCCTGGTACGCCGGGAAGGGTTAGGCGAAACTCCGTCAGGCCGTCGAGGCGGCGGTACTCGAGGGTGCCTCCCATCAGCTCGGCGAGGTTGCGCGACACCGCCAGGCCGATGCCGACGGAGCCGGGAGCCACAGATTCATGGCCGCGGACATAGGGGTCGAAGATCCGCTCGGCGTACCCCTCGACTACACCGTCGCCGTCGTCGACGACACTCAGAGCCACGTGGCCGGAGCCCTCGGAGAGCCTGATCTCGACGGTGTCCCCACCGTATCGCCTGGCGTTGGTCAGGAGGTTGCGGATGATCTGGCGGCACCGCAGCGGGTCCGCTGTCACGATCGCCTTCTCACCGAGGACCGGGATGTCGAGGGCCAAGGTGGCGACTACGGCTTCTGCCTCCTCCCGGAGGTCGAAGTCGGTGGACTGGACGGTGAGGCCGCCACTCTCCACACGGGCCGCCACGAGCAGGTCTTCGACCAGATGAGCCAGCTCCCGGCTCTGCTCGGCGACGACAGCGGCCAGTTCCGCCAGGGTCTCCCGGTCGAATTCCATCGCAGAAGCCGCCATCTCCTCGGCCAGGCCCACCACGGCGGTGAGGGGCGTGCGGAGTTCGTGGGAGACGGAGGCCACCAGTTCGTCCTTCGATCGCACGAGTTCTTCCAGACGGCGATGGTCGTCTTGGCGGCGCCAGTAGGCCGAAACCAGGGCGGCAGCCTGCAGGAGCATGTTCACCTCGAGGTCGGAGCGACGCCGCGCCTCGCGGTTGTACACGAGTGACAGGCACCCGCGCCAGACGCCATCGACGAATACCGGCACGGACAGCTCCATCTCCACCCCGCCTTTTTCGTAGAGCTCCCGCTCACGGCCATCGAGGGCTTCCCGGCGCATCTCACAGACCCGGCCGGAGAGGTGAGCTTCGAGCATGGTGGGGAGATCGGAATAGCTGCCCCGCATCCAACTGACGTCTTCGGTGATGGCGTCGCTGTAGGCGGCAGCGACGATCTCCCATCCCGGCACGTCGCCCTCGTAAGTGGTGCGGTCGACGTAAGCGCAATCGGCAGCTGTGGCCTCGAGCAGGGCGGCGAGCGCCACGTCGAGGGCGTCTTCAGAGGCGTCCTCCAACAAGACCTGGGAAGAGCGGGCGAGGGCACGGTGGAGGCCGACCAGCTCCGCCTGAGCCCTGGTGGCGGCGTTGGCGGAGTCGAAGAGTCGTTTGACCATGAAGTGGAGGATGAAGACCGTAGCCGCCGTGACGATCACCCAGTCGAGCACATCCTCCACGACCTGGCCGGTCGTCAGGCCATAGACCAGCGCCCACACTGCCGGCCCCGCCCACACTCCGACACGAAGCCAGAGCGGCTGACGATCCAGGACAGCAGCTGCCACCGCCACCGTCACGAGGATGGCGTATGCCGTGTATTGGTCGTACCAGCCGAAAGGCAGGCTCCAGCTGACTGTCCAGACAGAGGCCACGGCGGTGGTGACCGCGGCGGAAACGAGAAGGAGGAAGAGGTCGGGGCGGGGCCGCCGCCATTCCCGATACGCCCAGAGGGCGTATGCCGCCGCCCACAGGACACGGGGGATCGGCATGTCTGTGACGTGCAGGACGGTGCCGGCCACGAAATCGACCACGGCCAGCGTGGCGGCGGCGAGAGCCACGGCGAGAGCAAGAGGCCGAGCGAGATCGACTCGGAAAGAGGAGTCAGGCACGACAGCCCTATCGGTCGGGGTCGGCCCCGCCTTGAAGTGTTGCATTTGTCTTCGGGAGACTATCCCCGTTACCCGAGCTCAGGCGGGAAGAGGTGCCCGGCGTACCGCCCCCGACCCCGGATGCCCCCCAGCGGCACACCGGGCACCGGCGACAACATACGCGGAAGGTGTGACGGGTTTGTTACGTGGTTCAGGCGAGCCAGTGGTTGTCGTGGTGGTGATAGAACTCGTAGAGCTCTTCCGGCGACATCGGGGCGACTGCGTCCGCCAAACCCTCGAAGTACGCCTCTCGAGGCGCTCCAGGTGCGAAGTGGATGAGCATCTCGGCGTGAGCGCCTGACTCGTTGCGGAACCCGTGGATGCCACCGAATGGCACGTGTACGAAGTCGCCAGGGACACATTCGATCCAGCGAGCGCCATCGAAGATGTTCACGACGCCGCCGAGGATGAAGAAGGACTCGGTGATCGTGCGATGGAAATGAGGACCGGGACCGCTGGGCTGGGGGCCCATCACCCACCGGTAGATGCCGAACAAGCCACCGGTCGACTCTCCGGTCGCGATGTAGTGGCAAGTGTTGCCGTTCGAGTAGGTGATGTCCGGACCGGCGGTGGCGGGCCGGTGGACGGCGCTGACTTCGCCGGTGTCCCCCTGATACTGGGCGGCGGGGTACTCCATCGGGCCAAGTTAGGCGGCGCCCGGACTCCTAACGAGGGAGTTTTGCTCCCCCGGCGATGCGGAGATCGGCGGAGTCGGCAGCTTCTCGGCCCAGGAGATACCCGACACCGTCGGTAGCCGACACCGACATCGTGCCGATCCGGCCGAGGGTGGACTCCATGGCTTGCTCGGCGGCTCGCTCGCGGGCGGCCAGGAGAGGTACCAGAGCGACGCCGGTCTCCGTTTGCGCTTCGGTGACCGCCTCGTCGGAGGCGGCGGCGAGTCTCTGCCCGATCCGGTGGGCGAATCCGACGAGGAACGAACGCCGGAACCGGGCCGTTTCGCTGCCGTTGCCGCGTAGGTGGGGCGGCCTCTGGCGCTGCATTGCGCGGGTGGCTTGGACGAGCAGCGAAGTGAACAGTTCGTCGACGCCGGTGATGTCGTGGGGGTGCCCGAAGACCGTGGCGAACCCGAATCCTTGCGACCAGGCGGCCCGACACCCGTTGGCGAACGCGATCTTCGACAGCAGCACGAACTTCTGCCGCGCGTAGGGGTCGTCGATGGCCACACGCCGCCCGGTGACCTGTTGGGGATGTTTCTTCTCGCTCGCCAGTGCGGCCTGGTCGATGCGGTGGCGGGTCATCAACTCCTGGGCTTTGGCAGTGAGCGCCTCGGCTTCGGCGTCGAACTCGGTGCTTTCCGCCTTGGCGAGGAGGGCGCGGATCCTCTCCAGGAGACCTGGGTCGAGGTTCACATCCGTGGTGTCTGCCATCGGGTGCTCGAGATGCGGCCACGCCGACGGCGGGGCCATGAGTTCCGGCAACGAAGGGAGCGTGCCGATGAGAGCGAGGACCTCGATGGCGGCTTGGATTGGCCACGGGGCCTCCACCTCGGCCTCGGCCGCGAGGCGGTCGACCTGGATCATCCACTCAGGAGCCACCGCCCTTCCCCATTGGGCATAGGTTCGGGACTGCTCCACCACGGCGGCGGCTGCCACTTCGCCCGCTGACTTTCCGAGGCGGCGTCGACATAGACGGACGACGTCGGCAGGCTGCCAGCCCCTCTCCCACAACGCCGCCAGACCGTCGGTGAGGCGCCCGGCGAGAGCCTCTTGGACTTCGCCTGTCGGCGGCGAATGCTCCAACACCGCCAGCATGCGATCCACCAGGAGTTTCTGGCCTCGGCGGATTGCGTAGACGGCCGAGTCGATCAGATCCTCGACCGACCGCGGCAGGTCGTAGGCATCGAACGGAGCGGCCGATCGGCGGGATCGACGCCTCATCTCTTCTGCTCGGCGGCGGCTTCTCTTCCCCATGCCGCCTTCATACCGGGAGCCACCGACAGATTCGCTGCCGGGCGGCCAGGAGTTCGATCAGGCTCGTCCGGGGTGGAGAAGAGGAGCGTCCACGATCGGATCACCCCGCCATGGTGGCACCCGTCAGTGCTACTCCGGGACGACCGCTACCGCTTTCAGTTCGAGGATGAGTCGAGGATCGGTCGCGAGGCGAACCACCTCCACCGACGTGCTCGCCGGCCGGTGGCTTCCGAAAGCACGAGCCATCGCCCGGTTGACGGCGTCCTGGTTCTTGGCCTGGTCGACCATGTAGCGGGTCACTTCGACGATCGACTCCAGCGTCCCGCCGGCCGCCTCGACCACCTTCCTCAGGTTCGCCACACACATCTCCGTCTGCTTCTCCGGGTCTTCGGGGATGTCGTCGAACTCCTCGGGGATGTGGGGATGGGAGTGGTAGACGGGGGCGGCCGTGACACCGGCGAGGTACACGATTCGACCCCCCGTGATCTTGATCGCCGGCGTGTAGGGCATGTTGAACCGGGGATCGTTCTCCTCGGTGTGGACGTACTCGAACAGGTCGGGCATTGCCATCCTCCTTCCGATTTCGGTTGTCAGTCCCAATCGAGGAACGCGGGCAGCTTGCGCCGTTGCCGGAGGCTGCCGACGATCCCGAGCGGGAAGAAGAGCAAGACGATGATGAGGATGATTCCGGTCACCACGATGTTGAGCTCTGACGAGCCGAAACGGGCCACCGACACCTCGTTGACCGTGACGAGCAGGATGGCGCCTACCACAGGGCCGGCCACGGTCCCGCGCCCGCCGATGATCGCCATCAGGACCATCTGGGCGGCGATGGAGATCGTGAAGAACACCGACGGGCGCACGTAGGTGAGCGAGTAGCCCCAGATCGCACCCGCCACGGCCGGGAACACAGCACTCAAGGCATAGGCGACGATCTTGTACCGACGGGTGTCGATGCCCAGCACCTCGGCTTTGGTCTCGTCCTGGGCCAACGCCCGCAGGCCCAAGCCGAGCTTGGAATGGGCCACCTTCCACGAGAGCCAGGTGGAGCCGAGTGCCGTCAGCGCCATCCCGGCGTAGAAGGGGACACGGGCCCACTCCCGCGGATAACCGGGGAGCGGGAGGCTGAGGCCATTGGCGCCGCCCACCAGCTCCCAGTTGTCGAACACCAGCGCCGCCATGAGGAGCAGGGCGACGGTGGCGATGATGAACGCCGGGCCGCGGGTGCGCAACGTGATCAGACCCACGATCAGGCCGAGCACCAGTCCGACCAGGCCGGCTAGTGGAGCAGTGAGGAACGGCGACCACCCCTGATAGACGAGGAGGGCGGCGGCCAGATAGCCCCCGACCCCGAAGAAGACGTTGTTCCCGAGCGAGATGTACCCGGCGTATCCGCCGATCAAGTTCCAGCTGGTGGCGAGGGTCACCCACATCAAGGCGATCGTCGCCATCTGCATCAGGTAGTGGAACGTGGGGCCGACCACAGGACGCGACAGCGGCAGCAGGACGAGCAGCAAGAGCAGGACGACGCCGGCGACGACCCGGCTCCGCCGCGACTTGGGGCGGGGCGGCTCGATCGAGGTTTCGGGCTCGCGGGCCACTTCGACCATCACACCGCCTCCTTCTCGCCGAACAAGCCCTGCGGCCGGACGAGCAGGATGGCGAACAGGGCCAGATAGAAGGTGAGGGGCGACCACGTGGACCCCAGCCATTGGCTGACGAACGCGGCCAAGACCGCCAGCAGCAGCGAGCCGACCACTGCTCCGGCGAGGCTTCCCAAGCCGCCCAGGACGATCAACGACAACAGGAGGGCGATCCACTGCCAGTGCTGGCCTGGGAAGAACGTGAACAAGTAGCTGAGCAACGACCCCGCCGCCCCGGCCAGAGCCATGCCGATCCCGAAGGAGATCGTCGAGGTGCGCAGCACGTTCACGCCGACGATCTGGGCGGCCGTCCGGTTCTGCGTGAGGGCGGTGATGGCGTAGCCCGTCTTGGTGTGGTTGAGGAACAGCCAGAGAGCCAGGATCAGCACCAGACTGGCGACCGAGCCATAGAGCTGCCCTTTCGGAATGAACAGATCCCCGATGAGGAAGGCATCCGTGTTGTACGAGGGATTGGTCGACCGAAAGATCCCGGTGAACACGTAGCCGAGGATGCCTTCGATGATCAGGGCGAGGCCGAATGTGAGCAACACGGTCATCTCGCTGTACCGGTCGCTGCCTTCGAGCCGGGGGAACAGGGTGCGATAGACGACGACCCCGATGAGGAACATGGTGGGCATCGTCACGACCAGCGAGACGAACGGATCGACTCCCAGTTCCGTGAAGAGGAAAAAGGCGATGTAGGCGGCTACGACCATGAAGGCGCCGTGGGCGAGGTTGACGATCCGCATGACACCGAACAAGAGCGTCAATCCGGAGGCCATCAGGGCGTAGACCCCGCCGAGCAGCACGCCGAGAATGAGTGTCTGGATCATTCGATCGTCGGTGCCTTTCCCATGTAGAGCTCGCCGATCCGAGGGTCGGCCAGGATCTCGGTGGCGGGGCCCTCGAACACCTTCCTCCCCAGGTCGAGCACGAAGGCCCAGTCCGACACGTTGAGCCCCCGCTCCACCGACTGCTCGACGAGCAGCACGGTGATGCCGCGCCCGTTCAGTCCGGCGATGGTCTCGAAAACCTGGTCGGCGGCCTGGGGAGCTAGGCCGAGACTCGGCTCGTCGACCATCATCAACCTGGGGCGGATCATCAGGGCGCGGCCCATCAGGAGGATCTGCTGCTGACCGCCGGAGAGCGTCCCGGCTGCCTGGTTCGCCCTCTCGGCCAGCAAGGGGAACTGCTCGAAGATCTCCTCCGTCCGCTCCTTGACGACGTTCTTGTCCTTCTCGAGGAAGGCACCCATCACCAGGTTCTGGCGGACGGTCATCTTCGGGAAGAGGCTCGGGTCCTGCGGCACGAAACAGATGCCCCGGGCGAGCAACTCGTCGGGGCGGAGGCCCCCGACCTCTTCGTCCCGGAATCGGATCGACCCTTGCCGAGGAGCGAGGATCCCGGCGATGACCTTCAACAGGGTGGACTTGCCGGCGCCGTTGGGCCCGATGATGCAGTAGGTGCGGCCTTCTTCGATGTCGAGGGAAAGGCCATTGAGGATGTCGGGCCCGGATCGATACCCGGCGACGACGTCGGTGACTCGGAGGAACATCTCAGACCTTCCCCAGGTAGGCGTTGAGGACGGTCGGGTCGTCGCGCACGGTGGCCGGATCGGCCTGCATCAACACGGCACCGTGGGCCATCACGATGACCGAGTCGCTCAGGCTCATCACCATGTCCATGTTGTGCTCGACGATCAGGAACGTCACTCCTGTGTCGCGCAGGGCGCGGATGTGCCCGACGATCTTCTCCAACAGGGTCGGGTTGACGCCGCCTGCCGGCTCGTCGAGCAGAACCAGGCGAGGGCCCTGCATGAGCGCGGAGGCGAACTCGAGGAGCTTCCGTTGCCCGTAGGAGAGGTCCTCCGCCCCGGCTTCGGCCAAGTGGGAGATGCCGACGAACTCCAGCAGCTCCATGGCCCGGTCCACTTCCCTCTTCGCCATCTTGGAGCTGAAGAGGCCCCGGAAGCCCGCGGGAGGGGCCGCCGCCACCATGTTCTCGAGCACCGTCAGGTGGGCCAATCCGCGGGTGATCTGGAAGGTGCGGCTGATCCCGAGCGCGGTGATCCGATGCGGTGACAGGCTCGTCAGCTCGTGGCCCTCGAAGCGGATCGAGCCGCTGTCGGGTTTCAAGACACCGCTGACCATGTTGAAGGCCGTGGTCTTGCCGGCGCCGTTGGGCCCGATCAGGGCGGTGATGGAGCCAGCTTCGACATCGAAGCTGGCTCCGTTCACCGCCTTCAAGCCTCCGAAGGACTTGTGGAGGTCTCTTACCTCGAGCAGTGCCATGTGGGGAGCTCGGCCTCGAGGCTCACCATTCGGGCTTCGGCCACTGCAAGTCGACGGCCGTGCTGTAGGCGTCTCCCCGGGGGAAGACGAAGTTGAGCTGGTTGTCCTGCCACTGCAGCAACAGCACGTCGCGATCCGCCAGGAGGCCCTTGTCGTCCCACCACAGCGGGCCCTGGATCGTATTGACGGGATCGTCGGCGGTGCGGGAGGCGAACCAGTCGCGCAAGGCGGTGTTGTCGGTCGAGCCGACCGCCTCGATCGCCTGGGCCACGGTCTGGCAGACCGTGAACGGCTGGGCGTGGTCCTCGTTGGCCGGCTGGCCGGTGCGGGCCTCGATCTCGCGGGCGAAGTCCGCATTGGTGAACGGCTCGCCGGCGAGCTCGCCTTCCCAGCCGATGGTCGGATCCCACGTGCTCCACACCATGATCCCGTTGGCGGCGTCACCCAGCTGCTCCTCGAACTCGAGGTAGGTGCCCTGGCTGAAGAAGGCGCCCTTCGGCTGGTAGTCGACGGTCTGCATGGCACGCACGATGTCGAGCTCGGCGGGCGGCAACGTGAGGGCGAACAGGAACTCGGCGCCAGAGTTCTTCACCCGGTTGGCGAGCCCGATCCAGTCGTTGAAGCCCTCGGGGTACTGCTCCTCGAACACGAGCTCGATGCCGACATCGTTGAGATAACCCTCGCCGAAGTCCACCACATCGGTCGAACCGGGGATCTCGAGCGTTCCCCCGACGAGGCCGAGGGCGATGCTGTTGGTGAAGAAGTCATCGAAGTAGACGACGGCGGCCGAGGTCGGGAAGTCCTCCTCGGCGATGATGCCCTGGTCCCGGTAATAGGCCAGCACGTCGACCGGAGTCTGGCCGATGTAGTTGATCGGCTTCAGCGTGAACCCGAAGTTGTACTCGAACCCGCGGGAATGGGACTGCAGGGAGCTGTCGGACGGCTCCGGGTAGAGCATCTGGGCCTGCTCGGCGATCGCCGACGCCGGGAACGAGAGCAACGTCGAGAACGTGCCCAAGAGGACATCGACTTGATCGACGTTGATCATGCGGTCTGTCTGCGAGGCAGTCGTCTCCGGGTCCGACTGGTTGTCGCTGATCAACAACTCGACCGGCCGACCCAGGAGCCCGCCCCGTTCGTTGATGATGTCGACGCAGACCTGATAGCCCTCCTGGTGGAGGGTTCCCGGAATCGAGAAGCCTCCGGTCAGAGGCAGCGATGCTCCAAAGACGATCGGGTCCCCTTCGGGAGCCTCCCCGCTGCCCGTCGTGGCGGGTGCCTCACTCGTGGTCGCGGTCGTGTCCCCGCTCGTCGAGGCGGTAGCGCCGTCGTCTGCGGGGGCGGTGGTGGTTCCGTCACCCGCCCCTTGGCCGCACGCGGCGAGGAGGAGGGAGATCACCCCCAACCACACGATGATGGTTCGCTTCACTGTTGTCACCTCCGGTCAGCGGACGGCGCCGGCCGTCCGGGTTGTCCCAGTCGTCCGTAAGCAGTGCTAAGAATCGAAGGGCGCCTCACTCGGTCACCGCCATGAGATCGATCTCGATGAGGAAGTCGGGATCGGAGAGACGTGTGACCCCGATGAGGGTGCTCGGTGGCATCCGCCCCGGAGTCCAATACGAGTTGATGACCGGGTCGTTGGCACTCGCCTCGAGGAAGGCGTCGACGTCGAGCGTGAAGATCCGTCGGAACACCACGTCGTCCCACGTGGCGCCCACCGTCCTCAACTCGTAGTCGAGGATCTCCATCACCCGCCGGTATTGCGCCAGGAAATCCCCGGCCCCGACGCAGCGATAGTTCTCGTCCACCGAGCAGCGGCCGGCGAAGAAATGCCACTTACGCGGATCCGTGACCGTGACGATCGAGGTGAACGCCGGATGCCGATACAGGCCCTCGGGTTCGATGTATTCGCGTTCCACGGCGTCACCTCCGCCTAGACAGTCGCGACCGGACGGGTTCCTGGCAATCGATTGTAGGTGAGCATCGCAGCGGGTGAGTCTTCCCGCAACCGATTGCAGCAGGAGTGAAAACATCGCGGGCCAGGTCGTCATCGGCTCAGGCCTCGGCGGGAAGCGCTGCCCACAGGTCGGGCTCGAAACGAACCCCGGACTTGGCGGTGAGGCGGGACACCTCGATCACCATCGGGTTGGGCAGATCGCGGCCGAAGTACTCCACGACCATCGGCTCGATCACGTCCCAGTCCCGGATGTCGGTCACGAACCACGTCGACCGGAAGACGTCGTCGAACGTGGCACCGGCCGCCTCGAGGACCTTCCTCTGGTTCTCCATGCCGACGTGTACCTGTTCCTCGATGGTGCCGGGTGGCGTTTGGGCATACATGTCGGCAGCCTGGCCACCGACGAAGATCCTGATGGCGCCGGTCCCCGTCGTCACGAGGAGCCGGTCACGAAGATCGACCGTCGAACCGCTGTTCCCTCCATCGGCCGAACTCACCCGCGCCCATCCGGTGACCTCGACGTGGCAGCCGGGCGTCGAGAGGTTGGAGACGATGACGGGGTTGACCACCGGGCTGTGTTCGCCGTAGCGGGCGAACACCATGGCTTCGAGGGTCGGCCACGATCTCGGGTCCCGGAAGTAGACGTTCAGCTTGGCGACGTCCTCGGGGCCGGCACCGTGGCTTTCGAACTCGGCCTGGATCTTGGCCAAGCACGAAGCGAACTCACGCTCTACCGAGTCCGCCGGATCGGGCTTGACGACCGCCACACACAACTTCTGATCACCGCGCACTGACACGGCATCGGGTGTGAGCCGCTCCCCTGCGAACCGCTGGAGCGGCTCCACACTGGGATCGGGCGGTGCGATGGCCCATCCTTCGAGGTCGATGACAGATCCGAAGAGGCAGGTTCCCGGGACCTCGAGTGCGGTCGATGCCGGCAGTCGACCTCCGAAGGCTTCGGACCAGATGCGATGGGTTTCGGGGGTCCGATGACCACGCCCACTGGTCATGTACCGGCGGACCTTGACGATCCTCGCCTGCTCGCTCACCCGAGCCGCGAGCCGAAACATGTAGGCGAGGGAGTCACGGGATTGGGAGAAGAAGTCTCCCTTGGTCCGATCCGGCTGCCGGGCGTCGGAACTGCGCAGGAAGACGAGCCGACTGCCCGGCGTCACGGAGTACCCGAGTGTGAAGATCAAACCAGCCGGGACGTCGTCCCGAGTCAGGGGCTGGAGCATGCTTTCGGTGCCCTCGTCGCTCATCTCCGGTCCCTCAGCGAACGGTTCGGACGGACGCTAGGCGCCCGATGGCAGCTTTGCAACCGATTGTCAGAACGATTGCAGGTCAGGTTCCGGCATCGAGGCGGGCGGCGAGGGTTTTGGGGGCGACCGTTCGATAGGCGTCCTCCACCAGGTCGGCCACGGCCTGCCAGTCGACGTCGTCGATGTCGAGGTAGACGCCGACCCATCCTCTCGGTCCGACGTAGGGCGGCCGGAAATAGGCGTGGGGATCGCCGCCGACGAGCGCTTCCTGGGCTCCTTCGGGAGCGGCGCACCAGAACGCCACCCGGTCGTCGTGGTGGTGGTCGGCGTAGGTGACGAACATCTTCTTGCCGCGGACGAACCAGGCAGGCTCGCCGTGGCTCAGACGTTCTGTCACCTCCGGCAACGAAAGACAGATGCTCCGGAGCTCGTCGAGCGGGTCCTCGTTCATCACTGCCAATGCTGCCAGGCGCCGATCTGCTAGTCCGTCGGTTTTCAGGAGCGAGGGTCTTTGGATCGAAAGTCCTGTAGACGGGCCGATGGATGCCGATGATGGATCTGACCGGTCCCTCGGTCCCGTAGCCGAACCGCAGAGATATCCCATGAACACTCCCTCTCGCCTCACTCCCCACCGCCTCGGCCGCTTGCTCCTCTTCGCGGCACTGCCGGTCTTCTTCGCCGGCTGCACCATGCGGGCGCTGGTCGACGTCGACGTCGAAGCCGACGGCTCCGGCACCTTCGAGATGTCGATCGCCTACGACGAGGAGTTGCGCCAGCTCATCGAACAACAGACGGCGGAGCCGATCGACTGGAGCGACCCGGCCGCCTACATGGACGACGAAACACCAGGGTCGTTCCTCGACGATTTCCCCGAGGGTGCCCGGATCGAGCCCTACGCCGACGGCGACTTCCAGGGGTTCACAGTCTCGGTCGGGTTCGAATCCCTGGACGAGCTCAACACGTTCCTCGAGGAATCGCAGGCCGACGACGAAGAGGCCTTCTCGTTCCGTATCACCGACGACGACAGCGGCCGATTCGAGTTGGTCTCCGACGGGCCGTTCTTCGAGGGCGCCGAGCTGACCGAGGAGGAAGCGGAGATGGTGCCGCCCGAGATGCTCTCGGGCCTCTTCGACATCCAGCTGCGGGTCGCGCTGCCGGGTGAGGTCGAGACCACCAACGCCGATGAGACCGTGGACGGGGTGATGGTGTGGCGCATCGATCCGATGGCCTCCGAGCCGGTCATCCCCTCCGCCGTCTCGCGGGTGTCCGCCACGTCGCCTTTCGTCTGGCTGATCATCGCCGCCGCCGCCGTGCTCGTAGTGGGAGGCGGTGTCTGGTTCGTGCGGCGAGATGGGGGCGAGGCGCCCCCCGTCGACTCCTCCGACGCGGTCGAAGAGGACGCCGCCGAGCCCGTCTCCTGAGACCAGGCGCGTGGCCCGCCTAGCCTGATCCCATGGGGATCGACCTCGACGAGTTGCGCCGCCTGCGCCGCGCCCGCGACCGGATGGACCGGGAGTACGCCCAACCACTCGATGTCCCATCGCTCGCCGACACGGCGCTGATGTCCCCAGCCCACTTCAGCCGGCGTTTCCGTGCCGTCTACTCGGAGACCCCGCACTCGTATCTGATGAGCCGAAGGATCGAGCGGGCCAAGGAGCTCCTCCGTCGAGACGACCTGTCGGTGACCGACGTGTGCTTGGAGGTGGGCTGTACCTCGCTGGGCTCGTTTTCGACCCGCTTCACAGAACTCGTGGGGATGTCACCCAGCGAATACCGGGCCCGAGACCACAGCCAACTCGCCCTCATTCCCCCATGCCACACCATGATCCTCTCCCGGCCTCGCAAGGACTCGAATGGCTGGACCGACCAAGAGATCAGTTTTCGAGAAGCCTTCCGGGAGGCGGCGCCGTAGGGTCGGGGCCATGTCTGTATCACTCAGCACCGTGCACCTGTACGTCGACGATCCCGATGCCGCCCTGGCGTTGTACCGAGATGCCCTCGGGCTCACCGTGAAGAACGAGGTCGAGAACGAGGGATTCCGCTGGATCGTCCTGGCCACCGAGAGCCAACCCGAGATCCAGATCGTGCTGTCGTCACCGTACGTCGGCCGATCGCAAGAGGACGGCGATGCGCTGGCCGCGCTCGTCGCCAAAGGCGAGATGCCGGGGCCGTTCTTCCGCACCGACGACCTCGACGCCACCTTCGAGAAGGCCGCCTCGGCCCCGGGAGTCGAGGTACTCGAAGAACCCGCTGATCGATTCTGGGGCGTCCGCGACGCCGCCCTCCGTGACCCCGCCGGCAACATGCTGCGGCTCGAGCAGGCGTGAGTGCGCGGCCGGTCAGTTCGTCGACCCCGACGGCTGCGTGTGGGAGAGTGTCTGAGTCCATCGAGGAGGGGATCTCCTGACTGAACGAAAGAAGAGAGAATCCGGACCGAAGCTGCTCTCGGGCGGCAACCCTCAGATACCGAAAGGAGAAGGTGACGGCCCGGTGCAGGCCTACATCGCGGCCATGCCTGGATGGAAGAAGGACGTGGGCGAGCGCCTCGACGCGCTGATCGTCGACACCGTTCCCGACGTCCGCAAGGCCGTCAAATGGAACCAGCCGTTCTACGGCAGTCCAGACGACGAGGGCTGGTTCCTCTCCTTCCGCTGCTACACGAACTATGTCCAGGTCCAGTTCCTGAAGGGCACATCTCTCGATCCGATGCCGCCGAAGGAGTCGAAGCACGAGGAAGTCCGCTATCTGGACATCCGGGAGGACGATGCTCTCGACATGGAGCAATTGAGTTCGTGGGTGCGCCAGGCCGCCGACCTTCCCGGCGAGCAAATGTGACCGTGGTCAGGTAGGCAGCAACGATCTGACCTCCGCCGCCGCATCGATCGACTCGAAGGTGATCGGATCCAGCACCAACTGGACATGACCGATCCCGAGTGCCGCGAACTCGGCCAGCACTTCGGCCATGCGCTCCGGCGGCCCCGTGATCGGGTTGGCCTGGGCGCTGCGACGGCTGGGCTCGTCGTCGAACTTGAGCAGCACCGCCACGGTCCGGTGGAGGGTGGCGGGGTCCCGACCAGACGCCTCGCACGCCTCGTCTATTCGCCGCATCAACCCCGCCAACTTTCGGGGGTCGTTGTCGAAATCGGCGAACCACGAGTTCCACATCGCCACATGCGGCAGGGCGATGGCGAGCATGCGAGCACCGTTCGAGCCGATCATCAGAGGAGGTCCGCCAGAGCGAGGCCGAGGATGGAGCTCGGCTCCTCGTACCTCGTAGAACTCGCCGGAGAAGTCGACCTGTTCACCGGCCAACAGCCGGCGTAGGATCTCGAACCCCTCGGCGAATCGGTCGACTCTCCTGTCGAATGGAAGGCCGAAGGCTCGGAACTCGAGTTCGTTCCACCCAGCGCCCACGCCGAGGATGAGCCGGCCACCCGAGATCTCGTCCACCGTGGCGGCCTGTTTGGCGAGAAGCGCCGGGTTGTGGAACGGGAGCGCCGCCACCAACGGCCCGATCGTCACGCGTTCGGTCACCGCCGCCAGGGCGGCCAGCACGGACCACGCCTCCCATGGGCCGACTCGGCTCCCGTCGATCTCGTAGAGGAGGTGCTCCCCAACCCAGATCGAGTCGAAGCCACGAGCCTCGATCTGGGCGGCCATCTCCGCCAGCTCCGGCCAGCGGACGGGACGCTCCACCTCGGGGAGTTGGACACCGACCTTCATATGTCGTTCATGGTGGATGAGGGGCGAAAGTGTATGCACCGGTCAGGGGCGCCAGTCGCCCTAGTGTTCCGGGCACCAGGGATGGGATGCGCCCCGAGGAGGCGACATGGAGTTCCGAACAACCCTCCAGCTGACCGGCAAGACGAGCACGGGTTTTGTGATCCCGCCGGAAGTCGTCGAGGCGCTAGGCGGAGGGAAACGTCCCCCCGTGGTGGTCACGATCAACGGCTACTCATACCGCAACACCGTCGCACCCATGGGTGGTGAGTATTGGCTGGGAGTGAGCGCCGCCCACCGGCAAGCAGCAGGCCTGAAGGCAGGCGACGAACTCCAGGTCGAACTCGAGCTCGACCTGGAGCCCCGCGAGATAGAGGTGCCTGCCGACTTCGCCGCCGCCCTGGATGCCCGCCCCGAGGCGCGCCGGATGTTCGACGGCTTGTCGTACAGCAATCAGCGCTACCACGTGGAGCGGATCGACGGCACCAAGAGCGCCGAGACCCGCCAGCGGCGGATCGCCCAGACGGTCGAGATGCTCGCCGCGGGCCGCAAGCGCTGACCCTCGTACCTACGCTCGGAGATATGGACGTGTTGCTCGCCACGGTTGGCGGCGTGTTCGACCTCGATGGGGGAATCGCGCTCCCCGACTGGCCCATGGCCCACGTCGTCCGCCACGACGGCTCATGGTGGGCAGTCGGCGAGGCGGGGCTGGTCCGTGACGGCGAAACGATCGCCCAAGCGCCTGACGGCGTGACGCTCAACTGTGTCCTCGTCACCGAGCACACAGTGTGGGTGGGTGCCAGCTCCGCCCGTTTGTTCCGGCTCGAAGACGGGTGGTTGGTAGAAGACGACGCCTTCGCCGCGGCGCCGGGACGTGACAAGTGGCACACCCCTTGGGGTGGTCCGCCCGACGTCCGGTCGATGGCCGAGGCAGCGGATGGCACCGTGTACGTCAACGTGCACGTGGGTGGCATCCTCCGCTTCGACGACGCCGGGTTCACGCCCACGATCGACATCTCCGCCGACGTGCATCAGGTGACTGCCCACCCCGCCACACCTGATCTGGTGGTGGCGGCCACGGCATACGGGCTGGCGGTGACGACCAACGGCCACGACTTCGAGTTCCGCACCGACGGTCTGTCCCATCGCTATGCCCGGGCGGTGGCGATCGACGGGGACACCGTGCTCGTCTCCTCGTCGCGAGGTCCACGAGGCGGTGACGCCCGGCTGCACCGGGGTGCTCTCGCCGGTGGAGCCCTCGAGGTTTGCGACGCACTACCGCCGCTCGACGGGAACATCGACACCCACTGCGTCGCCACCCGACCCGGCCTGTGGCTGGTCGGCCACGGGTCATCGGTGTGGGCGTCGACCGACCGCGGCAACACCTGGGAAGTCGCAGTGGACGGCCTCCCTTCGATCACGTCCCTGGCTTGATGGGAACCGGCGTCGACGGCGCGTCGTCGGATCTGCCGTGGATCACAGGTCTCCCGACGCCTCGGCGAGATTCGAAGCGCTGGCGGCCGAGGTGTATGAGCCGTTGCAGCGGTATGTCCGTCGCCGCGTCGCCGCCGAGGCGGTCGACGACGTCGTGGCTGACACCATGCTCGTGCTGTGGCGTCGCGTCGACGAGATCCCGGTGGGAGCCGCCGTTCCTTGGGCATACGGCGTCGCCCGGCGTCAGCTCGCCAACCATCGCCGGGCGGCTGGCCGCCGCCTGCGGCTAGTGCGCCGCATCGAAGCCGAACCTCAGTCGCCCGTGGTCGGCTCTCATCCGCTCGACGCCGAACTCGACGCCGCCCTCTGCGCCCTCTCCGGGGCGGACCGGGAGATCCTCCGGCTCTGGGCTTGGGAAGGTCTCGAGCCCACCGACATAGGCGTTGCGCTCGAGATCACTCCCAACGCCGCCGCCATACGCCTCCACCGAGCCAAGAAGAAGTTGAGAGACGAGCTCATGCGACGAAAGGATCCGGCGTCCGGAGGACATGCACAGGGCGAAAGAAGAAAGGAGGAGCGGCTGTGACCGACGACCTGCGCTCCCGGCTGGCGGCGGCCAACCCGGTTCCTCCTTCCGAACCGGTCGACCCGGTCACGAGTGATCGGGCCCGAGCCCTGATGGAGGAGATCATGTCCACCCCGACAACAGTCCGCACGAACCTGCGCCGCACCACGCGTCTGGTTGGCGCCGTAGCCGCGGCTCTCGCTGTGGTGGTCGCCGGCGCAGCTCTGCTGCTTGGATCCGGCACCTCCGAGGAGCCCCTGGTGCTCGCCGGAGAGGGCGGCGACGCCATGGCGATCTGTGCCCCGTTCGACGTGTCCGTGCTGGCCACGATGTCGCCCGCATTCGCCGGAACGGTCGTCGAACTCACCGACTCGGTCGCCACCATCGAGGTGGACCGCTGGTACGCCGGCGAGGAGGAGGCCTCGACGGTCGAGATCGACTACACCCCCGGCTTCGAAGCGTTGATCGGAACGCCTTCCTTCGAGGAGGGACAGCGCTACCTGATCACGGCCACCGACGGTGTCGTCAACGGGTGCGGGTTCAGCGGGCCCGCCACACCGGACCTCGAGGCGGCGTTCGAGGAGGCCTTTGGCTCCTGACACCCACCGGTCCGGGTCCCGTCCGTGCTCGAGACGGGACCCGGAACACGGGGTGCCGATGAATCGGCTGGTTGGCAGACGTCCAATCCGAACGCGGAAGGAAAGGGACTCCGAATGGCCGATCAGCCTATGAGTCACACCATGACTCTCAGTCGCCGCTTCGACGCTCCGGTCGCCGAGGTGTGGCGAGCATGGACCGACCCGGAACTCGTGCGCCAGTGGTGGGGGCCCAAAGGCTTCACCGCACCGGTGGTCGAGATGGACGTGAAAGTGGCCGGCCGCTCACTCGTGTGCATGGAGGCGCCGGAGGAGATGGGCGGGTTCCGCCACTACAACACGTGGACCTACACCCACGTCCTGCCGCTCCGCCAGCTCGAGTTCGTCCAGCACTTCACCGACGAGGAGGGCAACCCCATCGATCCCTCCGAGATCGGCATGCCGCCCGGTATCCCCTTCGAGGTGCCGCACGTGCTCACCTTCGTGGACCGCGAAGACTCCACCGAGCTCACTGTCTCCGAGTACGGCTACACGACGCCGGAGGTGGTCGAGCTGTCGAGGGCGGGGATGGCCCAGTGCCTCGACAAGCTCGCCACCGTCATCGGCTCGGACTGATCGCCTTCAGGAGCCCGAGCGAGCCATCCTCCGTGGACCGCGCTGGCGACGCGATCAAAGATCTTCAGGTACTCGGTTTGGCGGATTCACGAATCAGGAGTCAAGGAGAAGAACACCCTGTTCTCATCGAAGGTAAAACTCTCCTCCGCAATCATCACGAGTGAGCCAACGTCTTCTGACCAGACGTTCCAGCACACGTTTCCGCTGATGGATCCACCAGGGAAGGTCTCGCCAGCCTCGTCGATGGGGTCGGGAATCACTCCGCACGAACCGTCGAAACCTTCGTAGGCGACACTCGAGTCACCAACCGCCTTTAGCGACATGTCGACCCAGAACGTCGACGACTCCGTGCCATCGAACGTTGCTTCCAGGCGAGCCATATAGAACTGGCGGCCTTCTTCCGGAGGCTCATTGAACCGGTTCTCGGCTAACACCAACTGTGTCGCGTCAGGAATCACCTCAACGACCGCCAAGGTCCACGGACCGACCGCGGCAGCCTCGCCCACCGGCACAGCATCTGCGAGCCGACTCGAACCCTCGACCCCCTCGGCAGTGGACGCCTTGGAGGGCTCAGCGGCCGGGTCGAGCGAGAGGAAAGCCCGGGTGTCGTCGAAAGAGAAGCCTGGCTCGACGATGAGCACCAGGCCGTGTGCGTCCTCGGCCGAGACCGACCAACACGCGTTTCCTGATATGGAACCACCGGGGAAGGTCTCGCCTGAATCATCGATCGGATCGGGTATGACACCGCACGAATCTTCGAAGCTCTCATAGGCGACGTTCGAGGGACCCACGACCTTCATCGACACATCCACCCAGAAGTTCGACGACTCCTGACCGATGTAGGTCGCCTCCAGATGCACCATGAAGAACTGACGCCCCTCGGCCGGGGGTTCATTGAACTGATTCTCCTCCAGCACCTGGTCGGTGGCGTCCGGAGTCACCCCAGCGACACGAAGTCTCCAGTCCCCAAGTTCGACGATCTCGCCGACAGGAACCGGGCTTTCCCGGGTCCCGAGAACAGAAGTTGCGTCAGGTTGAGTCGTCGTAGGAGGAACCGTCGTCAAAGGGACGGTCGTCGAGGTCGTCTCGCCCATCGTCGAATCAACAACTGTGGCCGAAGCGGTCGTGGACTCTGAATCACCGGGAGGGGTGGATTCAGACACGCCGCTGTCAGCGCCGCAGGCCACCACGAGAATGCACGCCATCGCGGCCACGGCGAACGAGCTGGCTCGATTCGAGACTCTCATATCCCTGCCTATCGACCGTGCTGTTGCGGACCTGAAGCGGACTTACGCGAATGTGACGCAAGTCCTACAACCAAGTGACCCGCGATTACCGCGGGTCACTTGGTTCAGGCGGTGCTCTTGGATCAGGCCGCGGCGATCTCGGCCAGGACGCCGTCGATCTGGGACATCGCCTGGAGCATGCCCTCTTCCATCCCCATCTCGAGGACCTGTTGCAACGCTTCGGGCGAGGCATAGCGGGCGACGGTGCGCATCCGGGTGCGACCATCGGCCTCGGTGAACTCGTAGCGCATCACATTCGCGGGCAGTTCGGGATTGGGGCTCCCGCTCTCGTCGGCGAAAGCGTCCTCGACCTCGAACGAGTTGGGGGCATCCACCGCGATGACGTTCCACACGCCGTAATGGGTGTCACCCTCCGGACCGGTCATGGAGTAGACGACCTTGCCGCCGGGCCGGAACTCGTGCTGATGCACGGTCGCCGGGTAGGTGGGAGGACCCCACCACTTCTCCAGCTTGCGAGGGTCCGCAAACAGCTGCCAGACGTGCTCCAGAGGAGCGTCGAACTCCGTTGTGACCGTGAGAGTCGCGTTGTCGATGTCCTTCTCCACGATGGGCGTGGTCATGACTTGTCTCCTTTCTCCTGGGCGAGCAACTCGCCCATCCGGTCGATGCGGTCGACCCACATCGCTTCCAACTGGTCGAGGAGGTAGCGGACCCGGCGAACGGCGTCGACCTCCGCTCTCACGAGCTGTTCACGCCCTTCGCGTCGCTTGGTCACGAGGCCGGCCTGTTCCAACTTCGCCACGTGCTTCTGCACGGCAGCGAAGCTCATCGGGTACTGCCTGGCCAGCTCCGACACCGAGTACTCCCTCGTCATGGTGCGACGGATGATGTCTCGTCGGGTGGCGTCGGCCAGTGCCCGGAACCTCCGGTCGTCGTCCGCCTCGTCGCTGCGACCTACAACCATTTGGTTGTACGTTACGCCGGAGGATCGTACATGTCAACCGCAATTCAGATCGGATCAGACGGCCGGATAGACCACGCGGCCGTCCACCACCCTGGCGATTTCGGTGACCACGTGCGGGTAGCGGCGCCCGCCGGGGAAGAGGTGCTCGACGGCCTCCCCTTCGACGAGTTCGAGATGGTCGGAGAGGAGCCTGCGATGGCACCGCCACCAAACGGTCTCCGAACACATCACCGCCACCTGCCGGCTCTCGGCGGCTGCGAGGAGCTCAGCCACCCCGGTTCGGAACTCCTCGGTGGCCATGTGGTCGGCATAGGCGCGGAACTGGTCGTTGTCGAGACCGGCATTCGGGCTGTCGGACGCCCCTTTCCTGCGGCCTCCCAGCGACTCGGCCCAGCGATACTCGACGCCGTAGTCGGTCAGCCAGCGGCGCATTTCTCCAGAGTTGAACTGGGGGTGGCGTCGGCTCCCTGGGTAGCGACGGATATCGAAGAGGACTCCCACGCCGGCCGATTGGAGGGTCTCCCCCAGTTCGGCCGCGGTCTGCGCACCGTGGCCGACAGTGAAGATCATCCGGCGAGCTTCGTCGTCGCCTTCCCCATCCTCTCGACGATCTCGGCGAGGATCTCCGGATGGGTGGCGAAGTTGAGCCGGGCATGGCCCGTCCCACCGGCCCCGTACAGGGCGCCCTCGCTCAGCGCCACCTTGGCCTGGGAGAGGAAGTAGTCGGCGGGGTCGTCCAGACCGAGGGTGGTGAAGTCGAGCCACGCCAGATAGGTGCCCTCCAGCTGGGCGAGGCGCACCCCGGGAAGATGCTCTGCCACGAGGTCGGCGAGGGCCTCCCGGTTGGCGTCGATCTGCTTCACCGTCTCGTCGAGCCAGTCGCGGGCAGCGGCGTAGGCGGCGGCGTTGCCGACCAGGCCGAGAGTGGCCACGCCGATCTTGTCCGGGGTGAAGTAGGCCGACCACTTTTCGGCGTCGGCGTCCCGGGTCAACACGACCTGGGCGCACTTCAAGCCGGGGATGTTCCAGGCCTTGGAGGCGGAGCTGACCGTGACCACCACGTCGGGATCGATGGTGGCGGCCACGGTGTGGGACAGGTCAGAACGGATCAGGGGGGCGTGCACCTCGTCGGCGATCACCCGGGCGCCCTTGTCGGTGGCAAGTTGGACGAGCTCCTCCACCTCGTGACGCTCGAACACCCTCGACGTCGGGTTCCACGGGTTGCAGAGGACGATCGACCCGGCGCCCTGGTCGAAGGCGGCAGCGATGGCATCAAGGTCGAGCCGGTAGCGGCCGTCGGCGTCGGGGCGACAGCGCACGTCGGCGATCTCGCGACCGGCCCGCTCGACCATCGAGAAGAAGGGGTGGTAGACGGGCGTGTGGAGGACGACCGGCGAGCCGGGGCGGGTCAGGTGGACGATGGCTCTGAGGACACCTTCGATGACGTTGGGCACCGGAAACACGCGCGCGGGGTCGACCTGCCATCCGAGACGGTCAGCCCAGAACGCGCACGCCGCCTCGGCGGTCCGCGCCATGAGTGCCGGATGGGGGTAAGCGACCTCACCGTCTTCGATCGCCGCGTGCAAGGCGGCGGCGATCTCGGGGGCGAGGCCGAAGTCCATCTCGGCGACCCATGCCGGCAGGACGTCGGGGTCGTAGGCGTTCCACTTCAGGCCGCTGCGCGGCCGCGAGTGTGCGGATGTCGGGTGCACGGAACCAAGGCTAGGGCGGTGGCGATCCACCGCCCCAAGCCTCAGGCTCGACCGGATTCGCCTTCCGTGTCGCCGGGTGTGGTGGGAGGAGGCTGGGTGGGAGGAGCCGCCGGCGGAGTGGTGGGACTGGTGTCGATGCCCGTCTCGGTTCCGTCACCCGCGGTGCTCGTCTCCGTCGAGACGGTCTCGTCGGCCGGTTTCTCACCTTCCGAGGTTTCGGCTTCCCAGCGTTCGCGGGCGGCCTCGAGCCCGCGTTCGAGGGCCTCGCCCAGCTCCTTCACTGCTTGCTTGGCGGCCTCGAGGGCACTCGCCCGGCTGTCGCGGGTGGCGTCCCAGGCGGTGCGGACCGCGTCGGCGGTGCGGTCGAGAGCATCCTGCGCCTCCCGGATCCACTTGGGCCGGGCCTCACCCGACTCTGTCGTTTCGCTACGGCTCTCGTCTGTCATGGCTCCCTCCGTGGGTCGTGGCTGTGTCAATTCTTTCGGCTGTATCGATTCTTCCGGCTGTGCCGATTCTTCCTGCTATGTCGATTCTTCCCTCCAATCCGATCCTATGTCGCCGGATCCCCTAGCAACCGGGCGAATTCCTCGGGCATACAATCCCGCCCCGTGGATCAGCGCTTCTCCGGCCGGACCGTGCTCGTCACCGGAGCGACAGGAATCGGGGCCGCCACCGCCGAGCGGGTCGCCGCAGAAGGCGGCTCGGTGTTCGTGGTCTCCCTCGATGAGGAACCGATCGATTCGCTGCGCGAGTCGTCTGACCGCATCGACGGGATGGCGGCCGACCTGACCGACGAGTCGGCTGCCGAGGCTGCGTTCGCCCGCTGCTTGGACAGGTTCGGCCAACTCGACGGGGTGCTGGCCGTGGCAGGCGGCAGCGGACGGCGCTTCGGCGACGGCCCCGTCGACCAGATCCCTCTGTCCGGCTGGGAGGCGACGGTCGCCGCCAACATGACCCCGATGTTTCTCACCGTCCGCGAAGCCGTGAGAAACATGAGCGAAGGCGGCTCGATCGTCGTCACAACGAGCGTGCTCGCCTCCCACCCGCAGCGGATGTTCGTCACCCACGCCTATGCCGCCGCCAAGAGCTCGGCGATCGGATTCGTGCGGGCGGTCGCCGCCCGCTACGCATTTCGGGGGATACGCGTCAACGCCGTGGCACCCGGTCTCACCGCCACTCCGATGGCACAACGGGCCGCAAGCGATGCCGAGACCGTCGCCTATGCGGAGCAGAAGCAGCCGCTCGCCGGCGGCCTCCTGCCGCCCGAGTCGGTCGCCGCCGCAGTCACGTTCCTCCTCTCCGACGACGCTCGCCACATCACGGGGCAGATTCTCTCCGTCGACGGGGGCTCGACGGTCACCGAGGCATGACCAGGTTGTCTAGACATTTCCCCGGGTGAGTGCGACACTTGGGGGATGCAGAAACTGACCGTCGCCGACGTCACGTACGAACAGCTCGCCGCCACCATCGACCATTCCCTGCTTCGCCCCGAGCTCACGCTCGAGGAAGTGAGAGACGGCTGTGAGCTCGCCGCCCGTTACGCCGTGAAGTCGGTGTGCTGCCGCCCCGCCGACGTCACCCTGTGCGCCAAGGAGCTGGAAGGCACCGGTGTGGAAGTCGGCACGGTGGTGGGTTTCCCCCACGGCTCGTCCACTACCGCCACCAAGGTCTTCGAAGCCAAACGGGCCATCGAGGAAGGGGCCACCGAGCTCGACATGGTCGTCAACATCGGCTGGCTGAAGAGCCACGAATACGCCGCCGTCGAAGACGAGATCCGCCAGGTCGTGGAGGCCGCCGACGGGCAGGCCTTGGTGAAGGTGATCCTCGAGAACGCCTATCTCGACGACGAGGAGAAGCGGCGCGGGTCGCAGCTGGTCGAGGCGGCCGGAGCCGATTTCGTCAAGACCTCCACCGGCTTCGCACCGTCGGGGGCGACCATCCCCGACCTGATCCTGATGCGGGAGTCCGTGTCACCCCGCGTCCAGGTCAAGGCAGCCGGCGGCGTCCGCACCCTGGACGGGTTGCTGGAGGTGATGTCGGTGGGCGTGACCCGCATCGGGGCGACTCGCACCGCCGAGATCCTCGACGACTACCGCGCCCGGACGGCCTGAGCCGACAGGGGCGCCAGCGCCGCTCCCACCGCTCCGGCTATCGGGCCCAACTCGGCGGCGACGATCTGGATCTCCTCGGCCGGGACGAGGGTCACACGTGAACGGACGTGGCGCCGGATCGGCTCCAGGGCCGCCTCCCCGGCGGCGATGATGCCGCCGCCGATGACGATCCGATCGGGCCCGACCGTTGCGATCATGTTGGCGAGACCGATGCCCAGCCAGGAGGCGACCGTGTCGATGGCGGCAGCACTCTGGGCGTCCCCTTCGGCGGCGGTGCGGTAGACCTCCTCCACCGTCTGTTTGCCGGCGAGAGAGGTGAGCACGTCCGCTTTGGTCAAGGATTCCACGCAGCCCCGGTTGCCGCAGCCGCACACAGGGCCGTCGGCCTGGACTATCTGATGGCCGATCTCTCCCGCCTTGCCCCAGGCGCCGAGGCGTACCTTCCCGTCGATCACCACTCCTCCGCCGACACCGGTTCCCAAGGTGAGGCAGACGACTGTCTCACAGCCACGGCCGGCGCCGAGGGTCGCTTCGGCGAGCGAGAAGGCGCGGGCGTCGTTGATCAGAGTGACCGGCATACCGAAGGCCGCTTCCAGGGGCTGGCGGATCGGCTGGCCCTTCCATGGGCCCGGGAGGTTGGGGAACAGTTCGATCGTGCCTCTCTCGCGGTCGAAGAGCCCGGGTACCCCCAGCCCTATGGTTTCGATGGGCCCGTGCTCGGCGATGACTCGCTTGCCCGCCTCGATGAGTCGCTCGATGACGACGAGCGGACCGCCCTCGGCGTCCGTAGGCGACGTGTCGGTGGCGACGAGCGACGTCCCGCCGTCGGCGACCTCCAACACCGCAGTCTTGATGAAGGTGCCGCCCAGGTCGAGGCCCAGATGGCGTGTCATCGCAGCAGGTCCTCCTCGTCTCGTTCCAGTACCGCCTCGAACGTGTAGCGCTCGGCGGCATAACGGGTTTCGGTGTGCTCCAGCGGTCGGCCGTCCTGGTCGGTGATCACTCGCCGTTCGGCGAGGATCACCGCAGGATCGCGGAGCTCCAGCAGACGGCGTTCCCGGGCGTCGGCGATGCGCGCCGAAACCCATGCCTGGGCCCGGGTCGGGATACGGCCCATCTTCTCCATCGCCGCGTGGAGGGAGCCGGCGGCCAAGTCCTCGTCGAGCACGTCCCGCAGCGACGGATGGAGCACGGCACGTTCGATCGCCATCGGCACGTCTGACGCCAGACGCAGCCGCTCGAGGAGGACCGGCCGCTCTCCGGACCTGAGCCCGAGGGCGGCGACGTCGTCGGGCTGGGGGTCGATCTCTCCGGCGGCGAGAAGACGAGAGGAGGCGGCGAGGCCGCGCCGACGCATGCTCTCCGAGAACGACAACGGAGAGCCCAGCACCCGCGGCACCGGGCGGGGAGCGACGAACGTGCCCTGGCCGCGGCGGCGGACGATCAGGCCTTCGTTGTCGAGGATCTGGAGGGCGGCCCGGGCGGTCATGCGGGACACGCCGAAGCGCTCGCAGAGCTCCGACTCGGAAGGGAGGCGGGTGCCCGGGCTGGCGGCGGCGATCTCCGAACGCAGATAACGAGCGATCTCCTCGTACCGGGTCGCTTCGGCGCTCAATCGGGGCCCATCCTGTGGCGAGGTTGTATAGACATGTAGTACGTTTGCCTCGATGTCAGGCCCTATCAAACCACGTTCGCCTTCGGCGGCCGGGCGCTGGCTGGCCGAGGCGAGGCGGCTGCTCGATCGCTTCGAGGACACCCAGATGGAGGCGGTGACCCAGGCCGCCCGTGTCGCCGCCGATGCCATCGCCGCCGGTGGCCTTGCCCATCTGTTCGGGACCGGGCATTCGCGGATACCGCTGGAGGAGATGTTTCCCCGTTATGGGTCGTTCCCCGGGTTCCACCCGATGGCGGAGCTGTCGATGACGTTCCACACCCAGGTCACCGGCTCCAACGGCCAGCGGCAGGCGATGTTCATCGAGCGGGTCGAGGGCCTGGCCGAACAGATCCTGGCGAACTTCGATCTGGCGCCACCGGACTGCATGTTCGTGTTCTCGGCCTCGGGACGCAGCGCGGTGCCGATCGAGATGGCCATGGGCGCCCGGCGGCGTGGGCTGCCGGTGGTGGCGGTCGTGTCGCTCCCCCAGTGCAACGCCGCTCCGTCGTCGCATTCGTCGGGAACACGGCTGCCCGACCACGCCGACGTGGTCATCGACCTGGGCACCCCTCCTGCCGACGCCCTCGTCACCCTCGAGGGGCTCGACACGCCGGTGGGCCCGGGGTCGTCGTTCATCTACGCGGTGGTGGTCAATGAGATCAAGGTGCAGACGGCGCAGCGGCTGGTGGAGCTCGGCAAGATGCCGCCGGTGATCACGTCGTCGGCAGTCGTAGGCGAGGAGCGGTCCGCCGCCTTGTTCGAGGCGGCTTACGCCGAGCATGCCCGCCGCTACGCCTCCCGGCTGCGGGTGGCACGAGATGTGTGACGGCTCGCCTACGAGAAGAGGCGGCGTGGCATCATTGCGCCGCCCGGCGAGAGACAGGAGTGTGTGAATGGCATTGACCGACATCAACGCCGCGGTGGTCGGCACGGGCTTCATCGGGGTGGCTCATGTCGAGGCGCTGCGCCGGCTCGGCGTCAACGTGGTGGGAGTGTTGGGGTCGAGCCCCGAACGGGCCCGACAGAAGGCCCGGGCCGCCAACCTGCCCGATGTCTACGAGGACCTCGATGCCCTGCTGGGAGACGACCGGGTCGATGTCGTCCACATAGCCAGCCCGAACCACGTCCATTTCAGTCAGGCGATGGCGACGCTCGACGCCGGAAAGCACGTGGTGTGCGAAAAACCCCTGGCTCTCGACTCGTCCGAAACCGCCCAACTGGTGGCGAAGGCGAAGGAGACGGGCCTGGTCAACGCCGTCTGTTTCAACATCCGCTTCTACCCGTTGGTGCATCAGATGGCGGCCATGGTCGCCGCCGGGGAGATCGGTGCTCCCCGTCTGATCCACGGCTCGTACTTGCAGGACTGGCTTCTGCTCGAGACCGACTGGAACTGGCGCCTGGAGGCCGACAAGGCGGGCGAGCTGCGAGCCGTGGCCGACATCGGGTCGCATTGGCTCGACCTGGCCCGGTTCGTTTCGGGCAAGAAAGTCGTCGAGGTGATGGCGGAGCTGCACACGTTCGTGACGAAGCGACGCCACCCGGAGGGGTCGGTGGAGACGTTCGCCGCCGTGTCAGAGGACGTGCCCCTGATCGAGGAGGAGATGGTCTCCGACGACGCCGCTTCGATCATGCTGCGCTTCGAAGACGGCGCCCGCGGCCTGCTGACGGTCTCGCAGGTGTCGGCCGGCCACAAGAACCGGCTGACGCTGGAGGTGGACGGGTCCGAGTCGGCGCTGATGTGGGTGTCGGAGGACCCGGACCGGCTCTGGATCGGCCACCGGGGTCGCCCCAACGAGGTCATGGCCCGCGACCCCGGGGCGATGGCGGAGCCGGCGGCGCGGATCGCCGCCTACCCGGGAGGCCACGTGGAGGGTTACCCCGACACGTTCCGGGGCCTCTTCTCCCGGGTCTACGCCGACGTGGAGGCCGGCGAGCCCTCGTCCGATCCGGGCTACCCCACGTTCGTGGATGGCCACGACGCCGTCTGCGTCACCGAGGCAGTGGCGGAGAGCTCGGCGTCGGGAGCATGGACACCCGTACGACGCGACTGAAGGAGGAGTGACGATGAAGCTCGGTTTTCTGACCGCCCCGCTGCCCGAACTGTCGATCGATGAGATCGCCGATTGGGCGGTCGCCAACGGCTTCGAGTCGTTGGAGATCGCTGCCTGGCCGGCCCAGTCGGGCGACACACGCCGTTACGCCGGCACCAGCCACGTCGACGTCGACGGGATGACGAAGGACCAGGCCGAGGAGTTCGTCGGGCGGATCACCCAAAAGGGCCTCGAGATCTCCGGCTTGGGCTACTACCCGAACCTCCTCCACCCCGATGCCGATCACCGCGCCCAGGTGAAAGAGCACCTGATGAAGGTGATCACCGCTGCCGGGTTGATGGGGGTGCCGATCGTCAACACGTTCATCGGCGCCAACCGCGAGAACACCCAGGAGGAGAACTGGGAGCAGGCGAAGGTGATCTGGAAGGACATCGTGTCCCACGCCCAGGACTCGGGGGTGAAGATCGCCATCGAGAACTGCCCGATGATCTTCTCCCGGGACGAGTGGCCGTCGGGCCACAACCTCGCCTACAACCCGGCGATGTGGCGGACGATGTTCGAGGAGTTCGGCGAGACGGTGGGCCTGTGCTTCGACCCGTCGCATCTCGTCTGGTTGATGATCGACATCGAGCGGGCCGTCACCGAGTTCGGGTCCCGCATCTACCACGTGCAGGCCAAGGACGTGATGATCGACTGGGACGGCCTCTACGAACACGGGGTCATGTCCCTCGGGATGGGCTGGCAGATCCCCCGCCTCCCCGGGCTGGGCGACGTCGAGTGGGACGTGTTCTTCCGGGCTCTGTGGCGGACCGGCTACGACGGCCACATCATCATCGAGCACGAGGACCGCGACTTCGAAGGCACCGAAGAGCTCGTGAAACGCGGGTTCCTGCTCGCCCGCAACGTCCTGCGGCCTTACATCGTGTGACGGCCTCCTTCGACGTCGTCGTCGTCGGGTCGGGGTCAGCCGGCTCGACGGCGGCGATCGCCGCCGCCCGCCACGGCGCTTCGGTGCTGCTCGTGGAGAAGCTCCCGTTCCTGGGAGGGACGTCCACGGCCGTCCTCGACACCTTCTACGGCTTCTACACGCCTGGCTCGGAGGCGAAGAAGGTGGTGGGCGGCGTCGCCGACGAGGTGGTGGCGGGGCTCCGCCGTCTCGGTGAGGTGGTGGAACGGCCCAATACCTACGGGGCGGGCACGGGCGTCACCTACCTGGCCGAGCACCTGAAGGTCGTGTGGGAGGACCTCGTCACCGGAGCGGGAGCGAAGGTCCTCCTCCACGGGTTCGTCCAGGACACAGAAATGTCCGACGGGCGGGTCACCGGTTTGGTGATCGCCACCAAGGCGGGGCTGCGGCGGGTCGGCTGCAAGGTGGCGGTCGACGCCTCCGGCGACGCCGACGTCTGCCACTTCGCCGGCTTCGGCTACGAGTTGGCCGGTGAGCTGACCCCGGCGCAGACCCTGACGACGACCTTCCGGATGACGAACGTCGACATCGCCCGCCGCCGCCAGATCGGAAAGGACGAGTTGCATGCGCTGATGCGGGAGGCGGCCGAGTCGGGTGAATACGACCTGCCCCGGCGCGAGGGCTCCGACCACATCACGCCGATCGGCGACATGACCGCCACGGTCATGACCCGGGTCGAACACGTCAGCCGCGACGCCGACGGGCGAGTGACCAACGCCACCGATCCGGAGGTGCTGACCCGGGCGGAGATCGAGGGCCGGCGCCAGGTGCTCGAGTACGTGCGCTTCTTGAAAGACAAGGTGCCCGGCTACGAGCAGGCGGAGTTGGTGGCGATGAGCACCGGGATCGGGCTGCGTGAGACCCGCCGGGTCTACGGCGACCACCGGGTCACACGGGAGGAGGTGCTGTCGGCCACCCAGTTCGACGACCAGATCGGCTTGTGTGGCGCGCCCATCGAGGACCATCACGGCTCTACGGAGGGCGACGGGACCGGTACCACCTGGGTGTACCTCCCCGACGGCCAGGCGGTGGGAATCCCGCTGCGCTCGCTGATCGTGCGGGACTCGGTCAACACGCTGGTGGCAGGACGGTGCTTCTCGGCCACCCACGACGCCCACGCCTCGATCCGGTCGATGGCCCAGTGCATGGCGATGGGCCACGCCGCCGGAATCACCGCCGCCCTCGCCGCCGAGAAGGGAGGCGAGGTCCGCGACGTCGAACCGGGCCTGATCCAGGATCGGCTGCGCGCCGACGGCGCCATCCTCGAGCTGTGAGCCAGGTACGCACCGTCCTCGGTGACATCGACCCGACGGAGCTAGGGGCCACGTACCTGCACGAGCACCTGATCATCGATCACCCGCTGGTCGAGGACCGCTTCCCACACATCCACCTCCCTTCGGCCGAAGACGCCATCGGGGAGGTGCGGCGCTGCCGGGCGGCCGGCGTGGGGGCGATGGTCGATGCCATGCCCTGCGCCTCCGGGCGGAACGTGCTGAAGCTGGCAGAGGTGAGCCGGGCGACGGGCGTTCACGTGGTGGCCGCTACCGGGCTGCACACCGCCAAGTACTACGCCGCCGCCCCGTGGGCCACCGCCCTGTCGCCGGCCGCGCTCGCGGACCTGTTCACGGCGGACATCGAGGAGGGGATCGACCGCTTCGACTACACCGGCCCGGTGGTGGAGCGGACTCCTCACCGGGCGGGAATCATCAAGGTCGCTACCACCGGCGAATCACCCAACGACGCCGAGCGGCGGCTGTTCGAGGCGGCCGCCATCACCCACCATCGCACCGGCGCTCCGGTTCTCACTCACTGCGAAGAGGGCCGTGGTGCCCTGGCCCAGGTCGAGCTGCTGTCGGGGCTGGGTGTGGAGCCGACACGGGTGGTCATGTCCCACACCGACAAGGTGCGGGACCTCGGGTACCACCGTGACCTGCTCGAAACGGGCGTCAACGTGGAGTACGACCAGGTGCTGCGCCAGACCGAAGACACCTGGACATTGGACCTGATCGAGACGATGGCGGCGGAGGGCCGCCTCTCCCAGATCATGGCCGGGACCGACGGAGCCCGCCGCACCCTGTGGACAGAACTCGGCGGCAGCCCGGGGCTGGCCCACCTGATCGAAGCCCTGCAGAGCCGCCTCGATCCGAAGGCATGCCGGGCGGTGCTGGTCGACAACCCCGCCCGGCTCCTGGCCTTCTAGGTCAGGCGTTCACGACCCTGTCGACGAACTCGCCCGAGTCCTTGTCCTTCAGGATCAGCTTGCGGCGCCCATCGGGCAGCACCTCGGACTTGATCACCGTGTGGCCTTCGTACGTCTCGGCCTCGACGCTGATCCGCGGCGTCGTCCCGTGACGCCACTCCATCTCCACCGGCACCCAGGTGCGCTCCTCGGCCGATCGGTAGCAGGCGTCCATGAGGGCGTTGACGACGTAGCCGTCGTAGAAGGTCTCTATCGGCTGGCGCCCCTCCTCCATCGCCGAGAACATGTCGGCGAACATGTCGACGTAGCCCAACTCGGACACCTCGTCGCCCACCGGGAACAACCATCCGGCGTCGGTCTCGGCCTTCTCGGCCACGTAGCCGCCGGAGCCGCCGGCGGTGAACATCTCGAAGCCGGTGCGGAGGAAGTGGTTGAGCCAGATCGTGCCGTGGGTGCCGGCCACCTCGTCGCGTAGGTCCATGCCGCCCCGGAACGTCCACGACACCTCGAACTGGCCGATGGCGCCCGACTCGAAGCGGATGAGGGCGATGGCGTTGTCCTCGTCGTCGATGGGATGGACGAAGGTGTCGGTGACACACATCACCTCCACCGGGCGGTTCTCCTTGCCGACGAAGTGGCGGATGATCTCGATGCAGTGGCAACCGAGGTCGACGATCGCTCCGCCGCCGGTCAGGCGGCCGTCCCAGAACCAGGCCGAGTGCGGGCCAGGGTGTGTTTCCCGGGACCGCACCCACGTGACCTGGCCGACGGCGCCGTCCCTCACCGATGCCACCGCCTTCTTCGTCTTCGGGGTGTAGACGAGATCCTCCAGGTACCCGGCGAACACGCCTGCCGACTCGACCTTGTCGAGGATCCGTTTCGCCTCCTCGGCGTTGCGGGCCAAGGGCTTGGTGCAGAGCACGGCCTTGCCGGCGTCGGCGGCGATGCCGATCGCCTCCTCGTGGAGGTGGTTGGGCAGTCCGACGACGACTACGTCGGTGTCGGGGTGGTTGATGGCTTCCTCGAGCGACGTGGTGTATTCGGGGATGCCCCATCGCTGGGAAAAAGCTTCGCCCCGTTCGGTGGACCGGGAGTAGACGACCTGGACCCGGTCTCGGCTCCGCCCGCCGTGGAGGGTCGCCGTGTAGAACTCACCGATCAGACCGGTGCCCAGCATCGTCACTTTGTGGCTCTGCATGCTTCTCCTCACGAACCTCGGAATTGTCTAGACAACATAGTCATCGAGGTCGCGGCTCGTCGTGACACGAAACGTGCGCGGCTCGCTGCGGTCGGGTAACTTCCGGTAATCGTTTGCCGCCTGGGCCAAGGAGGACAAGTGGACCGAAACCGATTCGACGTGGTGATCGTGGGAGGAGGGCCGGCCGGTGCGGTCATCGCCCATCGGCTCAGCGCCGACGAGAACCGGTCGGTGCTGCTGCTCGAGGCCGGACCCGATTACGGCGACGACCCCGCCGCCTGGCCGGAAGAGTTGATGTTCCCCCAGCAGCAGGCTCTCGAGTCCCACTCCTGGAACCTGCACGACGCCGACACCGGCCTCTTTTTGCCCCGGGCTCGGGTGATGGGCGGGTCGTCGGCTGTCAACGCCTGCTACTGGATCCGCGGCTCCGCCCTCGACTACGACGAGTGGGAGCGCCTCGGCAATCCGGGCTGGGGCTTCGATGGCCTCCTCCCCTACTTCAAGAAGGCCGAGTCCGACCCGATGGGAGGTCCCCTCCACGGCACCGACGGCCCGGTGAAGGTGTGGAGGGCGGATGACTGGTCCGCCGGCGACCTCGCCTACATCGAAGCCGCCGTGGCGGTCGGCCTGACCAAGGTGGACGACATCAACGGCGACCGCACCCAGATCCCCTCCGTGGGCCCGGTGCCGAAGAACATCGTCGACGGGAACCGGCTCAACGCCGCCATGAGCTACCTGACGCCGGTCCGCCACCGCCCCAACCTGACCATCCGGGCCAACACGCTCGTCGACCAGGTGCGATTCGACGGGGAGAGGGCGATCGGGGTCGTCACTAGCGACGGGGAGGAGATCGACGCCGACCTGGTGGTGCTCGCCGCCGGCGCCTACTTCACGCCGGGGATCCTCAACCGGTCGGGCTACGGGAACGCCGACGACCTCTCGGCGCTCGGTGTCGAGGTGCGCCAGCACCTGCCCGGCGTCGGCGAGAACCTCCTCGACCATCCGTTCTGCATCGGAGTGGCGGAAGGTCTCATCGCCCCCGACGCCGTCTTCGGCATGAAACTGCAGGGTCAGGCGATGGTGCGCAGCGCCTCGGAGGGCTCGCCCGACATCGATTGCCACATCTACAACGCCCAGTACTACGAGCCGGAGATGGACCGGTGGCTGATGGGACTGGCGGTGTCGATGGTGGAC
Organism: Acidimicrobiia bacterium; assembly: GCA_036380875.1. Lineage (GTDB taxonomy): Bacteria > Actinomycetota > Acidimicrobiia > Spongiisociales > ZC4RG35 > ZC4RG17. Next base: position 96,584 of record DASVDX010000057.1, read on the forward strand.
GCCCGCTCCCGGGGCCGGGTGTCGCTGACCTCCGCCGACCCCAACGAGCCCCCGCGGATCCAGCATCGCCACTACTCGGACTCGGGCGACATGGAGCGGATGTGCGACGGCATCGAGATGGCCCTCGAGATCTTCCGCACGCCGGAACTGGGCGAGGTGGTCGAACCGCTGGAGGAACGGACTTGGCACTGGAGTGATCGCGACGAGTTGCGCGCCCTGGTGCGGGAGCGCTCCGACACCACCAACCACTGCTCCGGCACCGCCAAGATGGGCCCGGACAGCGACCCGCTCGCCGTCACCGACGCCACCGGACGCGTCTACGGCTCGGAGAACCTGTATGTGGCCGACAGCTCGCTGTTCCCGACCTGCCCGCGGGGCAACATCCACTTTGCGGTCGTGGCCGCAGCCGAAAAGATCGCCGACGGGCTGATCTGACGCCCCGCTGGCACGCCGAGCGCGCCACACTGGCGGCATGAGCGATGGGACGTACATCGTCTACGGCGACTTCAACTGCCCGTTCAGCCGCCTGGCCAGCGCCCGCCTCGCTGTGCTCGAGGACCGCGGTGAGCCGCCCGTCGAGTTCCGGGCGGTGGAGCACGACCCGTCGATCCCCGGCGAGGGAATCCGGGTCGTAGGCGATGTGCAGGAGGAGCTGGAGCGCGAGTTGGCCCAGATCCGGGAGATGCTCGGCCCCGACGAGCGCGACCCGCTCCAGCTTCCCGCCCGCCGCCTCAACACCCGCCGGGCGATCGAGGCGTATGCCGCCGTCCCGCCGGAGCTTCGCCCCGAGGCCCGGGAGCGGATCTTCGCCGCCTACTGGGAAGGCGACCAGGACATCTCCGACCCGGCGGTGCTCGCCGATCTGGACGTCGCCGGGTCGGACCCCGAGACCGCGGCCCGCTGGCAGGAGGGGTGGGCGGCTCTGCCTTCGATCGTGCCGGTGATGGTCCTTCCCGACGGCACGGTGTCGAAGGGGCTCGGCGCCCTCGTCCGGCTGGGGCAGCTGGCCGGGATCGCCTGAGGCTCAACGTCGCGGGAGCATGCCCACCCGTCGGCTGATCTCCTCGGCGGCTTCGAGGAGGTGGGGCCGGAGCTCCTTTCGCATCCGCTCGACGGTCACCCGGGACGCGTGGCACGACACGTTCATCGCCGCGATCACCTTTCCGTCCTCGTTCGTTATCGGGGCGGCGATGGAGCGGACGCCTTCCTCCAGCTCCTGGTCTACCAAGGCGTAGCCGTCGGCCCGAACCTTGTCGACGATCGCCCGGAACTCTTCGGGGTCGGTGACTGTCCGCTCCGTCAGCTGCTCGAACTTCGTGCGGGTGATGTAGGCGTCGAGTTCGTCGTCGGGCAGGCCGGCGAGCAGCACCCGGCCCATCGACGTCGGGTAGGCGGGAAGCCGCGAGCCGATGGCCAAAGAGATCGTCATGATGCGCGACGTCGGAACCCGGGCGACGTAGACGATGTCGCCTTCGTCGAGGACGGCCATAGACGAGGACTCCTTCACCGCCTCCACCAGCCGTTCCATGGGCTGCTGGGCGAGCTCGACCACCTCGAACGACGACAGGTAGGAGTAGCCGATGTCCAAGACCTTGGGCGTGAGCGAAAACGACCGGTTCGTCTGGTGGACGTAGCCGAGGTCCACCAATGTGAGGAGCACTCGCCGGGCCGTCGCCCGGGTCAGGCCGGTGTTCTGGGCGACCTCGCTGAGCGTTTGGCTCTTCCGCTCCTTCGAGAACGACGTCAAGACCGCCAGCCCGCGTTCCAGGGACTGGATGAACTCGTTGCTCCTCGGCTCGGCCATTCCCGAACTCTACGACCGCGTTGTTCGCCTTGCGAACAAGGCCTCATCCGGCGTGGGCCGCCTCCGTCCGTGCCTTCAACGCCCTCAGGACCTCGAGCTCATCGGGCGAGGGAGGATCGGTCACCGACAGGTCCTCCGAGATTCTTAGGTCCCATCCCGTCTCTGCCCGGACCTGGTCGACATCGACACCCGGGTGCACAGCGGCGAGCCGGAGCTCGTAGGTCGCCGGGTCGGGCTCGAGCACCCCGAGGTCGGTGATGACGACGGTCGGGCCGGCGCCGCGATGACCCGCCCGGCCTTCGCCTCGGCGGCCGAAGCCGACCGAGGTGACGAAATCGACCTCGGGAACGAATGCCCGGCGGCGATGGCGAAGCATCACGATCACCTCCCGGGCCGACGAGGCGATCTCCGGCGCCCCTCCCGCCCCCGGCAGCCTCACGTCGGGCTCTTCGTACCCGCCTATCACCGTGGTGTTGAGGTTTCCGAAGCGGTCGATCTGGGCGGCGGACAGAAAGCCCACGTCCACCCGCCCTGCCTGGAGCCAGTAGGCGAACACCTCGGGCACGCTGACGACCAGGTCGGCCGTCTCCGCCAGTTCGCCGTCGCCGATCGACAGCGGCAGGACGTCGGGAGTGGTGCCGATCGTGCCCGACTCGTAGATGAGAACGACGTTGGGGGCGTGGGTCAGACGGGCGAGGTTGGCAGCTTCGCTCGGAAGCCCGATCCCGACGAAACACACCTGCCCGTCCTGGAGATGGCGGGCTGCGGTCACCGTCATCATCTCGTCGGCGGTGTGGGCCGGGCCTTCAGCCACCCAGCACCTCCTCCCGTGCCGACGCGTCCTGGACCATGCGCAGGTATCCGGAGAAGTCCTCCTGGTCGAGGATGAAGGCCTCCACCCACTTCCGGAAGGTGTCGAGGTCGCGGGAGATGCGGTCCCACTCGGTGTAGAAGCGGTTGTCCCGTTTGCTGTAGCCGAGCGAATACGACGGATGGGAGCCTCCGGGGACAGGGGCGATGGCGGTGACCGTCCAGTGGGGCAGCATCACGTGGTTGGGCCCGCTCCGATCGAGCTCGTCTACCACCTCCTCCACCGTGACGATCACGGTCTTCGCCGCCAGCGCCGCTTCCCGCTGCACACCGGTGATCCCCCACAGTCCCACGTTGCCCGCCCGGTCGGCCTGCTGGGCGTGAATGATCGTCACGTCGGGGTTCAGGGCCGGGACCGCCGCCACCTCCTCGCCGGTGAACGGGCACGCGATGGCGGCGACCGTCGTGTACTGCACCAGGTCGGAGCCTTTGTATCCCCGCAGGATCCCGAAGGGGAGGCCCGAAGCGCCCGCCGCATAGCGGGTCGCCATCCCGGCGTGACTGTGCTCCTCGATCTCCAGGGGACGGGGGACGCCGTTTTCGACCGCGTCGCGGAACCGGTGCAAGGAGCCGACACCGGGGTTGCCACCCCAGGAGAAGACGAGTTTCTTGGCGCATCCCATCCCGATGAGCTGGTCGTAGATGAGGTCGGGCGTCATCCGGATCAGCGTGAGATCTTGTTTGCCCTGGCGAATCACCTCGTGGCCGGCGGCGAATGGGATCAGGTGCGTGAAGCCCTCCATTGCCACAGAGACCCCATCGGGCACGAGGTCGGACACCGCGTCACGGAGGGTGGTGAACTCAGCCACGGCGGCGTCCCCCGACTGCGCCGGCGAGGGCCCCTGGTGTGCTCCGGTTCATCCCCTCCGTTCTCCTCCGGCTCGACCGGCGTTCTACATGCGCACGAGCGTACGGTGTGCGAACATAATAGCCGGTGACCATGAACGAGCTTCGGACGCAGGTGGCGATCGTCGGCGGGGGACCGGCTGGCTCGCTTCTCGCCTATCTCCTCCGCCTCGAGGGAATCGACAGCGTCGTGATCGAACGGCGGAGCCGAGAATACGTGCTAGGACGGGTGCGCGCCGGTGTGATCGAGCACGGCACCGCCCAGCTCCTCCGCGACGTCGGGCTCGGCGAGAGGATGGACGCCGAGGGCTTCATCCACGAAGGCGTCAACCTGGCGTTCGGGGGCACTCTCCTACGCGTCGACTTCGAGGGCCTCATCGACCGCTACGTGGTCATCTACGGCCAGACGCAGCTGCAACGAGACCTGTACGACGCTCTCGACGAAGCCGACATCCTCCTCCTCGACGAGTCGGAGGAGTTGGCCCTCCACGACATCGAAGGGTCCTCGCCCACGGTGACGTTCCAGCGCAACGACGAGACCCACACGATCCGCTGCGACTACGTAGCGGGATGCGACGGCGTGCACAGCGTCACCCGCGAGTACATCCCGGAGTCGCTGCGACGCACCTACGAGCGGGTCTACCCGTTCGTCTGGGTGGGTGTGCTCAGCCCCACTCCCCCGGTCAACGACGAGCTCATCTACGCCAACCACGAATCCGGCTTCGCTCTCTGCTCGATGCGCAACGAGAACCTGAGCCGCTACTACGTGCAGGGCGATGCCGACGACACCGTCGACGACTGGCCCGACGACCGCTTCTGGGAGACACTCCTCGGCCGTCTTCCTCCCGATGTCGCCGGCACCCTCGTCACCGGACCGTCGATCGAGAAGCTCGTCACGCCCTTGCGGAGTTGGGTCGCCGAGCCGATGAGCTTCGGGCGCCTCTACCTGGCCGGAGACGCCGCCCACATCGTCCCCCCGACCGGGGCGAAGGGGCTCAACCTGGCTATCTCCGACGTCTACTACCTGTCCCAGGCGCTCGTCGAACGCTACCGGACCGGCTCGGAAGATTCGCTCCATGCGTACTCGGACCGGGCGCTGTCGCGGGTCTGGAAGGCAGTCCGCTTCTCGTGGTGGATGACCCAGCTCATGCATCGCTTCCCCGGCGTCCACGACGATTTCGACCGCAAGATCCAACGCACCGAGCTCGAGTACCTGGCAGGCTCGGAGCATGCCCGCCGCGCCATGGCGGAGAACTACGCCGGGATGCCGTTGTGAGTCGTGAGGAGAAGGACATGGAGCCATCGGCACGCGGGGAGGAGATGCGGCGGCGGGTCCTCGGCTCGGATCACGTCGACCGGGCCACCGCCGCCGCCACCGATCTGGACCGAGGGTTCCAGTCGTGGATCACAGACGCCATCTGGGGAGGGATCTGGGCCCGCGAAGGACTGGACATGCGCACCCGCAGCATGATCACGATCGCGGTGCTCGCCGCCCTCGGCCACGACGAGTTGGAGCTCCACCTGCGAGCCACCGAGAACACGGGCGTGACCCAGGAGGAGGTCAGCGAGATCCTGCTCCACGTCGCCGCCTACGCCGGGGCACCGGCGGCGAACAAGGCATTTGGTCTCTTGAAACACGTATTCGAAGAGGAGGCACGATGAGCGAACCGATCATCCGCCACTACGGGCCCAGGGCGTATTCCGACCACCCGCCGTTCAAGTACCCGGACTACAAGTCGACGGTCAAGCGCAGCCCCACCCACGACCCGATCAAGATCGTCGCCACGCTGTCGGAGACGACGGGACCCGGTCCGATCTGGGCGGAGGTCACCCCCGAGGACGCCGACCTGACGACCAACGCCGGCACCGGCAGCCAGGCGATCGGGGAGCGGATCATCGTCACCGGCAAGGTCATGGACGAAAACGGCAACGGGTTGCCGGACACGATCGTCGAGGTCTGGCAGGCGAACGCCTGCGGCCGCTACGTCCACTGGCGGGAGACCTCGTTTCCCGCTCCGCTCGACCCGAACTTCATCGGAGTCGGCCAGTGCAAGACCGACGCCGAGGGCAACTACCGGTTCCTGACCATCCGGCCCGGCGCCTACCCGTGGGGGAACCACCCCAACGCCTGGCGCCCGCCCCACATCCACTTCTCGATCCTGGGCCCGTCGCTCCTCACCCGCCTGGTCACCCAGATGTACTTCGAAGGCGACCCGCTGCTGGCCCTGGACCCGATCTACAACAGCGTCCCCGAACACGCCCGCGACCGGCTCATCGCCCGCTACGACCACGACGTGACAGAGGAGAACTGGGCGCTCGGGTGGAGATTCGACATCGTCTTGCGGGGACCCAACAGCAACGTGGAGGAGATGGAGGAAGAATGAGCCCGCGGCTTGGACAGACCCCATCCCAGACGGTCGGACCCTACGTCTCGATGGCCTTCCCCCGGGAGGGCGACAACGTCCTGCCGATTCCAGACGGGGGCGGAGAACGGATCGTGATCACCGGGGTGGTGTTCGACGGCGACCGCAACCACATCGAAGACGCCGTCATCGAGACGTGGCAGGCCAATCCCCTCGGCCGGTACAACCACCCCGACGACAACCGGGAGGAGATCCCTCTGGACCCCAAGTTCACGGGCTTCGCCCGGGCGATGACAGACTTCGAGACGGGTGTGTACCGCATAGAAACGGTGAAGCCGGGCCGGGTGCCCGACCTGGAAGGCGACTTCCAGGCGCCGCACATCGCTGTGGTCATCCAGGGCCGGGGAATGCTCAACCCCGTGTTCACCCGCCTCTACTTCTCCGATGAGGAGGAGGCGAACGCCGACGACCTCGTCCTGCGCCAGGTCCCCGAGTCGAGGCGACACACCCTCGTCGCCCAACTGGAGCCGGGTAGCGACCCCAAGACCTACCGGTGGGACATCCGGTTCCAGGGCGAAGACGAGACGGTGTTCTTCGACATCTGACAGACTCGTCCCCATGACGTCGGCTTCGCCCCTCTTCCCCGGCTTCTCGACGGAGGCCGTCGACCGGATCTGGTCGCCCGAGAGCCGGGTGAAGGCGATGCTGCGATTCGAGGAGGCGCTGGCGCTGGCCTTGGCGGACGCCGGCATCGCACCCCCGGAGGAGGCCGAAGAGGCGGCAGCAGCCTGTCGTGCCGGGACCTCCGATCCCGAGGCGATCCTCGCGGCGACCTGGGAGAAGGGCACGCCGGTCGTCGCTCTGCTCGAGGAGCTGGACGAGCGACGGTGGCTGCACCATGGCGCCACCACCCAAGACACGGTCGACTCGGCCCACATGCTGCTCGCCCGCCAGTCCCTCGATGTGCTCGAAGGGGAGATCGTGCGGGCATGCCGGGCGATGGCCGAGCTCGCCGCCGAACATCGGGATCAGGCGCACATGGCCCGGACGTTTCTGCAGCCGGCGCAGCCGACGACGTTCGGTCGGCGAGTGGCGGGATGGCTGGAACCGCTCCTCGGCCACCTGGAGGGAATCCGCCAGGCCCGCCAGAGCCTCGCCGTCCAACTGGGGGGCCCGGTGGGCGACCGCTCCGCCTACGGGAAGGCAGCCTCGGATGTGGTGGCGGCATTGGCGAAACGCCTGGGGCTCGCCGCCACGCCGTTGGCGTGGCATGCCGACCGCAGCCGTATATGGAGCCTGGTGGAGGCCGTGGGGGCCCCGGTCCGCACCATGGCCAAGGCGGCTCGGGACCTGGCACTGTTGGCCGGCGCCGGTGAGGTGACGATGCGCGCCGGGGGGTCCTCGAGCATGGCGGGAAAGCGGAACCCGATAGACGTGATGCGGGCAGCGGCGGCGGCCGAGGCCTTTCGGGGAGCGGCGGCGATGATCACGGCCGCGGCACCGCCGGAGTTGGAGCGCGGGCTCGGCAGCTGGCACGTCGAGTGGTTCGCCCTGCCGCTCGTCTTCGGGACGGCTTCGGCGGTGTTCGAGGCGACGGCGGCGGCGCTCGAATCCTTGCAGGTGGACGCCGAGGCGATGACGGCGCCGGTCCCGGCGGGCCACATGGTGCCCGGAGGCGCCGACGTGGATGCTGTCGTCGCCCGCTTCGAAGAACTGGTGGGAGGACCATGAGGACCACGGGACTGACGGGAACGCTGGATTGGACGGACACCGAGGGTGAGGAGCGGGCGCTGGTGTTGGTGCACTCGCTGGGCACCGCTTCATCGCTGTGGATGCGCCAGATGGAGCCGTTCTCCGAAATGCGGCGGGTCATCGCCATCGACCTGCCCGGCCACGGCGCCTCCACCGCCGACGACCGGGAGTACACGATCGAGGAACTGGGCCAAGACGTGCTCGCCGTCTGCGACGACGCCGGTGTCGACCGCTTCGACTACTGCGGGATCTCCATCGGCGGCCAGATCGGGCTGTGGCTCGCCCTCGAAGCGCCCGAACGGGTCACATCGCTCGTGGCGGCGTGCACCGCCGCCCGCATCGGCACTGCCGACAAGTGGAGCGAACGGATCGAAGCCGTGCGCGACGGCGGCCTCGACAGTCTCCTGTCCACGGTCGTCGCCGGATGGTTCAGCCCCTCGTTCGCCGATCGGGACCCGGAAGGTCTGGAAACGATCAGGCGGGTCTTCACGTCGACCGATCCCATCGGCTACATCGGCTGCTGCGCGGCGCTGCGCGACGCCGACCTGCGGGACCGTGTCACCCACATCTCGGTGCCCACGCTCCTCGTGGCGGGATCGTTGGACGTCTCGACGCCGGTCTCCGACGCCGAGTTCCTCCACGAGCGCATCCCCGGCAGCTCGTTGGCGGTGATCGAAGACTCCGCCCACCTCGCCTGTCTCGACCGGCCCGGAGACTTCACCCGGGCCGTCCTCGAGGCCTGGGCAAAGTGGTGATCCGCGCGCCCGACCTCGACGAATCGTTTTCATTACACTCGCCCTAGTTCGTCCAACGCACGAACGTTCGGATAGCGGACGAGGAGAACGAGGATGATCCGCACACGCCGCAGGTGGAGGCTGCTCGTCTTGGCAGGAGTGATGGTGCTCGTGGTGGGCGCCTGCGGAGACGGCGGCGGGGATGCAACGACCGCACCCGACACGTCGGCGCCCGGCGCGACCGAGGCCACCGAGCCGACCGAGACGACCGCAGCCCCCGAAACGACGGAAACGACCGGAACAGGTGACACGACCGCCGAGTCCGGGGAGCCGATCAAGATCGGCATGTTGACCGACATGTCCGTGACGTTCACCCAGTGGGGCGTGAACGTGAGGGACGGAATGTTGTTGGCGGCGGAGGAGATCAACGCCGCTGGCGGCGTCGACGGCCGGATGATCGAGATCGTGCAGGCCGACTCGGAGAACGACGCCGAGGTGGGCGTCCAGGCCTTCGAACGCCTCGTCGAGGAGGGTGTCGTGGCCGTGGGCGGCATCGTCTCGAGCGGTGTGGCGGCGCCCGTGTCGCCCGTGGCCGAAGAGCTGCAGATACCGACCTTCCTCGTGAAGGCGGGCACCGAGGCGGCGCTGACCCGCGACAGCCGCTTCGTGTTCCGCACCTGCCTGCCGGCAGCGCCGATGACCGCCCCGCCGATCCTCCAGTACGCCCAGGAGCAGGGGATCACCAACGTCGGCGTGATCATCGCCGACTACCCGTGGGGCCAGTCGTTCCGGGCCGCAGTGGAATCGTCGTTCGAGGGATCCGGCGTCGACTACGGCGAGATCCAGGTGGCCCCGGTGCCGCCCGACACCGACTTCACCCCCTTCGTGCGGGCGGTGGCCGACGCCGGCGCCGAGCTGCTGATCGCCACCGGGCATCCCCCGGGCAACGCCCCGATCGTGGCTCTGGCCGCCGACCTGATCCCCGATGTGATCGTGACCGGGGCGTGGATCCCGCCCGACCTGGCCGTGGGGAGCCTGGCGGAGACCGCCATCGGGCGGTACGCGGACTTCGCGTGCGCCGACTACACGAGCGACGGCTATGCCGAGCTGGCCCGCCGGTACCTGGAGTTCTCGGACAACGCCTTCATGTCCGACGACGCCGTGGCCGCCTACCACATCGTGCAGATGGTGGCCGACGCGGTCGAAAACGTGGGCGACGATCCCGTGGCGATCGCCGAGTACCTGCACGGCCAGACCTACGAGCTGGAGGGCTACGCCCATCCGATGGCTTGGACGGAGTGGGGCGAGCTGGCGCAGTCCCAGCCCGTGTTCACGGTGATCAGCGAGGGCCCCGCACCGGAAGGGCTCAACGAAGCAGGCGACTGGTGGTTCGAGGTGCTCAGCCAGTCCGAGCCGCTGGCGCCATACGAGCCGTAGCCGCGACGTGGCGCTGCTCGAACTGCAGGAGGTGGGAAAGGTCTACGGCGGCCTCCCGGCAGTAGACGGCGTCAGTCTCGAGACCGGCGGGGGCGAGATCCTCGCCCTCGTCGGTCCCAACGGCGCCGGAAAGAGCACGCTGCTCGAACTGGTGGTGGGCCTGGAGCGGCCCACCACCGGCCGGGTGCTGCTCGACGGGCAGGACATCACCGGCCGACCGCCACACCATGTGCGTCGCCTGGGCGTAGCCATGGTTCAGCAGACTCCCCGCTCCTTTCCGACGATGACCGTGCGGGAAAACGTCGCCGTGGGCGCCTTGTTCGGACGCATCACACCCCCGGACGCCGACGAGGCTCTGGAGATCGCCGACGAAGCGCTGGCCTTCGTCGGCCTGGACGAACGGCGCCACGACACGGTGGGCGCCCTCAACCTCCACCAGCTGCGTTTCCTCGAGCTGGCCCGGGCGATCGCCGGATCACCCCGGCTGTTGCTGCTCGACGAGGTGATGGCGGGCCTCAACGACGCCGAGCTGGAGACTTCGATCGACATCATCCGGGCGATCCGGGACCGCCACGACATCACGGTGGTGTGGGTCGAACATGTCATGAAGGCGGTGATGGGTCTGGCGGAGCGGGTGGTGGTGCTCGACTTCGGCCGGGTCCTCGCCGAGGGCTCACCCGACCACGTGATGCGCGACCCGGCAGTGGTGGAGGCGTACCTGGGCAAGGAGGACCTCGGTGCTTGAGGTGCAGGGAGTCTCCGCCGGATACCAGGGGTCGGACGTGGTCCGTGACGTTTCGTTCCGGGTCGACGAGGGTGAAACCGTGATGATCATCGGCTCCAACGGCGCCGGGAAGACGACTCTGTTCCGAGCGGTTTGCGGGCTGCTCCCCCTCTCGTCGGGCAGGGTCACGTTCCTCGGCGAGGACATCACCGGGTTGCCAGCCCAGAAGGTGGTCCGGCGGGGCTTGGCGTTCGTGCCGGCGGAACGGCACCTCTTCCCCCAGATGACGGTGGAGGAGAACCTGGTGCTCGGCGCCTATCCGGACAAGCCCGATTCCGAGGTCTTGGAGACGGTGTTAGAGCTGTTCCCCCGACTCGGTGAGCGGTTCCGTCAGCTCGCCGGCACGATGAGCGGAGGGGAGCAGCAAATGCTGGCGGTGGGCCGCGCCCTGATGTCCCGGCCGCGCCTTCTGGTCCTCGACGAGCCGACGACGGGCCTGGCGCCGATCGTGGCCCGCAACGCCTACGCCGCGCTGGGCCGGCTGCAGGAGCAAGGTCTCACGATCCTCGTCGCCGAGCAGCAGGTGCCCCTCGCATTGGCCATCAGCGACCGCGGCTACGTGCTGGAGAACGGCGCAATTGGCCTCGCCGGCACCTCCTCCGAGTTGGCGTCCGACCCCAGGGTGCGGTCGGCGTACCTGGGGATCGCATGACGGCGAGCATCCTCGATGGGATCGTGCTCGGGCTGCAGTTCGGTGTGCTCGCCGCCGGGCTCACCCTTGTCTACGGACTCGGCGGCGTGCTCAACCTCGCCTACGGCCAGATCGCCGTGGTGTCGGGCCTCATCACGCTGTTGACGATGGAAGCGGGGCTCCCGGCCGTGCCCGCCGCACTCGTCGGCCTCGTCACCGGCGGTGTCCTGGGACTGGTGTTCGACCTGACGATCCTCCAGCCCGTGTACCGCCGCCACGGGGAGGCCCGGGTCCTGCTCAGCCTCCTCCTCACCCTGGGGGCGGCGTTCGTGATCGACGGGTACCTGAACTGGCGCTATCCGCTGCAGGGCCTCAACCTTCGGATCACCGGCGATCCGCTCGTCATCTTGGGCGTGCGGATGCGGATGGGAAGCGTGGTGGCGTCGGGGATCACGATCGTCGTGATCGGGGTCCTCTTCTGGCTGTTCCGCTACACCCGCCTCGGCCGGGCGATCCGCTCGGTGATCCAGGACGAGGAAGGGTCCCGGCTGGTGGGCATCGACCCGCAGGTGATGATGCGGCTGATCCTCGTGCTGAGCGGCGTCCTCGCCGCCATCGTGGCTATCACCCGCTCGATGGTGGCGCCGGTGAATGTGCGGGCCGGGTTCTCACTCACCGTCCTCGGCCTCATCGTCACGGTCGTCGGCGGGCTCGGGAGCATCCCCGGGGCGTTCCTCGCCGGCCTGGTGCTCGGGATCATCAACAGCGTCGCCAGCTCCTACATCGGGACGTTCCTGTCACTGATCATCCTGCTGGTGGCAGCGGCGATCACGATCGTGATCCGACCGGCGGGCCTGCTGGGGGTGCGGGAGTGAGCGGCCGCGCCCTCGCCGCCGGGACGTCACTCGTCGGCGGGGTCGAGACCCGCGTGTCCCGGTCCCTCCCGCGGCTGTTCGGCTCCATCGCCGCGATGGCGGCCCTCCTCGCCCTGGTCCCCCTGTGGGTGGGCGATTCCCGCGTGCGGATGGGTGTGGCCATCCTCGGGCTGGCCTTCGCCTGTTACGCCGTCGGCTTCAACCTGATCTTCGGCAGCACCGGCCAGTTGTTTCTCTGCGTCGGCGCCCTCGCCGGCGTGGGGGGATACGGCACTGCCCTGCTCGCCGACCGCGCCGGCGTGCCGCTCGTCGCGGCGCTGATCATCTCCACCCTGGGAGCTGCACTAGTCGGCGGCTTGCTCAGCTGGGTGGCAGTACGGCGGTCGCTGGGAGTGATCTTCGCCGGGATCATCACGCTGATCTTCGCCCTGTCGTTCGAGAACCTGGTGCTGGGGGCGAGCACCCTCACCGGCGGCGACGCCGGCATCCAGGTTTCGGCCGGGTCGGGCACCTTCCTCCGGCAGCGGACCGCGGGGTATTACGTGATGCTGGGGCTGGTGGTGCTGTGCCTCGTGGTCCACGGGCTGCTGCGGCGCTCCCGCGTCGGGTGGGCGTTCCGGGCGTTGCGCGACGACGAGGTCGCCGCCGAACTGGCCGGCGTCGACGTCTCCCGCTACCGGGTCTACGCCGCGCTGGTCGGCTCGGCGATGCTCGGCCTGGCGGGAGGCGCCTACGCCCTCATCGCCGGCCGTGTCAGCCCCACCACCTACGGGTTCGCCCAGGTCGACGTGGTCGTGATCGTCATGCTCGCCTTCGGCGGGATCGGCAGCCTGTTCGGCCCCGTTCTCGGGGCGGTGGTGTTCACGATCCTCGACGAGCTGCTGATCGAGCTGGGCCAGCTGCGCCTGCTCGCCTACGGCGCGCTGATCATCGTCCTGTTCCTGTGGATCCGCCGCGGCGTGATCCCCACCCTCGCCGGGCTGGTGCGGAGGACGCCCGGTTCCCCACCCGCACCCGCCGCGGGCGAGGAACCGGGCTGACCGGTCGACTCAGGACGACCGCACCTTGCGCCACTTGCCGCCGTAGGCCTCCCGGGCGTCCTTGGAGAAGGGAGTGGGGCCGACCCGCACGCGGATCTCGGTCTGGCGATGCCGCTCGACGGTGAGCTTCGACGTCCCGCCGTCTTCCTCGCCCCACACGAGGATCAGCTCATCGCCTTCCTGCACCGAGGGATGAGCGGTGCCGAGAGACAGGAACGCCCGCTCGTTGAAGCTGTAGCCGGCGAACATCGAGAACCCGACCAGCTCGTCGTTGCGCAGCACCATGTCGTAGGACGCCGAGGCGTAGTTCGACAGCGGCAGGTCGATGTACTTGTAGTTCTCGCCTTCCGGCTCGAAGAGCGACCTCCACACCCGCACCACGTCGTCGGGATCCCACTCCAGCGTGACCTTCTTCCACTGCTGCTCGGGATCCATCGCCTCGAGGGCCTCCCGGCCGATGAAGTCGTGATCGAACTTGATGTAGAAGCCGTAGCCGAGGGCGTGGGGCGTCAAGTAGTAGTCCTCGATGTTGTCGGAGACGTAACTGCCGGCGAGGGACCCGACGGCCTCGTAGCGGTCGGCGGGCAGCCACTCCCGATACGACTTCATCCGCTCCCCGGTGTAGACCGCGGGGAGCGGCGAGGGGATCCAACCCGACTCGAGGGTGTTGGTGGCGTATGCCCGGGAGCCGACCTGGCGGAGGCCGAACTCCTCCCCCGCCTCGAGGATCGCCGCCTTGACCTCGGCGCCTTCCTCGTAGGGACCCCAGATCTCGACACCCGGCTCGCCGGCCATGCCATGCCGGAAGGCGGGGACTTCCCGCCCGGCGACCTTCATCTTGCCGATGTGGAAGAACTTGATGTCGGGTAGCGGCCCGCCGTTGAGCTTCTCGACGATCTTCATGGCGTTGGGGCCCTGGATCTCGTAGCGGTAGTGGCGCCGCTTCACGGGCTGGTCGCCGGGACGCGACGGCGACCGGTCGTCCCGGGCGTATTCGACGTCGTAGCCGCCCGTCTCGCAGTGGAACTGGACCCAGTTGATCGTGGGCTCCCGCCCAACCAGGTTGAAGCGCTCCTCGTCGAGGCGGAAGAGGATCACGTCGCCGATCACGTATCCGTCGTAGTTGCACGGCACGAAGTGCTTGGGACGCTCGGTTCTGAAGTCGGCGAAGCTGTTGATGGCCAGGCTCTCGAGCAGGGAGAAGGCGCCGGGACCTTCCACCATCAGCTCGGCCATGTGGTGGGACTGGTCGAAGAGAACGGCGGTGGTCCGCCATGCCCTCTGTTCGTCCCGCCAATTGCTGAACTCGGGGGCCACCACCGGATACACGTAGGCCCCGATCTGGGAGTTGCGCAGCATGTGGACGGGGTTGCCGACCGACTGGAGGACGTCTTCCAGGCTCCTCTTGGTCATCTTCTCCTCCTGGGCTCCGGTTCGCGTGCCGTACGTCCGTACGCTCAGCGTACACAAGTGAGCCGCGACACGCCGGAGAAGAGCCCGCCTGCAATACCCCTGACAGCGATGCGTCAGTCGGAGAGGGCGGCGGCGATCCGTTCGAGGCCGGAAACGATGTCCTCTTCGCCCGCAGCCAGGGAAACCCTCACGGCACCCTGTCCCCGGTCACCGAACGTCGACCCGGGGGCGACGGCCACGCCGTGTTCGACGACGAGACGGCGGCAGAACTCCATCGGATCGCCGATCCGGGAGCCGAGCGGGAGCCAGAGGTAGAAGGCACCTTCCGGCCGGTGATGCGCCAGGCCGAGTGCTTCGGCAGCCGCCACGGCCATGTCCCGGCGGCGCCGATAGGTGTCACGCATCTCGACGATGAAATCCTGCGGCCCTTCCAAGGCTGCCAAAGCTGCCTTCTGGGCCGGCCCGTTGACACAGGCGACCATCGCCTCCTGCATCTTGGTGAGGGTCTCGACCACCTGGGGCGGCCCCGACACGTACGCCACCCGCAGGCCGGTCATGGCGTAGGTCTTCGAGAAGCTGTGCACCGAGACCACTCGATCGGGACTCAAAGGCGCCACTGAGGGGGCGACGTCTGCCTCGAAGACGATCTGGTCGTAACACTCGTCGGCGAGCAGCCACAGGTCATATCGGTCGGCCAGTTCACACAGCGACTCGAGATGGGAGGCGTCGATCACGGTTCCCAGCGGGTTGGAGGGGCTGTTGACGATCAGCATCCGGGTGCGGTCGGTGATCAGAGGCTCGATCGTCGCCGGGTCGGGCAGGTAGCCGTTCTCGGCATCGAGGGGATAGGCAACCGGAGTAGTGCGGGCGATGCGGGCCGCCATGTCGTAGTTGGGCCACCCCGGGTCGGGCACGAGGATCTCGTCCCCGGCCGTGGTGAGGCCGAGGATCGCCAGCGAGAGCCCCTGCATCGACCCGGCCGTCACCAGCACCTGGCTCGGCTCGACGTCTATCCCGTTGACGATCCGCAGCTTGGCGGCGCACGCCTCCCGCAGCTCGGGGATGCCGGCGTTGGGGGTGTATTTCGTCTCTCCCGCCATGACCGAGTCGGCCATCGCCTGGCGGATGTGGTCCGGCGGTAT
>DASVDX010000058.1:0-7022 GCA_036380875.1 Acidimicrobiia bacterium
TGTCCAGGTCGAGCAAATGATCCGACGGCTCGGCAGTCAGACCTCGGATGGCCGGAAGGTCGACGACGTGTTGGACCTTGCCGACGAACCGGAGGCGGTCACCTCCGCGCAGCAACTCGTCCGGCCCGACGGGTGCGATCAAGGATCCGTCCCGCTCGATGGTGGCGAGGAACACCGATGAGAGATGGCGGAGCCCCGCTGCAGCAACAGGCTTTCCGTCGAGCGGCCCGCCCGGGTCGACGACCATCTCCGTCATGAACTGGCGGGCTTCGGCATCGGCCTCTTGTCGGACGGAGAGACGTTCGGGCAAGGCGATCGGAGCCAGAGCGATCAGGAGGAGTACGCCGATGACCGCTATCGGCACGCCAACCGGCGAGAGTTCGAAGAATCCCAGCCCACCCAACCCCGCTTCCACCATCAAGCCCGAGACGACGATGTTGGTGGACGTCCCGATCAGGGTGGTGACCCCACCCAGCAGTGCGGCAAAGGACAGTGGCATGAGGAACTTGGAGGGTGACAGACGTTTCTCCGCGGCCCACGCCTGGACATTTGGGAGCAGCATCGCCACGATCGGCGTGTTGTTCAGGAACGCTGAGGCGGCGGCGGTCGGAACGACCAGTCGAGTCAGCGCCGCTCGGTGGTTGTTGCCGGCTCCGAGCATTCGGTTGACCAGCGTCGTGAGGACGCCGGTCTTCTCGACCGCCCGGGCCAGGACGTACAGCGCAGCGACTGTGATGGGGGCCGGGTTCGAGAAACCGGAGAGGGCTTGCTCCGGTGTCACGACGCCGGTCACCAGCACGATGACCATCGCCGCAACCATCGTCGTCGCTGGCGAGGCGAGTTCCCAGACGAGCGACGCGAAGACGCCTAGGACGACCGCCAGGACGATCCAGGCCTCAGCCGCCATTGACAATTTCTCGCATGCGGGTGGAATAGTGACAGATCACGGCGCCGGAGTTTCACGCCGGTTGGCGCCTGCTCCAGACCTCCTAACCTCTAGCTGACATGCCTTCAACGTACGAACTGACTCACCTACAAGCACTCGAGTCAGAATCGATCCACATAATCCGCGAGGCCGTGGCCGAGAGCGAGCGGCCCGTGCTGCTCTTCTCGGGTGGCAAGGACTCGGCCTGCGTTCTCCATCTCGCCGTCAAGGCGTTCTGGCCGGCGCGCTTGCCGTTCCCGATCATGCACGTCGACACCGGCCACAACTTTCCAGAGGTCATCGAGTTCCGTGACCGCACGGTGGAGGCTCTCGGAGCGGACCTGATCGTCGCCTCGGTGCAGGAGGCGATCGACGAGGGAAGGGTGGTCGAAGAGACCGGTCCGAGGGCGTCCCGCAACCGCCTCCAGACCGAGGCCCTCGTCACTGCCATAGAGAAGTACCAATTCGACGCTGTCTTCGGGGGCGCCCGCCGTGACGAGGAAAAGGCGCGGGCGAAGGAGCGAGTCTTCAGCTTCCGTGACGAGTTCAGCCAGTGGGACCCGAAGAACCAGCGGCCGGAACTGTGGAGCCTCTACAACGCCCGCCATCGCCGCGGTGAGCACATGCGAGTCTTCCCGATCTCCAACTGGACGGAGATGGACGTGTATCAGTACATCCTCCAGGAGAGGATCGAGCTGCCGTCCATCTACTTCAGCCACCGGCGCCGGGTGTTCGAGCGGGACGGAATGCTGATGGCCGAGAGCCCCTTCCTCCAGCTCATGGAGGGGGAGTCGGTGTTCGAAGCAGACGTGCGGTTCCGAACCGTGGGCGACATGACGTGCACCGCTGCCTTCGAGTCGAAGGCGGCGACGATCGAAGAGATCATCGAGGAGGTGGCCACCACCCGCATCACCGAGCGGGGCGCCAGCCGCGCCGACGACCGTACGGGTGAAACCGCCATGGAGGACCGCAAGCGGGAGGGCTACTTCTGATGCTCTTCGCGAGCGAGTCGCATCGGCAAGGGAACTCGCTGTGACGACGGTGGCGAGTCTTCAGGACATGGAGCTGGTTCGTCTGGCCACCACCGGTTCGGTGGACGACGGCAAGTCGACGCTGATCGGACGGCTCCTCTACGACTCCAAGCAGATATTCCAGGACCAGTTGGAGGCGATCGAAGAGGCGTCCCGACGGCGCGGCACCGACTACCTCGATCTCGCCCTCCTCACCGACGGTCTGCGAGCCGAACGGGAGCAGGGGATCACGATCGACGTCGCCTACCGCTACTTCTCGACGCCGAGACGGAAGTTCGTCCTCGCCGACACGCCAGGGCACATCCAGTACACCCGCAACATGGTGACCGGCGCCTCGAACGCCGACATCGCCCTGATCCTCGTCGACGCCCGCCATGGCGTCCTCGAGCAGACCCGGCGCCATGCCTTCCTGGCGTCGTTGCTGCAGGTCCCGCACCTAGTCCTTTGCGTCAACAAGATGGATCTCGTCGATTGGTCCCAGGACCGCTACGACGAGATCGTGGCCGAGTTCCGGCATTTCGCCTCGAGGCTCACGATCCACGATCTCCGCTTCGTCCCGATCTCGGCGCTGCTCGGCGACAACGTGGTCGAGGAGTCGAACAACATGCCCTGGTACAACGGGCCGTCGGTTCTCCATCTCCTCGAGGAGATCCACATCGGCTCGGATCGGAACATGATCGACTGCCGGTTCCCGGTCCAGTACGTCATCCGTCCTCACACCCTGGAGTACCAGGACTACAGGGGGTACGCCGGGACGATCCGGGGCGGGGTCTGGAAGCCCGGAGACCAGGTGATCGTGCTGCCGTCGGGGTTCGAGTCGACGATCGCATCGATCGACACCTACGACGGTTCGCTGGAGGAGGCCGTGCCGCCGATGTCGGTGGTGATGCGCCTCGCCGACGACATCGACGTTTCACGCGGCGACATGATCGCCCGCCCCCACAACCGTCCTCACTCGGGCCAGGACATCGACGCCATGGTGTGCTGGATGGCAGAAGCGCCGGTGCTGCGGCCCGGTATGAAGCTGTCCGTGAAGCACACGACGCGGTGGGCGCGGGCGATCGTCAAGGACATTCAATACCGCCTCGACATCAACACCCTCCATCGTGACGAGAACAGCAAGGAGCTGGGTCTCAACGAGATCGGCCGGATCAGCATCCGTACCACGGTGCCACTGTTCTACGACGACTACCGCCGCAACCGTCACACGGGTGCGTTCATCCTCGTCGATGACGCCACCAACAACACTGTGGGGGCGGCGATGATCGTGGGCCCGACGGAGTAGTGGCCGACAACGTCGTCTGGCACGAAGGCCGAGTCACCCGAGAGCAGCGGCATCGGGCGACGGGAGGTCCTGGTGCGACGATCTGGCTGACCGGTCTTTCGGGGTCGGGCAAGTCGACGATCGCCGCTTCGGTCGAGGAGGCGCTCATCGCCGAAGGCCGCGCCGCCTATCGCCTGGACGGCGACAACATCCGCCATGGGCTCAACGCCGACTTGGGGTTCTCCGCCGAGGACCGGGCAGAGAACGTCCGCCGGATCGGAGAGGTCGCCCGCCTCTTCGCCGACGCCGGCGTGGTTGTCCTGGTGCCGGTCATCAGCCCCTACAGGTCGGATCGGGACACGGTGCGGCAGCGCCATGTCGAGGCGGGCCTGCCGTTCATCGAAGTCTTCGTCGACACCCCTCTCGAGGTGTGCGAAGCGCGGGATCCGAAGGGTCTCTACGCCAAGGCCAGAGCGGGAGAGATCACCGGCTTCACAGGGGTCGATGACCCCTACGAGCCCCCTCTCTATCCGGAACTGTCGATCGACACCACGGTCACGTCGCCGGATGAGGCGACCTCTCTGATCCTCAGCCTGCTGCCTCGCTGACTTCGTAGGCGCCCACAGCAAAGTGGACTACGGTGGTCCATTATGTGGATCAGTCGGAGGACCGACTACGCGACCCGCGCCGTGCTGGCACTCGCGATCAGCAACAGCGTGCTCAACTCCCAGGCGCTGGCCGAACGGGTCCGAGTCCCCGAGTCGTTCATGAAGCAGATCATGATGCGGTTGCGGGATGCCGGGGTGGTGAGGTCGGTGCGTGGCCCGTCGGGCGGTTACCGACTGAACCACGCACCGTCCGAGATAACGCTCGGGAGGGTGGTCCGTATCTTCGAGGGGCAGCTGGCGCCCATCGCCTGTGCCACCCGCCACGAGCCCGAGCCGTGCCCGATGGAGGACTACTGCTCGCTCCGGGCGGTGTGGCAGGAAGTGCGGGACGCCACCCTCGAAATCCTCGAACGCACCACGTTCGCCGAGTTGGCTAGCAGTGCCGGCGGGGTGTGGACCGAGCCGCTGTCAATCAGGCCGCCGTCACCTCGGCGACCTGCAGAGCCGCTTGCTCCTTGAAGTGGCCCCGGACCGCCATCGTGGTCGCCCCGACCGCGAGGGCGAACAGCGCCACGTAGACCGCGGATCGGGCCCCACCCTGGATGTCGAGGGTGTTCATCAGCGTGCGGGAGTTCGTGATGATGATCACGCTGCCCACCGCCGTGCCCAGGACCCGGGGCACGACCTTCCGGACCAGCCAGGCTGCGAACGGGGCGGCGACCGCGCCTCCGGCGAGGAGGGCGCCGGCGATGCGCCAATCGACACCCTCGTTGCTCAGTCCGATCAGGAAGCCGACGCTGGCGGCGACGGACACGAGGAACTCGCTGGCTGAGACCGAGCCGATCACCTTGCGAAGCTCGGTGCGGCCCGTGACGAGCATGGACGGAGTGGCGACGGGACCCCATCCGCCTCCACCGGTGGCGTCGACGAAACCGGCGACGAGGCCGAGGGGGGTGAGGAAGCGGGCGCGGAATCCGAGGTGCTCACGATCCGTCCGGGTTCCCTTCACCGCGAACCTGACGAGGAGCACCGCACCCAAGGCGAGAAGGATGCCGGCCATCCACGGCCGGGCGACTTCGGTGGAGAGGTTCGACAGAACGGTGGCGCCTAGGTAGGCACCCAGTGCGCCCGGCACACCCAGTTGGGCGACGACCTTCCAGTCGATGTTCCCGAACCGCCAATGGGCGGCGCCGGAGAGCGCAGTGGTCCCAACTTCGGCGAGGTGCACGGATGCCGACGCCATGGCCGGACTGATTCCGCTTGCGACCAAGAGCGTCGAGGACGTCACGCCGTATGCCATGCCCAGAGAGCCGTCGACCATCTGGGCGGCCAGCCCTACCAGGGCAAGCACGATCACTGATTCCACAACCCACCTCCAAGGGATTAAGTAGACTTCTTAAGTCGTATTTATGCAGTTACCGCGTATCCTACGTGTGCAGGCGACTGCGTCAAGATTCGATCCTGCATCGAGCGCCCACTAGTTACTCTCAGGTCGATGACTTCTTTCGCCAATCAAGAAGACCTAGCGGTCGCAGTGATCAAGGGTTTGGCCATGGATGCCGTCCAGAAGGCGAACTCGGGCCACCCGGGTATGCCCATGGGCATGGCTGACATCGCCGTCACACTCTGGGGTCGATATCTGACGGTCGACCCCGATGATCCCGCCTGGCCGGACAGGGACCGCTTCGTCCTTTCGAACGGCCACGGCTCGATGTTGCTGTATGCCCTGCTCCACCTGGCGGGTTTTCCGCTGACGATGGAGGACCTCAAGAGCTTCCGTCAGTGGGGGTCCCACACCGCCGGCCATCCCGAGATAAATCATCATCTCGGCATCGAGATGACCACAGGGCCTCTCGGCCAAGGCTTCGGGACCGGAGTGGGGATGGCGATCGCAGAAGAGCATCTGCGAGCCCGTGTCGGAGAGGAACTGGTGGACCACCTGACTTTCGGATTCGTCTCCGACGGGGACCTCATGGAGGGCATCTCGGCCGAGGCAGCGTCCCTCGCCGGCCATCTCGAGCTCGGCCGGCTCATCTACTACTACGACGACAATGAGATCTCTATCGACGGTGCCACCGACACGACGTTCACCGAAGACGTCGCCAAACGGTTCGAGGCGGTGAACTGGCACGTGGTCGATGTCGACGGTCACGATCGTGAGGCAATCGCCCAGGCGACCGAGGAAGCTCTGGCGACTGAGGACAGGCCGTCTTTGATCATCTGCCACACCGTGATAGCCCACGGAGCTCCCAACGCTCAGGGCACGGCGAAGTCGCACGGTTCGCCGCTCGGCGAAGACGAGGTCCGGGCGGCGAAGGCGGTCATCGGTCTGCCTCCTGAGGAGACCTTCTACGCGCCTCGAGAGGTGTACGAGTTCTTCGCCGCTGCGATGGAGCGAGGACGTTCAGCTCACCGCGAGTGGAAAGCTCGCTTCGAGACTGCAGATGGGAAAGCGAAGAAGCTGTGGGAGGACATGCACAACCCAAAGCCGGTGTCCCTGGAGGGTCCGGCCTACGAGGTTGGGTCCTCCATTGCCACCCGCAACGTCAACAAGGACTTGTTCGGCGAGATCGCGGACAAGGTGCCAGGCTTCATCGGTGGGGCAGCCGACCTCGTGGAGTCCACCAAGACAGAGATCGACTCAGCTCACCCGTTCTCGGCAAACAATCGAGCCGGGCGAGACATCAAATTCGGGGTGCGAGAGCACGTCATGGGCACCGTGACCAACGGCATAGCTGTGCACGGAGGGCTCCGGCCATACGGAGCCACGTTCTTCGTCTTCAGCGACTACATGCGGCCGGCTGTTCGCCTGAGCGCCCTGATGAGAGCCCCCTCGATCTGGGTCTGGACCCACGACTCCGTATTCCTTGGAGAAGACGGTCCCACGCACCAGCCCATCGAGCATTTGGCTTCGCTTCGGGCGATGCCGAACCTTTGGGTCATTCGCCCGGCCGACGCCACCGAAACGGTCGAAGCTTGGGAAGTGGCTCTCAACCGTCATGACGGTCCGGTCGCCATCGTGCAAACCCGTCAGAACATCCCGATACTCGAGCGAGATCGGGGCGGCGTGGCCAAGGGCGGGTACGTGCTCAGAGATGGGAGCGATGTCGTCTTGGTCGCCACGGGCAGCGAGGTCCACGTTGCTCTCGGAGCTGCTGAACTGCTGGCACAAGAAGGTGTCACCGGTCGCGTGG
>DASVDX010000059.1:0-14524 GCA_036380875.1 Acidimicrobiia bacterium
AAAAAGCCCTACGCCTCCGTGCTGACCGGCGCCTCGTGGGCGAGCCGAGGCGCATCGAGCCAGAGACGCTCGAGACCGTAGTACTCCCGTTGCTCCGGCTGGAAGAGGTGCACCACGACGTCGCCGTAGTCCAGCAGGATCCATTCGGCCTGCTCCACGCCTTCCCGGCGGAGCGGCTTGCGTCCGGCCTTATCGGCCAGCGCCTCCTCAACACCTTCGGCCAGGGAACGAACGTGGATGTTCGACGTGCCGGTCCCGATCACGAAGATGTCGGTGATGGCGAGTAGATCGCCCACATCGAGGAGTTGGACATCCAGTCCCTTCTTGTCGTAGATGGCGTCAGCGGCCATCCGAGCGATCTGCTCAGCGGATATGGCGGTACTCCCTCCTGATCACAGTCTCAGTTCATGCTACCGGCACCCCGGCGGCATCCGTATAGAGATTCTCGGCCACGATATAGCGCCAAACGGAGTCACGCACCAGGAACCGGATGGACCTTCCCGCCGCCGCCCGCTCTCGGAGGAGCGTGCCCGAGATGTCCAAGGGAACCATGTCGAGCCACTCGATGGTGGTGTCGGGGACGGACCGTTCCACCTCCTCCCGGGGCGTGCCGGGCCGAGGGGCGACCGCCAGCTGCACTCGGGAGAGAACCTCCTCCGAGCGCTCCCAGGTGGGAAGCCCGCGGGCTGAGTCGGCGCCCAGGATGAGAACCAGCTCGTCGTCGGGGTCGAACGTCTTCAGCGTGTCGGCGGTGTAGGTCCACCCGTCGCGGTGGACCTCACGTTCGTCCGCCACGAAGTAGTCGACCCCATCGACGGCGAGGCGGGTCATCACCCACCGGTGTTTGGCGTCGGAGACTCGCCGCCCGGCCTTCTGCCAGGGCGCTCCGGCGGGCATGAACACCACCATGTCGAGGCCGAGCTGCCGGTACGCGACTTCGCCTGTGTGCAGATGAGCGAGGTGCGGCGGGTCGAACGTTCCGCCCAGGATTCCTATTCGCACCGGCCTCAGGATAGGGAACCAGCCGGAGCGCCTCGCTGATGGCCCGAAAGCGGCACGACAGGAAGGGCGCCGGATCGACGTATTGGTTCTCGAGCCGCAGAGACAGGTGCACCGCGGGCTCACCGTGGGCCAGGCCCGCTCGGCCGATCCCGGTTCCGCGGGTGACGTGGCTTCCGGCCGCTACCGCCACCTCCGACAAGTACGAGACCGATACCTTGTAGGGACCCTGGCGGATCGTGACCGACAGGGTGCCCGCCACCGAACCTGCGAACGTGACCTCGCCGTCGATGGGCGCTGCGACCGGGGTCCCGGGATCGGCCGCCAGGTCGACTCCCCAGTGCCCGGCGTAGGCTCCGACGGGCGCAAACGCCGCCACCTGCTCCCCCGGAACCGGCGACAACAGGCAGACCAAACCAACCGCCAACCACATCCCCAAACCTCCCGAGACGGCCTCGTCGATCAGGCCGCTCCCCTCTCTCGGCCAACCTATCGCAACACAATCGACGGTTGAAGCAGGTCGAGACAAGGGCCTCGACGGCACTAGCGTTGACTCGACTAACCGAACAGACGAGGTCTTGCGATGACGAAGATC
The DNA here is from genome assembly GCA_036380875.1 of Acidimicrobiia bacterium. GTDB lineage: Bacteria > Actinomycetota > Acidimicrobiia > Spongiisociales > ZC4RG35 > ZC4RG17. Next base: position 1,595 of record DASVDX010000059.1, read on the forward strand.
CGAATCGGTCTCATGGGGTTCGGCCGGATCGGGCGGAACGTGTTCCGATTGGTCCGAAACCACCCCGACGTCGAGGTGGCGGTCATCTGTGACATAGCCGACCCCGCCGCTCTCACATACCTGTTGAAGTACGACTCGATCTATGGCCGCTATCCGGGTGAGGTGTCATACGACGACGGGATCCTGGTAGCGGACGAACGCGAGATCGCCTTCATCGGCGAGAAGACGCCGGCCGACGTGAAGTGGGCCAACTACGGAGTCGACCTCGTAGTCGAGGCGACCACCCGCTACCGCACCCGGGAGGCGAACCAGGCCCATCTCGACAACGGGGCCCGCGCCGTGATCCTCACCTCGAGCCCGGAGACACCCGGCGACATCCCAATGGTGCTCATGGGCATCAACGACGAGCTCCTCAACGAGAACCCGCCGATCGTGGCCCTTGGATCCAACACCTCGAATGCCGTCGCCCCGGTTCTTCGCACCATCGACGAGCACTTCGGAGTGGAGCGAGCCTTCTGGACGACCGTGCACGCCATGTCGAACTCCGGCCGCCTCGCCGACGTCCCGGGCGAGGGCTTCCGCTCCAGCCGCGCCGCCGGCGAGAACATCATCCCGGAGGAGACGAACTCTCCCGATATCGTCACCCAGGTGATGCCCGAGTTCGAGGGCAAACTATCGGCGGTCGCACTCAACGTGCCGGTGCCCGACGGCTCCACGGTCGATCTCGTGACGATCACCGAGAAAGCGACCACCAAAGAAGAGGTGAACGCGGCGATAAAGGAAGCCGCCGCCACCCGCTACCGCAACATCCTCGAGTACGTGGCCGATCCCATCGTCTCGTCGGACGTCCGGGCATCCACCTACTCCGGCGTGTTCGACTCCCTCGCCACGATGGTGATCGACGGGACGATGGTGAAGACCATCACCTGGTTCAACAACGGCTGGGGTTACTCGGCCCGTGTGGTGGAAGTGATCGAACGCCTCTCCGCCAATCTCATCAAGGAGTCCTGAAATGGCTGTGAAGCTCGCGATCAACGGTTTCGGACGAATCGGCCGGGCGGTATTCCGGATCATCGCCGAACGGCCCGAGTCGGACATCGAAGTCGTGGCCATCAACGACCTCGCCGACGACGACGTTCTCGCCTACCTGCTCGAGTACGACTCGGTGATGGGGCGCTTCGAGCAGGAAGTGAAGGTCGAGAACGAGGTCATGACCGTCGGCAAGCATCACATCGAGATGCTGCGTGAGACCGACCCTGCCAACCTGCCGTGGAAGGAGCTGGGAGTCGACATCGTCGTCGAGTCGACAGGCGTGTTCCGGGATCGGCCTTCGCTGGAGAAACATCTACACGCCGGTGCCAAGCGAGTCGTTCTGACCGTGCCGTCGAAGGACCCGATCGACGAGACGGTCGTGCTGGGCGTCAACGACCAAGAGCTCGACCCGTCGGACATCATCGTGTCGAACGCCTCGTGCACCACGAATTGCCTGGCACCCGTCGCCAAGGTGCTCAACGACGAGTTCGGCATCAAGCGCGGCGTGATGACCACGGTCCACGCCTATACGAACGACCAGCGACTCGCCGACGTCCCCCACAAGGACCTGCGCCGCAGCCGAGCCGCAACCGAAAACATCATCCCGACCACCACCGGCGCCGCCAAGGCGGTCGGTGAAGTGCTGCCGGAGCTACAGGGCAAGCTCGACGGCATGGCGATGCGCGTCCCGGTCCCCGATGGCTCCACGGTCGACCTGGTGGTGGAGTTGGAGAGGGAGGTCACGGCCGAAGAGGTCAACGAGGCGATCCGCCGGGCGGCCGAAGGACCGATGAAGGGGATCCTCGAGTACAGCGAGGACCCCATCGTGTCGACCGACATCATCGGCAACCCGCACTCGTCGATCTTCGACGCAGCCGGCACTCAGGTGCTGGGCGGCAACCTGGTGAAGGTGCTCGCCTGGTACGACAACGAGTGGGGCTACTCCAACCGTGTCGTGGACCTCGTCGAGCGACTCGCCGAGGTCATGGCGGAGGAAGAACGGGAGAAGTCCGAGGTCTGAGGCTTCCCTGACCGTCGGCCCGACGGTCAGGGAAGCAGGTCCAAGACCGTCTTCCTGAACTCGTTCGGCTGGAACGGCTTCGTCACGAAGGCGTCGGCACCGCCTTCGTCGGCTCTCCGCCGTGATTCCTCTTCGGCGTGGGCGGTGAGCACCACGACCGGCGTGTCACGTATCGACTCGTCGGAGCGGACGTGAGCGAGGACCTCCCAGCCGTCCATACCGGGGAGACCGATGTCGAGCACTACGAGGTCCGGCGACTCCTCGCGGACTGCCGCCAGGCCGCTCTTGCCATCGTCGCGGGTGATTATCTCGAGGTCAGCAGCGCGCAGGCACACCTCGATCAGGCGCCGGATGACGGCGGAGTCCTCGATCACCAGTATTCGATGGCCCAATGCCACACCTCACTCACAGTCGTTCGATAGGCGTGCGAGACGTTCGCACCGATGGAATATCGGCCACCCCACCCCCCGAGTTGAGGACCTCAATAGGATCTGCCCCGAGGACGTGAGCGGGGCAGGCTGAGTTCCTCGATGAATGCCTCCAGCTGACGAAGTGTTCGCACTTCATGTACCCCCTCGCACCACCGTGCGTAGCGGCTCATAACCGAGTCCCCCGTATCCCAGTAGCTGGGAGGCTCCGGGTTCAGCCAGTATACGGCCCTCGCCTTTGCTGCGATCTCCCCCAATAGTTCGTCCTGGGGTGGGCGGTAGTTGTTGCGGGCGTCCCCCGTGATGATCACGGTGGACCGGGGTGTCACGTCCCTCCCGTACCGTTCGAGAAACGTCGCAAGTGACGTGCCGTAGTCCGAGTGGCCATCCTGGCGCACCACCTCGGCCTCGGAGGCGATCCGGGCCAGCGCCTCGGTGAAATCAGCACTGGGGCCGAAGAACTCGGTGACCTCGTCGACCGTGTCGATGAAGGCGAACGATCGCAGCTTCGAGAACTGGGTGGACATCGCATAGGTGAACTGCAGCGTGAACCGGGCGAACGTCGCCATCGATCCGGAGATGTCGCACAAGAGGAACACCTCGGGACGGTGAGGGCGGTTGATCTTGAACTGGGGGTCGATGGGGACGCCCCCCGTGGCGAGTGAGCGGCGCATCGTCTTGCGGAAGTCCAGGCGCCCTCGCCGCAGCATGCGCCGGCGACGGGCGAGTCTCGCCGCCAGCTTGCGGGTGAGAGGCACGATGGCCGCCTCCAACGCCTCCAGGTCGGCCCGAGTGGCATGCATGAGGTCGACGTCTTCGGTGAGAGGGCGGCGCAGGGTACGGGCGACCGCCTCCCTCCCCCGGTCCTCGACCAGGCGGCGGCGGATCTCTTCCTGGACGGCCTCGCGGAGTTGCTCGATCTGAGCCGCGACTTCTTCGTCGATCAACCGCTGGTCGAGTTCGGTCAGGTCACCTTCCCGCCCGCGAAGCGCCTCCCGGAGCAGGTCCTCGATCTCTTCGATGTCCAACCGGCGGAGCGTCCGGTACAGGTAGTACGTGCCGCCCACGGGCCGGCCCGGCTCGAACCCGGACAACTTGTCCACCGCCGACCCGATCGCCTCGAGCAAGCTCTCCATGTCGTTGTCGAGCAAGGCCTGCAGGAGGTTGCGACGGAGGTCGTCGAGGTCCTCCTCGCCCATGCCACCCGACGCTCCGGCTTCCCCCTTGGCTGAAGGGCCGACACCGTCGGGCCGTTCCTCACCGCGATGCGGTGCGGTGGCAAAGAAAACCTCGAACGCGGTGTCGAAAGCGGCGAGGTGGCGCTCGGACTTGACGAGAGTGGCAGCCAGCGTCGACTTCAGCCCCGACCTGTCGCCGATGTCGATCACCTCCAAGGCGCGCATGGCGTCGATCGTCTCCACCATCGAAACCGGGACTCCGGCCGCACGCAGTTCGCCGACGAAGCCGGTTATCAGCGACGTGATGGGACTGGAGGCTGACGGAGCCGTCACCGCCGGGTCAGCTCGGCCGTCGCCTTCTCGATGTCCGACTGGTACTTGAGGAGGACGTGGAGGGTGTCGGTGACCACCTCGGTGTCCAAGTGCTCAACGGCGAGGGCGAGCAGGGTGCGAGCCCAGTCGATCGACTCGGATACCGACGGCGCCTTCTTCAGGTCCATCTGGCGGATGGAGCGGACGATCCGGGCGATCTGACGAGCGAGGTTCTCGGGCAGCTCCGGGACCCGGGTGAGGAGTATCTCCTGTTCCCGTTCGGCATCGGGATACGAGATGTGCAGGAACAGGCAGCGCCGCTTCAGCGCCTCGGACAGCTCACGGGTGTTGTTCGACGTGAGCACGACGAAGGGGCGGGTGGCAGCGGTGAGGGTTCCCAGCTCGGGGATCGATACCTGGAAGTCGGACAGCACCTCGAGCAGCAGCGCCTCGGTTTCGATCTCGACCCGGTCGATCTCGTCGATCAGCAGGACGACTGGCGTCTCCGACCGGATCGCCTCCAGCAGCGGCCGAGCGAGCAGGAACTCGTCGGAGAAGATGTCGTCCTCCAGCTCGTCCCACTCCTTGTCGTGGTCGGCCTGGATGCGGAGCAGCTGCTTCTTGTAGTTCCACTCGTACAGCGCCTTCGATTCGTCGAGCCCCTCGTAGCACTGGAGGCGAATCAGGCGGCGTCCCCACATGCGGGCGAGAGACTTCGCCAGTTCGGTCTTGCCGACACCGGCCGGGCCCTCGACGAGGATCGGCTTGCCGAGGCGCTCCGCCAAGAACGCCACCTGGGCGATGCGATCGTCGGCGAGGTAGTCGACCGTGCGGAGGGATTCGGCCAGGGCGGCCGGGGAATCGATTGTTGGAACAGTCGCTGTCATACGCTCAGGAGGGGGAGACGCCAGTCTAGGTGCAGTAGCGCCTCCCCAAGTCAGGTCTACCCTGATCGGTGACAATGAAGATCATCGTCGTGGGAGCCGGCGCCGTCGGCTCCTATCTCGCCAAACTCCTCTCGTCGGAAGGCAAGGACGTCCATGTCATCGAATCCGACGAGGAACGCGCCGCCGAGATGCAAGAGGCGCTCGACGCCTTGGTCATCGTCGGCAATGGCGCATCGGCCGCCACCCTCGAAGAGGCTGGGGCTCGCAACGCCGACCTCCTGATCGCCGTCTCCAATTCGGACGGCGTCAACATCCTCGCTTGCCACACCGCCCGCCAATTGGGCGTGAAGCGAACCGTGGCCCGCATCGAGGACCCTGGTTTGCGCGAGGGTGTCGACCAACTCGGCGTGGACGTAGTCATCGACCCGAGCGCCACGGCGGCGCAGGAACTGGTCACTCTGGTGAAAGAGACGGGCGTTTCCGAGATGGTGCACTTCGCCGACGGGAAGCTCGTGCTCCTCGGCGGCATCGTGACGCCCCAATCCCCTCTTGCTCGCCAGCCTCTGAGCCAACTTCGCCTCCGCAGCGCCGAGTGGGGATGGGTGGTGGCCGCCCTGGTCCGCCATGGCAAGACGATCGTCGCCCACGGAGACACCGAGGTTCTGGCCGGCGACCATGCTCTCTTGATGACCACTTCGGACAACATCGAGCGCGCCGTCAACCTGCTCGGGCTGCGCAAGGTGCGGATCGACCGCGTGGTCGTGGTCGGGAGCACCAGGCTGGGCGAGCTCACCGCCGAGGAAATGGTCAAGAAGGGGTTCTCCGTCGTGATGGTGGACCGCGACCGAGGGAGGTGCTCGCAGCTGGCTGCTCGCCACCCGAAGGCGGTGGTCGTTCACGGCGACGCCACCGACCCCGACGTGCTGTCCGAGTTGGAGCTGGGGCCCTCTGACGCGGTTCTCGCCTTGACAGGGTGGGATGAAGTCAACATCACCGTGGCCCTCGTCGCCAAAGCGCTGGGTGCGGCGTCGACGATCGCCCGTTTCAACCGGATCCGCTATGTGTCGCTGCTTTCGGGCCTGGGTATCGACGCCGCCGTTTCCAGCCGCCTCCTCGCCGCCTCGGCCATCCTGCGATTCGTCCGCCACGGCAGGATCCAGCAAGTGGTGACGTTCTCCGACACGGACGCCGAGGCGATCGAAGTCGAGGTCAGCGAAAACGCCCCCGCCGTCGGCAAATCGCTGATCGACCTGGAGCTTCCCCGCGGGGTGGTCGTCGGCGGCATCTCGCGTGGGGAAACGACTTTCGTGCCCGACGGCTCCACGCGGATCCGGGCCGGAGATCATCTGATCTTCTTCGCCCTTCCCGACAACATCGAAGAGTCGTCGGCTCTGTTCGCCCCCTGATGATCGTCACCGCCGACCGGACCGTCCGCTCGTTGCCGCGCACGCTGTCGTACGTCATCGGCTCGGCGGTGACGGCGATCGGCGTGTTGATGCTCACCACCGCCGCACTGGCATATCTCATGGGAGAGCGAGACCCCGGACTCGGCATCCTCCTGTCCGGCCTCATCACGGTGGCTTGCGGCCTCCTCATGTGGCGCGTCTTCGGCCACGCCACGTCGCTGTCCGTCAAGGAAGGGTTCGCCACCGTCGGGTTGGCCTGGTTCGTCATCTCCGTCTTCGGTGCCCTCCCCTACCTCCTCACCAGCACGATCCCCAGCGTGACCGACGCATTCTTCGAAACCGTGTCGGGATTCACCACGACAGGGGCGTCGGTGGTGGCGAACCCGGGCGACCTGCCGCGCAGCATCGGCATCTGGCGCGGGCTCACCCAATGGGTGGGCGGCATGGGGGTGATCATCCTCTCCGTGGCAATCCTGCCGCTGCTCGGCACAGGCGGCGTGCAGCTCGCCCGAGCCGAGCTGCCGGGTGGAAAGCCGGACCGTCTCACTCCCCGCTTCAAGGAGACGGCCAAGCGCCTCTGGTTCGTCTATGTGGGGTTGACGGCGCTCACGGCGACCTTGCTGGTCCTCGGAGACCTCGACCTGTATCAGGCGGCGGTCCACGCCATGACGACCACCGCCACCGGCGGGTTCAGCACCGAGGCCAGCTCACTGGCGTCCTTCTCGCCGTACACGCAATGGGTGGTGACGGTCTTCATGTTCTTGTCGGGTGTGAGCTTCGCCCTCCACTACCGGGCGCTGCGCCAGCCGTCGATCTATCTGCGTGACTCCGAGTTCCGCCTCTACGTCGGTCTGATACTCGCCGGTGTCGTGCTGGTGGCCGGCGGCCTCCTCGCCGACACGGGCCTCACCGAGACGATCCGCAACTCCGCTTTCACCGTCGTGTCGATCGTCACCACCACTGGCTTTGCCACCACCGACTGGGGCTCGTGGCGGCCGGCGCTGCAGATCATCGTGATCGGGCTGATGTTCCTCGGTGGGATGGCGGGCTCCACGTCGGGGTCCGTGAAGACGTTCCGGGTGGGGATCCTCTCCAAGGCGGCATTCGCCGACCTGCGTCGACTGGTCTACCCGAGGGGTGTCTTCACGGTGCGGTTCGGACGTGAACGGGTGCCCGATCAGCTCCTCGAGTCGATCCAGTCGTTTTTCCTCTTCTACATGTTCCTCTTCATGACGGGCACCTTCCTGCTCACTTTCATCGACGCCAACATGTCGGAGCGGCTGGACCTCGTAACGGCGGCATCGGCGGTGGCGGCCTCCCTCGGCAACGTCGGGCCGGCCCTCGCCGATGTGGGACCGACCTCGAACTACGCCTCCATCGCCTGGCCCGGCAAGTGGCTGCTGTCGGGGCTGATGATCGCGGGACGGCTCGAGATCTTCCCCGTGCTGCTGCTGTTCACCCGCGACCTATGGCGTCGCTGAAACCAGTCACGAGGCGAACACGGCGAGCTCGTCGCGGTGGATGACCTCGTCGCCGCCGCGGCGACCCATCCTCTCTCTGACCGTAGACGCCGGCATCCGGGCCAGGCCCCGACCGATCACCTGACGGTCGGGACCCACCACGTCGACGGTCTCGCCCGCGGAGAACTTGCCGTCGACGCCGGTCACCCCAACGGGCAGCAAGGAAGTCCCCCGCTGAACGAGCGCCTCGACGGCTCCCTCGTCGATCGCGACGAAGCCCCGCACCGGCTGGCAGAAGGCGATCCACAGCTTGCGGGCGGGAAGGGAGACCCTGCGAGGCTCGACCCAGGTACCCACCGGCTTGCCTTCGGCGACGTCGCGGAGTGGGGCATCGGCGGAAGCGATGATCGTCGGGATCTGGGAGAAGGCAGCGATACGGGCGGCCTCCACCTTCGTCGCCACGCCTCCCGAGCCGAGCGGCCCAACGCCATGGAGACGGTCGAGGCGCTCGTCGGCGTGGTCCACCGCGGCCAGAAACTCGGCTTCGCCCAGGCGGGGATCCGACGAGAAGAGACCCTCCGTGTCGGTGAGGAGCACGAGAAGGGATGCGCCAACGAGGTGGGAGACGATCGCCGCCAGCCGGTCGTTGTCCCCGAAGCGAACCCCGTCGATGGCGATCGTGTCATTTTCGTTCACAACCGGGACGACGCCCTCAGTCAGCATCCGGTCGAGCGTCTGACGGGCGTAGAGGTATTGATCGCGGTTGGCGAGGACGTCGCGGGTGAGGAGCACCTGGCCGGCGACGCGCCCCCGAGTGGCGAACGCCTCGGCGTAGCTGTGCATCAGCAGTCCCTGGCCGACGGCGGCAGCCGCCTGCAAGCTGGGAACGTCGGCAGGACGGGACTTGAACCCCATCGGGGCCAGGCCTGCCGCCACGGCCCCCGAGGTGACGAGTACCGCCGACAACCCTTCGTCCCACAGGTCGGTGATCTGGCCGGCGACACGTTCGATCGCGGCCCGGTCGATTCCGGCGTCCGGGCCCACGAGGCTCGATGAGCCGATCTTCACGACTACCCGTCCGCCGTCAGGGACTGGGCGCCTCATTCGTCGTCGTCCTCCTCGTCGTCGGACACAGGTGGCGAGTACTCGAAAGTCAAGTCGCCGATCCGCACGTCGTCGCCTTCTTTTGCGCCCGCCTCGGCGAGCGCCTTGTCGACCCCGAGGCGCTCCAGTCGAGCGGCAGCCATGTCGGCGGCCTCTGGGTGAGTGAGGTCGGCGAATGCCACAGCGCGTTCCGCGCCGATCCCCTCTACGACCCAGGTGTTGCCTTCGCGCCGGATCGTGAAAGCCGCTTGCGCCGGGCGGTGGAGCACGTAGCCCGGCCGATCGGGCGCCTCCCGTTTGGCCGTTTCCACGAGGTCGGCCACGGCGTGGAGGAACTCGGGAATGCCCTCACGGGTGATGGACGAGATGAGCTTCGCCTCGGGTATCTCGGAGGCCGCATTCCGGGCTTCAGGCAGATCGGCCTTGCCTATTGCCACGAGACGGGGGCGGGCAGCGAGTTCGGGTGAATACCTCTCGAGTTCGCCGATGAGGACCTCGAGCTGTCGAGCCGGAGGGTCGGTCTGGTAGGGCGAGGGGTCCAGGAGGATCACCAGCGCCCGGGCCCGCTCGGTGTGGCGCAGGAACTCGTGGCCGAGCCCCCTGCCTTCGGCGGCTCCTTCGATCAGGCCGGGGATATCGGCGAGGATGAACTCACGGCCGTCTACCTCGACTACGCCCAGGTTCGGCTCGAGAGTCGTGAACGGGTAGTCGGCGATCTTCGGCTTGGCCGCCGATACCACCGAGATGAGGGTCGACTTGCCGGCGTTGGGGTAGCCGATCAGGGCGGCATCGGCCAAGAGCCTCAACTCGAAGACGAACGTCGCCTCACGGCCGAATTCCCCCTGCTCGGCGATCGAAGGGGCGCGGTTCGTCGGTGACATGAACGCGGCGTTGCCTCGTCCCCCGCGGCCGCCTTCGACGAGCACGACCGACTGCCCATCCGCGACCAGATCGGCGATGAGCGTGCCCTCTTCGTCGTAGATGGTGGTTCCGGCCGGCACCGACAGGATCAGGTCCTCGCCGGCCTTGCCATGCTGGAGGTCACCTCGACCGTGGGTTCCGTCGCCGGCCCGGTGGTGGGGGTTGCGGGCGTACGTGAGAAGGGACGCCATGCCTTCGTCGACACGAACGATGACGTTGCCTCCCCTGCCGCCATTGCCGCCCGTGGGCCGGCCTTTCGGGAGCCCGCGGCGGCGTTCGAAAGCAACGACCCCGGCGCCTCCGTTGCCCCCGCGAAGGTGGACGCGGACCCGGTCTACGAACACGGCGCGCCCGGGGAGCTGCCCCTGGTCAGTCGACGAGGACGTCTACCAGGCGCCGCTGATTGCGCTTGGCGTAACGGACGGTGCCCGATGAGAGCGCGTAGAGCGTGTCGTCGCCGCCACGACCGACGTTGAGACCCGGGTGGATGCGGGTGCCGCGCTGGCGAACGATGATGGCGCCGGCGTTGACGAACTGGCCGTCGAAGACCTTCGGGCCCAGTCGCTTCGCGGCTGATTCGCGCCCGTTCTTGCTGGAACCGCCTGCCTTTGTCTTGGACATCTCAATCCTCCTCGGAGGCGGCGTCCTTGTCGGCTGCCTCCGCTTCTTCTGCCTTCTTGGTCTGCCGTTTGGCCTGCGACTTCTTCTTCTGCTCGAGGGCGATGCCGGTGATCTCGAGCTGCGTGTAGGTCTGACGATGGCCCATGCGACGCCGATAACCGGTCTTCGCCTTGTACTTGAAGATGTCGACCTTGTCGCCCTTCACCTCGCCGAGCACCTTGGCGGTGACGGTGGCGTTCTCCAACTCGGAAGGGCTGGAGAAGGTGTTGCCGTCGTCGTCGACCACGAGCAACGGCCGAAACTCGACCGTTTCGCCGGCATTCTTGACACGCTCGACCTCTATTACATCGCCGGATTGCACCTTGGCCTGCTTGCCGCCGGCGCGAATGATGGCGTACATGAGTAAAGACCTCGTCGGAGAAGGATTACGAACGATCAGATTAGCAGTGGCGCATGACCACCAACAAAGGAGTCGGTAGGCGGTGTCCGCCTCCCGACGACCCTTCAGTCCGTGTCGACAGCCGCGCCCACCACGGGCAAGCCATTCTTCACGGCTTCCTCGTTCAACAGAACCCCTCTCCCCTCGCAATGAGGGCACGGCTCGGAGAAGTGCTCCAGTAGGCCGGCGGAAACGTTCTTTCTCGTCATCTCCACCAGACCGAGCTGGGACACATCGAAGACCTGAGTGCGGGTCTTGTCCTTGGCGAGCGTCTCCTTGAGCTTGCGAAGAACCAGTTGCTGGTTCTTCTCCTTCTCCATGTCGATGAAGTCGATGACGATGATCCCGCCGATGTCCCGCAACCGCAGCTGGCGGCCGATCTCCTCGGCCGCTTCGAGGTTGTTCTGAAGGACGGTCTCCTCGAGGCTCGAGGAGCCGACGAACTTGCCGGTGTTGACATCGATGACGGTGAGGGCTTCGGTCCGGTCGATCACCAGGTGTCCCCCGGACGGCAGGTAGACGCGACGTTCCAACGCCTTCCGTAGTTGGTCGTCGACGTGGTACCGCTCGAACAGCGGCATCTCGTCCTCGTACAGATGCACCTTGGACACGAGGTCGGGTGCGGTCGCACGCAGGTATTCGACTACCGCTTCGTAGGCGGCCTTGTCCTCGACGAGCATCCGGCGGAAGTCGGGGGTGAAGTGCTCGCGGATGACCCGGATGAGGAGATCGGGTTCCTCGTAGATGACCCGCGGGGCGCCGCCTTCGGCCGCCTTCTCTTTGATCTCCTCCCAGGTCTTGACCAGACGGGAGATGTCGGCGGCGATGTCCTCGGCGGAGGCGTGGAGCGCCGCTGTGCGGACTATGACCCCGAACCCCTCTGGCTTCACCTTCTCGATCACATCGCGCAGTCGCGTCCGCTCCTCCTCCGGAAGCCGGCGGCTGATGCCGTTCGTGTCGGAATCGGGGACGAGCACCAGGTACCGGCCCGGAAGGGACGGGTTGCCGGTGAGACGGGCGCCCTTGGCGCCCATCGGGTCCTTGACCACCTGGACGAGGACTTCGTCACCTTCCTTCAGACTCTCCTCGATGCGGGGCGGGCCCTTGGGGTACTTCTTCTTGTCGTAGGCGACGTCGGCGGCGTAGAGGACACCGTTCTTCTGGGCCCCGAAGTCGAGGAACGAGGCCTCCATCCCGGGGAGGACGTTGCGGACCTTGGCGAGGTAGATGTTGCCGACCATCGACGTCCGGTCGGGGCGAGCGACGTAGTGCTCGACGAGGACCGGGCCTTCCAGGATGACGATCTGGGTCTGGCCGTTGGCGGCGCGGACGAGCATCTGCCGGCGACCGACGTCGGTGGGGATGATGATCTCTTCATCGACGGGACGTCGACCGTTGGATCGTCCTCGAGGGATGCCGGGTTCGGAACGGCGCTTCTTCGACTTGTCGGGCTTTTCTTTGACCCGATCGGCTTTGGCGGGCGGCGGCTTCTCAGCCGCTTCCTCTACTCGGCGAACCTCGACGGTCTGGCCACCGATGCGGAGGATCTTCCGCTCCTCGACGACATCGGTCGACGATTTCTTGAGCACCGTCGGGGTGCGGCGACGGAAGAATGGCATTGATGTTCACTCCTATAGGTCTGCGGTTGACACGGCCGGCGCGATGACCTGGCGACACCGGCGGTCTGGACGGGGAGTCGAGTGAACGCCACCAGGGTGGATCCGGCGGTCGAACCACGGATCGATCTGAAAAAGCCGATTCCAGTCCGAAGGGACGGGAGTCGGCGGGAAGAGAATCGCAGAGGCGTCACCGTCAAACTCCGAAGATGGGCCGCATCGAGTGCGGCGCTGCAAAGGATTCTACCACGCGGCAGGGAAGGTCCCAGGTCACGAATCGATGGCCAGTTCTTCCTGCTTCCCTTCCTCCGGGGAGTAGCACTGACGGCATCGGGCCTCGTACGCGCCAGTTGCGCCCAACACAACGAGATCGTCGGATCGCACGATCCTCTGCGTGTACAGGGCGGGACCTCCGCATCGGTGGCACACGGCGAGCGTTTTGGTGACGTATTCGGCCCGACCGCAGAGCGAGGGAATCGGCTCGAACGGGCGGCGCAGGTAGTCG
>DASVDX010000060.1:0-4218 GCA_036380875.1 Acidimicrobiia bacterium
ACGCGTTCAAAGGGAACCGGACCCCAGGACGACAAGCCCCGCGAAAGTCACACACCCACACGGGAGTGGACAGGGAGAAATTGAGTCACCCAGGGGTCCGGCCACCCACTCCCGAACAATGACACAAAGGGAGAAATCCAAACCCGGACAAGTCCCCCGGCCGGAGGCCGGGGGAAGGTACCGCCGGCCGAACGGAGTGAGGCCGAGGGGTAGGGGGGAATCAGACCCTGGCGTCTCGAGCGGAATTAGAACCGGTCGATGACCGTCACCCCGACCCCGGTGTACCGGTCCATCTGGGTGACGAGGCGTGCGCCTTCCTCCAGATCGACGGTCCGGTCCACCAGCCGCGCCGGATCCACCTTTTCGGAGGCGATGAGCTCGAACACGTCCGAATAGTTGGCCGCGGGGAGTCCGCGCGACCCCACGATCTCCAACTCCCGCATGATCACCTGCTCCATGGGGAGCCGCGGGTCGGCGTTCTCCCCCACCAACAGGCCGACCTGCACATGACGCCCACGCTTTCGCAGCGACATGACGGCGTCACGGACGACGGCAGGGGCCCCCACGGCGTCGATCGTCACGTCCGCACCGCTCCCGGTCAGATCCCGGATCTGCTCCCACACCGGCCCATCCCCGGCGTTGAGCACCCGGGAGGCCCCGAACTCAGTAGCCCGAGCGAGGCGGGCGTCGTCGAGGTCGACGGCGATCACCTCCGCACCGAGGGCGGCCCCGATCATCACCGCGGACAACCCCACACCTCCGCATCCGAAGACCGCAAGACGCATCTCGTCTCCGACACCACCACGCGCCTTCAGTGCCCGGTAGGCGGTGACGAACCGACAGCCGAGGGCGGCGCCATGCACCGACGAGAGGTCTTCGGGCAACGCCACCAGGTTCCGATCGGCGTACTCGATGGCCACGTACTCGGCGAACGAGCCCCAGGCGGTGAAGCCGGGTGTGAAGTTGACGTCACAGATGTTGGTCCAGCCCTGCCGGCAGGGACCGCACTCGCCACAACCCACCGAGAAGGGGACGGTGACCCGGTCGCCGACCGCCCACTTCGTCACGTCGGAGCCGACCGCGACGACCGTCCCCACCATCTCGTGCCCGGGGACATGGGGAAGCGATGGATAGGGGGCGTCGCCGGTCCAGCCGTGGTAGTCGCTGTGACAGATGCCAGTCGCTGCGACCTGGAGCACGACGCCCGTCGGGCTGGGCTCGGGATCGGGCACTTCGCCGAGGACCAGCGGCTCCCGATAGGCGACGATCGACGCGGCCCTCATCCGGTCACCCGAATGACGTGACCGTCATATGCCAGGGCGTTCGGCCTCGACCCTGGAAGTCACCACCGAGCCCACCCGGTCCAGGCCGACCTCCTCGGTCTCGAGGCCGCGGCGGGTGACCAGCTCGACCATGCCGGAGGCGGCGCCCTTGGGACCGACGGTGATCCGGTAGGGGAAGCCGACCAGCTCGGCGTCGGCGAACTTGACACCGGGACGCTCGTCGCGGTCGTCGAGGATCACGTCCACACCGGCCGCCTTGAGCTCCGCATAGAGCCTCTCCCCCGCCTCCCGGACGGCCCCGTCGTCCTGGCGGACCATGGTGACCACCACCTCGTAGGGGGCGACCGAGACGGGCCAGATGATGCCGGCGTCGTCGTGGTTGGCCTCGACGACGGCGGCCATGTTCCTCTCCACACCGATTCCGTAGGAGCCCATGACGATGGGGTGGCTGTTGCCCTCCTCGTCCTGGACATAGGCGCCGAACGCCTCTGAGTACTTGGTGCCGAGCTTGAAGATGTGGCCCACCTCGATGCCCTTCCACAGGTCGAGCTCGGAGCCGCACTGGACGCATCGGTCGCCATGGGCCACGGTGCGGAGGTCGGCCCACTTGCCGACTGGTATGTCCCGTTCGACATCGACGCCCTTGTAGTGGAAGTCGTCCTCGTTGGCACCGGTGGTCATGTTGCGACGGCCCTGCAGGGCATGGTCGGCGATGATCGGGGCGTGGTCGACACCGACGCCGCCGAGGCTGCCGGGGTCGGCGCCCATCAGCTCCCGGATCTCTTCGGGGTGGGCGGGCCGGACGTTGGCGGAGCCGGTGGTGTCGATCAGCTTCTGCTCGTGGAGGTCGTGGTCGCCGCGGAGCAGGAGGATGGTGGGCCGGCCGTCGACCACGTAGACAAGCGTCTTGATCTGCCGCTCGGGCGAGGCAATGTCGGGATGGGCCTCGGCGAGGGCCTTGATGGTGCGGAGGCCGGGCGTGGGGAATCTCTCCAGTTCGCCGGATTCGCCGTCGTTGACCGGGTCGAGGGCGGAGGTGGCCTTCTCCAGGTTGGCCCGGTAGCCGCAGTTGGGACAGGTGACGATCCAGTCCTCGCCGGCCTCGGAGCGCTGGATGAACTCGACGGACTCGGAGCCGCCCATGGTCCCGGAGGAGGCTTCGACGTCGACTGCGGAGAGCCCGAGGCGGGCGAAGATGCGCTTGTAGGCGGTGCGGTGCTTCTCGAAGCCGACGTCGAGACCGGCCTGGTCGATGTCGAGGGTGTAGGAGTCCTTCATGGTGAACTCCCGAACGCGGAGGAGACCCGACTTGGGGCGGGGCTCGTCCCGGAACTTGATGTGCATCTGGTACCAGATCTGGGGCAGGTCCCGGTACGAGAAGAGCTCGGTGGCGAGGATGGCGAAGATCTCCTCCTCGGTCATGCCGAGGACCATGTCGGCGTCCTTGCGGTCCTTGAGCTTGAAGAGGTTGTCGCCCATCAGGTCGTAGCGGTCGGACTTCTTCCAGATCTCGGCGGGATGGAGGGTGGGCAGGAGCATCTCCTGGCCGCCGATGGCGTCCATCTCCTCGCGGATGATCCGCTCCACCTTGAGCCGGGTGCGCTGCCCGAGCGGCAGCATCGTGTACGACCCGGCGGCGAGTTGGCGGATGAACCCGGCCCGCACCAGCAGGCGGTGGCTGACAGCCTCGGCATCGGCCGGGGCTTCTCTGAGTGTGGGGATATGGGCCTGTGACCAACGCATGAAGGCCCCGGAGGGTAGTTGGGATGGGGCGGCCACCGTCCGGAGATAATCTCGCCGGGCGATGCCCGACCTCTCCGCCGCCAATCCTTGGCTCGACGCCGCCGCCGAGTCGGTTCGGGAGCTGCACGAGGGCTGTTGCCAACCGCTGCGGAGCCCCAGGATGGAGAAGCTGGCAGGGACGATCGAGGAGGTTCGGCGGCTACTGGGCGATGCGGCCGATGCGCGATCGGCAGAAGCAGTGACGAAGGTCCTCCAGGACGCCGGCGGCCAACTCGGCTGGCTCCAGGTGGCCTGCTGTACTCCGGCTCGGATGCGGCTGTACACGGAGACGTTGGAGAACTTGTCCCGGGTGCAACGTCTGCTCATGCGTGAGTTCGAGCTGGAGCACTGAGCTGCGGGCCTATTCATCGGGCATCTTCGCCAGCAGTGCCCGCACGGCGTTCGCGTCGTCGATAGCCCCGGACAGCCATATCGAGAGCACACCCTTCAATTGATCCGAGATCTCCGCTCTCGGAATCTTCCTGCCTATCACGCTCCGCATCCATGGCTTCTTACCATCCGACGATGCACCGGCCACTGCCTTCGACCCCAACTCTTTGAGAAGCGCTTTGCGGTTGGTTCTTCCAAACCCCAATTCCTCTCCAAGGCGCTCACATGCAGAGTCCGAAACGCCGCCGAGAACCAAATACTCCAGATCAACTGGAGCAAGCGCCAGGCCGAGGCCAGAATCCCGAGCCAAGACATTCAATCGCTCCGTTGCCCTGATGCCGCCAGCGACATCCCCATCACCAAATAGTTTTGGAATACGCTTCAGCTCGGCATCCACAGCCGACGGCAAGGCGATACCGACCTTCTCCAAACACTCTGCGATCGACGATGACGCATCTATTGCGTCAGCCAGAACCGTCCACCGTACGGGGAGATCACCATCCCTGCTAGCGTAGGATCGGAACAGTTCGATCCACGGACCAAACCTACTCTTTCCACCGACATCGACCACCATCAACTCATGCACCCGACCGCTCGGATCTACACCTGCTAGTCGCCTCCTGAGAGCTTCGAAGAGAGCCTTGTCACCTGCACCTTCTACGAGAAGGACGGATCGAGAAAAGAGTGCCTCGGCTCCCGGACCTGAGATGTACGCAGTATTTATCGCTGCGCGTTGTGCATCGACTGCTTTGGGCTCGTATAT
>DASVDX010000061.1:0-6937 GCA_036380875.1 Acidimicrobiia bacterium
CGCAGGACCTGGGGATGGGTGGCGCCGGCCACGACGTAGCGGGGTGGAGGATCCAACTGCTTGAGGTGGCGCAAGGCTCGAATGCCCCACTCGATCCCTTTGCCAGGGCCGAGCAGGCCCCAGGTGACGATGACGGGCCTCTGCGCAGGGGGCCTCGATTCCTTGGGCAGGTGACGGACCCCGTGGGGGACGACTTCGACCGCCGTCGGGTCGACCCGGTAGTGGTCTACCAGCATCTGGCGGGCCGCCCGGGATATGACCACCGTGTGAGCGCTCCTCTTCACCAGGAGCCGGGTCGAGTCCCGCTGGATCGGGTCGGGTCGACGAAGGACGGTGTGCAGAGTTGTGATGATCGGCTTGGAGACCTTCTCGGTCAGGCGGCTGAGGGCGCGGTCGCCGGCCTCCCCGTAGATCCCGAACTCGTGCTGCAGCCACACCACGTCGTAGGCGCGCGCGACCTGAGCTACGTGGTCGACCCAGCGTGTGTTGGAGATCCCCGCATACGCCTCGACGATGGGATCGGGTCGGGGAGACTCACCAGGGGTGAGGAGGCGCACGACACCCAGGTCGTCCGTCGAGCCTCGTCGCTCAGCCATCGCCTGAACGAGCGAGTGTGTGTAGTTGGCGATGCCGCAGCGAGTCGGCGGATACGTGCTCACGAAGAGGATCCGCGGAGCTGTCAGTCGTGACCTAGGCGGTTCCGTCAATACCCAGCCTCTCCCTTCGTGTATCGCCACACCCTCCATGTTCGAGTATGGACCCAAACGCCGACTAGGGCCACAAGTCAGTCCGTGGGGTAGCCGACGACTAGGGCAGGATGGCGAGAAGGTTCCATGCCCCGTGTTCCCGTACCGTTGCTACGGTTCACGCAACGTTCCCGCCTCCCGCCGTTGCCAGACTCGGCGCTCGTCCGTGCCTGCTGGCTGACAACCGATACCGACCGTAGATGTTCGACCAGCCACGCAAACGCCGCCGCCGCCGGATCATCTGGCCCCTCCTCGTGACCATCGCCGTCGCCATCGGCGTCGTCGTGGCCACCGCCGGGGGAGATGCCCGGGCCACGATCTCCTATCTGGAGGAAATGCAGGTCAGCGCCCAGAGGATCGCCCAAGTCGGTGCAACCCTCGAGACGTTGGTCGGTGACCTCTCCCGGGTCGACAGGAGCGAGTTCGAGTCAGTCGTTGGAGGAGTGCGCGACGCCTTGCAGGAAGCCGCCGACGTGGCCGAGATCGATGTGCCGGACCAGGAGCTACTGGGGGCGAAGGTCCTCTTCCGGCTGGCCGTCGATTCCTGGCGACGTGGGATCGACGGCTTCTCAGGGGCCATCCTTCTCGCCGCCGATGAACCGGGCAACCAGGAGGTGATCGATCAGCTCGCCTCGGCCGTCGTCTCCGTGAGGGCCGGTGACGAGGTCTACCGAGCTCTGTTGGAGGAGTTCGCTCGGGACGAGGTTCCTTCCCCCGTCGGACAGATGCCCGAAGTGCGACTCCTCCCGGTGGACACCCCGATCACGGTGCTGGCGCCTGCATGGGTGGAGGCGGCTCGATCCGAGACCAGCGGGCTGGCGATGCGGCCTTCGATCCGGATCGAGCAGGTCAGCACCAGTCCCGAATGGGTGCAGAGTGCCGACGGTTCGATCGTCGTGCCCGCCGTGGCCGACACCATCGATCTCATGGTGGTGGTGGGCAACGCCGGCAACACGCCCACCGACGAAGCAACGCTCGAGCTCACCTTCGCTGCCCGAGGGGCGGAACCTGAGGAGATGACCCAGCCGGTGTCGCCGATCGAGCCGGGCATGAGCACGTCGGTCGTGTTCCGGGATCTCGAGGTGGTTCCCGGCACGTTCTACGAGCTGCACCTCGAACTCGATCCCCAGGGACCCGACACCTTCGCGGAGGACAACCGGCACTCCACCGGGTTCCTCGTCAACGAAGCGACTCCTACCACCGACACCACCTCGGCCGGCTGACGGCTCGCCGACGACCAGTCGGTAGCATGGCGCTGCCGTGATCGACCCCCGCATCCTCCGTGAGAACCCGGACGTAGTCCGCAAGTCGCTCCAGCGGCGCGGGTCCGACATCGACCTGGACGCCCTGATCGATCTCGAAGCTCGGGCGAGGGCTGTGCAAGCCGAAGCCGAGCAGGCCCGAGCCGACCAGAAGGACGCCGGCAGGCGCATCGCGCAATTGCAGGGCGAAGAGAAGGAAGCGGCCATCGCCGAAGTAGCGACACTGGCCGAACGGGTCAAGAGCCTGAGCGCCGAAGCCGACCGGCTCCGTGAGGAGTTCGAGCGCTTGTGGCTGACGGTGCCGAACCTCGTCGACCCCACCGCAGCCGAGGGGTTCACGGAAGAGGACGCCGAAGTCGTGCGCGAGGTCGGCGCCCGGCCCCAATTCGATTTCGAGCCTTCCGATCACGTTCAGTTGGGGGTGTCCCTCGACGTCATCGACACGGAGCGGGCGGCGAAGGTCTCCGGCTCCCGGTTCGGCTACATCAAGGGCCAGGCGGTGCTGCTCGAGTTCGCCCTGGTGAGGTGGACCCTCGACAAGCTGGTGGCCCACGGTCACACACCCATGGTGCCTCCGGTGCTGGTGAGGGAGGAGGCGCTGGTCGGCACCGGTTTCTTCCCCGCTGATCGTGAACAGGTCTATGCGGTCCCGGAGGACGATCTCTATCTGGTGGGTACTTCGGAGGTGCCCCTGGCGGCGTACCACATGGACGAGATCCTCGACGCCGAGGACCTGCCGGCCCGTTATGCCGGGTTCTCGACGTGCTTCCGTCGGGAGGCGGGGACCTATGGCAAGGACACGGCAGGCATCTTCCGCGTCCACCAGTTCGACAAGGTGGAGATGTTCGTGTTCTGCCGGCCGGAGGACTCGACCGACGAGCACGAGCGCCTGCTCGGCATCGAAGAGGAGCTGGTGAAGGAGCTCGAGGTGCCGTACCGGGTCGTGAACATCGCCGCCGGAGACCTCGGCGCCTCGGCGGCGAAGAAGTACGACATCGAGGCGTGGTTCCCCTCGCAGGGTCGCTACCGGGAGATCACGTCCTGTTCCAACACGACCGACTACCAGGCTCGCAGGCTCCGGATCCGCTACCGGGCGGGGTCGTCCAACGAAATCGTCCACACGCTCAACGGGACGGCGTCGGCGATCGGCCGCACGATCCTCGCCATCCTCGAGAACCACCAGCAGGCCGATGGCTCGGTGGTGATTCCCGAGGCGTTGCGCCCTTACACCGGCTTCGACCGGATCGTCCCTCCGGCGAAGTGAGCGCCAAGTCGGATCCGGTCTTCGCTCGGATTGCCCGTCGATACGACCGCATCAATCGGGTGCTGTCGCTCGGACACGAACAGGAATGGAGGCGAACGGGGGCCGAGCATCTCCCTCCCGGCCTGGTCCTCGACCTGGGAAGTGGCACGGGAGCCGCCCAGGAGGTGTTCGGGGAGCGGGAGGTGATCGCCCTGGACCCCGTCGTCGAGATGCTGCGCTTGAGCCCCATTCGTCACCGGGTGGCCGGGGTCGGAGAACAGCTTCCGTTCCGCGACGGCACCTTCGACGGTGTCTTCTCCGCCTACGTGTTCCGGAACCTCACGTCCGTTCCTCAGACCCTGTTGGAGATCCACCGAGTCCTCCGCCCGGGCGGGCGAGCAGTCATCGTGGACCTGACGCGGCCTCGCTCACCAGTCGCCCGGAGAGTGCACCGAATGGGCACCGCGGTCGTGTTGCCGCTGGTGGGAGCGGTGTTCGCCGGAGCGCCGGGCGAGTACCGGTACCTGCATCGGACCCTCGACTCGCTGCCGCCGCCGGAGGAACTGCTCGCCGGCAGCCCGCTCCTTCTGGAACGGGTATGGCGCATGGGGATGAACGGCTTCGTCTACGGAGCCGTCCTCGAAAAGAAGAAATGATCGTGCACCCCACCGTCGGAGAAGAACCGAACCGGTGGCGGCGGCCGCCAGCTCCGGCCAGGCACCCCTACGGCACCCGGGATGCTCCGCTTAGGGCTGCTTCCTTCCGGACCTGACCCGGTTCGCGGTATCCCGCCGCGTAGGACCCGACCTTCAACACCACGTGTCCGCCGACCTCTTAGCCGGCCAGTGCCCTCCTCGGGTGGGGAATTCGGCCCCGCATGGAGGGGATTTCGGGTACAGGGCACCCCTAGCGCCCCGCTTAGCACGATCGCTCTCAGGCTACCCCGCGGCGTCGGTCGTGGGTAATGAGGAGAGTCGGACTCCGCGCCACCCGACCCCGCCCACCATCCGGGTTCAGCGTCGGCTGGCGAAGAAGCAGGTGAGCAGTTCCGCCGCCTCGTCAGCGAGCACCCCCGCCGCCATCTCCATTTGGTGGTTGAGCCGCCGGTCCTGAGGGATGTTGTAGAGGCTCCAGCAGGCGCCGGCCTTGAGGTCGGGGGCGCCGTACACGAGGCGGCCGAGCCGGGCATTCACCGCCGCTCCCGCGCACATCGCACATGGCTCCAGGGTAACGACGAGGGTGTGGCCCTCGAGGCGCCAGGTGCCGGCTCGACGAGCCGCCGCCGACAGGACCAGGATCTCGGCGTGGGCCGTCGGGTCGGCCAGTTCCTGGCGCCGGTTGTGGTCGGCGGCCACCACGGCGCCGTCGGGATCGACGAGGATCGCACCGACCGGTACGTCCCCGTGGTCGAGGGCCAGGCGCGCCTGGTCGAGGGCATGACGCATCAGGGCGGTGTCGTCCATTCGGCCCGTTACTCCTCGTCGACTACCATTTGCATGCTCTCCTGGACTCTCCGGGAGAGTTCCGCGAGGGCCACAGTCTGGTCCCTTTGCGTCGTCTCAGACGCGAACCACAACTGAATTCGCCTGGAGGGATCGCATAGTCTGGTCTAGTGCGCGGCACTGGAAATGCCGTTGGGGGTTACCGCCCCCTCGAGGGTTCAAATCCCTCTCCCTCCGCTACCAGGTCCACAACTGAATATCCCGACCTGGAGGGGTCGCATAGTCTGGCCTAGTGCGCGGCACTCGAAATGCCGTAAGGGGTTACCACCCCTTCGTGGGTTCGAATCCCACCCCCTCCGCCACCTCCGTGGGTCCGGGCGCCGTACCATTCCCGAACTGATGGGATGATCACCCCGTGACCATCGACACTCCCGCCATTCGCCACATAGCCAGCCTGGGCATCCCGCACGAGGTCAAGGATCACGGCCCCGTGAGTTCCCTCGAGGAAGCCGCGGCCGCCCGGGGCATGGATCCTGATGACCTGATCAAGACGATCGTCGTGCGGAAGGGCCCCGACGACTACGTGTTGGTTCTCGTCCCCGGGTTGCGAGTGATCGCCTGGCCCCGGCTACGGGCGCTGCTGGGCGTGAACCGGCTGACGATGCCGGATGCCGACGAGGCCAAGCAGGTCACCGGTTACGAGCGGGGTGCCATCACCCCGTTCGGGCTCTCCCGGCCCCTCCCGGTGATCGCCGACGAGAGGATCGCCGGCCGACGGGTGTCGATCGGCGGCGGTGCCCATGGGGTGGGCGTGATGATGGATGGAGACGCCTTGATCGAGGCGACGGGTGCCACGGTCGCCGACGTGACCGATCCTCGGTAGGCGTACCATTGCCTCGACGGAGGGGTGGCCGAGCGGACGAAGGCGACGGTCTTGAAAACCGTTTGAGAAGGTTCTCACCACCTGGTGATACTGGGAAATCCTTGCCTTGACCTGGACTTATGACCTCTCGTCGCTTCGCATCAGTTCGCGACTTCTCACCGCGCCTGCGGCCCAAGACTGTGTTGGCTGAGAGGCTCGTTGTATTGAGCGGGAGCGAGAGCGTCGCATTGTGGCGACACTCGTGATCGAGGAGGAGTGCGCGCTCCTCTGTTCTGGTTAGGCCTTGACAATCCGTTGGCCGCTCATTGACGACTACAGCCTTGAAGGTGTCGAGTAGGTATCCTTCCAAAGTGGCCGTGACACGCCCGGTCCGGGTCATCCTCATAGCCCTGCTTCTGGCGGGGTGCAGTGTTCCCACTGGGGAAGAACTGGCTACCCACCTAGACAGATTGGACTTTGGTCAGGCCTGGCAGCTGGAGTCCGAAGAATTGGTCGATGCACCATGTCAACAGGTGACTGAGGACTGCCCTCGTGCCGTCCGTGACTATAGGGTTGCAGCGAGTGAGTTTCCGGCATCGGTTTCGGTTCTTCAAGCAGCGGGACTCGAGACTTTCCCGATTTCTCAACGGTGTATCGACAGTCCAGATGATGGCTGTCGCGCGCAAGGGTGGGACGAAGATGTTTCCGTTGTCATCACTGTCGTGTCTGTGGATGGCAGCGACCTTGAGGTCCAGGTCAAGGCGGGCAGACCCGTAGGTGCGCCGCCCTCCGACTGACCGGACTGGCATCCGCGCTACGTGATCTGCACGTCCACACAAGCACGTGCTGCTGGCCAAGTGGGAGCCTGCGACTCGCTTTTGAGGTCATCGTTCGAGGCCGAGACCACTTGGCTCCCTTGGGTGCGGGGACGCGAAATGGTCGAGGGTCGCAGGAACCCTCTCGGCACGCGTCAGACTACGGCCCCGTGACACCGGGGCATCGCCCGTGAGTTGGGCCCGACGGGCGATGGCTGGCCTGTCCGCCCATTCCCGGGAGACGGAATGGGAGAGAACATCGGCGCCGGTCTGGTTCTCTTCGATCACGACGTAGGCGTGGTTGGTGTAGCGTCCTCGGGTCATGGGCGTGTAGACGCCTCGGCTGTCTGTGGGTACGTCTTGGAGGAGGAGTGCGTTTTCGACGGTGCGTCCCTGGCTGGCATGGCTGGTCTGCGCATATCCGAGCTCAAGGTGATCCCTCGCATAGTCGGCGGGGAGGGTGACGGCTCCGGTCGGTCCGCTGAGGGTGACCGTTCCGTCGTGGTTGATCTGCTGGATGGTCCAATGGTCCCGGTTCTTTACGATCAACCCCTTGTTGGTTCGAAG
>DASVDX010000062.1:0-48290 GCA_036380875.1 Acidimicrobiia bacterium
TCACCATCTCATCAGGTCCAGTTCGTCGACGTTGGCGGACTGGCGGTTGCGGAAGATCATCAGGATGATCGCCAAGCCGATGCCGACTTCCGCGGCGGCGACGGTGATGACGAAGATGGCGAACACCTGCCCGATCGCCTCCGATGTGCGCCACATGGCCTCGAACACGACGAGGTTGATGTTCACGGCGGCGAGCATCAACTCCACCGACAGAAGCACCAGGACGGCGTTGCGGCGCACGAGGAGCCCATAGACACCGAGGGCGAACAGGGCCGCCGCCAAGATCAGGAACTGGGTGGCGATCACACCGACCTCCTGGCTTCTTCCTCGAGCGGCGTCAGGTCACGACGGGCGATGGCGATGCCGCCGACCAGGGCAGCGAGGAGGATGAACCCGACGACTTCGAACGGGACGACGAAGCGCCCGACGAAGCCCTGGGCAAGTGTCGCCGTGTCGGTGGCGGTTCCGATGTCGACCAACTCGGCCGTCCCGAACGTGGTGATCGAGGCGTACGACAGGACGGCGAAGACGAGAAGGGATATGAGGGCCGCCGGGAGCTTCTTGTCGTTGTCGAGCGCCACGTCGAGGCCGGTGGGGGCACGGGTGATCATGATGCCGAACAAGAAGAGGACGATGACGGCACCGATGTAGACGAGGACGATCACCAGCGCGACGAACTCGGCCGATAGCAGGATGAAGTTGACCGCCACCCCGCCGAGGGCGGCGACGAGGAAGAGGGCGGCGTGGACGACGTTCTGGGAGGTCACCACGCGGTAGGCCGACACGAGGGTCAGCACGCCAACGACGAGGTAGACCCAATTGACAGGCTGGGAGAGCCACTCGCCCATCATCGACCTCGAACCTCCCTGTACCGACTGCGCAATGCACGGCTCATTGGGCGATCTCCGGCTGCTCGGGGACGGTGGGGAGCCACTTGTCCTGCAGTGTGTCCATGTCGTGCATCAGCTTCCCCATCTCGTACTCGGAGTACTCGTACTCGGGGCTCCAGAACAGGGCGTCGAACGGGCACACCTCGACGCAGATGCCGCAGTACATGCAGAGTGCGAAGTCGATGTCGAAGCGGTCGAGGGTGTTGCGGATCTTGATTCGGCCGCCGGGCTTGTCCGGAGGGACCTCGACCTTGTGGCCCTCGATGTAGATGCACCAGTCGGGGCAGTTGCGGGCACACAACATGCACACCGTGCACGCCTCTTGATCGAGGGCGATGACGCCCCGGGCGCGAGGCACCGGTGTCTCCTTGACGTCCGGGTACATCACCGTCTTCAGGTGCTTGCCGGGCATGAAGATGGTCTTGAACATCGTGGAGAGCGTGACCCACATGCCCTTCCACAGACCGGCCCCGGGAATCGTTCGGGTGCTCACTCAGATCACCACCTTGAGGATCGCCGTGACAGCGATGTTGGCGAGGGCGAGGGGAACCAGCACCTTCCAGGCCATCGACTGGAGCTGGTCCTCTCGGAACCGCGGGAACGTCCAGCGGAACCACAACATGACGAAAACGAGGAGGAAGGACTTGGCGATCAGCACGATCGGGCCGAGAACGGTGGCCAGGTCACCGCTGAGCCCCGGGAAGTGATAGCCGCCGAGGAAGAGGGTGACGGCGATCGCCGACATCGTGAACATGTTGACGAACTCCGCCAGGAAAAAGAACAGGAATCGGAAGCCCGTGTATTCGGTGAGGTAGCCCATCACCAGCTCGGACTCGGCGACCGGCATGTCGAATGGGAGGCGGGAGAGCTCCGCCAGCGCCGCGATGAAGAAGATCACGAAGCCGAGGAACTGGGGCACGACGTAGGGGATCCCGGTGGCGATCTGGGCCTGGACGATGGCGTCGAGGTTCATCGTTCCGGCCAGGATCACGACACCCACCACGGAGAGCACGAGCGGCAGCTCGTAAGCGATCAGCTGCCCCGCCGCCCGGAGGCTCCCGATCAAGGAGTACTTGTTGGCCGACGACCACCCCGCGACCAGCACCCCGATGGTGGAGATCGAGGAGATGGCGAGGGCATAGAACAGGCCCAACTCGAGGTTCCGGAAGGCCATGTTGGGACCGAACGGGATCACGACGACCAGGGCGACGGTGGCGCCGAGCACCAGCGCCGGCGCCAGCTTGAAGACCGGGCGGTCGGCGTCGGCCGGAATGATGTCTTCTTTCTGGAAGAACTTCAGACCGTCGGCGATGAGCTGGGCCCAGCCCCACCGGCCGCCGGCGTAGTAGGGCCCGACGCGGTTCTGCATCTTGGCCGAGAGCTTCATCTCGGCGAAGCCGATGATCATGCCGATCACCGGCACCAGCAGAGCCACGATCAGGAGCTTGATGATCAGCCCCAGCCAGAAATTCGACATCACCTCGGCGAGCAACTGCATCAGCTCACGCCTTCCGTCTTCCGTCTTCCGGCTTCCGGCTCATCTGTCCACATCTCCGAGTACGAAATCCAGACTCCCCATGATGGCGATGATGTCGGGGACGAGGACGCCCTCGAGGATCCACGGCAGGATGGAGATGTTCGAGAAGGACGCCGAGCGGATCTTCAGCCGATAGGGGCCTTGGCCCCCGTCGGAGACGAGGTAATAGCCCATCTCGCCCTTCGGGTTCTCGGCCCGGACGTACGTCTCGCCCTTCGGGACCTTGATCACCTTCGGCACCTTCGCCTGGATCGGGCCGGAGGGGATCGAGTCGATCGCCTGCTGCACGATCCTGGCCGATTCCCGGATCTCTTGGAGCCGGACCCACCACCGGTCCCAGCAGTCACCGTTCTGGCCGGTGATCACGTTGAATTCGAACTGGTCGTAGGGCAGGTAGTCCTCGACCCGTCTGAGGTCGAAGGCGACCCCGGAGGCGCGCAGGTTGGGCCCGGTGACGCCATAGGCGACGGCCACTTCGGGCGGCAGCACCCCGATGCCCTTGGTGCGAGCGAGGATGATCTCGTTGCCCGCCACCAGATCCTCGAGTTGGTCGCAGACATGGAGGACCTCGTCCATGGCCACCCGGGTCTCTTCGTAGAAGGTCTTCGGGAGGTCCTGGATCAACTTGCGGGTCTGGGAGCCGGAGCCGTATGCAGGCTTGACACCGCCGATCCGGTTGAAATTGGGATGGAATCGGCCGCCGGTGACGCCTTCCAGCAGGTCGAGCACCCGTTCCCTCTCCCGCAGGGCGAAGAACAACGGCGTCTGAGCGCCGAGCTCCAGCGGATAGGAGGCCATGAAGATGAGATGGGACGCCATCCGGGCCATTTCGGTGAGGATGAGCCGGATCCACAGCGCCCGGGGCGGCACCTCGAGCTCCATCAGCTTCTCGGCGGCGGTGATGAACGGGATCTCGTTGGCGTAACCCGCCACCCAGTCGATCCGGTTGACGATCGTCGTGATCTGCGGGTAGTTGCGCACCTCGGCCAGCTTCTCGTAGCCGCGGTGCATGTAGCCGATCACCGGGCGGACATCGAAGGCGCGCTCACCGTCGACCCGGGCGACCAGGCGCAGCACCCCGTGCGTCGACGGGTGCTGGGGCCCGATGTTGAGGGTCATCTCGGGCGTCTGCAGCTCGACCGAGACGGAGACCTCGGAGAGGTGACGGACCAGGTCCTGGTCGAGTGTCACGCTTCCTCCTCTTCGGTCTCGGCCCCCTCGCCTCCTTCGGCAGCCTCGCCCTCCTCACCCTCTTCGGAAGGCATGCCCTCGACGTCGACCTTGCCCGGCCATGGCTTCACCTCCCGGGCGAGGAGCGGGAAGGTCTTTCGCAGCGGGTGGCCGAGGAACCCCTCGGGCAGGTAGAGGTGGGACAGGTCGGGGTGGCCGATGAACCGGATCCCGAACATCTCGTGGGCTTCTCGCTCGTGCCAGTTGGCCCCGGCGTAGACGTCGATGAGGGTCTGGACCTCGGGGTGGTCGTGGTCGAGGCGGGTCGAGAACGTGACTCGCTTTCCCTCGCTCACGTCGCTCACGGTGCAGATGAGCTCGATGTACTCCTCTTCGAGCGGCTGCTCGAGCGGGTCGCCGACCGCCGTCTCGTTGGACCAGTCGATGGCGGACAAAAACGAGAAGAGGACGAGCCCGAACTCGTCGCGCGCGGTGGTCAAGGCCTGCGCCCAGCGGTCCGCCGGCACCGACACCTTGACGGTGTCGAAGGTGATGACGGCTTCGCCGCCTACCGCTTCGGCAACGGAGTTGGCGAACTCCGTCAGCGGGTGCGGGGCCTCGACTGTCTCCTGCTCCTGTTCGGGAGCTTCCGCCTCAGGCTGGCTGGAGGTCACGCTGATTCCACTTCTCGCGAATGTCTTCCCCCTGGATCTTCTTCTGGAGGAGGACGATCCCCTCCAGGAGCGCCTCGGGCCGGGGCGGGCAACCGGGCACGTAGACATCGACGGGGATCACCTGGTCGACACCCTTCGTGACCGAGTACGAGTCCCAGTAGGGACCGCCGCAGTTGGCGCACGAACCCATGGAGATCACGTACTTGGGCTCGGGCATCTGGTCGTAGAGACGCTTGATCGACGGCGCCATCTTGTCGGTCACCGTGCCCGCCACGACCATCAGGTCAGCCTGACGGGGAGAGGCAGGCAGGGGGATGATCCCGAAACGCATGGAATCGAAACGAGGGCCCGATGCCGCCATCATCTCGATGGCGCAGCAAGCCAGGCCGAACTGGAAGAGCCACAGGGAGTACTTGCGGGACCAGTTGAGGAGCCACGAGACGGGTTTGGGGGCGCCGAACTTCTGGACTATTCCCACCGCAGGACTCCCTTCTTGATGGCGTAGAACAGGCCCTCGACCAGCGTCAGCATGAAGAGCAGGATCGCCACGAGGCCGAACACGCCGAGCTGTTCGGGGATGAGGGCCCAGGGAAAGAGAAACACCGCCTCCACGTCGAAGAGGACGAAGAGCAGGCCGAAGATGTAGTAGCGGACGTAGGTCTGCGACCACCCCGAGCCCACCGGATCGACACCGCACTCATACGTCAGGACCTTCGCCGAGGTGGGGTTGGAGGGACGGAGTACGGCGGCCACTCCCAGCATCACGAGTACCAGCACCACGCCGAGACCGGCGAAGGCTCCGACAGTCAGGTAGTCCTGGAAGTAAGTGGATATGTCCATCTCTGCTGGTATCGAGGACCGGCGGGAGCGAGTATAGGAACGGGACAGCCGAGCACGAATTCGGCGTCCTGTCGGGGCCTCGGCCCTTCGGTGATACCGTCCGGGCGTGGGCTTCACACCTCCTGACTACTCCGGTCGCGGCTTGGTGAACCTGGTCGCTGACCTGGAACGCCGCCTCGTGGGCAATTCCGTCATGCCGGGCCTGGCCGACGCCACCCTTCCCGACGCAGACGGCTATGTCTTGGTCGTCTTCGACGGCCTGGGCGCTCACCAGCTCGCCCACCCCTCCGCCACCGCCCTGTCCGCCGCCTGTGCCTCCGTTCTCACCGCCGGCTTCCCCACCACCACGACGACCTCGATGGCCACCCTGGTCACGGGCCTGCCGCCTGCCCGTCATGGCGTCATCGGACACATGCTCCACCTGCCGGGGGTGGCCGACGTCGTCAACGTCCTCAAATGGATGACGCCGACAGGGGTGCCGGTCGACCACCCTTACGACGCGATGCTCCCCTACCCGAACTTCTGGGAGCGGCTGACCCGGGCGGGGGTGATCCCCGTCACCGTGCAGCCTGGGGCGTTCATGGATTCCCCCCTGAGCCGCATGTTGTATCGGGGATGCCGCTTCGAAGCGGCGTGGTCGATCGAGGAGCTCGTCCGGGCGACCTTGCAGCTCGCCCGACCGGGCCGGTTCGTGATGACCTACTTCCCCAACGTGGACGTCGCCGCCCACATCGACGGACAGGCGGCGGAGGGCTACACCCGAGCCCTCGGGGCCGCATCGCTCATCTGGGAGAGGCTCGCCCGCTCCCTTCCCGAGACGGTCGGGCTGGTGGGCACCGCCGACCACGGCCATGTCGACTACAGCGAGGACCGAAAGATCCTCATCCGCGAAAAGGGGTTCGATTCGCTCCGCTTCTTCGGAGACCCGCGCTCGGTCTACGTGTCGGGACCGACGGAGACGATCGCCGAACTGGCGTCGGCGACGGGTGCTTCGGTCCACGAAGTCGATCAGGTCGTCGCGTGGCTGGGCGGCCCGCCGACGCATCCCGCACTGACCGAGCGGCTGCCCGACCGCCTCCTCCTCGCCCCCGAAGGACGGGTCCTCCTGCCGAAGCCGTTCGACAAGCGGCTGATCGGCTATCACGGCGGCCTGGAAGCGGCCGAGATGGAGGTCCCGCTTCTCGTCAGACGGTGACGGCCTGTTTGACGACGTAGACCCGCTCGGCGATGAATGGGCTGAGGCCCACGGGTGATCCCCCACCGACGCTGACCGTGACGATGCCGTCCGGGGTGCGGGCGACGACCTCGACCTCCGCACCGGGACGGAGCCCGTTGGCGTCGAGGAAGCCCATGATCTCGGGGTCGAGCTCGAGCTCCTCGGAGATCCGCTCCACTGTCGAGGCGCCCTCCATGCGGGAGATCGACACCATCGGTGGAGGCATGTAGCCGGCCCCCGGGATGGGGTTCCCGTGAGGGCAGGTCTTGGGGTCGCCGAGCTTCGCCCACATCGCCTTCTCGACGTCGTCGGAGATGATGTGCTCCCAGACCTCTGCTTCCTCGTGCACCTTCACCCAGGGAAGTCCGAGCACCTCGGACAGGAAACGTTCGGCGAGGCGGTGCCTGCGCACGACCACCTCGGCGAGGTGGCGCCCTTGTTCGGTCAGCCTCACCTCGTCGTCGACCGTCACCAGCCCGTCTTCGGCGAGACGATGCACCATCTCGTTGACGGACGGCCGGGACACACCCAGCCAGTCGGCGATGCGGGCCTGGATGACGGGCAGACCCGCCTCGGCGAGTTCGTAGATGGCTGCGGTGTATTCGCGGTGGGTGGTGCGGTACTCGGTGGTCTGGGTCACTCCCACCGATGCTAGACCTCCCCACTCTCCACCAGGCAGGCGTTAGGGTTCCCTAACACCAGCGGTAAGGCGGATTTGCACTATATCCATAGTGCTTATTAGCTTGCGCGGGGTATCCGAAAAGAAGGAACCCGAACCTTGAGACGGACAACTGCCCTACTCGCTGTCATCGCCATTCTCGCCGCCTGCGGCGCGAACGGCACCACGACCACGACCGAAGCGCCGGCGGACACCACCGACTCGGGGACGACGGCGTCCGGCGAGGCTCTCACCCTCTACTCCGGCCGCAACGAGAACTTCGTACAGCCGGTAGTGGACGCTTTCACTGCCGAGACCGGCATCGAGGTCGAGGTGCGTTACGCCGGGACCGGCGAGCTCGCCACGACGATCATGACCGAAGGTGATGCCTCACCCGCCGACGTCTTCTGGGCGCAGGACCCGGCGTTCATCGGTGGCCTCGCCAAGGAGGGTTATCTGACCGAGCTGCCCGAGGACGTGCTGTCGCTCGTGCCGGAGCGGTTCGCTGATGCCGACGGCCGCTGGGTGGGCATCACCGCCCGCGCCCGGGTGTTCGTCTACAACACCGAACTCGTCCCCGAAGAGGAGCTTCCCGC
The DNA here is from genome assembly GCA_036380875.1 of Acidimicrobiia bacterium. Lineage (GTDB taxonomy): Bacteria > Actinomycetota > Acidimicrobiia > Spongiisociales > ZC4RG35 > ZC4RG17. The sequence goes on from DASVDX010000062.1 coordinate 7,582, forward strand.
CGACATCTGGGAGGTGACCGACCCGAAATGGAAGGGTCGTCTGGGTGTGGCGCCCACCAATGGCTCCTTCGTCGCCTTCGTGACCGGAATGATCCTCGCCGAAGGTGAAGAGCGGACGCGGGAATGGCTCGAGGGCATCGCCGCCAACGAGCCGCAGATCTTCGACGGCAACGGCCCGATCGTGGATGCGGTGGTGGCCGGCGACCTCGACGCCGGCTTGGTCAACCACTACTACCTTCTGCAACGGATCGCCGAGCTGGGAGAGGTGCCTGCCGCCAACCACTTCTTCTCCGACGGTGACCCGGGTGGCCTGGTGATGGCGACCGGGGCGGGGATCCTCGCCTCGAGCGACAAGCCGGAAGAGGCGGCAGAGCTGATCCGCTACCTCCTCTCGGAGGAGTCCCAGAACCACTTCCTGGGGCTGTTCGAGTACCCGTTGGTGGAAGGGATCGGGACCCCCGAGGGCCAACTTCCGCTCGATGAGCTGCCGACCTTGGACATCAGCCTCACCGACACGGCGGACACCCTCGATCCCGCCCTGGCCCTCATCGCGGAGGCTGGTTTGAGCTGATGACCACACTGGCCCCTCCAGCGGCCGAAACGGCACCGGAGCCTTCCTCCCCTCGCCGGAGGAGGGCTCCTCTGCCGCTGTGGCTGTTGGCGGGCGCCCTCATGCTCCCGGCTCTGATCCCCATCGCCTACCTGGTCTGGGCGGTGGTCAGGCCGGGAGGGTTCGATGCCGGAGGTATTCCGGCGGGCCGCTTGGTAGAGCTCTTCGGCTCCACCGCCCGGCTGATGGTGGCGGTGACGCTGACGACCAGCATCCTGGGGGCGGCGACCGCCTGGCTGACCACCCGCACCGACTTGAAGGGGGCGCGGCTGTGGTCGACTCTCCTGACGCTTCCGCTCGTCATCCCGTCTTACGTCGGAGCGTTGGCGTTCCTCGGGTTGTCGGGCAACGACGGACTGCTCTCGCGTGCCCTTACGGGCATGGGGCTGCAGCCGCTGCCGGTGTTCTCCGGCTTCTGGGCGGCCTGGGCCGCTCTGAGCCTGTGGAACTTCAGCTACGTCCACCTGCTGGCCGTCCCCGCCCTCCGGAGGATGGACCCTGCCCTCGAGGAGGCAGCCCGGGGTCTCGGAGCGTCCCGGTGGCGGACGTTCCTCACCGTGGTCTTGCCCCAACTGCGCCCCGCGCTCTTGAGTGGGATGCTCCTCGTCGGCCTGTACACGCTCTCCGACTTCGGAGCCGTTTCCCTGCTTCGCTACGAAACCTTCACCCGGGCCATCTACACCCAGTTCCGGGGGCGTCTCGACGTGACCCCGGCGCTGTTCCTCTCGGGGGTGCTCGTCATCGTGGCCCTCGTAGTGGTGTGGGCCGAGCAGCGGGCCAGAGGCAGGGCGGCGCTCTACGCCCACAGGCCTCCCCGGCGCCCTGTCGTCACCGCCCTCCGAGGGTGGAGGCGGGCAGCGGCCTATGGATTCCTCGGCACGGTGGTCGCCGCCGCCCTCGTCCTCCCGCTGTTGACGGTGGCCTGGTGGGCGATCCGAGGGCTGTCCCTCGGCAATCCGGTGGGCGCGGTCGCCGGCGACCTCCTCCGTTCCGCTTCGGTGTCGGCTGTCGCCGCGCTGATCACGGTGACCGCCGCCGTCCCGGTGGCAGTCCTGACCGTGCGTCACGCCAGCCGGGCAACCGGGGCACTCGAGTCGGTCGCCTGGTCAACCTACTCGCTCCCCCACCTGGCCGTCGGGCTGGGCTTTCTGGTAGTGGCGGTGCGGTTCATCCCTGCCATCTACCAATCGGTGTTGCTTCTGATCGTTGCCTACGTGGCGATGTTCCTCCCTCAGGCCATGTCGGCGGCCCAGACCGGCCTCCGCCAGGTGGGCCCCTCGCTCGAAGAAGCGAGCCGCAGCCTCGGCGTGGGACCGATGGGCACCTTGTGGCGGGTGACACTGCCTCTGCTCGGGCGATCGCTCCTCGCCGGCGGCGGCATCGTCTTCCTGTCGGCGATGAAGGAACTCCCCGCCACGTTGCTCTTGCGTCCCACTGGCTTCGAGACGCTCGCCGTCCACGTCTGGAGCGCCTCCTCCGAGCTCTTCTACACTGATGCCTCAGTGGCAGCCCTCGTTCTCGTGGCGATCTCTGCCGTCCCCCTCTACCTACTGGTCGCCCGCGACCTGCACCGGACATGACCAACGGCGAATACACCCCGGCGATCCGAGCCCGCGACCTCGAAAAGAGGTTCGACGACACCGTGGCGCTTCACGGGTTCCACCTCGACGTCCACGCCGGGCACATCCTCACGCTCCTGGGCCCGTCGGGCTCTGGCAAGACAACGGCATTGCGGCTCATCGCCGGATTCGACCGTCCCGATCGCGGCCGGATCGAGATCGACGGCCGAGTGATGGCGGACCGTGACGTCTTCGTCCCACCTGAGAAACGGCGGGTGGGCATGGTGTTCCAGGACTACGCCCTCTTCCCGCATCTGACCGTCGCCCGCAACGTCGCCTACGGGGTGCGCAACGGCACCCGCCGCCGCCGGGTCGCCGAGACCCTCGAACTGGTGGGGCTGGCGGGCAAGGAAGATCGGATGCCCCACGAGCTGTCTGGTGGCGAGCAGCAGCGGGTCGCCATCGCCCGTGCCCTTGCTCCCAACCCCGATGTGATCCTCCTCGACGAGCCGTTCTCCAACCTCGATGCTTCGCTGCGGGCCCGGGTGCGCAGCGAGGTCGCCGCCATCCTCCGGGAAGCGGGCACCACGGCGGTGTTCGTCACTCACGATCAGGAGGAGGCTCTGTCGATGAGCGACTTCGTCGCCGTGATGCGCGACGGGCGGGTGGTTCAAGCCGCCCGGCCGGCGGACCTCTACCAGAACCCCGCCGATGACTGGGTGGCGGAGTTCCTGGGCGACGCCGACTTCATCGAGTGTGAGGCGAATGCCGGCACGGTGACGACACCGGTGGGCGTGTTCCCGACGCGCCTGGAAGGCCGCGTGCGGGTGATGATCCGGCCCGAATCCGTGTCGGTGCAGCGCGACGCCTCAGGCAACGCCGTAGTCCGGGACCGGCAGTACTTCGGCCACGACCAACTGGTGACGGTCGACCTGGCCAACGGGACGACTCTTCGGGCCCGTCTGGGGCCGTCGCCGTATCTGCAGCCTGGCGACTTGGTCAGTGTGGCGGTGACGGAGGTCTCGACGTTTCCGCTCCTGAATCAGGACGCCGCGGTCGACCAGCCCGTCCGCATCGACAGGTAGACGAGCACGGAGAACCCGACCGCCAGGACGGTGTGGACGACCTGAAACCCAAAGGAGTGGTCCCCGGTCCACACACTGAATAGGGACCGGATCCAGAGGACCGCGGTCCACACGCTGAATAGCGTCAGCACCCACCTCTCCAGGGCGCTTCCGGCGGCGAACAGGAGCACCGAGACCGCGGCGGCGCCGATCAGCAACGACCCCCCGATTCGGATCCAGTTGGAGAAGTCCTGCTCGGCGGCGGTGAGGAGACGGATGCGACCTCCCCAGCTGAGCAACGTCCAGGCGGCGACGGCTATGGCGAGGACGGTACGGGAGACCATGGCCAGCCGATGGTAGGGGTGCCAGGATGGTGCGGTGACCGGGGTGATCCTCGCCGGCGGCCGCAGCAGCCGGATGGGTGTCGACAAGGCCACGTACGCCGTGGCGGGCCGTGCCATGCTCGAATGGGTCGGAGAGGCGCTCGAAGCGGTGGCACACCGCGTGGTCGTGGCGGGGCGTGCTGAGCCGATCGGAAGGTATGAGGCTCTGGCCGACCCCGGACCGTCCCATCAGGGGCCGCTGGCAGGCCTGGTGGCCGCCCTGGAGGCGTACGGTGACGCCGTCATCGTCGTCGCCACCGATCAGCCGTGGGTGCGGCCGGAAACCCTCCGGCAACTGGCGAATCGGATGACGGATCTGCCCGTGGTGCCCGTCGACGGCGGTGTCCGCCAGACGACCTGCGCGGTGTACCCGCCCACCGTGGCCGATGCGGCCCGCACCGAGCTCGATCAAAGCGGGTCCCTGCAGAGCCTCCTCGACGTGGTGGCGTTCGACCCGGTGGTGGATTGGTACTCCTGGGGCGAAGACGGCCGCTCGTGGTTCTCCGTGGACACTCCGGAAGACGCCGAAGAAGGCCTGGTTCGTTTCGGGTCCCCTTAGGCAGGGATGGGGTCTCGGGTGACAGGTGGTGAGTGGTAGGTCGCGCCTCGGCCGGTACCTACCACCTATCACCTACCACCCGCGACTCCTATCCACTTCCGACTTCCGACTATCCACCTATGTACGACATCTCCACCTTGGGCAGCCCCACGGTGTTGGACGAGCGGATCTCCGAGTATCGGTCCGCCCGGGATGCCCACACCGCGTCGATAGCGGCGCCGATCTCCTCGTCGGTTGCCCCGCTGCGCAAGAGCGCCCGCAGGTCTGTGCCCCTCGTTGCGAACAGACACGTATAGAGCGAGCCCTCCGCCGACAGGCGAGCCCGGGTGCATGTGGCGCAGAACGCCTGCGTGACCGAGGCGATGACCCCGATCTCTCCTGCCCCGTCCTTGTACCGCCAGCGCTGGGCGACCTCCCCGACGTAGTTGGAGTCGACGGGTTCGAGGGGGAAGACGGCGTGGATGCGTTCGATGATCTCCTTGGCGGGGACTACGTCGTCGAGCCTCCAGCCATTGGTCGTGCCCACGTCCATGTACTCGATGAAGCGGAGGATGTGGCCGGAGCCCCGGAAGTGTTTGGCCATGTCCTCGATCGAGTCGTCGTTGACCCCGCGTTTGACGACCATGTTCACCTTGACCGGGGCGAGACCGGCGGCGGCCGCCGCTTCGATCCCCTCGAGGACCCGGGCGACGGGAAAGCCGACGTCGTTCATGGCCATGAAAACGTCGTCGTCGAGGGAGTCGAGGCTCACGGTGACGCGCTTGAGCCCGGCGGCGGCGAGGGCGTCCGCTTTGCGGGCCAGTAGAGACCCGTTCGTGGTGAGGGTGAGATCTTCCACGCCCGGGATCTCGGCGAGCATGGCGATCAGCTCCTCGATTCCCTTGCGCAGGAGCGGCTCTCCGCCTGTCAGTCGGATCTTCCTGACTCCCCGATCCGCGAACAGACCGGCGAGCCGGGTGATCTCCTCGAACGACAGAAGCAGGTCGCGGGCGAGGAACTGGTGATCGCGTCCGAAGATCTCCTTCGGCATGCAGTAGGTGCAGCGGAAGTTGCACCGGTCGGTGACCGAGATGCGCAGGTCGCGGAGAGGCCGCTGCAGCCTGTCTGTGAGGACGAGGGGGATCTTGGTCACGCCCTCCAACCTACCGCCCGCTGAGGCTTTCGGCACGTCCGATCCTGTCACGCCTCGGCGAGGACAGGAGCGCCCTCGGTTGGGGTGCCGTCTCCGGTCGGCCACGCCACCCACCCGCCGATGCCGACCGGGAACAACCCGAAGACGACCAGCCAACTCACCCACGGAAGGAGGCTGGCGAGGATCACGAAGATGGCGGCGTAGATGAACGCTCGCACCGGCCCCCGGCGGGGATGACCGATCTTGCCCAGCCAGGGGAACACTGCAGCCGGGGCGACGAAACCCAGCATCAGCACCCAGCCGAGCAGGGCGATGAACAGCGGCACCAGCACCCCGAGCAGCGGCAGCGCCGCCTCGACCGGGGCGATGCGGAGGAGGACCAGAGCCAGGGCCACGAGGAGCAGGGGCAAGGCGAGGACCGAGATCCCTCTCAGCCAGGCTTTCCACCAGGATTCCCTGACCCGGGCGATGGCTCGGGAAGCCGGCCCGGGAAGCGCCCAGATGACGAGCAGGCCGGCGATGGCGGCGAGGAGACCGAGGACGAGCTTGGCGAGCAGCACCAGCGCACGCAGACGGATGTTGGGGGCGAGCGGCAGACGGTGCACGACCGCCCCACCTACTTCGGCCTCCTGGATGCCCACCGCCGGCCGCGGCGACCTGTAGCCGAGGTCGCTTCCCACCGAAGTGTCCGGCGACACGAACAGCCGCCGAACGGTGACGTCGACGTTGTCGTCGACGCGGCCATGGAGGCGGAGGGTGCGCATCTGGCCCTCCAGGTCCCCAGAGATGGTTCCGGTGATCTCGGCGACCCACGCCCACAGCGTCGCTTCTCCGACGACTTCTCCCTCGACCGTCGTCGACCACGCCGCGGCGAGGACGTCGTCCCCGACGCGGCCCGACACCCGCACCTCCGGTGACACCACCCGCAGCGATTCCCCTACGTTGCCGGTGACGATCACCTTCCCCGCCACTCCCATCACGTCTCCCGTGACAGTGCCGGTGATCGTGACGTCTTCGTAGGCGGCGACGACGAGGTCGCCATCGACCCGTCCGGCGATCACGACCCTGTTGCCGGCGGCGTAGAGGTCGTCGGATATGACCGACCCGGAGTCGACGAGGACGACATCCGAAACGCTCCTGGTCGCCGCTCCCGCGGGCAACGCCGGGCCAGCCGAGAGGACGACTGCGAACAGCGCCGCCAACGCGAGACGTCGGGCTGTGGTGGTCGGCGGCTCAGAGAGGGAGGGCACGGCCGGCCAGGTCGAGCAACGGGCCGGGAAACACACCGAACAGGAGCGTGACGATGACCGCCAGCGACATCACCCACCGAATGGAGGGCGGCGCCGCGGCCGGGGCGTCGGCGGGGTCGTCCATGAACATCGTAATTATCACCCGCAGGTACAGGAAGAATGCGACGACAGAGGCGAGCACCCCGACGATTACCACCCACTCGTAACCGGCCGCCCAGGCGTCGGAGAAGACCCCGAACTTGGCGACGAAACCGGAGGTGAGGGGGATGCCGCCCATCCCCAAGAGGATCACCGCGAAGGTGGCGGCGAGGAAAGGCTGGCGCTGGACGAGACCGGCGTAGTCGGCGAGAGGTGAACGGCTCCCGGAGGGCCCGCTGACTGCCGCCACCACTGCGAAAGCGGCTACCAGTTGGACGGTGTAGATCGCCAAATAGAACCAGACCTCGGCGGTGCCCTCGCCGCCGGACAGGACGCCGGTGAGGATGAACCCGGCATGGGCGACACCGGAGTAGGCCAGAAGACGGCGCAGGTCTTCTTGGACGATGGCAAGGACGGAGCCCACCACCATCGAGACGGCGGCGATGGCCGCCACGACCGGCGCCCAGTCGTCCACCAGCTCCGGGAAGGCCGAGACGAGAATGCGGACGAGACCGGCGAACCCGCCGACCTTGGCGATCGCCGCCATGAAGCCGACCACCCCGGCCGGTGCCCCCTGGTACACGTCGGGCGCCCAGTTGTGGAAGGGGGCGGCGGTGACCTTGAAGGTGAGCCCCGCCACGAGGAGGGCGAGACCGAGGAGAATCACGCCCGGCTGCAGCACGATGACCCCATCGAGGTAGTCGTGGACGCCCCGGAGGCTGAAGTTGCCGGTGCCGGCGAAGACGAGGGCGGCGCCATACACGAAGACGGCCGAGGCGAACGAGCCGAGGAGGAAGTACTTGATGGCCGCCTCGTCGGCGTTGCCCCGCTCCCGGATGAACCCGGCCAGGACATAGAGGGAGATCGAGCCGATCTCCAGGCCGAGGAACGTCATCATCAGGTGGGCCGAGATGGCCATGAGCGAGAACCCGGCGCTCGCCAGGAGCATCAGGGCGATCATCTCCGCCGCCCGCGTCCCGATCTCTTGGACCATCCGTCCGGCGGCGAGGAGACCGAGACCGGCGACTGCGAAGAGGACATAGCGGGCGAAGACCCCGAAACCGTCGAGGACGATCATCCCGGCGAACGGGAGGGGGTCGATGCCTGTGCCCGATTCGAGCCGCACATGCAGGAGGACGGCGAACAGGGCGGCGACGACGACGATCACACCTCCCGCCCAGGCGAGCGCCGTTCGGGAAGGCTTCCATTGCACCTCGATGAGCAGGACGAGGGCGGCGCCGACACCGAGCACGAGCTCGGGGGCGATCCCGAGCCAGGAGACGACCGGCGCGTCGATCATCGTTGCCTGGGCGAACGTCACCGTCCACCTCCGGTCAGGAACACGTCCGCCACCCGGCCGGGAGCGGGCACCTCGTAGTCCGTGGAGGCTTCGACGTGGTCGAGCAGCGCCTCCGTCGACGGTTCTATCTTGTCGAGCAGAACCTTGGGGTACAGGCCCAGGACGAGTGCCAGCACCGCCAGCGGCAGCAGGACCCCGACTTCGCGGGCATCGAGGTCCGAGAGGGCGAGGTTCTCCTCCTTCTCGGGCACGCCGGTGAAGACTCGCTCGTAGGCCCAGAGCAGGTAGATGGCGGCGAGCACCACTCCGACCGCGGCGAGGGCGGCGAACACTGGCAGGCTCGTGAAGCTGCCGACCAGCACGAGGAACTCGCCGACGAAGCCGTTGAGTCCGGGAAGGCCGATCGAGGCGAACGTCATGAAGAGGAAGAAGCCGGCGTAGAGCGGCATCACTTTCTGGAGGCCGCCGAACTCGGCAATCTGCTTCGTGTGTCGCCGGTCGTAGATCATCCCGACCAGGAGGAAGAGGCCGCCGGTGGTGATTCCGTGGTTGACGTTCTGGATGACGGCCCCCTGCAGGCCGCCGGATGTGAGGGCAAACGTGCCGAGCACGATGAACCCGAGGTGGGACACCGATGTGTAGGCGATGAGCTTCTTCAGGTCGGGCTGGACGATCGCCACGACGGCGCCGTAGATGATGCCGATCACGGCCAGGACGGCCAGCACCGGCACCCAGTCGACTGCCACCTGGGGGAACAGCGACAGGTTGAACCGCATCAGGCCATAGGTGCCGAGTTTCAGCATCACCCCGGCGAGGAGGACCGACCCGGCGGTGGGCGCCTCGACGTGGGCGTCGGGCAACCACGTGTGGAGCGGGAACACGGGCACCTTGATGGCGAACGCCAGCGCCAGGGCACAGAACAGGAGCACCGAGGCGGTCGGCCCGAAGTCGAGGTTCATCAGGTCCTCGAGGGCGAAGCTGGGTGAGCCGAACTGGGAGGCGTGGAGAACCGCCATGGCGATGATCGCCGCCAGCAGCAGGGCCGAACCGAACGCCGTGTAGAGGAAGAACTTGATGGCGGCATAGCGGCGACGCTCCGAGCCCCAGATGCCGATGATGAAGTACATCGGAACCAGCACCGCCTCGAAGAACACGAAGAAGAAGAACAGATCGAGCGCCATGAACACGCCGAGCGTCGCCGCCTCGAGGATCAGCGTGTATACGACGAACTCTTTGCGCCGCTCGGTGATCGAGGCCGAGGCGGCGAGGGAGATGGGGACGAGGATCGTGGTGAGGACGACGAGCGGCATCGAGATGCCGTCGAGCCCGAGGTACCACGAAATCCCCCACGGCTCCCACCAGACGGCCCGCTCGACGAACTGGTAATCGGCTACCGGCTCGAACACCGCGAAGACGTACCCGGCGAGGGCGAGGGGCAGGACGGACAGGGCAGTGCCCAGCGGGAGGATCACCTCGCTGCGGCGCCGCGGGACGAGCAGCACCACGAGGGCGCCGAGCACCGGCAGCAGGATGAGCCAGGTCAGCATGCCGCCTCCCGGTTCATGACAGCCCTCGCATCACGAGCCAGATCGCCACGATGAGGAGCCCGGCGGCGAAACCCGCTCCGTAGTTGCGGACATAACCGGTCTGGAGGAGCCGGAGCCCCGAGCCGATGCGGAAGAACAGGGCGCCCACGCCGTTGACGGCTCCGTCGATGACCTTCGAGTCGATCTGGAACGCCGTCGCCTCGGCGATGCGCCGGCCCGGGGCGACGATCACCGCTCCGTACAGATCGTCGATCCGGTACGCCTCCTCCCAGGCGGTCCACAGGCGGCCGAAGCCCTCCTGGAACCGCCGCCAGGCGTCAGCTGGCCTGTTGTAGGCGAGCCATCCCGCGGCCACACCCGCCACCCCGGCGAGAGAGGAGAGTGCTGCCAGCACGAGGAACATGCCCCAGCCTTCGGGGGCGTGCTGCATCTCCACGCCCTCGAACGCGGGCTCGAGGAAATGCTCGAGCGCGAACCGGAACGGCGTGTTGACGAACCCGGCGACCACGGAGAGGACTGCCAGGGCGAGGAGTGGCAGTGTCATGACCCGCGGCGACTCGTGCGGCTCAACGCCCTCGTCCCAGCGGGGCTCGCCCGTGAAAACCAGCACCCACTGGCGGGTCATGTAGAAGGCGGTCATGAGGGCGGTGATGAGGCCGACCACCCACAGGGCGGAGTAGATGCCTCCCCGTTCGAACAGCGCCCCGAGTATCTCGTCTTTCGACCAGAAACCGGCCAGAGGCGGGATGCCGGCGATCGCCAGAGTGGCGATGCCCATCGTGGCGGCAGTGACCGGCATACGCCGGGCCAGGCCTCCCATCTTGTACATGTCTTGCTCGTCGGACATGGCATGGATCACCGACCCGGCGCCGAGGAACAGCAGCGCCTTGAAGAAGGCGTGGGTCATGAGGTGGAAGACGCCCGCCACGTAGGCGGTGGCGCCGACGCCCATGAACATGTAGCCGAGCTGGGAGACGGTCGAGTAGGCGAGGACCTTCTTGATGTCGCGCTGCCCGATGGCGATCGACGCCGCCCAGATGGCGGTGATCGCCCCGATGACGGCCACCACGCCGGAGGCGACGGCGGACTCGGCATATATCGGCGACGAGCGGGCGACGACGTAGACGCCGGCGGTGACCATGGTGGCGGCATGGATCAGTGCCGACACGGGGGTGGGGCCTTCCATGGCGTCGGGGAGCCACACGTACAGCGGCACCTGGGCGGACTTGCCGGCGGCACCCACGAGGAACAGGAGGCCGATGGCGGTGGCGGTCCCTGCCGTCAACTCGGCGCCGGCCCGCTCCAGGACACCTTCGAACGACAGTGTCCCGAAGGTGGCGAACATCACCATCAGGCCGATCAGGAACCCGAGGTCGCCGATCCGGTTGACGACGAACGCCTTCTTGGCGGCCGCCGAGGCGCTGGGCCGGGTGAACCAGAACCCGATGAGCAGGAACGAGCAGAGACCCACCAGCTCCCAGCCGACGAAGAGCATGGCGTAGTTGCCGGCGAGGACGAGCGTCAGCATCGAGGCCGCGAACAGGTTCAGGTAGGTGAAGAACCGGTGGAACCGCTCGTCGCCGTGCATGTAGCCGATGGCGAAGATGTGGATGAGGGTGCCGACGCCGGTCACCACCAGTGCCATCAGCGCCGATAGCGGGTCCCACTGCAGCTCGAAAGTCGCCCCGATCGCCGGCATCCATTCCCAGATCACGAGGTGCTCTGTTTCGCCGGTGCCGGCGAAGAAGGGGATGGCGGCGCCGGCGGCGACGGCGAAGGACCCGGCGATGGCCAGGGTGGCGAGCCACCCCGGGAGTGGCTCGCGCATGAACCTGCCCAGGAAGTGCAGGGCGACCGACCCGGCGAGGGGCAGGGCGATGACGAGCCAGAGGAAGTCGCTCATGAGGCCGTCATCCCTTCAGCTCCGACAACTCGTCGACCGAGGCGGTTTCGCGGTGGCGGAAGATCGCCACGATGATCGCCAGTCCGATGACGACCTCGGCCGCGGCGACGACCAGGACGAAGAAGGTGGCGAGTTGGCCGTCGAGGGTCTCGAGGGCCCTTCCGGCGGAGACCAGAGTCAGGTTGACGGCGTTGAGCATCAACTCGACGCACATGAACATCACGAGGGCGTTGCGCCGAACGAGGATGCCGATCGCCCCGATCGTGAACAGGGCCGCGGCGAGCAGCATGTACCAGTCGGTCATCGGCCCCCCTCGAGGCGTGCGTCGACTCCGGAACGAGGCAAACGCGTAGGCGTCACTCTCGGACCGCCCTCCTTCTACGGAAGTAGGCCAGGGCGATGGCGCCGGCGGCGGCGACAGTGAGGAGGAGGGCGGTGACCTCGAAGGCGAGCACCCAGTTGGCGAACAGCTCCTCTCCGATGGCCTGCACGGTCCCGATCGAGGCTTCGGCCGCGGGCTGGCGAGACCCGGCGGGAACCCATTCGAAGCCTCCGCTCACTCCGAGATACACGGCGAAGGCGACGACGGCGGCCGCCACGACTCCGACAACCACCCGCTGCCGGGGAAGGTTCTCGGAGGTGTCCTCGGCGACGTCGACGCCGATCATCATGATCACGAACAGGAACAGCGTCATCACCGCCCCGGCGTAGACGATCACCTGGATGGCGGCGACGAAATGGGCCAGTTGGGCGACGTAGATCACCGCCAGCGACAACATCGTGCCGAGCAGGCCCAGTCCCGAGTAGACGGGGTTGCGTGCCATGACGACCGTGATCGCGCCCGCCAGGGCGGTCACGCCCATGAGCACGAAGATGACTGCCTCGGCGGTCACCGGACCCTCTCCTCGGTGGGCATCAGCTGTCCCGCTCGTCCTGGCTCGGCTCTGGGGACCAATCCCCCGGTCCCGGTGTTCCCTGCCACATCTGCACGCCTTCGTACTCGGCGTAGCCGCTGGGAGCAGTCGCCCGGACCCAGCCGTCGGCTACCTGCAGCTCGGACAGGTCGGCGAACGGGTCGTCGGGGAACATGTGGGGCACGGTGCCGTCGGGACGCATCAGCAGCTCTTCTTTGGTGAAGATGGCGTCCTCGCGGTTCGTCATCGAGAACTCGAACAGATGGGTCATCGTGATCGCTTCCGTCGGGCACGCCTCGACGCACAGGGCGCAGAAGATACAGCGAAGGAAGTTGATCTCGTAGACGAACCCGTAGCGCTCGCCGGGCGACACCGGGTCGTCCGGCGGATTGTCGGCGCCGCGCACGTAGATGCAGCGGGCCGGGCAGGCCCCGGCGCACAGCTCGCAGCCGATGCACTTCTCCATCCCGTCCGGGTAGCGATTGAGGACGTGGCGCCCGTGGAACCGCTGCGGCTTCTCCCGGAACTCCTTGGGGTACTGGGTCGTCAGCATCCGCTTGCCGGTGATGGTGCGGATCATCTCCCCACCAGTGACCTTGAGGCCCTTCCACAGCTCGCCTATCAGTCCCATATCAACCCCACGGTGCTCCGAACTGGCGGAATCCGATCACGACTGTCGAGAGGATCAGCCACAACACGGCCCCCGGGATCAGCCGCTTCCAACCGAGCTGCATCAGCTGGTCGTAGCGGAACCGGGGAAGCGTGGCCCGGATCCAGAAGAAGATGAATACGAGGACGTAGGTCTTCACGAACAGCCACACGGTCGGCAGGATCCCCGAGATCCACGCCGGCAGCACCCCGTCCCAGGTGGGCCCGTTCCATCCGCCGAGGAAGAGGGTGGCGGTGAGCGCCGACATCGTGAAGATGTTGATGTACTCGCCGAGGAAGAACATGGCCCAGCGGATGCCGGAGTATTCGGTGAAGTAGCCACCGGTCAGCTCCTGCTCGGCTTCGACCAGGTCGAAGGGGGCGCGGTTGGTCTCGGCGATGGCGGCGATGAAGAAGATCACGAACGCCGGGATCAGCGGAATGATGTTCCAGCGGGGGATGAAGCCTCCCCACGTGCCGGCTTGCCGTTCGACGATCTCCGCCAATGAAAAGGTGCCGCCTTCGACACCTGGGTAGGTGGCGGAGAACATGACCACCGAGACGAGGGCCAGGCCCATCGCCGCCTCGTAGGAGATCGCCTGGGCGGTGCCGCGGATGCCGCCGAGCAGCGGGTACTTCGAACCGGAGGCCCACCCGGCCAGCACCACCGCGTAGACCGCCATCGACGAGCAGGCGAGGATGAACAAGAGGCCGACGTTGATGTCGACTCCCTGGAGCACGATCTCCCGGCTTCCGATCGTGAACGGCCGGCCCCAGGGGATGTTGAGGGCGATGAGGAAGGCGGGGATCACGGCCAGGAAGGGGGCGGCGTGGTAGACGAGGCGCTCCACGTTGCGTGGGATCACCGCCTCCTTGAACATCAGCTTGAAGGCATCGGCGAGCGTCTGGAGGATCCCATAGGGTCCCGCCCGCATCGGCCCCAGACGGTTCTGGAAGTCGGCCACGATCTTCCGCTCCGCCCAGATGTTCACGATGGTGACCAGGATGAGGAGGGCGAAGACCCCGACCACCCGCAGCGCGACGATGAGGACGTCGATGCCGTCCATCAGATCACGGGGTGGTAGCGACGTGACATGGCTCGCCTGAGATTAGGAATGCCGCCTCTGGCGGGACAAACCTCGGGGCTGGCGTCAGCCGGCCCGCAATGCCTCGACCGGCTCGAGGCGGGCCGCCCTGAGGGCGGGGTAGACGCCGGCGAGCAGGCCGGTGATTCCGCCGACCAAGGGTGCCAGGAGCGGCACCCACGGGTCGAGGACCGGTGTCCATGTCCGCGCCGCCGATATGGCCACGACGACCAGCACGCCGAGGCTGGCGCCGATCACTCCTCCCACCATTCCCATCGCGGTCGATTCGACGAGGAACTGAGCGGCGATGTGGCGGCGGGCCGCACCCAGGGCGCGCCGCAGGCCGATCTCCCCCACCCGCTCGAGGACGGAGACGAGGGTGACGTTGGCGATGCCGATCGCCCCTACCAGCAAGGCGACACCCCCTAGAACGAGGAACAAGGCGTTGACGTCGCTCTCCACTTCCCGGCGCAAGTCTTCCGGCTCCGGCGGCTTCTGCACCCTCAGCAAGCCCGGCTCGTTGGGGTTCAGGGCGATCGGTGCCTGCTCGGCGATCAGGGAGGCAGCACCGACCTCGACGTCGATCTGCACCGTCGTCGCCGATGTGTAGTCGTACAGCTCGCGAGCGGTGCCCTCGGGGATGATGACGGCGCTGAGCAGCCCCGGCTGGCGCTGAACCGAGTCGATGATCCCGATCACGACGAACGGGTCTTCGCCGATGAAGATCACCGGCTGCTGTTCGACCCTGGTGATGTTGAGCCGCTGGGCCGCCCCCGGGCCGAGTATCGCCACCCGGTCCGCCCTCTCCGAGTGGCCGCCGTCGAACCACCGCCCGGTGAGGAGAGTCCCTCGAACCGCGTCGAGCAAGCCGGGGGTGGCGGCGTAGATACTCATCTGGAACTCGGTCTGGGCGAGGGGGTCCGGGATCGGCACCGACCGCACGAGGGCCCCGCCGACGTCGACGGTTCCCATCGCCCCGGCCGCGTTCACCCCGTTGAGACGCATGAGGCGCTCCTCGGCGTCAGGAGGAATGCGAGCGCGCGGCCCGCCGCCACCGAAGAACCCCTGCTCGTTGGTCACCACCACGGAGGTGGCGGACAGTTCGTCGAACCGGCCGACGATCTGGTTGCCGGCGGTCTTGGCCACACCCAGAGTCGCCACCAGCGCCCCGATGCCGAGGACGGTGCCGAGCACGGTGAGCACGGTGCGTCCGGGCCGGGCGAAGATCCCGGCCACTGCCTCCGACAGGAGATCGCGCACCGCCATGCGCGCCGGCGCCACCTCCGGCCGCGTGTCGGGCGGGTCGGTGATGATCGCCTCGGTCATGCTGCCTGCTCGATCCGGCCGTCGCGGAGACGGACGTGGCGTTCGGCGTGCTGAGAGACCTTATCGTCGTGGGTCACGACGACGAGCGTCAACCCGTCGTTGCGGAGTTCGTCGAAGAGAGCGAGGACGGACTCGCCGGTGGCCGAGTCGAGGTTGCCGGTCGGCTCGTCGGCCAAGAGGAGGGCGGGGCGGGTGACGATGGCACGGGCGATGGCCACCCGCTGACGCTCGCCGCCCGAGAGACGGGTGGGAAGGAACTCCATCCGATGGCCGAGCCCGACTCGGCGCAGTGCCTCCTCGGCGGCGGGGAGGCGCTCGGAACGGGGCATGCGGTTGTAGATCGTGGCGAGGAGGACGTTTTCCAGCACCGTGCGGTGAGAGAGGAGGTGGAAGGACTGGAACACGAAACCGATCCGCTGGCTGCGCAGTCCTGCCCGCTGGCCTTCGTTCAGCGTCGACGTGTCGATCCCTTCGAGGAGGTAAGCCCCATCGGTGGGCCGGTCGAGCAGACCGAGGATGTTGAGCATCGTCGACTTGCCCGAACCCGACGGTCCGACGACCGCCACGTAATCGCCCTGTTCGACGACGAGGTCGGCGTCGACGAGGGCGGGTACCGACACGTCGCCCGCCGGGAACACCCGGCTGACGCGGCGTAACTCCACGACCGGGGCGGTCACGACTCCTCGGCGTCCTCCGTGTCGTCCTCCGCCGTCTGGGGGGCGGTGCCTTGCTCGATTCCCACGACCACGAGGTCGCCTTCGGCGAGCTCGCCGTCGAGCGGGATCACCTCGACCAGCCCACCCGCGGCCAGGCCCGGCTCGACCGTCACGGTGCGGAGGGTCCCGCCCTCCTCTTCGACCTGGACGATCGTCGAGCCGTCGGCGGTGGCCGACAGGGCCGCGGCAGGGACCGCCAGCACCGCTCCCCCGGTCGAGCTGACGGGGATCGTGACGCGGACGTTGGCCCCGATGATCTCGTCGGGGATCGACTCGGGCGTGATCTCGAGGTAGACCCGGTCGTCGGCCACGCCGTTGGTGCCGGCCCGTTCTGCCTTGACCGAGACGACCCCGGGGATCACCTCGCCGGTCTCGGGGTTCTCGATCTCCACGGCCATTCCGACCTCGACCCGAGGGGCGTCTCTCTCCAGGACCGACGAGCGGAGGGCGAGCTCGGAGCCGGAGACGGTGAGGAACGTTCCTTCGATGATGGAACCGCGAGCCGCCTGCACGGCGTCGACCCTGACAGGCAGCCGGGGAAGGAAGATGACCTCGGCCGAGACGAGCCAGGTGCCCAGCTCGGACTCGAGCTCGGCGAGCTCCTGGCGAGCGGCATCGAGCTCCTGGCGTGCCGAGTCGATCTGACGCCGCAGCGGAGCGGTGTCCACGCCCCTTCGAGCGTCGGAGAGGGAAGCTTCGGCGACGTCGACACGGTCGCGAGCAGCGGCAACCAGCGCCTCCTGCTCCTTTTTGGTGCGGTCCACTTCGAACTCGGCCTGGTCGAGTGCGCCCTCGGCCGTAGCGACGGCTGCCTCCGCCTCCACGACCGTCTGTTCGAGAGCGGCCAGTTCCTCGGCGGTGGGCGGTGGGTCGGATTGCTGCCCGGCGGCGAGCGCCTCCTGCGCCGCGGTCAGGTCGGCCTGCGCCCGGGCCAGCTCAGCCTCGGCGTCGGCGACGGCCCGAGCAGCCAACTCGTTGGCGCGGGCGGCGTCGATCTCGGCCAACTCCAAGGCGCGGCGAGCGTCGGCCAACTCCGCCTCGGCACTGGCTATCGCCGAGGCACCGGTACCCCGCTGGGCCTCACGAAGGGCGGACTCGGAGTCGGCCAGGGCCGACTCGGCAGCCCGCACTCGATCTCGTGCAGCCGAGAGCGCCGCTTCGTCCTCTTCGGAGAGGCCGTTGGGGCGGTAGCCGGCTTGCTCGTACCAGGCGGCCACGGCAGCGCCGGTCGCCTCGTCCCACGTCTCGTCGGGTGTCCCGACGAAGAAGCCCAAGCGGGTCAGGGCTTCTTCCAGCTGCAGGACGTCGTCTCCCGTGGCGCCGGGCCGCAGGTCCCGGTACATGGGGATGTCTCCCTGGAGGAGGAAGACGGGACGGCCCACCACCTCCACTGCTACGTCGCCTTCGGCGAGCTCGGTGTCTTCCTCGACCGACTGCGTGACGACCAGCCGCTCGGGCTGCTGGGCGAACGAGCCGGACAGCGATAGGGAGATCGGGTCGTCGAAGACGATGTCACCGCGGGTCACGATGTCCGCCGACAGCTCCTCCCGCACCACCTCGACGGTGATGTTGGAAGGCGGAGGCGGCTCCGCCTCAGCGGCGATCTCCGCCGGAGAGCGGATCTGGGACCCGAAGTACCAGCCGACCCCGGCGGCGGCCACGACGGCAGCGACCACCAGGATGAGGAGTCTGTTGCGGCTCACGGTCGACAACAGACTCCGGTCTCAGCCCTGCTCGAGCTCACGGATCTGCTCGAGGGTCTCGCGATGCTCGGCGATGAAGTCGGACTCGTACTCCGCCGACACCTCCTGGTAGACCTCCTCCATCTGCTTGCCGCACTCGAGGTCCTTGACCGCCATGTCGATCTCCTCTTGCTGCAGGGCGCGAACGGCCTCCATGTCGACGTTCTCCATGGCGGCCCTCTCCGCCTCCTCGAAGAAGGCGTCGATCTCCTCCTGGGATTTCTCCTCGAAGAAGGCGTTGATCTCCTCTTCGGTCCACCCCTCGAAGGGATCGACGTAGGTGTTCCCTCCGGTGATCTCCTCGAGCCGAGCCTGGAAATCCTGGTACACCGTTTCGTACATCTCGTTGCGAGTGGTCACCTCGTACCCGGCCTCTTGCATGCAGGCGGCCCAGTTCTCGTTGGCTTCGACGACCCGCGGATCGGCCTCGATCCGCTGCCACATCTCTTCCATCGCCGGGTTCAGTTCTTCCCACAGCTCCTGGGACTTGCCGTATTCGGCTTCATAGGCCTGCCCCTGGCAGCCGGCGCCGAATCCGGTGCTGTAGTAGATGGTCTCCCCGGTCTCCTCGTCGATCGTGACCGTCGTGTCTGCCATCTGCTCTTCTTCGGTCCCGTACAGGGCCTCGTACCAAGCCTGGCGCTCGGCCTCGGACATGGCGTCGAGCATCTCCTGGTTGGGGTCCTCCCAGGCGACACCCTCGTCCTCGAATTCCTCTTCGTTCCCGAACCAGGTGGTGACACCGAAGCCGTGCTCCTCGACCCACTCCTCGTGTGACTCTCCACCTGCGTCGACGACGACTCCCCGCTCAGGGGGCAGCATCGGCTGGTACTCGAAGCCCTGTTCGGCCATGCACTGGCGGATGGCCTCCTGGATGCGAACCTCTCGCTCGCGGAACTGGGCCTCCATGGCGGCCTGATCTGCCGACGCGTCCCAGCCGAAGAACTCGGCCAGGGTCTGGGCGTCGTCGGATCCCTCCGACGACGATTCTTCGTTCGACCCTTCGGTCGAGGTCTCCTCCCCGCCCTCCGTGTCGCCGGTGGCGGAGTCCGCCGTGCTCCCTCCCCCTCCGCAGGCGGCGAGGATCAGGGCGAGGACGAGGAGCCAGAGAGCAGTTTTTTTGGACATTTCCCTCCCGATGCCGAGCAGGACACTGTGTAGTAGACGTGGAGCGGACGGCAAAGGTTCCGGCCTGATGATCCACGGTAACCAGCTGACACGCACGCCATTTCCAGGTTCCAAAGTGCGGGAATGACTTGCACCTCGTGGTCCTCTCTTGGACTCGACGGTGGCCACATTCACCGTCCGACTCAACGGACTCGTCGGGAGCCGGGCCAGGATTCGCATCTGCTGACCGCCGGTGCTTTCGTGACGCTGGTGGTGCCTGTGGCGTGTTCCCGGCGCCCGCAGCGGTTCCTTCGGGGGAGGGCTGCTGGGCGGGCTGGTCGAGAGGTGAGAGTGGCGTGCGTGGCGACCCCTATCTGATCACCTCGTTCCAGGGGCAAAAGGCCCCGGCTTCTGTCATCCGCTCCATCTCCGAAGACGGCATCGTCGCCGTCACCCTGTTTCCCCACACGAACGTGGAGTCGGCCGAACAGGTGGCCGAGCTGACCTCCGCGCTCCACGCCCCCTCGCCCGACGGCCTTCCCCTCCTCGTCGCCGCCGACCAGGAGACGGGCCAACTCATCGGCCTCGGCGCCGATACGACACAGTTCCCGGGAGCGATGGCGCTGGGTGCCGTCGGCGACGCCGACCTGGCCCGCCGGGTGGGAGAGGCGGTCGGCACCGAGATGCGCGCCCTCGGGGTGACCGTGAACTACGCCCCCGTGTGCGACGTCGCCTCCAACCCCCACAACCCGTCGCTCGGCACCCGGGCGTTCTCCGACGACCCCGACGTCGTCGCCGAGCTGGCGGCGGCGACGGTCTCCGGCTTGAAGTCGGCGGGCGTGGCACCCACTGCCAAGCACTTCCCCGGAAAGGGCGAGGCCGTGGTCGATCCCCATCACGAGCTCCCCCACCTCGAACTGGACCGGGACCGCCTCGACGCCGTGGAACTGGTGCCGTTCCGGGCGGCGATCGCCGCCGGTGTCCCGGCGTTCATGATCGGCCACTACGCCCTCCCTTCCGTCACCGGAAGCGACGACCTGCCGACCTCATTGTCGGAGGCAGCGGTGAACGGGCTGTTGCGCCGGGAACTGGGCTTCGACGGGGTCGTGATGACCGATGCCTTGGACATGCGGGCTTTGCCCCAGGGGGTCGGCCAGATCGTCGATGCCATCGCCGCGGTGAAGGCCGGCGTCGACCTCCTCCTCACCACGCCCGACCTGGATGCCCAGGAGCGGCTCCGCGCCGGCCTCGACCTGGCGGTGGCCCGCGGCCTGATCGACTCCTCGGCGATGCAGGCGTCGCGGGACAGGGTGCAGCGGCTCCGCCAGTGGGTGGCGCAGTTCCCCCGTCCGGAGTTCGAGACCGTCTCCTCGGCCGAGCACCAGGCGCTCGCTCGAGAGGTGGCCCTCCGGTCCATCACGTTGGTGCGCGACGAGCCTCGGATGCTGCCGCTGTCGCCGACCGGAAGGCTTCTGGCTGTGATGCCTCGTCCGATCGACCTGACTCCCGCCGACACGTCGTCGACCGTTCCTCCCCTCCTGGCGGCGGCGCTGCGGCGCCATCACCCCGAGGTGACCGAGATCGTCACCGACCATCCTCCGAGCCGCCACGACATCTCCGCGGTGGCAGAGGCCGCCGCCGACGCCGACGCGGTAGTGGCCGGCACGATCACGGCCGGGGCGGAGCAGGCAGCCCTCGTCGACGCGTTGCTGGCGACGGGAAAGCCGGTGGTCACCGTTGCCCTCCGCACGCCGTTCGACCTGGCCGCCTATCCGTCGGCAGGGACCCACCTGTGCACCTACAGCATTCTTCCGCCGTCGATGGACGCCCTAGCGGACGTCCTATTCGGGCGCGTGCCGGCCCGAGGGAAGCTCCCGGCGGCGATTCCGGGCCTCTATCCCCGCGGACACGGAGTAGTCACATGACCAGTCCGTTCGGCCGCAACGACGGCCACGTCCTAGCCGGCCTCGTGGACATCCAGGTCAACGGCGCCTACGGGTTCGACTTCACCACCGACCCGACGTCGATCTGGGACGTCGCCAGACTCCTTCCCCGCCATGGGGTCACCGCCTTCTTGCCCACCGTGATCAGCAGTCCGGTGGAAGTGGCGATCGAAGCGATGTCGGTCGTCGCCGCCGGGCCGCCTGCCGGATTCACCGGCGCCATGCCCCTCGGCGTGCACGTCGAAGGCCCGGTGATCTCGCCGCGGCGCCGCGGCACCCACCCGCTCGAGGTCTTGCAGGAACCGACGCTGGAATGGGCCGAGCGACTGATCGCGGCAGGCCCACCGAAGATGGTGACCATCGCCCCGGAGCTCGCCGGGGCGGAGCCGGTCGTCCGTTGCCTCCTCGACGCCGGAGTGATCGTGTCGATCGGCCACTCCGACGCAACGGCCGCCGAAGCGCAGGCCGCGTTCGGATGGGGCGTGCGTCACGCCACCCACCTCTTCAACGCCATGTCCGGGCTCGACCACAGGTCACCGGGCGTGGCCGCGGCGATCTTGGCCGACGACCGGGTCACGTGCGGGCTGATCGCCGACGGCGTCCACGTGGCCGACACGATGCTGCGCCTCGCCTGGAGGACGCTGGGACCCGGGCGCATCGCCCTCGTCACCGACGCCATGGCGGCCGCCGGCCTCCCCGACGGCCCCTACAAGATCGGCCCGGTGGAAGTGACCGTATCCGACGGAGTCGTCCGCAACACCGACGGGGCCCTGGCGGGGAGCGCGGCCACGCTGGACCGGGTGGTCGCCGTCATGCGCAGGGCCACCGGCTGCTCCCTCGACGATCTTGCGGCGATGGCGTCGACCACCCCGGCGGCCATCGTCGGCTACCGACCCGACCCGGGCGACGCCGTCCTCCTCGACGACGACCTCCATGTGGTCGCCACGGCGATCGGCGGCGAGGTGGTGTGGGAGAGGTGACTGGATGAGTGTCCTCGACGAGATCCACGAACAGCCAGCGGCAGTAGACCGGATGCTGGAGCGGAACTCGGGCCTCGTCGCCGACCTGGCCTCGCTCACGGAAGGCGCGACCCACGTGGTGATCGCCGCCCGCGGCACCTCCGACAACGCCGCCCGCTACGCCCAGTACGTGTGGGGGGCCCGCAACCGCCTCGTGGTAGGACTCACCACGCCGTCGCTGTTCGGGCCTCTCCAATCGCCTCCCGACCTGACCGGCGCCCTCGTCGTGGGGATCTCCCAATCTGGTCAATCACCCGACCTGGTCGAGGTGCTCGCCGAGGCTGTGCGGCAAGGTCGGCCCACGCTCGCCATCACCAACGACCCGGCCTCCCCTCTCGCCTCCCGGGCCGGGTGTGTTATGGACCTCGCCGCCGGCCCGGAGCGCGGGATCCCGGCCACCAAGACCTACACCACCCAGTTGGCAGCGGTGGCGCTCGCCAGCCTGGCTTTCGCTGGAGACGATATGGAGCCGCTGGCCTGCCTGCCGGATCGGCTACAGGAAGCCCTCGACCGCGCGACCGACCTGGAAGCGGCAGTCGACGTGCTCGCCGATGCCGAGAGGTGCGCGGTGGTCGGGCGCGGCTACCACATCTCCACGGTGTTCGAGTGGGCGCTGAAGCTTCAAGAGATGGCCTATCTCGTCGCCCAGCCCTTCTCCGCCGCCGATTTCCTCCACGGGCCGGTGGCGGTGGTGGACGAGGGGTTCCCCGTCCTGGTCATCGCCACCGCCGGACCGACCTTCGACCAGCTGGCGACCCTGGCCGCCGACATGCAGGAGCGAGGCGCTCACGTGGTGACCCTCTCCGACGTGGGAGGGGTACCGGGGGACATCGTGGTAGAGATGCCGCAGGTGGAGCCGTGGCTGTCGCCGATCGTGTCCGCTCCGGTGATCCAGAGCTACGCCCGCTCGGCCACCCTCGCCCGCGGCCTGGACCCAGAATCCCCGCGGGGACTGAGCAAGGTCATTCGAACCACCTAGTGGGCCTGGGACCAGCCGAGTGGCGGCAGCCGACGCGATCCGGGCGGTGTCCCGGTCCCCAGACTCGCGCGACCACCTCGTTACGCCGGTACGCCGACGCGCGGGGGGTATGGGGGGTCGTCCCCCCACCCGAGCGAAGCTCGGGAAATCAACACAGTCGGCTGCCGCCGCGTAGTAGCGACCTACCACCTACCACCTACCACCCGCGACGGTCACCCCGACTACCCAACAGCCGTCACCCGTACGATCGGGTCGGAGCCCAGGCGGGGGCCCTCGGGCTGATTTAAGGGCACGTAGACCACGCCCCGGTGGAGGGTCTCGTCGAGGCGCACCTCCAATTCGGCTTCCACCTTCTTCGTCTGGAGCAGGACGCGGTGGCCCTCCCGTGCCCCGAGTCGGAAGGCGTCGTCGGGGTGCAGGTAGGCCGCAGCCCCCGGCGCCAGGCGATGGAGCCACGGCGTGTGACGCATCAGCACGCCGTCGTCGTAGAGGGTGCGAGACGAATGCAGGACCATCTCGGCGGCGACGGTCGGCAGCGACGTCGCCACCGGCACGTACTGGAGCGGCTGGGTGGCGTCCCCGTAGGGCACGACGGCGCCCATCGGCTCCTCCCATTCGAGGAGGTCCCAGGTGATGCCGCGGTACGCCGGCGCCACCTCCGAGATCTCCTTGGCGATCTCAGCGGCGGTGGCGAAGCCGAGTTCCCTGCCGAGGCGCCGGGCGATGTCGTCGAGGATCGACCAGTCGGCGCGGGACTGACCCTCGCCGGCGACGATGTCGTTGACCTTCTGGACCCGGCCCTCGAGGTTGGTGACTGTCCCTTCCTTCTCGGCGAACCCCAGTGCGGGGAGTATCACGTCGGCGTGGGCCGTGGACTCGGTGTGGAACATGTCGATGGCCACGACGAACTCGGCGTTCGCCAGACCTTCGACCGCCAACTCCGAATCGGGGACGTCGGCCACCGGGTCGGCGCCCATCAGGATGAGGCCCTTGAGGTCGCCGTCGCGGAGACCCTCGAGGATGCCGCGGGTGTCACGACCGACGGTGGTGGGGATCTCGCCCCAGGCCTCGAGGCCGTCGCTGACCGGAACCCGCCCGGGCAGCAGGTCGGGAGCCACGCCCATGTCGAGGGCGCCGAAGGTGTTGGCGCGCCGGGCGAGAGGCAGGATCTTGGCTCCCTTGTCCCGCAGCCAGGCCGCCACGTTCTCGGCGAGCCGGGGGTCCTCTGTCAGCCCGGTCTGGCCGATGAGGGCCACCACCGGCCCGGCGGCCAGGGCTTCGTCGATCTCGGGATGGTCGCCTCCCATGAGGGCGGTGAGCAGTTCTCCACCCGCCCCGGGGCGGTAGCGGAGGACGTGGCGGGCCACGTCGTCGAGGCCCGTGCGGCGGGGGTGCATGATGATGAGGCGGGCCCCAGGCCCGCGGATCTTGAGGCCGTCGGAGTTGGACACCACCTGGTTGGGGTCGAACCCGGTGGCGGCTGCCCGCACCCGCAGATAGAGAGTGGGGTGCTCCTCTTTGAGGTCCGGTCCCCATACCACGATGGTGGCCGCCGAGTCGATGTCATCGATCAGGGCGCGGTCCACGACGGCGGCGAGGAACTGGGAGGCCGGGGCGTCGTCCATGCGGGCGTCGAGGTGGTTCGACCCGACAACGGTGCGCATGAACTTGGAGAAGGCGTAGGCGTCCTCGTTGGTGCCCCGGGCGCCGCCCAGGCCGGCGATCGCGCCGCCGCCGTGCTCGCGGATGATGGCGCCGATGCGGTCGGCGACGATGTCGAGGGCTTCGACCCAGGTCGTCTCGTGGAGCTCGCCGTCGCTGCCCCGCACCAGCGGCGCTGCCAACCGCTCCGACGAGTTGACGAACTCGTACCCGAATCGGCACTTGTCCGACAGCCAACTCTGGTTCGTGTGGGGGTTGTCCACTCCGAGCAGGCGCAGGACCTCGTTCTGTGACACCTGGACAGTGATCGAGTCACCCGCCGAACAATGCGGGCAGGTCGACGCCACCTCGCGCAAGTCCCAGGGGCGGGCCCGGAACCGGTACGGGGCGCCGAGGAGGGCTCCCACCGGGCATATCTGGACGGTGTTGCCCGAGAAGTAGGAACGGAAGGGTTCGTTGGGGAAGGTGTTGACCTGGGTGTTGTAGCCGCGCCCGATGAACTCGATCAGCGGGTCGCCAGACACCTCCTCGGAGAAGCGGGTGCAGCGGGCGCAGAGGATGCAGCGCTCCCGGTCGAGCAGGACGAGGTCGGAGATCTGGATGGGCTTCTCGTAGTGCCGCTTCTCCTCGACGAAGCGGGTCTCCCCCGGCCCGTAGGACATCGTCTGATCCTGGAGCGGGCACTCCCCGCCGCGGTCGCACACCGGGCAGTCGAGGGGGTGATTGATGAGAAGGTACTCGAGGACACCTTCTTGGGCCTTGGCGACCGTGTCGTTCTGGGTGTCGACGACCATCCCGTCGGCCACCGGGGTGGTGCAGGCGGGCACGACCATCGGGCCGCGGGGGCCTTCGACCTGAACGAGACACATGCGGCACATGCCGACGGGCCGCATCCGCGGGTGCCAGCAGAAGCGTGGGATGTAGACGCCGTTCTCCTGGGCGACGCGGATCAGGAGGTCGCCCTTTTCGGCCTCCATCTCGATCCCGTCGACGGTGATCTTGAGCGTCTCGACCTGGTTCTCAGTAGTCACGATCTCGACTTCCGACTTCCGACTTCCGGCTGCTCACTTGAACGGGCACCCTCCGCCGTGGATGTGCTCGAGCACCTCGTCCTTGTAGTAGTTCATGATCGACATGATCGGAGAGGTGGCCGACGGCCCCAGCGGGCAGATGGTGGTCTGTCGGGGCGGGAACGTGAGCCCGATGTTGATGTTGTCGGACACGTCGAGGAGCAGGTCGGCATCGATGGGCCGCCCCTGCCCGGCTTCGATCCGGCGCAGGATCATCTCGAGCCACGAAGTCCCCTCCCGGCAGGGAGTGCACTCGCCGCAGGACTCGTGGGCGAAGAAGCGGACGACACGCTCGGCGGCGCGCACGACGCAGGTCGTTTCGTCCATCACGATCACCGCCCCCGACCCGAGCATCGAGCCGGCGCCGGCGGCGGCGCCCTTGGTGATCTCGAGGTCGAGGTGCTCCTCGGGCGTGAACCAGGGAGCGGAGGCCCCGCCCGGGATCCACATCTTCAGCTTGTTGCCGTCGCGGATGCCTCCGCCGACCTCCTCGAAGAGCTGCCGCCAGGTGATGCCATGGGGCAGCTCGTAGTTGCCAGGGCGGTTGATGTGCCCGGACAGGGAGATCATGAACGTGCCGGTGTCCTCGGCGTGGCCGAGGCCCTTGTACCACTCGGCCCCGTTCACGACGATGTGGGGCAGGTTGGAGACCGTCTCGATGTTGTTGACGATCGTGGGCTTGCCGTAGAGGCCGATGGCGGCCGGGAAATACGGAGGCTTGAGACGGGGCTCCCCCCGGCGGCCCTCCAGCGAATTGATCAGCGCCGTCTCCTCGCCGCAGATGTAGGCACCCGCCCCGAGGTGCACCGTGATCTCCAGGCTGTACCCGGTGCCGAGGACGTTTTCGCCGAGGATGCCGGCGGCGTAGGCCTCATCGATCGCCGCCTGGAGGCGCCGGGCAGGTTTGGCGTACTCGCCCCGGATGTAGATGAAGGCGTGATTCACCTCGTTGGCCCAGGCGGCGATGATCGTGCCCTCGACGATCTGGTGGGGGTCTCGTTCGATCAGTTGACGGTCCTTGAAGGTGCCGGGCTCGGACTCGTCGCCGTTGACGATCAGGTAGGCGGGACGGGCCGGCGCGAGCAGGCTCCATTTCATCCCGGCGGAGAAGGCGGCACCGCCGCGACCGAGGAGGCCGGACTCCTTGACGAGCTCGACCAGCTCGTCGCGGGTCATCTCGAGGGCTTTTCGGGCACCTTCGTAGCCACCGGTCGCCTGATACCGCTCGAGGGTGTGGGAGTCGGCCGGATATTCGACCATCCGCTTGGTGACGACCAGCGGACGTTCGAAGGAGGTCGTCACTGTCACGATCGCCGATCCTGTCCCACGGTTCCGTAGGGTTGGAAGGCCGGGTAGGGCCCGAGCGCTCCGTCTTCTGTGGGGATCGCCCAGTCGAAGCTGCGCTGCCCGCCGAACAGTTCCTGCATCTCGTCTGTGTTGACGACGGCGGGCGTGGCGTTGCGCAGCCACCGCACAAGCTCCCTCGCCTTCTCGGGGGTTATCCCCTCGATCAGCTCGTAGTTGACCTGCACGACCGGGGCGCCGCCGCACGCCCCCAGGCATTCGGCGTGCTCGACTGAGATGAGGCCGTCCTCATCGGTCTCCCCTGCCGGTGTGTCGGCTTCGTCCTCCACGGCATGGAGGACGTCGTCACTCCCGCAGAGCATGCAGGAGATCGAAGTGCATACAGAGATGAGGTAGCGCCCCACCGGCTCCCGCTTGTACATGGTGTAGAAGGAGGCGACGGAGAGGACCTGGGCGGGAGTGAGGTCGAGCAGCTCCGCCACTTGCTCGATCCCGTGGTCGGTCAGCCATCCCTCCTCGGCCATCGCCAGGTACAGAAGCGGCATGACTGCCGAGCGCTTCTCGGGGTACCGGGCGATTATCTGGCGTGCCCGTTCGAGGGTGGCTTCGGACCAGTCAGACATACTGGGCTGGAGAATAGGAACCCCCTAGGTGCGGTGCCGAATCGGCACCCCAGTCGTAAATCCGGTCGGCAGTCGGCAGACGGCAGTCAATCGGCGTTCAGCACTAGCCCGCTGACATCCCCACCGCTGACTTCCGACTCACCTGTCCACGTCGCCCATCACCGGGTCGATCGAGGCGATCGACGCCACCGTGTCGGCGACGAGGGAGTCGGCCATCATGATCGGAAGGCCCTGGATGTTGTAGAAGCTCGGGCCGCGGAAGTGCATGCGCCAGGGCTTCGCCTCGCCGTTGGAGACGAGGTAACAGCCGAGCTCTCCACGGGGGCTTTCGATGGCGACGTAGGTCTCGCCCGCAGGGACCTTGAAGCCTTCGGTGAAGATCTTGAAGTGGTGGATGAGGGCTTCCATCGACTCGTCGATGCGAGCCCGGGGTGGTGGGGTGATCTTGCGATCGTCGACCCGATAGTTTCCCTTCGGCATCCGATCCACGACCTGGCGGACGATCTTGCACGACTCTTCGATCTCGAGCATCCGGATCATGTAGCGGTCGAAGACATCGCCGTTCTCGCCGACCGGGACATCGAACTCGTAGTCCTCGAACCCGAGGTAGGGCATGGACTTGCGCAGATCCCAGGGGACGCCGGCGGCCCGCAGGGTGGGACCGGTCACGCCATAGGCTCGGCACTCGTCGGCGGTGATGATTCCCACGCCCTTGGTCCTCTCCAGCCAGATCGGGTTGTTGGTCAGGAGGTCGT
The DNA here is from genome assembly GCA_036380875.1 of Acidimicrobiia bacterium. GTDB lineage: Bacteria > Actinomycetota > Acidimicrobiia > Spongiisociales > ZC4RG35 > ZC4RG17. The sequence continues at coordinate 35,921 of DASVDX010000062.1, forward strand.
GATAGCCCTTGATCCGCTCGGGGATCGTCTCGACGATCTCCATCACGTCCTGGCGCCATCCGGGCGGAAGGTCGACCGAGACCCCGCCGGGCCGGATGTAGTTGTGGTTCATACGCAGCCCGGTCGTCTTCTCGAAGAAGGCGAGGATCATCTCCCGCTCGCGGAACCCATAGAGCATCATCGAGAGGGCGCCGATGTCCATGCCGTTGGTGGCCAGGGCGACGAGATGCGAGGAGATCCGGTTGAGCTCGGTCATCAAAAGGCGGATGGCCTGAGCCCGCGGCGGCACCTCGATCTCGAGGAGCTTCTCCACCGCCATCGAGAAGACGAGTTCGTTGTGGAGCGGAGCCAGGTAGTCCATCCGGGTGACGTTGGTGGGGCCCTGGAGGAAGGTGAGGGTCTCGGCGGTCTTCTCCATCCCCGTGTGGAGGTAGCCGATGATGGGTCGAGTCCGGCGGATGACCTCGCCTTCCAGCTCCACCTGCAGGCGGAGGACGCCGTGGGTCGAGGGATGCTGCGGGCCCATGTTGAGCAGCATCCGGTCGTCCTCGAGGTCCTCCTCCTCGTACATGTAGTCATCGGCGATGACCCGCCCGAACTGCTCCCGCAGCCTTTCAGGAGTGTCGTATGGCCCCATCTCCTGGCGGCCTTCGTCGGTCGGGTCGAACGGCAGTTCCTCGGTGCCGCTGGCCCACAGGTCGACGGTCTTCGACTCGTAATCGCGGGTCTCGGTCATGTCGCCTTCCTGTTCCCCTTGAACTGGACCGGGACGGCTCCGACGTTGTAGTCCTTGCGCAGCGGGTGTCCCTCCCAGTCGTCGGGCATGAGGATCCGGGTCAGGTCCGGGTGATCGTCGAAGACGATCCCGAACATGTCGTAGACCTCGCGCTCGGGAAACGACGCCCCGGGCCACACCGACACCACCGACGGGACATGCGGCTCCTCCTCGGGCACGGGCAGGATCACTCGCAGGCGGCGGCGGTGCTGATGAGACAGCAGATTGGCCACCACTTCGAAGCGCGGGAAGCGGTGGCGGAACCAGTCGACGGCGGTGATGTCGGCGCACATCTCGAAGCCGGCATCATGCGCCGCCTGGGCGAACTCGAGCCAGCGGCTCGGGTCGAGGCGGACTACGTCCTGGCCATGGGAGTCGAGCAGTTCGGCGCCGTCGAAGCCTTCCAGCAAGCCGGCCAGGAACTCGTCCGGGTCCTTCGGCACGAGTTCTGGAACCGCTCCGGGCATCGGGGTGAGCCGTTCGGTCGGATGCCGCCCGGGTGCCTGCAGCTTGGCGGCGCTGGCGATGTCGGTGGGGCCGGCGCCGCCCGATCCCGCCTTGTCGTCGGTCACGACGCGATCTCCCCGGACATGATCTTTTCGTGCAGGGTGAGGATGCCGTGCATCAGCGACTGGGGGTTGGGAGGGCAACCCGGGACGTATATGTCGACGGGGACGACCTCGTCGACCCCCTGCACCAGGGCGTAGTTGTTGAACATCCCGCCGGTCGAGGCGCAGGCGCCCATCGAGATGACCCACTTCGGCTCCGGCATCTGGTCGTACACCTGACGCAGCACCGGCGCCATCTTCTGGCTGAGGCGCCCGGCGACGATCATCAGGTCGGCCTGGCGGGGGGAGGCCCGGAAGACCTCCATGCCGAACCGGGCGAGGTCGTAATGGGCCGTGCCGGTGGCCATCATTTCGATGGCGCAGCAAGCCAGACCGAAGGTGACCGGGAACATGGAGCGTGTCCGCGCCCAAGCGGCCACCTTGTCGATCGTCGTGGTCAGTACGCCGGGAATCGCAGGGGGCATCAGGCGGCCTCCTCGCTCACATCGCGGGCGTAGCGGCGGCGCACCTTCACGTTCCAGTCGAGGGCCCCGCGCTTCCACACGTAGATCAGGGTCTCGAGGACGAACAGCGTGAAGATGCCCACGGCGGCGATCCCGTACCAGCCGAGACGGTCCCACTGCGCCGCCCAGGCGAAGAGGAACACGATCTCGACGTCGAAGATCACAAACAGCATCGCCACGAGATAGAACTGCACCGGGAAGCGCTGGGCCGGCTCGATCTCGGGGATGATGCCCGACTCGTAGGGGGCCAGCTTTTCGGGCGTAGGCCGACTGGGAGCGACGAAGCGGGAGATGAGAAGCGAAATGGCGACGAACACGATCGCCAGGAGCAGCATGAACGCGATCGGTAGGTAGTCGGCCAACGTCATTGCCCTCCTGACTCTAGGGCCAAGGAGTCCCGAGGCTGAAGTCGACAACCTCAGTCGGCAGGCGGCAATTCAGGTCGCGGGTGGTAGGTGGTAGGTGGTAGGTCACGCCTCGGCACGAGGCCGGGCCCGACTTCCCTAATTCACGGGGAGGGGGCGGACCAGGGCGGCCAGCATGTGGTAGGCGGCTTCGCCGATGCCCTTTTCGTCTTCGTCGAGGAGGTTCGCCATCACCTTCAGGGTCCATTCCATCAGCGGGCGGTTGCGCAGGCCGACGTGGGCCAGGGTGCGCATGACCGACGGGTTGCCGATGAGCTTCACGAAGATCCGGGCCATCTTGTAGTAGAGCCCGTATTCGTCGTCGAGGTGCTGGCGGTACCGGTAGAGCAGGGACGGGTCGTCGGCGGCGACCGCCTCGGAGACATAGCGCGCCGCTAGTCGGCCGGTCTCGTATGCGTAGGAGATCCCTTCGCCGTTCCACGGGTTGATCGCCCCGGCGGCGTCGCCGATCACGAGCCAGTTCGGGCCCACGAGCGGCCCCTTCGAGAACGACATCGTCAGCTTCCCGCCCTCGGGCTTGGAGACCATCGAATGCTCGCCGAGGTCCCAGTAGTCAGGAGCCGAATGGTCGACGTAGTCGTTCATCATGCGGGTCGTGTTCACGTGCTTCCACCGCTTGAAGGTGGAGAGGAGCCCGACACCCACGTTGACGGTGCCGTCTCCGAGCGGGAAGACCCAGCCGTAGCCGGGCATCGTGGCGCCGGAGTCGTCGCGCAGATCCAGTTGGCTCTCGAGGAACCGGTCGGACGACCGGGGCGAGCGGTAATAGCCCCGGGCGGCGAGGCCCATCGGGTAGTCCTTGCGCCGGGTGACACCCAGCTCGCGGCCGAAACGGTCGAGTGAGCCGTCGGCGATCACGACCATCTCCGGCTGGACGCGCTCGGTCTCGTCTCCGCTGACCAGGTCGACGCCCACCAGGAGGCCATTCTCCACCACCGGCTTGGCCTCGGTCTTCTGGCGCACCTGGACTCCCTGCTTCTCGGCGAGGGCGGCGACCTGCTGGTCGAGGTCCCGCCGCCGGATCACCCCTCCCCAATCGGGGAAACGGGAGTGCTGGGGCCAGGCCATCTCCAGCATCAGCGAGTCACCGGCGTAGGAGCGGAGCCCGTCGATGCGATGGAACGTGGGCACGTCGAAGTCGAAGCCCATGTCGGAGAGCTGGAGAATGGCCCGAGGGGTGAGCCCGTCGCCGCAGGTCTTGTCCCGCGGATACTCCTTCTTCTCCACGAGGGTCACGTCGTGGCCGGCGCGGGCCAACCAGTAGGCGGCCGCCGAGCCCGACGGTCCGCCGCCGACTACGAGGAGGGACGGAGAGGACACTGGCACCGAGGATATCGGTCCCCCGGCGCCGGGGGGAATCGCCGCGACACCCTGGAGTTTGCGTGGGCGTTACCGTTCCGGCATGGAAAGAGAGACCCTCGACTGGGCGCAGTACGGCGTGGCCGTGCGTGAACTCGCCGCCCAGGTGGCCGAGAGCGGGTACCGCCCCGACATCATCCTCGCCATCGCCCGCGGCGGCCTGTTCGTGGCCGGTTCGCTCGGCTACGCCCTCTCGGTGAAGAACCTGTACGTGATGAACCTCGAGTTCTACACGGGCGTGGGGGAACGCCTCGATGTCCCAATGGTCCTGCCGCCGTATCTGGACCCGGCGGAACTGGCAGACACCCGCATACTCGTGGCGGACGACGTGGCCGACACCGGCCTGACACTCAAGGCGGTGCACGAGTTCTCCGCGGGGGTGGTGGCCGAGTCGCGCACCGCCGTCCTCTACGAAAAGCCGACCTCGGTCGTGTCCTGCGACTACGTGTGGCGCCGGACCGACAAGTGGATCAACTTCCCGTGGTCGACCGAGCCGCCGCTGGTGGAGGGCGGCGTCGTCGATGCCTGAATCTCTTCCTCGCGCCACGATCCGCCGGCTCCCCCGCTACCTGCGAGCGCTGGAGGCGACGTCGGACCGGGAGAGCATCTCGTCGGAGGAACTGGCTGCCGCCGCATTCACGAACGCCGCCATAGTCCGCCGGGATCTCAGCATGCTGGGGTTTTCGGGTATCCGCGGCGTCGGGTACGACGTGGACCGGCTTCGAGCCCACATCCGGGCCGAACTCGGCCTGACCGCCGACGTGTCCGTCGCTGTCGTCGGTGCCGGGAACCTGGGACGGGCCCTGGCCAACTATGGAGGCTTCGCCCGCCGCGGGTTCCGCGTCGTGGCCCTCTACGACATCGACCCCGAGAAGGTCGGCGAGGAGGTGGGAGGCGCACCGGTGAAGCCGCTCGACGAGCTGGTCGCGGACGGCCGCCAGGGCCGGATCGACATCGGCATCATCGCCGTGCCCGGCTCAGCCGCCCAGGCCGTAGCGGAGAGGCTGGCCGAAGCGGGGGTCCGTTCGGTCCTCAATTTCGCCCCCACCCGCGTCGAGGTGGGACCGGGAGTCGAGATCCGCCAGGTCGACCTCGCTACCGAGCTGCAGATCCTCAGTTATTACCGGTCTCACGCCTAGACGGCGCCGGCTTCGAGGTGGCGGAGCTTCTCCGGGTTGACGATGGTGCGGACAGCGGTCACCACCCCGTCCTCGATGTCGAAGGCCATGATCCCGTAGATCTCGCCGCCCAATTCGAGACGCACGGCCAGTCCGCCGTTCACCCGGACCAGTCGCCCCGATCCTCCTTCGGAGGCGCCGCGCCGCAACACGTTGACGAGGAATCTCGCCACCTTGATGGCGCCGTGGATGGGATGGCGTGCCGCCCGTCGCCGGCTCCCGCCGTCGGACCACAGGATGGCGTCGGCTGCCAGCTTGTTGGCCAAGCCGTCGACGTCGCCGGCGAGCACCGCGGAGATGAACCCTTCGACGAGCTCGCGCTGCTTCTCCGGCTCGACGGGTCGAGCCCGGTGGACCTCGCCGACCCGCGCCCGCGCCCGGGCGGCGATCTGACGGCAAGCGGCCGGGAGGCGTCCGACCATCGGCCCGATCTCGGCGTAGTCGTAGTCGAACACCTCCCGGAGGATCAGAACCGCCCGTTCCACCGGATTGAGCCGCTCGAGGGCTGTGAGCAGCGCCAGGCTGATGCTCTCGGCCTCGACGACGACATCGGCGGGGTCGTCTTCGAGCTCGGTGACGATCGGCTCGGGCAGCCATGGCCCGACGTACTTCTCCCGGCGCACCCGCGCCGATCGGAGGCGGTCGATGGAGAGGCGGGTGACGATCGTCGTCATGTAGGCGGCCGGCTCCTGGACCTGGTCCCAGTCGGTACCGGCCCAGCGCAGCCAGGCGTCCTGGACGACGTCCTCCGCCTCCATCACGCTTCCGAGGATCCCGTAGGCGATGCCGGTGAGGCGAGGCCGAAGTTGTTCGAAGACCTCGACGCTCACGCCACCTCCGTCTTCGGGGATCGTACGCGGCGGAACACGACCCACAGGGCCACCTGGAGGGCGGCGAGAAGGGCGAGGTTGACCGGCCCCTGCCATGCCGGGTCGGTGTTCCCGACGTCGACGATGTGGTTGATGAGGTGGGCGCCGTTCTGGACGAGGGCGAGGACTAGGACCGGGCCCCGCCATGTCGGCCGACTGGCCGCCAGCCAGAGCGCCACGACCAGCGGGAGCATGAACGTCGCCGCATCACGTACGTAGTGGGTATTGAGCTCCCCGAACCCGGCGATCAGGCGATGGAAGCCGTCGGGGGCGACGATCATCCAGCCCATCGTCACCAGGAGGCTGAAGGCGATCAAGCGCATCGCCGTCGCCAGCCCGTCGGGGCGCCTCCGGGGAACGCGGAGCAGGTAGTCGGCGTACGTCTCGCCTCCCGAGTCGACACCGGGGGCGAGTTGGAGACCGTGGCGGAACGCCTCGGCTATCGGGCCCCAGATCGGCATACGGACACGGAGGCGTCGGACACCAGCGGCTCTCATGTAGTCGCGGGCCATGTCTTCGAGACGCAAGACTTCGGGCCCGGCCAGGTCCCCCACGCGGCCTGACGGCCCCGCGTCGACGATTTCGGCGAGGCGGTCGGCGACGACGTCGGCGTCGATCGGCTGGATGCTGATCCCGTTGGGAACCGGCACGAAGCCGAGACGGCGCGACAGCTCGTTGACGAAGGTGGGGATGAGGCCATGGAACTGTGTCGCCCGCAGGATGGTGTACGGGAGGTCGCTCCCCTCCAGTTGCTCCTCGATCGCCCTCTTTGCCCGGTAGTAGGGATATGGATGCTCGTCGATGCCGACGATCGACATGAACACGACGTGGCCCACACCGGCTTCCCGGGCTGCCTTCCACAGGGCCGCCGACCCTTCCACGTCGACCTGGGGATGCAGGGGGTCGCTGGCCAGGTGGACCACCACGTCGAATCCCCTCAGATCGGGGGTGGAGTCCAGGGTGTATTTCATGTGGCTGCGAAGGCTCGGGCGGCGGGTGCCGACCACCACGTCGTGTCCTGCCTTCTCGAGTCTCGGCACCAGGCGGCTCCCGAGGTCACCGGTGCCGCCGGTAACGAGCACGCGCATGGGGTTACCTCCTTTGAGTGTTCACCCCATTGACGAAAAAGCTACCCGGAATGTGACAGCCCCGGGCGAATGCCCGGGGAAGTCAGGGGCGGTCGCGCCGGGCCCAGCTCAGCTGGCTCGGGACTGGATCTCTTCGTATTGCTTCAGCCCGACGAGGAAGGCGGCGAAGACGATGATCGACACGATCATGTAGGTCAGGGGGATGATGCGGATCTCGAAGGCGTTCAATCCTTCGATGTCCACCGGCCGCGGGCCTCGTGGCGCGTAGAGGACGAAGAGCAGCGAGTTGATCGCCATCCATCCCGACACGGCCGCACCCGTGACGAGGAACGCCAGTTTCTTTCCGAGGTTGGTGGCGTTGATCAGCCAGACGCTCCCGTAGAACACCAGGATCGAGCCGATGAACAGCAGGATCCCGGTCACGAACAGGTTCGCCGACAGAAGCGAGCGAATGAGTTCACGCATCAGGAACCACCCTCCTCACCCATTCCCGTGAGGTCGCCGCCCCGCAGGTACTGAGCGATCAACTGGATGTCCTCCATCGGAAGGATCTGGCCGAACGCCGGCATGCGCCCCGACCCGAAGCCGTTGAGGCCGTAGGGCTCCTGGGCCTCGGAGCCGTTGATGATGAACTGCACGAGCAGGTCCTCTTCCGGAGTCTCCGCCGGGGGACCGAACTGGACGGTGGGACGACCGTCCCAGAGGGCGGGACCGAACCCACCGGAGCCGGCCTCCAGCGTGAACGGCACCCCAGCCGAGAATCCGGCCGTATGACAGCGGGCGCAGTAGCCGTTGAAGAGGAGCACCGCCCGTTCCGCCCTCTCGACGTCGCCGTCGAAGGCGGCCGCGGCCACCCCTTCGATGTCGATTTCCCAGCGGCGCTCCTCGAGGGCCCGTTCGAGATAGGCAACGCCCGCTTCGGCGCCGGCACGCAGGTTCTCGATGTTGTTGGCGGTGACGTTGAGGTTGAGAGCCAGCGTCTCCCATCCAGCTACCGCCGTTTCGGCTGCGGTGGCATCGGGCTGCCCGGCTCCCTCCGGGTTGGTGGGGTCGAGTCCCGGCGCGGCCGCCTCGGCGGGCACGAGTGGCGTCGAGTTGATCTCCGACACCTGGGTGGACAGGGCGCTTTCGGTGTCGTTGGACAAGCCGTCGCCGTCGTTGTCCTGACCGCCGTCCAGTGCGGCGCGAGCATCCGTGGCCGCTTGGACGACGTCCTCGGCGGCACCTGTCTCGGCCGCCGCCGCCTCCAGGGCCTCCACGTACGTGGTGGCAGAGCTCAGGTCCAGATCACCGGCCGGCGCCTCCACGGCGGTCACTGACGAGGCGATCTCTCGCAGGGTGCTGATCGCCGTCTCGGACAGGCCGACCTCCGGGTCGACCGTGCCGGTTTCGAGCAGCTGGTCTACCGCCTCCAGGCGGGGCTCGAGGATCGGGAAGTCACCCGAGGCGACGAGGGACTCCAAGGTGGCGAGGATTCCTTCAGCGGTTTCGAGGTCGTCCGTCCCCTGGACCGATTGAGCAGCTTCGGGATCGAGCGTCACGGGGTCCAGCGGCTGGTACACCTCGACGATGGCGTTCCCGATCTCGACGAGTCGCGTCTCAGCCGAATCGGAGAGCCCGTCTCCGTCGGTGTCGATTCCCTGGCCGGCCGCGTCGAGGACCTGACGAGCCTCCTCCGCCAGAGGGGTGACTTCCTGGGCCAACTCGGGAGCACGATTGACGTCGGCCAGCACCTGTCGTTGCGACCGGAGAGTGTCCTCGGCGGTGGTCTCGCCGTTCTGCAACCGCGACACCTGATCTGCGAGGACGTCGCTCACCTCGGCAACCGCCTCCGCCTGCGGCTTCTGGATCGTCTTCAAATAGTTGACGATGTCCTGCACCTGGGCTTCGTTCATGGCGCCGCCGCCCGCCACGCCCCACGGAGGCATGGGCGTGTTGCCTCGGCCGTAGGTGATCCAGAAGTTCACTTCTTCTTCGTCGTAGCGGTAGAAGACGTCGTCCAGTGACGGCGCCTGCCACTGGACCGTCACGCCCGACCGCGGCTCGACGAATTGAGCGACGCCACCCGCGCCGTTGGGGCCGTGACAGCTGAAACAGGCGAACTCCTCGACCAACGCCGCGCCCCGGGTGACCGACTCCTCGCTGAACTGGTCCACGAAGCCCTCCTGTCGGTCCCGCTCGCCGAGGAAGTAGAGGGGAAGTGACACGGCGAGGAACGCCGACAGGAGCACCGCCGCCTTCTGGCCGTTCTCCAGTCTGCGGGTCTCCAACTCGTCGTCGGTCTTGCCTGGGGCAAGGTTGGATGGGATCTCCTCGGGGCCGCGCCGGCGCAGCGCGTTGACCAGGATGAACCCGAGCCAAGCGATTCCGCCGATGGCGGCCAGCGTGATGACGATGTTCGAGGACATGCGTCAGCTACCGATCTGGGAGGGGGAGCGGTGGTTGGTCATATGCACGAAGGTCCGCGGGGGTATTCGACCGACTGTGCCGGGGCACGCGGTGTCTCGACTGGAGTGCCGGTGTGGATGATGAACTCGTTGCTGTCGTTCACTTCCACGGCGAACCGGTCCAGGTTGCGGGGGGCGGGACCGGCGAAGTATTCGCCGATGGCGTTGTACTTGGATCCGTGGCAGGGGCATTCGAAGCCCTGGCTCGTGGCGCACCACGGCACCCGGCACCCGAGATGGACACATCGCTGATACAGGGCCATCAGCCCACCGGCTTCCACGTTCCTGCCCTCGAACTGCTCGGACAGGGTGGTCGGAGCGGGAACGACGTAGGCCCGTGCTTCGGGGATGAAGAGCGGCACGATGTTCCCGTCGGCATCGCGCAACTCCCCGAGGATGTCGCTCACGTTGCCGGCATTGATCGAGGCGCCGAACCCGCCGCTCACCCGTGGCCAGAAGAACGCCAAGAACCCCAGGCCGAGCCCGGCACCCCACAAGCCGAAGGTGGCACCCAATGCCCGGTTGAAGAACTGGCGACGGGTGACCCCGGCCTCTTCGGGTGAGACCTCCACGACACGCTGCGCCTCGACGACGGCGACACCGACACCGACCGGTTCGCGTTCGGGCTCCGTTTCGGCGTCCGGCGCCGCATCGGGTTCGGCCGTCACCGGCTCCACCGCCTCCACGGCCGGCTCGGGCTCGGCGACCGCAACCGGTTCGACTCTGACACCCCGCAGCGACTGGTCGGCTTCCCGGGCGTCGCGCTCGACACGGGACTCCCAGTCGGGTGTGGTGTCCCGACTGGTGCGCCGGAAGGCGATGGCGAACGCCCCCAAGGCACCGAAGATGGCCACCACGGCCACCCCGATCAGGATCAGGTTGGTGGTGGTCAACTAATGCCCTCCCTCGAAATGCACCCAGTCCTTCAAGTCGTCGAAGTACACGCCCGCCTCCCAGGGATAGGCGAAGTTGAAGCCTTCACCGCGGAACAGCACACCGAGGATGGTGAGCGTGGCCGAGCCGGCGAGGAAGAACGTGTACAGCATGATGGCGAACTTGCGGTCCGACGGCTTCGTCGACGGGTTGCGGTCAACGTAGGGGATCATCATGAAACCGACCAAACCGATGATCGTCGGCACCGTCACGCCCGCGATCTGGGGGTCGAAGTAGGACAGCAACTCCTGCAGACCGAGGAAGTACCACGGGGCCTTCGACGGGTTGGGGGTGCTGTTGAAGTTGGCCGGTTCCAAGAGCGGCGCCTGCAGGATGACGGACAGGACCACGAGGAACGCGGTCATCGCCAGCAGTGCCACGAACTCCATCAGCATCAGGTGCGGCCAGGTGTTGACCTTGTCCTGGGGCTCGGGCTTGACCTGCTGGATCGCCCGCGCCTTGACGACCGTGAGGAGGCGCTGGGTCCGAACACCCTCGGGTACACCGGTCGGCGGCGCCACCGGGCGCGGGGACACGACGGCGGCGACACGGCCGTTGCCTCCGCCGTTGGCCTCCTCGACCGGAGGCGGCGGTGCTTCGGGTTCGGTAGCGGTGGCGACGGCACTCTCGGCGGGTTCGCCCTCCATCTCCGCCTCGGCAGGCGGGGTGGTGTCGGTCACCTGACCCGCTTCCATGCTCTCCGGTTCGATGCCGGTGTCGGGGGCGGCCCCTTCGGGGACGGCGACCTCTTCGGCGCTCTCGGCCGGTGCCTCGGGCTCGGCAGGGGCCTCAGCCTGCACCGGCTCCTCTTCGACCTGGGCGGAGGCTCCCGGCTGCGGCTTGGGGGCGGGCGGTCCCTCGCCGGCCGGCGGCGTGGAGGGAGGCGCCTCCCCTCGCATCTCGGCCAGCACCTGCTCGACCGGCACGCCGAGGGCTTTCGCCTTCGCCTCAGCCGATCTGCGGAGCAGGCTCTCTGGAATCTCGACCATGTCAATCGCCTCCTACAGGGGCCCGGAGATCCCGCCGTCTTTGCGCACTCGCCAGAAGTGCACAGCCATGAAGATCACGATGATGAAGGGGAAGAACAACACGTGGAGCACGTACCAACGGAGCAGCGTGTTGGCCGTGACCTCCGCCGACCCCAACAGCGCGAACTTGACCTGGGACCCAACGACCGGCACGAACCCGGCCATGTTCGTCCCCACGGTCACAGCCCACAGGGCCAATTGGTCCCAGGGGAGCAGGTACCCGGTGAACGAGAGCAGCAGCGTGAGCAGGAGGAGCACCACGCCGACCACCCAGTTGAACTCACGGGGTGGCTTGTAGGCACCGTGATAGAAGACGCGGCTCATGTGGAGGAACACGGACAACACCATGAGATGGGCGCCCCAACGGTGCATGTTCCTCACGAGTGACCCGAAGGCGACGTTCGTCGAAAGGGCGGCAGTGTCGGCGTAGGCCTGCTCGACGGTCGGCGTGTAATAGAACATCAAGAAGATGCCGGTGATCGTGAGGAGGATGAAGAGGAAGAAGCTCAGGCCGCCGAGGCAGAGGGTGTAGGAGAGCTTCACGCCGTGCCGCTTCACCTTCACCGGGTGGAGGTGATACAGCACGTTGTTCATGATCACGTAGGACCGGTTGCGGGGGCTGTCGGTGTACCCCTTCTTGAACGGCGAGCCGGGCCGGAGGACTGACTCCACGAACTGCGATTCGCGGATGCGGTCGTTCATCTCCGTGAGCCGCTCTCTGAGGTTCAACCTTGCCACTTGTCCTCCTACCAGCGCATTCCGTAGGCGTAACCGTTCTTGAAGTCACGCTGTCCCGTGTCGACGTCCCAGGGTCGCCGGTTGATTTCGTCGATGACCTCGGTGAGGCCCAACTGAGCGGCCTGGTCGGCCAACGATCCCTCGAACTTCCCGAGCGAGATCACGTTGGTCGGGCAGCGATCGATGCAGAGCTGGCAGCGGGTGCATTCGTCCTCGTCGACGATGAAGAACCCGTAGTTCTGGGGGTCGTCGGCGGGGTGGTCGACGTTGACCGCCTCGGCGATAGCGTCCAGGGAAAGGAAGTGGATGCACTTCCAAGGGCAGATGTCGACACACCCCTCGCAGAGGATGCACTCGGCCTGGTCGATGTGGAGGAACTGCTTCGGCTTCACCGACTGCGTGAGGAAGGCCGGGTCGACCTCCTGCAGCGAGTAGTCGACCGCGAAGTCGGGCATGGG
>DASVDX010000063.1:0-4199 GCA_036380875.1 Acidimicrobiia bacterium
CTGCCGCCACCGCCGCTGCGCCGACCATCCCACCCACGAAGGCAGACATCCCCACCACCACGGTGAGCCCTGCGAGATCGAACGAGCTCACCCCTGTCAGCCGGGAGAAGAAGAACAAGGGGGCCACGCCCAAGGCGATCGCAACCACGCGCACACCGTGGCCCGCCATACCGCGAACACCGTTGGTCGCCACCCACCGTCCAATCCGAACCGGCGTCTTCAAGACTCCGACGACCAGGACTGTGACAGCCGCCAAAGCGTGCGCCGCCAGATAGGCACCCCAGACCCCCGGGAACAGGAGGAAGCCACCCAAGACGATCAGGGCCGGGAAGTGGCCGACTCGGCTCCCGTCGATGACTCCAGCCGGGCGATCCAACACCACGACCCATACCCAGCCAGTGATCCAGCAGACCAATATGACGGCGAGGGCAACCAGACCCTTCTTCCGCCGAGCCCAATCGGCCAATTGGGTCCCTGGTTCCAGATTCACGGGTGGTCGGCCTCCCGGGGATTGTCCTGTGTACCCGCTAGCACCGCCTGCCAGAGGTCGTCGCCGTACCGAAGCACCACACCGTCGTCGTCCACGACCAGGTCGCGCTGGAAGCCGGGCGAGGAGTAGCGGTAGGAATCCTCACCGAGCCTTTCGTAGGCCTGTCTCAGCACCTCGACACTCAACAGCGGGAACCGGACCCAGGCGGCATCGCGATCCCGCCGGTCGCCGACTTCGAGACCGAGCCGTCGAATCGGAAGGGTGTTGGTGGACGGCGATACCCCGAGGTCGACGTCACGGCACGTGGCCAGGTCGGGACGAGGGACGCCATCGACGGTCCACCCTCCCTCACCGTCGTGTTCCAGCAAGAGCGATCGCCCGTCGTCGGAGTGAACGGTGACCGCGACCCGACGAGTCAGCCAGGAGCGATCGGCCTCGACTTCGTAGCTCACCGCCACCGAAGCCTGGTCGATCATCGCCACCACCCACCCGCCCAGAACGAAACCCGAAGACCCATCGCGCAGCTCGAACATCTCGGTGCCCGTTATGAACGGGTGGGCCACGTTCCACACGACTCGCCTCATCCCGCCGGACGCTACCGGCAAATTCGGGGACGAACCGGAGCCCGAACGGGTAGAAACAGGCCCGTGCCCGACCTGAAGCTCCGCCCGATCGAGTCCGAGGACGACGTCGCCGCCATCGCGACGTTCCTCGCCGACCCCTCGCTCGTCGGCCGACGGGGTCTGCGCGACGACCGGCCGGTGCCCCGCTCGATGGCGTCCCTGGTCAGGGCGATCGAGGGGATGGCCGAAAAGGAGCTCGGTGAGACCTGGGTGGTCGACTCCGGTGGCGTCGTCGGGATGGTGAGCGCCGACTGGTGGTGGGACGCCATGAGCCCATGGGTGCACGTCGTCATCGACCCGCAGCATCAGCGGCACGGCCACGGCACCATGGCAATCCGTCTCGTCCTCGACCACCTGTTCCTCAACACACCCGCCCACATCGTCCAGGGCGGGGTGCCCGGATGGGACGACGAGGGCCTCGCCTTCGCCGAGTCCCTCGGAGCCGTCGAGATGGGTCGAATGCGACGGGTGGGCGTCCGTGAGGGGGCCTACTTCGACGAGGTCGACTTCGTGATCACTCGTGACATGTGGGAGGAGGAACATGCCTCTCGAAGGTGACCTCGTCCGCCTCCGGGAGATCAGGGAGTCGGATCTGGATCTCTTCGCGGAACTGCGCAACGACCTCGAGATGCAGGCGTGGAGCCGCACCCTTCCGCCGGACTACACGATCGAGATGATCCGGCGCCGTTATTGGGACCGGGACTTCGCCTACCGGCGCACCGACGCCATCTTCATCATCGAGACGAAGGACAAGGAAGAGGTCGCCGGGATGATCTCCTACTCCGACCTCGTCGACCGGATGGAGGCCACCTGGGGCGTGGCGGTCCACAAGCGCTTCTGGGGCACGGGTGTCGGCCACGATGCCGCCGACACGCTCCTGCATTTCCTCTTCCACGAGCTCGGGCTGCGTGTGGTGCGTCTGTGGACCCAATCGGGCAACGAGCGCGCGGTGGCGGCGTTCGAGAAGCTCGGTTTCAAGGTGGCAGTCAGGGCGCCGAACGCCATCTTCAAAGGCGGGCAATACGTGGACAACCTCGGCATGGATCTGCTCCGCGAGGAGTGGTACGCCCTGCACCCGGACCTCGAAGACAGTCTCGAGGACCCGTTCCGCTGAGCCTCAGCGGCGGTTGGTGGGCGTAGCCTGATGGAAGACGAGGCGCCATCGCCCGTCCGACCATCGCTTCCACACCGAGCACCGGTTCGCCGCCGTGGCGTAATCGATGCCCATCTCCGTGCGGTAGGTGACGAGAGCAACGTCGGGCCCAAGCATCCGGACCTCGAACTCGGGAAGGGGCAACCGTGCCTGGATGTCGACGGGGTCCGTCCGGATGATCTGACTCCGGCTCCACACCCGACCCGACGATCCGAACTCGACGAAGTCGGGTGAGAGCAAGCCTTCCATGTACTCGCTGTCGAATCGGGTCTGCGGCACGTACAGGGATTCCTCGAGATGCTGCAGCGCGAGAAATACGCTCCCGGGGGTCGGATCTTGCATTACGGCGGCCAAAATAGTGTCAGACCCGTAAGGAACCGGTGAGCTCCACCTTCGTACCCCCAGACTTCGATCCCCCTCGGGAACTGTCGACACGCCACTTCCGGCTCGAGCCTCTCGGCCCCCAGCACAACGAGCGGGACCACGCCGCCTGGACCACCAGCATCGAGCACATCCGCTCCACGCCTGGGTTCCCGGACGGGAGTTGGCCCCCGGTGGAGGGAATGACCCTCGAGCGGAACCTCGCCGACCTGGAACGGCACGCCAGGGACTTCGAGGCGAGAACCGGCTTCACCTACACCGTCCTCGACGCCGAGGATGACGTGATCGGCTGTCTCTACATCTATCCCGACCCCACAGGAGCGAACGACGCCGAGGTCCTGTCGTGGGTGACCGCCCGACACGCCGAACTCGACGTCGTGCTCTACGAGACCGTGTCCGAATGGCTGGCGACGAGTTGGCCGTTCAGCACCGTCCGGTACGCCCCGCGCCGGGGGTAGGCCTACTTGCCCTTGGGCCGCGCGTCGCCATCGGCGGGCTGGGGCCCGTACGGCACAGGGACGTACTCCACCGAAGGGCGACGCTGCTTGGGCTGCGGGTAGAGGTCCATGATCTCGCGGACCTCCTCGGGGAGATCGGTGGCCACAGGCAACCCGAGCTCACGCAGGATCTCCACGGTGAT
The DNA here is from genome assembly GCA_036380875.1 of Acidimicrobiia bacterium. GTDB lineage: Bacteria > Actinomycetota > Acidimicrobiia > Spongiisociales > ZC4RG35 > ZC4RG17. The sequence continues at coordinate 3,288 of DASVDX010000063.1, forward strand.
CGGGAAGTCGTGAGTCCACCGTCCCTCCGAGAGCGTGGTGGCCACCTCCTCCGCCTTCCCCTGCTCCATCCCGTTGGCGGTGAGCAACAGCACCAGGAAGTCGTAGACCTGGGCTCGAGCCTTCACCGCCATGTCGGCGAAGATCAGCGTCTGGTCGTCGACCTCGTTGACGTCCTTGCGCTCCACCGCGGCCAGGATCGAGGCCGCCGGATAGCCGCCCAGTTGAGGATCGACCGGTCCGAGCACCGCCGAGGGCGACATGAGGATCTCGTCGGCGGCGAGGGCGATCATGGTCCCGCCGCTCATGGCGTAGTGGGGGACGATGACGGTCACCTTCGCCTCATGCTGGCTCAGGGCGCGGGCGATCTGCTCGGACGCCAGGACCAGCCCGCCCGGCGTGTGCACCACCAGGTCGAGGGGGATGCTGGGATCGGTCAGCTCGATGGCGCGCAACACCGCCTCGGAGTCGTCGATGTCGATGAAGCGGCCGAAACGCAGGCCGAATAGCGAGATGCCCTCCTGACGGTGGATCAAGGTGATGACCCGGCTCTTCCTCCTGGTCTCGAGACGCCTTATCGCACTGACACGGCGGGCCACCAGGATCCGCTGCTGCAGGATCGGCTGGACGAACGCGACGAAGATCAGGATCAGCCAGATGAGCGAGATCGAATCCATTCCGTCGACAACGCTAAGCGACCCCTCAGCCCCTGTGAGTGAGGCGTCGGAGATCGCGAAACAAAACCGTCGAAACCACTAGCCGGCCGGACCCGGAGTGTGATACAAATCTCCTGTCTGGCCGATGGGCTCCTCGGAGTTCGTCGGCCAGACGCTTTTGTGCCCCCTCTTCTCCCCGCCCGGGAGCCCTATCTGTCCCGGCGGAGCAGGGTCCTCACGGCCGAGTTCTTCCACAGG
>DASVDX010000064.1:0-5175 GCA_036380875.1 Acidimicrobiia bacterium
TCTGACTTCTCCGGTCGACGCGGCCGCAGCAGCGCCAAGGAGCATGTAGGCGTTGGCGCGTGGATGTGCCGTCTTCAGTCGCAGGGCTTCTTCGAAAACCTCGATGATCTCTGGGCTCCCCTGCCCGGCGCCGATCCACTCACCCAGACCCCATATGGCGCGCCCCGTGGCGTCGTCGGATACTTCCTCCAACCACTGCCCGTCCATCCTCCGTCTCAGTCGGAAGTGCGTGCCGTCGAAGGCCTCCAGGACGTGACGCAGATAGGGGGTGGCGTCCACCTCGTCGGGTGACGCCCAGGCGAGGACGACCAGGGCACGCCCGTTGTCGTCGGTGGTGTAGCCGTGCGCGGGACGGGGCGCGTCATACAGGGCGTGCTCGAAGAGCCCGAGAGGCCCCGTGAGCCGGATCAGGTGGTCCCATCGAAGCGTTCCGGTAATGCGTTGTGACATCACTGGTTGCGTTTCGATCGGTCTGAATGTCTCATCGTACGGGCGATGCCCGTTCATCGAGACGGCCAAACCCGAGATGCCGGATCATGCCATTGCGCCCGGATTGGCCCTTTTCAACCCCAGCCTCGGGCTGCATCTTCGAGGGATGACGACCACGGTTGGCAAGGACCACTGGCTGCGCCTCTTCGCCCCGCTCGCGGTGCCCGCCTTCACGCTCGGGCTCTCGTTCGGTGTGGTCGCCACACGACAAGGGTTCGACGCGTGGCTCGCTGCCCTGATGTCGCTGACCACCTACGCCGGGAGCGCCCAGTTCGCCGCGGTGACCCTGTTCGGCGCCGGCGCCGGGATCCCGGTCGCCGTGGCGACGGCCGTATTGCTCAACTTCAGGTACCTCCCGATGGGGATCGCCGTGGCTCCTTGGTTCCGCGGCCCCCGGTGGCGGAGGCTCGTCGAGGCCCAGATGATCGTCGATGCATCCTGGATCATCGCCCAGAAGCCCGGGGGGCGTTTCGACAAGCGACTGATGCACGGGATCGCCATCCCATTCCTCATACTGTGGGTCACGGGAACGGCGCTGGGCGCCCACTTCGGATCCGGTATCGGGTCGCTGGAGGAGCTCGGCCTCGACGCCATGGTCCCGGCCATGTTCCTCGGGCTGGTCTGGCCCCGTCTCGGCGCACGTGCGGAGAGACGGGTGGCCATCGTGGCTGCGGCGATCGCCCTGGCCACCACGCCTTTCGCGCCACCCGGCGTCCCGGTCCTCCTGGCCCTGGCGGCCGTCCTGGCCGGGAGGCAACGATGAGCCAGAAGTTGGTCTTGGTTGCCCTGGTTTGGGTGACCACCGCAGCGCTGAAGTCGTTCGGCCCGGTCGTCTTCGGTGGACGGGAGCTGGCTCCCTGGTTCCGACGGGTCGCCGACCTCGTCCCGGCCGCGGTGCTCGCCGGCTTGATCGCCATCCAGACCGCGACCACGAACGGGGCCCTCACTCTCGACGCCCGGGCGGCAGGCGTCCTGGCGGCTGCCGGAGTGATGGCTTGGCGGAACTCCCTCTCGATGGCAATGGCGGCCGCCGTCCTGGTCACGGCGGCGCTGCGATTGGTGATGTAGACATCGGTACGACATGAGCCGAAGAAGCATCAACCCCTGGCACCTGGTCGAGATGCTCGGCGAGTGGTCGTCCGGTGAGGGGCCGCTGTATCGCCGACTCGCCGATGCCCTGGCCCGCTGCATCGACCACGGAGACCTGAGGCCCGGTGTGCGGCTGCCGGCGGAGCGAGCGATGGCTTCGCTCTTCAACCTCTCCAGGACCACCGTTGTCGCTGCGCTGGACTTGCTCAAGACGCGGGGCTACCTCGACTCCAGCCCCGGAAGCGGAACTTGGGTTCGGGCAGTACGCGGGTTCAGTCCGGCGGGCGGCATCGTCACGCCTGCCGACACGGTCGGGCGGAATCCGTTGTTCTCTCGCCTCGGAGCCGGTGATGACTCCATGATCGACTTCACCGCTTCGGTGCTCTCCCCATCCCCATTGGTGGAAACCGCCATCCGCTCCGCCAGCCGTGAGATCGGCGACGAGATCGAAGGCGCCGGGTACCACCCGGCGGGTCTTCCTGTCCTCAGGGACCAGGTCGCCGAATGGTTCACCGGGCGCGGTGTCCCCACCGAAGCGAACCAGGTGCTGATCACCTCCGGCGGCCAGCAGGCGATCATGCTGATCGCCGCTGCGCACATACAGCCGGGCGACCCCGTGGTTGTAGAGAGCCCCACCTACCCCGGGGCGCTGGACGCCTTCCGCCTCGTGGGAGCGGCCATCCGCACCGTGCCGGTCGGTCCCAACGGCACCCGCAGCCGGGACGTCCTCCAGGCGGCGGAGGCGCGGACACCGATCCTCACCTACTTGATCCCGTCGTTCCACAACCCGACCGGAACGGTGATGGACCCCTTCGAGCGGCGCAGGCTCGCTCGGCGTCTCGAAGAACACACTTCTCTGGTGGTCGAAGACGAGTCGCTGGTCGAACTGCCGCTCCAGGAAATGGAGGTGCCCAGGCCGCTCGCGGCGCACCTCGACGGTGTCCTCACGGTGGGTTCGGCGAGCAAGCCGTACTGGGGCGGCCTTCGGGTCGGTTGGGTCAGAGGACCGGTCGACCTGATTCGTCGGCTCACCCACTACAAGACCGTATTCGATCTGGCAACGCCGGTGACGACCCAAGCGGTGGTGAGCCGCCTGCTGAGACAGTCCGAGGAGCTGCTCGAAGAAAGACGCCGTCAACTCGGAATGCAGCTGGAGGCGATCATCACCGCCCTCGAAACGCTACTGCCGGAATGGGAATGGACTCGTCCGGCGGGCGGGTTGTCGGTGTGGGCATCACTCCCCCATGGAAGCGCCACCGAGTTCGCCCAAGTGGCGATGCGCAATGGTCTCGCCGTAGTGGCCGGGCCGTTCTTCGATCCGCACTCCCAACATGATCGGTACCTCCGGCTCCCGTTCGTACTGCCACCTCAGAAGATCCAGTTGGGAGTGGAACGGCTGGCAGCAGCCTGGGAGCACTACACGGGCAGGCCCGGCATCGCGGTCCACCGCCCGGCGTGACAGTGCGGTTGCGGTGCCCGAGGATTTACCCTAGGGAGGCCGGGGCCTCGTGCCCTCGGCCCTCGTGCCCTCGTAGCTCAGGGGATAGAGCACAGGTTTCCTAAACCTGGTGTCGCAGGTTCGAATCCTGCCGAGGGCGCAAAGAGAAGTCCCTGGTCAGCGCGCTGCCAATCGCCGTTACCAGGATCGGACTCCGGCTCGAGCCAGCGTTTTGTCCGTCGTTTGTCCGTCTGAGTTCGACGGAACAGCGCGTCGAGCCGGTCGGCGAGGTCTTCGGCGTCCGAGGGGAAGAGGTGGCCGTAGATGTCCATGGTCACCGCGATCGAGGAGTGGCCCATGTAGCGCTTGATCGCCTCGGGATGGGCACCCTGGCTCACGAGGAAGGCGACAGCTGTATGTCGCAGGTCGTGAATCCGGAGGCCTTCGGGTAGGCCGGCTTCATCCCGGAGCGGCTTCCACACCCGGCGGTTGAAGTTGGAGTTGCGTAGCGGCGCGCCGTTCTCGGCGCTGAATAGCAGTCCTTCCGGACCAGGTCCGGTGTAGTGGAGGAGATGGTCGTTGAGCATGTCTCGGAGGAAACGCGGGAGGACGAGGGTACGGTTCCGGTAGTTCTTGGTGGGCCCGAAGATGATCTGGCCGGCTACATCTGCCATCGACTCCGCCACCTCGAGGCGACTGCGAAGCACGTCTACGCGACGTCTCCGCAACGCGACCGCTTCTCCCCAGCGGAGGCCTCCGTAGGCGAACACATAGACGAGGGCTCGGAACTGCAGAGGAGCCAGCGATGCCAGATGTTCGACCTGCTCTGCGTCGAGGTAGAGCTCCTCGCGTCGGGTGAGCTTGGGCAGCTTGATCCCGGCAGCCGGATTCGACGGCAGGTAGCGGTCCTGGACCGCCGCCTCGAGGATCTGGCGGAGGATCTGGAACGCCTGACGCCGGCGTGAAGCGGACAACCCTGCTTGCCGCCGCTCCGCCAACCACGACTCGATGGACATTCGGTCGATGCGATCGAGTCGGGTCGAGCCGAACGCCGGAATGATGTGCACTCGCAGCAGCGAGTGGTAGCCCTCGAAAGTCGTCGGTTTGAGATGGGACCGGGTGGCGATCCACCGCCCGGCGAGATCCTCGAACATCGTCGCGGACCTCTCAGGGTCGATCCATTCAGCGCGTTGTTTCTGCGCTTCGACATGGACCAGGAACCTCTCGGCGTCCACTCTCCGCCGGAAGGTTCTGGACCGTTCCCGGCCGGTGGGGTCGATGTAGCGGACCTGCCATTTGGTTTTGTCGACGGGATGACGTCTGATGTGGGCCACGGCTCAGCCCTCCTCGAGACGCTGGGTGACCCATGCCTGGACGTCTCTCCAGCGGAAGCGGAGGTGCTTGCCCACCCGAAAACCTCTGGGGCCGGTGTTGTGGTGTCTCCAGGTGTAGATGGTCTTCACCGGGACCTCGAGATAGTCGGCCAGCTCCTCGACGGACAGTAGGCGGTCGCTGTGACGTGAAGACCCGGAGCTGTCGTCGAAGGGGAGTGTGGGTTGGCCACCGGACACCATGACACATAGAGCATATCATGGCATTAGTCGCTGTTCAACCGTTAACTAACCCTCTAGTGGGAGGTGGCAGTTCTTGTACTTCTTCCCCGACTCACACCAGCACAGGTCGTTACGGCCGAGCTTCCGCCGGGGCGCGGCAGACTCTCTCGTGGTGGTGGTCTGCATCAGCTGCTGCGCGAGGTTCCTCTCGACCACGGCAACGTTGCGCTCCCTCGCCGCCACCTCACGCTCCCGCTGCTCGAGGTCGGCTTTGAACAGGACGAGCACCCGGTCCCGGCGCTGCAGCTCCTTCTCCCGCTCTTTGTGCTCTCGAGCCTTGGCTTCGAGCTCGGCGCTCCGAGCCATGAGTCGATCGGAGAGCGTCTCCATGTCCTCGTCGACGATCGAAGCCAACTCATGGTGCAGCAAGACCGCCAACCCATGGCCCATCGGGATTCCGATCGCATCGCAATACCGCTTCCACACCGCCCGCACCGCAGGAGAAGCCGGCACCTTGACCAACCACTCCCCCTTCTCCTCTTCGAGCTCGGAGCGCAGCTTGGTGTCGATCCTTGGAGAGGACCCGCCGGTTCAGGCCGATCTCGT
>DASVDX010000065.1:0-23678 GCA_036380875.1 Acidimicrobiia bacterium
TTCCGGAAGATCGACCCGGGCCGGAAGATGGAGTTCCACGCCTGCGAGCCCTGGACGGTGTCCATGAGCTTCGTCATGCGCTGCTGCATCGTGGGCCGCGGGGGCTTCTCGTCAATCGTTCGCGCCACCAGATCTCCTAGAACCGCATCCCGTAGGCGTAGCCGTGGTTGTTGTCGCGCTGGTGCAGGTCGCCGTCGCGGGCGGCCACACCGGTCTTGCCGAGGACGATGACGCCGGTCGGGCACCGGTCGACGCACAGGGCGCAACGGGTGCAGACGTCCTCGTCGACCACGAAGATCACGTGGTCATCGGGGTCGAGGCCGGGAGCGGCGGTGTTCGTGCCCTCGGCGATGGCGTCGGTGGAGAGCATGTGGATGCACTTCCACGGACAGATGTCGACGCAGCCCTCGCACATGATGCACTCGGCCTGGTCGATGTGGAGGAACTGCTTGGGCCGCAGCTTGTCCTTGAAGTAGTCCTCTTCGACCAGTGCGAGCTGGTAGTCGTCCCTGATCGGAGGTGTCTCGTCGACGACATTGGCCATCAGGAATCACCTCTCACGAGCGGACGACCGTACGGAGACACCGGCTGGGGCTCTTCCGGCCGCGCCGGTGCACCCTTTCCGATGTCCTGGAGCTTGTAGGCGAACACCGCGGCGCCGACCAGGGCGACGAGGTTGTAGCCCATCGAGATGGAGTCCTTGATGGCACCCCAACTGACCTGGACCTCGTTGCCGAGGACCAGCCACGGCGGGATGGTGAACGCGATGCGCTGGACCGACCAGTCGAGATCCGTCTGGGCGAGGTTGAGCCACTCGGACGGGACGATGCCGAAGATCAGGACGAATTCGATCCAGGCCAAGAAGGCGGCGAAGGTCGCCAATGCCCAGGTCATCCTCCGACCCAGAACGAAGGCGATGGCGGCGCCGGCGATGAGCAGCTGTGAGGCACCGAAGCCGATCAGATAGCCGAGGCCCTTGGGCAGCCACCCACGGGGAATCCACCAGAAGATCCCAACGCGGGGCGCATCAGCCGGAAGGTTGGCGTAGTGGACGAGGATCACACCAATAGCAAGGAAGAAGGTGCCGAGCACCATCATCGACCAGCCGTAGCGGCTTCTCTGCTGTTCGGTGAGCTCACCGAGCCGATACATTCGCAAGAGCTCCGGGGAGAGGTCCGTTGTGCCTGTTCTACCACACGCTTCCAGGCAGGGCAGAATCCGATGCTAGGCGCCGGGCTGCCCGTTCCTGGCCTTCACTGGGCAAGCATTATGCTCCCGCCCACGACCCGCGAGACACTGAGGCATAGGTGGCCGAATCCACCACTGACATCAGACAGCTGATTCGCGCCGATCGGACCCAGCCGGACAGCGCGGCTGTGGGCCACGTTCTGGCCGGGACCTTGTTCCTGGCCGTGGGGGCGCTGGCCGCCGCACTGGCGTTCCTCTCCATGAGTTTCCCCGGCTTCGTCCCCCTGGGCTACGGCGTCTGGCGGGCGATCGCCATGCTCGGCCTGCTGGTCGGGTTCGGAACCCTGACCCTCACCGGAGGCGCCTACTACGTCCTCCCCCGGCTCACAGGAGCACGCCTCTGGAACGAATCGTTCGCCTGGCTGGGTCTCGTGATCACCGCGGCCACGACCGCCGTCGGCATGGTCATCGTCGCCGTCGGCCTCGGTGACGGCAGGGAGCCGTTCGGGCTCCCGTGGTGGCTCGACATCCCCCTGCTCGCGGGCCTGGGCATTCCGCCTCTGGTCGCGATCTTCACGCTGCGGAACCGCACGGAGTCCCAGACGTTCGTGACCATCCCCTTCGTCGTCACGGGTCTCGGTGGCCTTCCGCTCGTCTACCTCGCCGGCAACATCCCCGGGCTGTCGTCGGTGGCCACCACAGTCGGCGACCTGTTCTCTGGCTCCGCCTACCTGGTGCTGCTGCTGTCGATCGCCATCGGTCTCGGCCATTACGCCGTCGTGAAACAGACCGAGAAGCCTTTGGCCGGGCGCCAGCTCTCCCAGATCGCCTATTGGTCGCTCCTGTTCGGAGCCGGCTGGTTCGGCGTCGCCCAGATCGCCGGCGGGCCGACACCCGGCTGGCTGGGTGTCATCGGCGCCGTGCTGGGCCTCGGCCTTCCGGTCGGGATGGTGGCCGCCACTGCCAACCTCCTCGCCACTCTCGAGGGCAAGTGGCGGGAGGACGACCACGTGGAGCCGGTGGCGATGCTGTCCGTGGCGGGCCTCCTCTTCGGAACCGTTCTCGGAGTCCTCGCCGCCCTCGCCGGGTTTCGTTCGACGGGCAACCTGGTTGCCTTCACCCCCTACTGGGAGGGTGTGGTGTTTGGATTCGCTCTCGGCGTGCTGCCCCTGCTCGCCGGGGCGGTTCTGATCCAGGCGATTCCGAGGATGACGGGCCGGGACCTCTACTCCCACGACGCCGCCGCTCGCACGGTGCGCCTGATCGTCTACGGATCCGGCGCCCTGGTCGTGCTCCTGGTGGCGGCAGGGCTGGTGGCCGGTTACTCGTGGGCCGGCGGCTCGTTCACCGGTGCGTTCAACGCCATCGGGGAAGGATGGGCCGCCGCCAGCGGGCCGTCGCGCCTCTTCACCGGAGTCGGCACCTTCGCCGGCATCGTCGGGGCGCTCGGGGCGCTTTCGCTCGTCGCCGTGATCCTCCGTACCCTGACTGAGGGTCCGGTCACGACCCAGGAGGTGCTGGTGGCGAAGGAGGAAGAGTGAGCGACGATCTCCTCGCGGCTGCCGCTCAGGCGATGGGTGTCCCCGAGCCGATCGCCGAGCGTTCCGCTCGCGCCCGCGCCGCCGCCTCCGGCAAGACCTATGAAGAGATCCTCGCCGCCTGGGCAGGCGGACAAGCCGTAGCCCCCGCCCCCGCCGCCGACGCGCCCGCCGAAGCACCGACGGAGGAGGCTGCGGCCCCAGAAGCGCCGACCGAGGAGGCTCCCGCGGTGGAGGCGCCCGCCGCGGCCGCTCCGGCTGCGCCCGCGGCGGCAACACCCCCGCCGCCGTCCGCGGCCGCTGCCCGCGTCCCGGCGAAGCCTCCGGTTCTCGAGGCTCCGGCCGACCGGCCACTCGTCACGATCGGAGGCGGTCTCGTCGTGCTACTGCTCACGCTTCTGCTCGGCGTGGTGTTTCCTTCACTTCCCGCCGAGAGCAACGAAGTGCGCAGCTCCCAACTGGCACTGTCCGAACAGGGCTTGGAAGGCAGGGACGTCTACCGCCGGGCCATGTGCGCCAGTTGCCACACCCAGACCGTGCGTGCCGTCGTCGCCGACGTCGGAGTCGGACCGGTGACCCTGTCTGACACCAATCAGGTCATCGGCTACCGCCGCATAGGTCCTGACCTGTCCAACGTGGGAGGCCGTCTCAGCGCCGGTCAGATCTCCTCCGTCCTCACGGGCGGGTCCCACCCGGCGGCGCCCCTGTCACAAGCGGCATTGGACGCGCTCGTGACGTATCTGAGCGAGTCGGCCTACATGCAACAACAAGGAGACGCTTCTTGAGCGACCAGCTTTCAGCTGCCGCCCAGGCGATGGGTGTTCCCGAGCCGATCGTCGAACGTTCCGCTCGCGCCCGCGCCGCCGCCTCCGGCAAGACCTATGAAGAGATCCTCGCCGCCTGGGCAGGCGGACAAGCCGTAGCCGCCGCCCCCGCCGCCGAGGCGCCCGCCGAAGCGGCCCCGGAAGCCGAAGCTCCTGCCGAAGCAGGTGCCGCCGCCCCCGAGCCTGCGGCGCCACCGACGGCACCTGCCGCTCCGGCTCCAGCCGAGCCCGCCCCGGCCGCCGCAGCTGCCTCGGTCGCTCCCCCGCCGGCACCCGAGACCGTCACGCCGGAGGAGGCTCTCGAGTACCCGGTGGTGGTCACCGTGCCCACGGCGGGCATCGCCGAGAGGACCGGCTTCTCGATTCCGACCTGGCTCGGCGCGCTGCTCCTCCTCATCCCCGCCTTCGGCCTCATCTATCTGGCGATGGGCTCGGGAGCCACCGAGTGCGGAGCCGGGACCGCCCTCGCCGCCGACCGCGTCACCGGCGAGCAGGTCAACTGCGACGGCACGCCTTTCGAGGGCCGTGGCGCGGCCGGAGGAGGCGCCGACTTCATCGCCATGGGCGAGGAGCTCTACACGTCGGCCCAGTGCGCCGGTTGTCACGGGCCCCAGGGTGGCGGCGGTGTCGGCCCGGCCTTGGCCGGGGTCTCGACCACCTTCTCCGCCTGCACCGACCACGTCGAATGGGTGGAACTCGGATCCCAGGGTTTCCTGAGCGCCGGCAGGAGCACGTACGGCGACACCGGCAAACGGGTCGCCGGCGGCATGCCAGGTTTTGGCGGCTCTCTGACAGCTGAGCAGATCGCCGCCGTCGCCGCATTCGAACGGGTCCGTTTCGGCGGCGCCAACCCCGACGAGGTCCTGGTCGACTGTGGCCTCGCCGAGGGTGAAGGTGGCGAAGAGGGCGGCGAGGAAGGCGCCGAGGACGGTGGTGAGACGACCGACACCGCCGGAGGCGGCGAGGAGACGACGGACACCACGGCCGGCACCGAAGCCGCCCGCTCCTCCCGCTCCGGCTGATCCTCTCAGCGTCGTAGGCGTCTCATCGCCCGCCGCAACGGCCGTTCCTCGATGATCCCTTCGGCGACGACTGCGCCGGAGGCGTCGAGCAGCACGGGGATACGGAGGGAATAGAGGCGTACGAGCTCGTCGTCGGAGTCCATGTCGACGATTTCCAAGCCGAATCCGTAGCGCTTCATGACGCGCCGTACGACCGGCTCCGCCTCTTCGCAGAGGTGGCAGCCGGAACTCACCACGAGCCGCAGAGAATTTTCGCTAAAGATGACTATCGCTCCGACCGATGTACAATGTCAGCGAGAGGGAAGCAGCTCCGCCAAGTCATACCCAGGGCACGTTCATAAGACCCTAGGTGTGATCGGATAGCCTCCCAGCCCGCCCCAATTGGCGGAGCACCCTCTCACAGACGGGGCCCCAACGCCCAACGGGGCCCCGTCGCTCTTTCCCCACCCTCCAACAGGCACACCCCCACCACCGAGCCGGCCGTCACCTGCCTGGCGGCCGATTTCAGGGCCGGGGACGCGTGGTGGGTGGGTGGGGAGGTGTCCTCAACCCGGGCCGCACCGGACGGGTCGCCCATGGATGGTCCGGCCGGGTGAGCGGTTTGCTCGCGACGGGCGTGAAGGCGACCGACGCCACGGAGGGGACGGTCTCGGACGGCGCCCGGGTCGACACAGCATGTTCGACGGGACGGTCGAGCAGCGGCCGCATCTGGGTCATGCGCCAGACCACCACCGCATTCATCGTGACGGCGATGACGATCAGCGCCAGCCAGGCCGACCCTGCCAGGGCGCCGATCATGATCACAAAGACTCGGAGATCGCGGCCGATCCGGAGCTTCTCCTTCAGGACCCGATCAGCCTTGTGGGCTCCGTAGCTCGTCACGAAGCTGCCGGCGATGGCGGCGATGCCCACGATGTACGCCGCCAACCCGGCGCCGTCGCTGAGGAGATTCCACGTGAGCGCGCCCAACAGGGCGACGTCGGCGTAACGATCGAGTTGGGCGTCGAACCATCCTCCGAACTTCGAGGAGCGCATGGTGATACGGGCGACCTCGCCGTCGCATCCGTCGACGATCGAGGCGAGTTGGGCGAGCACCCCACCCAGGGCCATCGGGCCGTAGTTGGGCTGTGCCAGGAGAGCAGCGGCGCCGAGAGAGAGGAGAAGAGACAACACGGAGATGGCATTGGGGGTCATCCCGGCCGCCACCAGCACGGGCGTGATCCGCTTCGAGACCGGACGGTTGATGAAGCGGGAGACCGGCCCGTCGGTCGCCTTGTCGGCCACGGCGTCGATCAACCGGCGACGAGCTTTTCGGAAGTCGGCCGGGGTGTCGACGTCTTGCCAGAACATCCCATCGACGAAGCGGGCTTCCAGCCGCCCGTCGTCGGCGAGCATCTGCATGGCGCGCGAGAGTGACGTGTTCCCGGATCGGATCGAACGCGCCACCGTCGAGAAGACGGCCGGGTCGCAAAAGAAGGCTCCTGTGTCGAACCCATCCGTCTTCGCCAGGCCCTTGCCGACCGCCTTGATGCGGCGGCCTCGCAGCACGACCCGGGTCACGTCGTCGGGGTCGACCCAGTTGGCGGACGTGTTGCGGTCGACGGCCAGAACCGCACCACCTGCGGGCGGTGGGGACTGCACGAGGGAGGACAGCAATTCGGGGCTGTAGACGTGGTCGGCCATGAGGAGGACGAACGGCTGGTCGATATGGCCGGCAGCGGCATGGAGAGAGCGCCCGTTTTCGGTGGTCTCCCACTCGTCGTTGTGGGCGGTGACGATCTCGACACCGAGCTCAGGGGCACGCTTTTTGCACCACGTCTCGACGTGTTGTCGTCGATGGCCCGTGACGACGACCACCTTGGAGACGCCGAGGTCCTTGAGCAGACGGATGTTCCGCTCGAGGAGTGGCAATCCCAACAGCTTCGTAAGCGGCTTACTGGGGGAGATCCGGCGCAGCCGCTTCCCCGAGCCGGCACCCAATATGACCGCCTGCAACTGCCCTCCCTTCATGCGCGCGTTAACTTCTCAATTCGTGATCGCCGGCGGTGGAGACGTGGGACACACCGCTGCGAAACTCACGAAGCCTGCCCGCGAGAGCGGGTCCTCGCCTTTACGTATACCAAATCGCGCACCCTCCCGATTTCACGCATGTCCTCGACCCGATGGTCCGAACACATCGATGGAGCGATAACGTGCCCGGATGGCGCGATTCGTAGACCTCAGTCACATAGTTGCCGATGGGATGGTCACCTATCCAGGCCTTCCCGCCCCGCGAATTTCCGACCATCTCAGCCGGGAAGAGTCCCGCCTCCACTACGAGGCGGGCACCGAGTTCCACATCGGGCGTATCGAGATGGTGGCCAACACCGGCACGTATATCGACACGCCGTTCCACCGCTTCGCGGATGGATACGACCTGGTCGGCCTTCCACTCGATCGTGTTGCCGAGGTCGAAGGCGTGCTCGTCCGCGTCCTCGAGCGGGAAACCCCGGCTATCGGTCCGGAGGTCTTCGGAGCAATCGACGTTCGAGGCAAAGCAGTGTTGGTCCATACCGGCTGGGACCGTCATTGGGGAACCGATGCCTACTTCGATGGGCACCCCCACTTGACCGAAGACGCCGCCGTGTACCTGGTCGAAAACCAAGCCGGGCTGGTCGGCATCGACTCCTTGAACATCGACGCCACCGAGGGAGGCACTCGCCCGGTACACACGACTTTGCTCCGAGCGGGCATCCCCATCGTCGAGCACATGTGTGGGCTCCATGCCCTCCCGGAGACGGGCTTTCGCTTCAGCGCCGTCCCGGTGATGGTGGCCGGACTGGGTACGTTCCCGGTTCGCGCCTACGCCACCATCGACTGAACCAGATTGGGTACGACAGGCGTGGTGTCGTAGGCTCACCGGGGAATGCGACCCGCCACCGCTTTCGTCATCCTCCTCCTGCTCGTGATGATCGCCGGAGCGGGCGTCGTGTGGGGTCTCAGTCGTCTCTGACGCCGGCGATCGACACCGACATGCCCAAGCTGAGCCCTAGCTCTTCGTCAGCGCGCCCGCTGCGCACGGCCAGCGCCATGAGCCCGCTCGAGTCGACGTGTAACAGCGGCTCCCTGTCGTCGACATCGCCATAGGCGGCGACCCATCGGACCTGATGGAGCCGGGCGCCGGCACGGAGAGTGACGACCGACCCGGGTCGCAGCCCGATCGCCTGCAGGTCTTCGGGCGAGATGTTGGTCTGGACGTTGCCATAGTGGTCGATCCACCAAGCCTCGCCGGACACCACGCCGTTGTCGGCCTCCGGCAGTGGGAGCAGGAGCGGGACCACGCCGTCCGGGTCCACTTCCGGCCCCAGGTCGTCCAAGGTCGCCTCGCCGGCGGCGAGGAGGGCGGCGGCAGGAGCGAAGACGTCCCGGCCGTGGAAGGTCTGGCCGCTGGAGGGGATCCGCGCTTCCTCGTTTTCGATCGAAACGATCTTCGTGGCGCCTCCGATCATCGCCACGGCCGGAGAGAGGAGGCCGTTGTCGGGGCCGACGAAGAAACCCCATTCGGTTTCGGCGGCGATGGCCCGCCGGTCGGTGCCGACTCCCGGGTCGACCACCGCCAGGAGCACTCCGCGCGGGAGGTACTGGATGGCCCGTGTGAGCATCAACGCCCCGGCCCGGATGTCAGCTCGACGCACGGAGTGGCTGACGTCGATCACCCGCGACTCTGGAGCGATGGTGGCCAGGACGCCGTGGACGACGCCCACGAACTCGTCTTCGTGGCCGAAGTCGGAGAGAAACGAGATGGGAAGACTCATCGTTCGTCACGGTAGCCCGCGGCATCGAGGCTCCTGGCCGCCTCCCTAAGCTGACCGCCGTGAAGAGTCACGAGCAATTGGCGCAGGAGTTGAGCGGAGCCTCGACGGTCATGCTGCTGGGCGCCCTCGACACCGGCAAGACCACGCTCGCCCGGCGCATCGCCCGCGCCGCCACCGCCGCCGGCCGCGTGGTGGGGATGGTCGACGCCGACGTCGACAACAGCACCATCGGCCCGCCGACCTGTGTCGGCATGCGCCTCTTGAAGGACCCCGAGCAGGTGGACGAAATCGCACCAGCCGATGCTCTGCATTTCGTCGGCACACTCAGCCCCAGCCGTTTGGTCCTGCAGCAAGTGATCGCCACCGCCTCGATGGTCGAACGGGCCCGGGAGGCGGGCGCCGATCTCGTGATCATCGACACCACCGCCACCGTCTCCGGCGTCGCCGGCGAGACCTTGAAGTACCACAAGATGGAGTTGTGCCGCCCGGAGCGGGTGGTAGCTCTGCAGCGTGGCAGCGAGATGGAGCCGATCATCGGCATGCTCAACCGCTTCTTCTCCGTCGAAATCGACGTCTTGCCCGCCGAACCGGATGTCGCCGTCCGCTCCCCCGACGAGCGGGCTGCCATGCGAGCAGAAGGGCTGCGGGCGGCGTTCGCCGAGCCACTGGAACGCTGGCGCGTTCGTCCCACGGTTTTCGCTCCCACCCTGCCGACCGGTCTCGACCTCGAGCGCCTCGACAGCCTGCTGGTCGGGGTCCACGACGGCAACGGGCACTGCCTCGGGCTCGGCCGCCTCGAGCACGAAGACGGGACGCTGCGGGTCCTCACCAACGTCGGCGAGGGCATGAAGGGCCTACGACTCGGCTCGCTTCGCATCGACCTGGAGACTTTCGAAACCAAGCCGGTGTCGCTGCGAGAGGTGATGTTCGGCATCTAGCCGAACAAGTGCAGCGCCCGTCAAACCGTCTGGAGCGGCCCCGCACTTCCCCGAACGGGTTGCCACTCCCCTGACAGCTCCACGGGCGCTGCGAGCGCGAACTTACGACGCCTGCGATTTCCTCGTCAACCCGGCCGTTTCATGGGAGATCAGTTCGTCGTATATCGCTATCGAATGTAGACGAACGCGTTTTCCGGGGTTTTCCCCACGATCCACAGGTTTCCACAGGGTTTATCCACAGGGGGTTGTCGAAAGGTTTCTAGGGGGTTTTTTCGCGCTCTTGGAAGGCGAGGGCGACGAGCGGACGGAACGTCGTCTCGACCAGCAAGTAGATCTCTCCGAGCAGCAGATCCAGCTCTTCGAAGGTTGCGGAGGCGTCGACCCTCCCCCGGATCACGAACGCCCCCTCGGCGTCCAATGCGAACCGAGCTCGCCAAGTGGCGTGGTTCCGCAGGAGAGCCAGCCTGTATGCCTCGGGCGAAGGTTCGGGCGGAGCGGGAAGCACGTAGGCCTCGGCCGAGATCGTGTAATCGCCGGTGTCCCACCACACGGTGGTGGCGTCGCGAACTGTCTGGCGCATCCGCACCGCCCACCTATCTTCCACCTTCTCGGCATAGACGACATCGCTTTCGGGGTCGTCTAGCCAGCGGGAGATCGCTGCCTCGAGAGTCGACCGGTCAGGCTCGGGCGGCAGCGGCGACACCGGAATACAACTCGAGGAAGCGGTTGACGGCGCTCTCCCACGAGAAGCGCTCCGCCCACTCCACCGCCTGCTTGGACATCAAGTCGGCGCGCGAGGGGTCGGTCAGGATCTCGAGCAGGGCGGCGGCATGATCGTCCGGGTCCCATCCGTCGACGAGAGCTCCGGACGCGCCGTCGTCGACGCAGTAGATCAGCCCGCCGACACGGCTGGCGACCACCGGGGTTCCGGAGGCCTGGGCCTCGACGGCCACCAGGCCGAACGACTCGCTGCGGCTCGGGACGTGGACGACGTCGGCCGCCCGATAGACATCGGCGAGGGTGCTGTGAGGGAGCGGATCGAAAAACAGCACCCCTCCGATGCGAGCCGCCCTCGCCCGGATCGCCCGCATCTCTCTCGGGCCTCTTGGCCCCGAGGGGCCGCCGACTACCAGCAGGCGGGCGTCGGGCAGTGTGCTGCGGACGATGGAGAAGGCGTCGAGGGCGACGTCGACGCCTTTCATGGCTTGCACCCGGCCGACGTAGGCGACCAGTGGGCCGTGACCCAGCCCGAGCCGACGGCGGGCCTCGTCGGACGGACCCGGATGGAACCGGGAGTGGTCGACGCCCGGCGGCGAGACACACAGTGCCCCTGGATCGGCACCGTAATGGGCGAGCAGGTCGTCGGCCTCGAGGGGTGTGGAGGCGATGACGCAGTCCGCCTGGGCGATCACCTCGTGCTCGGCAGCGATGCGCAGCAGCGACTCGGGCGGCTCGTCCTGGCGCCGGTACAGATTCTTCAACTGGCCGAGCGTGTGGAACGAGTGGGCGAGCGGTCGGACGATCTGGCGCTTCACCAGCACACCCGCCCACCCCGAGAGCCAGTAGTGGCTGTGGATGACGTCGACAGGCGGCAGGTCGGCGAGCACCCTCAACGTGCCTTCGGCGAACCGGCGCACGAGGCCGACGAGGCGATCGGTGGGAAGAGGCCGGGCCGGGCCGGCGTCGATGTGGTGGACCGTGTAGCCCGGGACGACGGTCACCTGGGCCGGCAGTTCAGGGTCGTCGCGCCGGGTGAACACGTGTACCGCCACACCGGCTTCCGCCATGCCCCGGGCGAGTTGGTCGATGTAGACGTTCATGCCTCCGGCGTCGCCGACCCCCGGCTGGACGAGCGGGGACGTGTGCATGGACAGGTAGGCGACGCGACGGATCACGATCTCGGTCCTGGACTGGCGGATATTTCGATGAGGGGACGGGGACGGGCGCCGAGACGGAACTTGTATGTCTCGTCGCCTTTGAGGAAGTCGAACCGGGGGGCGTTCTCTTCGATCGCCAATTCGATCATCGAGCCGAGGAGGACGACTCCGGGCGAGGATTCGGCGAGGGCGGGGTCGTAGGCGGAGTTGTAGAGGTAGTAGCCGGAGGGATCGGAGAATCCGAACACGATCGCCGAAGCGGCACCGTCGGGGGTTTTCAGCAGATCGAGCCGCCAGCCGTCGAGCTCGGCCAAACATCGGAAGAACTCGAGACGCTCCTCGGTCAAGAACTGGCCCTTCTCCCCTTCCGCCATCCGGTGCAGGCGAACGAACTCCTCGAACGCCCATCCCGGGCCGCGGTGCGTCTCGTGGACGACGGGTCCCACGGCGGACTCGTAGCGCCGCCGCTTGCGTCGCATCTCATGGCGCTCCTTCTTGCCGATCGCCGTGAGGTAGTCGTCGAATGTGTCGGGAAGGTCGAGCACCGCCGTCACTTCGTGGGTGCGGCTCTCGACCACCCACCCGGCCTCCTGGAGCCCTGACGCCAGCGGTTTGGCGGCCTCCTCGGGAAGAGAGTCGAGCACGAACCGCTGCGGCGAGTGCTCTTCGGCGATCTCGGCGATCAGGTCTTCGCAACCGTCGCCGAACGGTGTGTGGTAGTCGGTGACATCGGGGTCGCCGGCGAAGAGGACGACGTCGTCGACCCGACGGAGCGGAATGAAGGCGTCGGCTCGACCGACCGGAAGCGGCTCACCGTCGTCGTGGCGGGAGACGACCCGATAGAAGTCGGCGGTGCAGAAAGGGCCGATGGCTTCGGCCACAGGCGGCAGGCCGAACGCCTGCTCGATATCGATGATCACTGACTCTCCAACACTGCCACGGTGCGAAATCGTCCCACCTCTTCGCCGCCACCGAGAACTCGAGGGCTGATGACCTCTTCCAAGTCGGCGGCCATCGCACCGGTGATGACACCCAGCCAGTCGAGGGCGAGGGCGGCTCCCATGGCCGCCACCTCCCCGGAACCAGTCCAGGCCTTGGCCCCTATCCCATACCCGGCGTGAGCGACGCCCATGCAGCCGACTGCGCCCGCCTTTGCCACGGCACCCGTCCAGCGGCCGATGAGGCCGTCGCTGCGGCCCTCACCCGACACGAGCATCGGGTAGCGGCTCATGGCCTCGCGGACCCGGCCGAAGCGGTCGTCGTTGCCCAGTCGGGCGTATGCCCTAGCCAGGCTGGCCGCGGTGACCCTCCACACCGGCAGCCCGCACCCGTCGACGCCGGGTGGGCCGACTTCGTCACCGGTCACCTCCTCCATGAGCGTGGCGATCTGCTTCTGGAGGGGATGGTCGGCCGACAGGTAGGTGGAGGTGTCGTACCCGGCGACAACGCAGGCGGCCAAAAGAGCGGCGTGTTTGCCCGAACAGTTGTGGTAACGGCGCGCCGGAGCGACGTCGCCGGAGGCGGCGAGGCGGCGGTCGGCGGAGAGGAACGGCCGCGCCGGAGGACACTGCAGGTCGTCCTCGGTGAGTCCATGACTCTGGAGGATGTCTTCGACCAAGGCGACGTGAACGGGGTCACCCGAGTGGCTGGAGCAGGCGACCGCCAGATGCACGAGTGGCAACTCGAGGCCGGCCTCCAAGGCGGCTTGGGCTTGGAATGGCTTTGCGGACGAGCGGATGAAGAACTGCCTCTGGACGTCACCGAAGCGGGCGACCAGATCGCCGTGGCGGTCGACCACGGCGACGGCAGCCGTGTGACACTGCTCGGTCAGTCCCGAGCGGTCGGCTCGGACCAGTATCTCGTCCAGGGACACGTCAGGAAGGAGTGCCCGATCCGGCCAGCCCCCGCTTGTACCTGTCGATGATCTCCGCCTGGAGCCGGTCGATGACCTCGTGGAGCAGGCGCCGCTGCTCGGAGACGGTGCGCTCGGCTTCGGCGAGAGCCAGCTGCAGTTCCGCCAACTCCGAGTCGTCCATCGTCGTGATCCTCGTGATAGCGTCGTCTTCCAGGATGTGATCGATGTCGCGTCGACCCGTCACCTCGGGCAACTGGAGGTCGACGCTCAGATGGCGCATGTCGCCGGTCTCACGGCCGGAAGGGATCCCCGAGGCGATGATCTCGGGCAGCGCCTCGATGAGGGAGCGGGTCTCCTCGCCTCGCCGCCGTCTCATCTCGAACGCGAGCAGGTCCATGCGGCCATGGAGCAGGCGGCGGTAGTAGGACAGCTCTCGCTCGACCTCCTCGGCCATGTCACGGCGACTGCGGACCTCTTCGAGGCTCAACTCGCCCAGATCCGTCGAGAACCCCTCCGACAGGGCGATGTCGATACGGCGGCGCTTCTGTTCGGTCACGGCCAACAGGGTAACCGGCTGATCGGCTCGCACCTCCGCGAGCGGCGTCCGGGCTCTGTCAGAAGCAAGCTGACGCCAATGTCGGGTAGGGGTTGACGGCCGAGGAGCCACGACCTCCCGGATGGATCTCGAAGTGGAGGTGGGGAGCGCCGCCACGAGCATTGCCAGAGTCGCCGACGTAGCCGATGACCTGGCCCCGGGACACCCTCCCGCCGGAGACGGCGATGTCGGAGAGGTGGGCGTAGTAGTAGGCGGTGCCGTTGTCAGCCACCAGCCAGATGACCAGCCCGCCGAGACCACCCCTGCGGCTCGAGACGCTGCCGTCGACCACGGCATACACCGGCTCGCCATAGGCGGCCATCATGTCGGTGCCCTTGTGGCTGCGACCTCCTGAACGGGGGAAGCCCCACGAGTCGATGAACGACGACCGGCCCGGGGAGATGGGGCAGATGAATCCTGAAGTGGCCTGCGGGCTGGCTCCGGCGGCGGCACCGCTCTTGCCTTGCGCCTGGGCGGCGGCGCGGGCGGCGGCCGCAGCCTGCTCCTGCTTGTAACGGCGATTCAGCTCCTTGCACCGCTCCGTCATCTTGGCGTACGCAGCCTCGGCGTCGTTGCGGGCGGCTTCCTGCTGTTCCATCGCCGCCAGCCGCTGCGCCTCGACCTCGCGCAACTCGGCTTCGACCTCGGTGAGCTCGTCCTGGAATCGCTCCAGGTCCGCTTCCAGCGCCACCAGCGTGTCGAGCGCCGCCTGGTCGTCCTGGGAGGCGGCGGCGAGCAGCTCGGCGGTGGACATCACGTCCCCGACATTGGCGACCGACAACAGGGCAGAGGGGGAGCTGGCGGCTCCCCGCATGTACATCTCGACGGCCTTCTTCTCGGCCGTGGCCTTCACCTCGTCGAGCGACGCCTGGCGGGCTTCGATCGCTTCGGCGATGTTCTGCTGCTGACGTTCCACCCGGGCGACGTCGTTGAGCGCCTCCTCGTAGGCCATGTGCGCTTCTATGAAGCGGTCCTGGGCATCGAGGAAGGCGGCGTACGCCTCCTTCGAGTCCTGGCAGGCCGCTTCGACCTCACTCTTGGTGACGGAGAAGGCGCTGAGCGGCCACGCGAGAACGAGGCAGAGGCCGAGGAGAACGCCGCGGACGGTTGGGGAACGTCGCATGGCCGGCGGACAGAGTAACGCAGAACAACGAACGATGCTCAAATGACGGCGGAGCGTCCCCGTCAGAGCACCAGCCGTATCACGGGGAAGAACAAGGACGCCGCGAGCAACGCCCCGTCGAACGGCACCATGAAACCCGGTGCGGTTTCGGTCAGGGCGACGGCCCCGGTGCGAAGCATCCCTCCCAAGCCGCGGCCAGCGACGAGCGTCACCGCCAGTCCCAAGCCGACGAGGAGGTACCCGGCTACATCGAGGTCGCGGAAGAAGGCCGTGAGCACGGCGGCGAGGATCGCCACGACGGCCGTCACCGTGAACGGGTCGAGGAAGGGGATCTGGGAGAACCGGTCGACCAGAGCGCCGAGGGCCAGCGCCAGGATCACCGAGACCAGGAACACGTCTACGGCCTCCGGATCGGGTGACGTCTCCGAACGGGACAGGACGAGCGAGCTCACGCCGGAGGACGCCAGCAACGCCACCATCGCCCCGGGAGCGATGGCGTCGACCGACCGATACCCGGCCACGAAGACGCCCCAACTCAGCACGGCGACGACGGCGAACGCCACCGCCAGCGTCATCCCCACCGCTCCCATCGCCGAAGACAGGACCGCCCCGACCACGGCGCTGGCCACCACGGCGATGGCCGGGAACGCCCGTCCCCGCAACTCCATCCGGGCGGCGATGTCGATCGCCCAGACCCCGGCGGCGGCGACGAGGCCCGCGGCCCACAATGCTTCGTCGCCCCGGAGGTTGAGGAGGACGAGAACCAGCGCAACGATGCCGGGCACCACGGCTCCCGGCGAGAACGAACCGGTCACCGTGGCAGCCCCGCCTGAGACCGGGGGGAGCAGGGCGATCTCGTCGCCGGGTGATACAGGATCGGTCGGGTCTGCCTCTTCGCCGTTGAGCCATACCCGGGCGGTGTCGAGCGTCGCCGCGAACTCGGTGCCGAAGCGTTCGGCGGCTGCATTCACGACGTCGCCAACGGTGGCGCCGTCGATCTCGACACGCGAGCTGCCAGCCAGCTCTCGAAGACGAGCGAAGAGACGAACCGTGGCCATCGATGCGGAGGGTACCGGGTTTGGATGACGCAAACGCGCCAGGCCGGGGGTATCCGTCTGGGCGCGGCATCGGCGATCTCGTAGCCTGGGATACGTGAGCCAACACGTCGACCCGAGAAGCGATCGCACGCGTGGCGCCCCGCTCGTGGCCGTCGAGATCCCCGAGGTCGGGGACAGCCGGCTGAAGTCCTGGGCGAAGGTGGTCGAGTGGGTGGACGAGACCAAGAGCTCTGGCTGGGCGTTCGAGGGGAGCTTCATCGCCACTGGCGGCATCCAGGATGTCCCGGTGGGGTCGGTGGTGCTGGTCTACGGCGAGAAGGGCTCGCGAGCCAACCCCCGCCCGGTGGCGTCGGTGTTCACCGTCAACCCCGACTCCACCCTCACCCACCATGCCAACGCCGAAGGCGGCGCCTGGGCACGGACTCTCCGCGATCGAGTAGCCGAGCTCTTGTCGGCCGACCTCGTTCCGCCGTGGGAGCAGCTGATCGACTTGAGCGTCGTACCCGACGAAGCGCTGCTCGCAGAGGTACGGCGGCGAGGTCTGCTCGACTCCCGGGAAGACGATCCCACTACCTTCTAGACGATGATCGCGATCCAGGTGAGCCGTACTGGCGGACCCGAAGTCCTCGAACAGGTCGACCTCCCCGATCCGGAACCAGCTCCCGGCCGTGTAGTGGTCGAGGTGGCCGCCGCCGGGGTGAACTTCATCGACACCTACCAGCGGAGCGGCCTCTACCCCATGGAGTTGCCATTCGTCGTCGGCCAAGAAGGCGCCGGAAGGGTGGTCGCCGTCGGCGAGGGCGTCGAGGAGTTTCAGGTGGGTGACGTCGTCGCGTGGGCGGACGTCATCGGAAGCTACGCCTCCCTCCACTCGGTCCCGTGGGAGCGCGCCATCCGCGTTCCCGATGGAGTCGACGCAGCGACTGCTGCCGCCGCCATGCTCCAGGGTCTCACCGCCGAGTACTTGGCGATGTCGACGTTCCCTATCCAGCCGGGGCACCGCTGCCTGATCCACGCCGGAGCGGGCGGTGTGGGGCGGCTCCTGATCCAGATCGCCAAGCTGCGTGGAGCCGAAGTCTTCGCCACGGTCGGATCGCCCGACAAGGTGGAGGTGGCCCGCTCCGCCGGGGCGGACCACGTCATCGACTATCGGGAGCAGTCGTTCGCCGATGCGATCGAGAGACTGGCCGGTCCGCGGCCGCTCGACGTGGTCTACGACGGAGTCGGCGCCGCCACGTTCGAGGACGGCCTCCGCCTCCTCAAGCCGCGGGGGATGATGGTGTCGTTCGGCAACGCCTCCGGCCCGGTCGACCCGATAGCCCCGCTCGCGCTGATGCGGGCGGGATCGTTGTACCTGACCCGGCCGACACTGGGCGACTACATCCGCGACAGAGCAGAGCTCGAGGAGCGGGCGGAGCGACTGTTCGGCTGGATCGCCGACGGCTCGCTAGAGGTGCTGGTCGGTGCCCGCTATGCCCTCTCCGAGGCAGCCGAGGCCCACAGGGCACTCGAGGGGCGGGCGACCACCGGCAAGCTACTCCTGGTTCCCTGACAGGACCTCGGCCAGGCCGTCGGCTTCGACGGCCACCATCTCCGCATCCGGGAACCGAGACGCCAGCTCCTCGGCTGCGACCCGTCCGACATCGACCGCCACGACCGTCACCGGGACCGTCAGTGAGTCGAGACGGGACGTCGCCACCATCGCCGGGGAGCTCGCCCGACGCGCCCATATCGACCGCGACGTGCCCGGCACCGTCGCCGCTTCCCTGAAGGCCTGCTCATCGCACCTGCCCCAGGAAGGGCACTCGGCGAGGAACCGGGCTTCGGCACGAGGACCGGCGCCTTCGAACGTGTAAGCGAACGCCGTGCCCACGCCCAGCGGCATCGCCTCCCAGCGATGATCGTCGCCCTCCGGGACGGGAAGGCTCGGGGTGTCCACGAGGACCAGGGACCTGACCAGCTCGGGCCGCGTGGCTGCCACTTCGACAGCCACCTCCCCACCCCAGCCGAAGCCGACGAGATCCACAGCGGTGAGCTCACGCTCTTCCAGAAGGGCGGCGAGTGTCTCGGCCTGACCGGTGGTGCTGAGGAGCCTGCCGGGGTTGGTCGGTCGAGAGCTGAACCCGAACCCGAACAGGTCCGGGACGATGGCCCGACGTTCCTCACCCAACTGCTCTGCGATGGCGCCGAGGACCGAACCGCCGGCGACGGTGTCGGGATGGACGAAGACCGTCACCGGCCCGTCGTCGCCGAATGACCGGAAGTGGACCGATCCACCCGCCACCGCCACGAACTCTCCGGGCGCGACGATGGCGGGATCGGCTCGTTCCACCGCCTGTGCTTGCTGGTTGGTCGCCGCCGTCCACACCACGAGGGCGAAAACAGCAAGGAGAACCAGCAGGCCGATGAAACGACCCGCGATTCGGGAGGCCTCGCGCCTCTTGGGGGGCTCGCGCAGGGTCACGGTTCTCGCCGGTCGTCCGAAGCGTCGACGGGCAGGGTACCTTCGCCATGGTTTCCTGCCAGTTACCGTTCCGGAGCCCATGACGGACCACCGACCCCACGCGCTCGACCATGTCGTTGTCGCCGTCCCCGACCTGGGCGAGGCGGCAAGCGGCCTCGAACTGGCGGGCTTCTATGTCACAGCTCGTTCCGACCATCCGTTCGGCACGTCCAACCGCTTGGTGATGCTCGAGGGCGTCTACATCGAGCTGGTCTCGGTCACCCGTCCCGAGATGGTGCCGGAGTCGGGCTTCGCTCGCTTCGTGAAGGAGGCACTCGGCGCCGGACGGTCCGGGCCGATCCTCTTCGCCTTCCGCTCCGCCGACGCCCAAGCGGATCTCGAGAGAATGAGAAGCCACGGCCTCACTGTCCCGTCGGAGCCCATGACGTTCGGACGACAGAGCGTCCGTCGGGACGGCTCCATCCGGCCGGTCGAATTCTCGGTCGTGATCCCTGACTTCGGTGACCGCCGGGTGGGTTCGTTCGTCTGCCAGCACCTGACACCGGACGAGGTGTGGCATCCGAGCCTGCTCGACCATCCGAACGGCGCCGCCCGGGTGGCGGCGGTGTACGTGGCCGACGCCGGGAAGGCGGAGTGGGAACTCATGACGCAGGTGGCCGAGGCCGAGGGCCCGCCGTTCCGACTGCCCAACATCTCCATCGACGCCGGGCCTTCTCGGCTCGTCGTGGAAGCTCGCGAAACGGGGCAGGTGGAGATCGCCGGGACGACGGTCGAACTCACCGTCGCCTGATCACGTCAGTCGAGCAGTTCCTCCACTCGGTTCTGAGCCTGGACCAGGTCGGCATAGCGGGCTTCGTAGTCGTCGACATCGCCGGCGGCGCAGTCGAACATCAGCGCCTCTCCCATGCGCACCCATTCGTCGGCGGCATCACCTATCTCGGAGGAAGGGGCGGGCCGAACGTTCTCCGAGATGCTCCGCACGACTCCCAGGGCCTCGTCGCACGTCACCTCGTCGGCCGCATCCGGCGCAGGAATGGCGTCGGTCATCGGAGCCCACACCTCGGCCGTCCAGTCGGCCTCTGTAGGTCGGGCGCCGCCGCAGGCCACCACGAGGAGAAGGATGGCGGCGGCCCTGCGTCTCATAGACGGCCAGGATACGGCACGTGGACGCCGGCTCCCCCCTAGAGTGCCGGAGTGTCCGTCGGCTTGGTCATCGTCGCGGTCGGATTCGGCTTCACAATGGGCTTCGGTCTGGGCGACTTCCTCGACGACACCCGGCCGCCGGTGGTCGGCCTCGCCGTTGCCTTGCTCGCCGGCGCCGCGGTGCTGGCCGGATCGGTCGGCTCCGACCCGGAGGCGGTAGGGATCTCGCTCGTGGTCGGCTCCGTCGCCGGCTTCATGGGATTGGGGCTGCAGAGGGCTAGGGCACGGAGCAGGACTGACGGTTCGGCCGGGTGAGGAGATACCCTTCCAGGCGTGATCCCGGTAGGACGCCCGTGGGGCTCGGCACCAACCGTCTATGAGGAGATCGGCGGCGACGAAACCGTGCGCCGACTCGCCGACGCCTTCTACGACACCATAGAGGCGGAATCACCTCTGATCCGGGCGATGCTGCCCAAAGACACCCGCGTATCCCGCCAGAAGCTCTACGAGTTCCTGAGCGGCTGGATGGGCGGACCACCCCTGTACTGGGAGAGACGAGGCCATCCCGCCCTCCGGATGCGCCATGCCCCCTTCCCCATCGACGAGCAAGCCGCCGAGGAATGGGCAGCGTGCATGCGGGTCGCCCTCAGGAAGGTCGGGGTCGAAGAGCCGGCCCGGTCATGGCTCGACGCGGAACTGACACGCGTGGCGATGATGCTCCAGAACCGACTCTGAGCCTCAGTCGCCCAGAGGGGGGAACTCGACGTGGCGATGGAAACGCTGCGAGGGGAGGTGCGCCGGATCGTCCACGTCCATGTGGTCCAGTGAGGAGTCGATCTCCAGTCCGTAGGCCTTCGCCAGGTGCTCGGGTGTGAACACCTCGTCGGGGGCGCCTTCGGCCACTACACGATTGGCGAGAAGGACGACGTGGTCGGCGGCTCTGGCCTCGGCGAAATCGTGAGTGGTGATGACGACGGCACATCCGTCCGCCCGCTCGGACTCCACTACCTGGCGGATCACATCGGTGGAGACGATGTCCAGGCCAGTGGTCGGCTCGTCGAGGAGCAGCATGTCGTGTTCTTGAACGAGCCCTTGGGCGACGAACACCCTCTGGCGCTGGCCTCCCGACAGCTCGCGCAGGTGTCGGGCGGCGAGGGGATTCAGGCCCAGACGGTCGAGGGCCTCGTCGAGAGCGGCCCGGTCCTCGGGACCGAACCGCCCCATCATCCCGAGAGAGGCGTAGCGGCCCATCGCCACCACCTCCCTCACCGTCACCGGCAGGAGGTCGTTGACCTTGGTGCTCTGGGGAACGAAGGCGATCCGCGACCGCACCCTCCGGGGAGCCGAGCCGAGAACCGTCAGCTCACCCGCCGCTGGCTCGTGGAGGCCGGCAACGGCGGCGAGGACTGTGCTCTTCCCCGACCCGTTGGGCCCGATCAGGGCGGTGATGGCGCCGTAAGGGAAGTGGAAGTCCGACGCGGCCAGCGCCACCCGCTCCCCGTAGGTCAGCTCGAGCCCTCGAGCGACCACCGCCTCAGTCATGACGACACGAGGGGCACACTCCCTCGACCTCGATCTTGTGGCCGGTTTCCCGATAGCCGGCCCGGTCGGCGATCTTTCGTGCCAGGCGGCCGATCATCTCCTCGTCCTCGTCGGAGAGGGAGACATCCTCCACCGTTCCGCAGTCGACGCACACCACATGGTGGTGATGGCCCATCAGCCATTCGGCCAGCTCGTAGCGAGCGAGACCGTCGGCGTCGTGGTGCTTCTCCACCACTCCCGCCTCGTCCAGCACCGTGAGCGAGCGGTAGAGGGAAGAGAGCGGCACACCCCTCATCCGGCGATGCAGTTCGGCCGTCGACTCGGGCCCATCCACTCGTACCAGAGCCGTCACCACCGAGCGCCGCCCGGTGGTGTAGCGGATGTTGTGCTCTTCGAGCCGTCTCCTGACGGCTTCGTGCAGTTCGGCGGTTCTCCGCTCCGGCACCGAGTTCTCCTGACGACGGGCAGTGCGTTCAGGTCTAGAATAATAATGATTCTCATTTTCGTGCCGACCTTCGTGTCATAGAGAGGCTCATTCCTTGTCGAGATGGTTGACGGCGATCTGCCTGGCGGTGGCCATGGCGGCGTGCGGAAACGGGGATGCCAGAAGCGACGGCATCACAGTGGTCGCCACCACTTCCATCCTGGGTGACGTCGTGTCCCAGGTGGTGGGCGACGCCGCCAGCGTGACCGTGCTGATGGAGCCGGGCGTGGATCCTCACGAGTTCTCCCCCTCGGCCCGCCAGGTGGCGGCTGTCCATTCGGCAGACCTGGTGGTCGCCAACGGCCTCCGACTGGAAGAAGGACTGGCGGGGACACTCGAGGCGGCGGCCGCCGAGGGCACGACCGTCCTGGAACTGGCTCCGGCGGTCGACCCGATCCCCTTCGGGTCCGAAGCCCACGATCACGGCCCCGACGGGCACGACCACGAAGGCGACGACCCGCATTTCTACCTGGACCCGCTGCGGGTGGCCGAAGCGGTCGAGCTGATCGCGTCTGAGCTCCGGCGCATCGACCCGACCGTCGACTGGGAGGATCGCGCCCGCGCCTACGTCGAGGAACTCGAGGCGCTCGACCAGCAGATCACCGAACTGTTGGCGCCCATTCCGCCGGAGAAACGCAAGCTGATCACGAACCACGATGCACTGGGGTACTTCGCCGACCGCTACGGCTTCGAGGTAGTGGCCTCGGTCGTTCCCGGGGGATCGACGATGGGCGAACCGAGCGCCGGCGAGCTCAGCGCCCTCGCCGAGGTCATCCGCCAGGAAGGCATCGAAGCGATATTCGCCGAGACCACCAGCCCGGCCGCCCTGGCAGAGGCCGTGGCCCGCGAGGTCGGCGACGAAGTCGCCGTCTACACCCTCTACACCGGTTCGTTGGGCCCTCCGGGGTCGGGAGCCGACACCTACGTTGGAATGATGCGAGCGAACGCGGCGACGATCGCAGAAGCACTCGGGAGCTAGATCGTGGATTGGTTGGCCGAACCCTTCTCACACGCCTTCATGCAGCGGGCGGCGGTGGCCGGGATCCTGGCCGCCGCCACCACCTCCCTCGTCGGGACGTGGGTCGTCATCAGAGGCCTCACCTTCATGGGCGACGCACTCGCCCATGGCGTTCTGCCGGGCATCGCCTTGGCGGTGCTGTGGGGGTTCGACCCGATGCTGGGAGCTGCGGCGTCGGCGATCCTCATGGTCCTCGGTATCAACGTCGTCCACCGCCATTCCCGGCTCAACGAGGACGCCGGCATCGGCCTCCTGTTCGTGGGGATGCTGGCGTTGGGGGTGGTGATCATCTCCCGCACCCCCAGTTATACGGGAAGCCTCACCGGCATCCTGTTCGGCGATGCGCTGGCGGTGACGGCGCGGGACATCGTCTTTTTGGCCGGAACCCTCGTCGCCGTCACGATCACGACCGTCGTCTTCTACCGGTCGTTCCTGGTGCTGTCGTTCAACACCGACAAGGCGGAGATGCTCGGGCTGTATCCGAGAGCGGCTCACGTGGTGATGCTGGCTCTCGTGACGTTGGCGGTGGTCGCCTCTTTCCGAACGGTGGGCAGTCTGCTCGTCTTCGGGCTGCTGGTGGCGCCACCCGCCACCGCGTCGCTCTTGGTGAGGCGCGTGCCGGCGATGATGGCGGCAGGAGCCGCCTTGGGTGTCGCCGCGGTCGTGATCGGCTTGCTCGTCTCGTGGTACGCCGACACTGCAGCCTCGGCCACCATTGCCGCGGTCGCAGTGGCCGCCTTCTTCGTCGTGCTCTCCTTCCGGCCGGTGGCGAACCGACGCTGACGGGGAAACCAGGCAAGGGCCGATAGCCCTATAGAGCCTCCCCGGCTCCGGCCCGACAGGTACGCCGTCATGAAAACTCCCCACTGCGATTTCCATCGTTTCTCGCCTTCTGAAAGAGGCGCTTCTCTCGTCGAGTATTCGTTGCTCGTCGTTTTCGTCGCCCTCATTGCGTGGGCAGCAATCGCCGCGGTCGGTGACGAAACCAGCGAGACATTCGAGGTCGCCGCGGCCTCGATCGGAGGCATCTCCGGCGACGGTGTGGAAGCCGCCGGATCGGTCGACGCAGGAGCGGCGAACTCGGACGAGACCGAGGACCCGAGCGACGACAGCGACGGAGGTTCGACCGGTGGCGGCCCGGGATCCAGCGGAAACGGAAATCCGGGTGGTGCCAGCGGCGATTCCGGAAGCGGAAACGGCGGCAGCGGAAACGGC
>DASVDX010000066.1:0-36126 GCA_036380875.1 Acidimicrobiia bacterium
CTCGCTGTTGGCCTCGCCATGCTGTTCGCACCACCAGACCTTCTCGGGCAGGCTCATTCCTATCCTCCTTCTTGTGGGTCGTCTACTCCCAAAGAACTACTAATCTGTACAGAATTAGTAGTTGGGTCGTCCACTAGACGCACCCAGCGACACTTCTCATGGCGCGAGGCGTCCTGCGTAATGCAAAAAGGCCACTCATTCCCTTCCCCCCAGTAGTCGCACCACCAGATGCGGGGTGCGTCCAACACCGACTTCGCAGCGTCGTAGATTGCTGCCTGGTGGCCAGGTTGGTACGACCAGAGAACCCACCCGTCATCCTCACGATCCGTGAACTCGATGGCTTGGCGTAGACGATCCATGCTCACGCCCCTCTCACCTGTGACGACACCTGGCCGAACGGCCACAACCCGCCCTTGCGGAACACCAGGAAGTAGGAGTGGGTCTTGTCCAGATGCTTCTGCACCTTCCACCTGACCCGCTTCGACTGCCCGACCACCACTGCCAGGTCTTTCAGGGCGAACCCCATTTCCTCAATGTCCTGGGTGAGTGCTATGTGAACCCAGAACTGCCTGCCGTCTTGGATCGTGTCCTGGCACTTGACCACCAAGAACCCTCCCTCGCGGAGAGTCCTGTGGGCCTCTCTCGCCCCATCGAGGTAAAGGTCGATGACCCCCAAGATGTTCTTCGGGGCCACGGCCACCCGGTAATTCTCGTCCAGACCCGCAGGGTGAGTGGCCGTCCTCGGGTTGTAGCGGTACGGAGGGTCGAGGACGATGAGATCGATGCTCTCGTCGGGGTAGGGGAGTTCTCTCATGTCCACCCCATCGGTAACGATGTCTGTGAACAGGCGGGTGAACTGGCTGGTGTCGATGTTCCGCCAGAACACTCCTTTGCCGTAGGTGGGGTCGCAGACGGTCATCCCTGGCCGGGTGTAGAGCGAGGCAATGGCCGCGAAAGCCGAAGCGTTGTCGGAGAAATGGGATGGGAGCCTGGTGGCAACATTGCTTCCCCGATCTACTTGGCGTAGACGATCCAGGCTCATTGCTCATCCCCTCCCTGCCGCACATGCAGACCAAGCTGCTGAATCGTCCACGCGAACACAACGCCTCGGGCGAACGGATACCACGGCTCCCCGTTAGCGACAGCAAACCCCGTAGCGCCAGCGATGAGGCACGCCATCGTCACCCAGAACGTGATCCAGAACTTCTCGCTCACGGCTCCTCCCCTAAACCCAAAGCCGCATAGACGACCCGCTTCGATTCGTGCCGATACCAGTCCTTCATCGCATCGGTGCAATCCGACCAGTACGGCGGCTTCGGTCGTATCTCGTCGCCTTCGTAGTAGCGGATAGCGGCGGCTTCTAGGTCGAGAAGGGGAACCACCGCAGCCCGAACCTCGTCCTCGGTCGCGGACCGAACTCCGCTCCCGAAGACATACCCATCACTAGCCACGAACTCCTCCCACACCAACAGTTCTCTCGCTGTTTCGCTCACTCCTTCTCCTTTCGTAGAGCCGGGAACTCGTCCCAGGAGCCCTCCTTTCATGCTCCGGTGAGCCGGTTGCCGCAGTTGGTGCAGTTGAGCATTTCGATGCGGGATGGTCCTTCGGGACCGATGAAGCGGTCGATGCGTCGCCCGTAGTTGGGACACCGCTTGTTGACGCATCGGACCTTCTCTTTCTTGGGGAGCTTCCGCATGCCGTTCTTGCGTGACTCGTAGGTGGCGCAGAGGCCGGAGATTTGGGAGTGGATCCACCGGGTCATGTCTCGGGCCCACCGGGTGTGGGCGCCTGGGTCGACGGTGGAGTTGGCGTGTTTCACCCGGATTTGGGCGGTTGGGTTGCCGCCGGGCATGGGGTCGCCGGCCTCCTCGAGTTCGGTGAGGACGCCGATGAGGCGGTGGACGAGCTCGCGGTTGGCTTTGTCGAGGCCTCGGACCGGGTCGAGGGCTCGCAGCTGCCGGTTCTCGGTTTCGAGGGCGAGGATCTTGGCTCTGAGGTCCCGCTCCTTTTCGGGGTCGGGTGGGTCGAGGGGACGGTTGCAGCTCTTGCAGTAGTCGTCGGAGAAGGGGCGTTTGCAGCGGGCGCATTTCCCCGTGGTGGGAGGCCTGGTGGCGGTCTTGGTTGCTGCCGGCATCAGTCTGTGCCTCCAAGGCTTAGCGGAATGCGGTAGCAGCACACCTCGAGCTCGTCGGGGTCGAAAGGCAGCCAGTCGTGTGAGTCGTCGAACGGATGAGAGCCTGCGACGTGGGCGCGTCCGTCGTCGTCTCGATGGATGATGGTGGCCTCCCACCGGTCGAGGTCGATTTGGCGGACGTCGCCCGGGTCAAGGCCGAAGCACTCGAGAAGGCGTTCTAAGCGGTGTTGGGCGTCCTTTGCGAGCAAGCGAAACATGTCGGGGCCGATGATGCGGGGTTCAACCGGCATCAGGAGTCCTCCTGCTCGATCGCTCCCAGGCGCAGAAGATCGGTCATCGGCTGGAATGCGGCGTTGCTCGTCTCGTGGGAGGTTCTCAAGGCGAGCAACGCAATCGTCGAAGTAGTGGAGGAGGGCATCCAGGGTCGCCGTCGCCCCAACTTCACACATCGCGCACGGTCCCAGACCGTCGTCGTGCCATTGACCATGCAACGCCTTCGCCATCCGTTCTATCGCTTCGCTTCTTGTCACCATCTCACTTGCTCCCTTCACGGACGCTCACCCTGTCACCGCCACGATCCGCACAGACCCGCCACGCGCTTCTACTCGGCTCCTGAACACGTCGAAGTCGGCGGCAGTGAAATGCTGCGACTGAACCCCTGACCCGCCTCGCCACTCGTTGTCGCTCAACCAGTGCGCCACCCAGCTGGACCGTCCGTACCCATCCGGTGTCGTTAATCCAGTCACCAGCGTTTCGCTGGAATTGGCGAAGTCGGCGCGCTCCGGGGCGTTCACCCTGTCACCTCCTGTCGGTGGTCGCGTAATCCGAGTTATGCGACACCCTCGATTTCACGGTGACGGGAGTCGCGGCGACGAGAACGACGACAGCAATAAGAAGGCCGGTCATCGGCTGGCCGCCTCATCCAGATCCCGGTCGAGGTCAGCGAAGTAGCGGGACAGCCCGCCATAGTGGTGTTGACCGGAGACGAACCAATGGACATGCGCGTGACATCGAGTGCAGCGGTCGTAGTTCGACGGGCTATGGCCGTCCGCCGGGTACGGAATGCGAAGGGGCCAAGCGTGTCGCCCTAACGCACAGCGCAGCCGGAAGCGGAACATGGGCGACTCCTGCCAGGTCGCCCATCCCTCATTGTCACAATGGTTTCGATTGTCGAATGTCGCCACGCGTGGCGCCGGCGGGTGAGCCTTGTAGAAGGGGTTCCACAGGCTCATCGGAGTCTCCAGGTGCCGGAGGCGCAGACAGCAGGGTGAGGGCCCTCGCGGCCGTACCTCCGCACCATCTGGACGTTCATGCTGAGCAGCTCGGCGACGTCCTCTGCGGTGAGGATCGCTCGGTCTTGTGGTTGCTGGGTCACAGCCTCCTCCTTCATCGACGGGTCTGGTGGGTGAGGGTCCGGGCTAGGGTGGCGGCAGCTTCCCTTGTCCCTCCGATCACGTCTCTGTTGCGGACGTAGCGGAGGGTCGTTTCGAGGCTGCGGTGGCCGAGGAGCGCGGACACGTCCTCGAGGGGAGTGCCGGCTTCGAGGGCGAGGGTGGCGGCGGTGTGTCTGAGGATGTGGGGGGTGATCTTCTCGGTGATGCCTGCGGTCTTGGCGAGCTTGCGGACGAGGCGCTGCGCCTTCTTCTCGGTGACTTCGTGGCCGTCCCGGTCGACGACGATGGTGCCTTCTTTGCGGGTGCCGGTGGCGGCCTTGACGGCGGCGAGGACGGGCTCGGAGAGCGGTTTGATCTGGCGGTGGCCGCCTTTTACCTTCACGGTGAGAAGGTCGCCGTCGAGGTCCTCGATGCGGGCGGTGCAGGCTTCGGCGACCCGGAGGCCGGCGCCGGCCATCAGCCAGACGAGAGCGGCGGCCATGCGGGAGTGGGATTCGGCTTGGGTGATCAGCTTGCGGGCGTCGTGGGCCGACAACCCGAGACGGGGTTCCGATTCGCCTTGGGGGCGGCGCACCTCGGCGGCGGGGTTCGTGTCGACGAGTCCCTCCGCTTTGAGGTGCCGGTAGAATGACGACACCGCTGAGGCTTTCTGGCGGACCGACGAGTCCTTCAACCCTTCCCCCTGGGAGATGTGGGCGACCCACCTGCGGACGTCGCTCCTCGTCGCCTCGAGGACGTCGCGGCCGATGAACTCGGCGAACTGTTCCACCGCCCGCCGGTAGGAGCCCCTGGTGCCTGGGGACCGAAACTCGATCAACCAGTCGTCCAGGAGTTGGCGGAGACGCGGAGTGGTGGTGGTCACAGCCACTCCCCCTTCTCATCGACCAGTTCGGCAGCCTGGGCGAGGTGGATCACCGTCATGTCGGCGTGGCCACCCTCGATGAGTAGGGCTAGAAGACTGACGAACCCGAATTCGATGAGCTGGGCGGGGATGCTCTCCCAGGCGCCAGCGGAGCCCATGTCGAACAGGTCGTGGGCGGCTGCGTCTCCGGCGGACGCGCAGAGCTCCTTGAACTCGGCTGGGGTCACTTCGCCTCCTTGCCTGTCCAAACAACTCGTGGGTGCGGTTTCCCGGTGACGATCCAGCAGTCCCGGCAACGCTCCATGTCGGCTGGAAGCCCTCGGGTGCTTGGCGGCCAGGGGACCGGGTAAGGCCCGTTCGCGTGACGATTCCCGGACGGGTCGAGGAGTGTGGGCCTCCCTTCGAGTCGCAGGCTTGTTCGTCCGCAGGCCGCGGTGAACGTCCATCGTCCGGACTTGTAGCCATCGATGAGCCCGTCCAGGGTGACGGCGTGGAGGACTCTCGGCCACCGCCTCGACCGGGCGGTGAGCGGTGCCCCGAAGAGAAAGACCACGAATGGCATCGGGCTGTCGGCGATCGTCGGTGTCATGCCGCCACCTCGAGGATGATGACCGACCACAACAAGAGGACGTCGACGCCGGCAGCTGCGGCGAGCAGCTCTCCCCATATCCGGTTGCGGGTGCGGAAGTGGGTTTCGACCACCGCGCCGGTGACCATGGCGAGGAGGAACCCGACGAGGCCCCAGGTGATCTCGGTCATGCGATCTCCACTCCGAGAGCTCCGGCAAGGTGGGGACCGACTCCGCACAGCTTGCACGCCTTGTACTCCCGGTCACCGATGGTGCGGATGGTTTCGAACTCGTGGATGTGGTCCTGGAGCCCTTCAGGCGTATAACCGGCATCTCCTGCCGGTTGATCTCCTAGGTTCTTCTGATGGTTATCTGATGGTTCCCCGGCAGCTGGTGCCGGTTGGTCGGGCACCACGTGCCGGTTGATCGACACCAGATGCCGGTTAGTCGCCGTATAACCGGCATCTCCTGCCGGTTGGTCGGGGAGGGTCACCGCGGGGGTCTTGGGGAGGGCTTGGATGGCGGCGACCATGAGCGTCGTGTAGTCCGACGTGCGGCCCCGCCCCGTGGAACGGTGGCGGATCCGCCGGGCGATCAACCCCTCCTCCTCGAGCTCGGCGAGCGCCTTCCTCACAGTCCTCACTGACAGTTCTGTCTGGGCGGCGATCCGGTCCTGGCCGACGAACGTCGCCCAGTCCGAGTCCGCATGGTTCGCCAAACACAGAAGGACCGACTTCTTCGTCGCCGAGCCCACCTGGCGTTCCAGGACCAGGTTCAAAGCCTGGATGCTCACGTCGCCGGCTCCTTGGCTGGCGGTGGGTCCAAGACCTCTGGACAGACGAAGACGGGCATGCGGCGTCCTGGCCAGACGAGGAGCAGGTGACGGGATCCGGCGGCGATCCGCTCCAGGTCGTCGTCCTCCAGGTAGAGGACCACCCCAACCATGGGGACCGGATCGGGGTAGCCGGCCATCTCGCTCCAGTAGAAGACACCCTCGGCTGGTGCGATCTGCTCAGAGGTCAGGTCTCCGTCCGGTGCGGCAAACACGCCGGTGCCGTCCACCCAGGGGGCGGCGCGCAGCCATTCGGGAACAGGAATCGGCCTCACGCCTCGACCTCCCGACGGCGGATCTCCCAGCCATCGTCACCCAGGGCCTTGAGGAGCTGCTTGGCCCCCTGGTCCACGTCGACCGGCCAGTCCGGGTGGAAGACGAACGTCTCGCGGAGGTAGTGGGCGAACCACTCCTCGATGGTCGGCTGCTGCAGTGACGCCGCCGGCTCCCACGGGATCCCCTGGGCGGCGAGGTGTCCGAGCAGATAGGCACGAGGGTCGAACGCTTCAAAGGCTCCGATAGGCCCGTATTTCGCCCCGATAGCCACGCAATCCGACAGCACGCTGTGGAGTACGGAGAAGCGTGCTCTCGTCGAATGCTGGGGCGTGGGAAGGACCAGGACCGCGCGGCCGTCACCGAAGTCGACATGGTGGGCGCCCTCACC
The DNA here is from genome assembly GCA_036380875.1 of Acidimicrobiia bacterium. Lineage (GTDB taxonomy): Bacteria > Actinomycetota > Acidimicrobiia > Spongiisociales > ZC4RG35 > ZC4RG17. The sequence continues at coordinate 6,455 of DASVDX010000066.1, forward strand.
CCCCGAGCCACGAGGCCGCATGGGCGTGATCGTGAACGGACCGACCGTCTTGGCGTCGCGCTCCTGGGGGATCCAGTCGTTCACGCCGACCCACTCCTGCCGATCGCGCCGAGTGGGTGCTCGTCGGGCCGTCGGCCCGAGCCTTCACAGACACGCCGGCCCGGTCCTACCCGGTGTTCGCGGAAGGTGCCGTTGCGGCGAAGCGCCCAGTCCGAGTGACACCAAGGGCAGACAGCGCGGGGGAGCGGCGGCATCAGGACCCCCGGATCTCCAAGGCGCGGCTGGTCACCGGAGCACCTCTTGGATGGTGGGCCAGTCGGAGGGCCGCCACTCGTACACCTCGACCGAGCATGTGGCGTAGAGCGCGTTGAGCCACCCTTGTTGCTCCGAGCTGATGCGACCTTTCTGCGATTTGAGCTCAGCGAATACGACTCGTCCGTTGACGTAGTCGCCGCGCACCAGGACGAGGTCGGGGAAGCCGGGGTCGCCCTGGATGGGAGTGCGCCACCCTTTGTCGGTGCGTGCGGGTCGGGTGTGGTGCACCTTCCAGCCCATTTGGTGGGCGTATTCGACGACGAGCTTTTGGAACTCGGCTTCGGTGGCGAGCTCGAGGAGGGGCATCAGACCGCTGCCCCTTTTCCTGTGAGGCGGGCTCGTTCAACTGATTTGGTTGGCGCCACGAGGGCTCCGCCCCACACGCCGTGGGCTTTGATGCGGTCCCGCTCTGCTGCGCATTCATTGGTGACGGTGCAGGTGCTGCACACGTCGAGGGCCAGGGACGTCAGGTTGTCGTCGAGGCCGAAGAACCACTCCGGGTCGATGGCGGGCTGGGCGCATGCGGCGGCGCGGCGCCACTCCTGGTCGGCGGTGAGGGGCAGGGTCCAGAGTCGACGCTTGGCCATCTACGCCATGACCTCGGCGACCATCTCGGTGAGGCGTGCGTGGAGTCGTTCGGCGTGGAACCGGGTCATGGCGTAGTAGGTGATGTCGTCTTCGGATGCTCCGAGCCCGACGAGGACGAAGGGGCCGGACGACCCGGTCTGGACGACGGTGGCGATACGGGCGGTGAGCTCCCCGTCAGGGATTTCGACGGCGTGGCGCGTATAACGTGTGCCCGTGTCGGCGTCGACCATGACTTCGGGTTCGGGGTCGATGAGGCGCCAGCCGGAGGCGATGCAGGCCGTGCGGTGGTCGGCGCACACCTGGCGGATGAGGCCGTGGGGGGCCTGCACGGTGGCGACGGCTGACAGGTAGCAGGCGTTGGGGGCGTAGTCGCAGAGGGGCATGGGGTCTACTCCGTTGGTGGTGGTCCCTCCAGAAGTGATTCGACGGCCCTGTCGATCACATCGCGGGGGCGGCTTCGGGGTTTGCGTCCTGATCCCCGGTCAGGTGTCGAGAGGGGGTTGACGGTTGGGGAGGTGTCCACCCGGGCCAACGAGTGAGCGTCCCCAACCGTCACCGTTTCCTCCGCCCGCAACTGAGATCGGGTATCAGGCGCAGCGCGGGCGAAGATTCGGAACCTGCGGATCATTTCACGTACACCTTCCGGTCGCAGCGCCGGCAGGCGAACAGGTATTCGCCGTCGCGGGCTCCCACCGCGTCGAGCTCGCCGCCGCATTCGGAGCAGTTGGTCTCGATGAGAGCCATGGGGACCCGGTCGACGATGCGGACACCACGCCCCGTCTCGCTCATGCTTTCCGCTCCGTGACGGTGAGCACCGTGGCGACACCGAGGCAGAACCCAAGAGCGGCGAACACGTACCGGCCGCCGGGAATGGCGAAGCGGAGGACCACGGCGAAGATGAGCCCGGCGGAGCCGAGGGCGAGTCCGTAGAGGATTGGCCCGACGTCTCGGTGGCGGCGCCGGCGGATCACGGGATCCTCCCGTACACCTTCGGGAGGCCGTGAGAGGTTTGGCGCTCTGCCGGAAGGAGCGTCAGAGCACTGATCTCATCTTGCCTGCTTCCCGGCTGGCTTGAGACGAGGGTTCCCCGCCCTTGGCCTCCCGAAATCCGACGGGTCGAGAGCAGGAGGGGGTGCCGGATCGTCGGCGACACCCCCACCCGCCCGGCTCGCTCGTGGACCCGATTGCGAGCTGCGGGGAGCACGGCGATTGGGCGGACGGACTTGTCGCACTCCCCACACTTGGAGGTCCTGATGTTCTTGGAGAGCTGCCCACAGTTCGGGCAGCGGATGAGAGCAACGTTCACGATGCCTCCTCGAGGAGGTCGAGGTCGGTCAGCCAGCGGCGGATCGTGGTGTAGGTGACGTCGACTTCGCCGTCGGTGAGGACCCAGATCTTCTTGGCGATCATCTCGTAGGAGTCGCCCTCGTTGCGCCGATCGGAAAGCCAGTCGTGGAGATTCGACCCCTGCTTCTCGAGGAGGAGGTCCACTATCCTCGCCTTCCCCGAGAGGCTTGCAGCTCGTGTCATGTGCGACACCATAGTGTCGAATCCTACACAGTGTCAAGTATTCCTCTTGACATTCGTGTCGGAATCGCCATCATGGGTGTATGGCATTACCCGATCGTGCGGGTTCTGAGCGCTCCGGTGTCGTTTACGACCGGAAGCTGGCGGGCCGGCGTGTACGCCACGCCCGGGAGGACCACGGCTGGTCGCGGGCCGAGCTCGCCCATCGTCTCATCGGCATGACGCCGGAAGCGTGGACCGAGGAGAAGGTGAAGTTCGTCGAGCTCGGACGCAAGAACATCGAGCCGCCTTTGCTCCGGGTGTTCGCCGAGGTCCTCGACCGGCCGGCCGACTACTTCCTGTACCATGACCACCCGGGGCGGTCTCGACCGACCGCATCTAAGCCGGATTCTCGCGGTGCTGGCGCGCCTCCAGCGTTAGCACCTGTCATCCCCATCCGTTCCAAGCGGGCTCAAAGGGCCTTTCGTCCTATTGCTGAGCAGGCTGCTCTGTGAAGCCTGCTATCCCGATCGGGGGGCGGGCTCGGGAGCCGAAAGGGGGTTGGCGAGCGATGCTCGTTCTGTACGAGGAGTACCTGACGGGTCTCGGGCTAGCGCCGGCAACCGTCCGCATGTACCGGTTCCGGCTCGGACAGGCCATCGAGGCGGCGCGGGAGCTAGGGGTGGACCTGGATTCCCCCACCGCGGTGGGGTTGTCCAAGTTGAGGTCTGCGTTCCCCGAGTCGAACACGACGCTGCGACAGGTGCGCTGCGCCCTGGGACACTGGTTCGACATGCAGGGCAAGGCGGCGCCACTGAAGGCGCTGCGAGTGCCGAAGAAGCCTCGCTACCACTGGCGGGGCTTGGAGACGGACGAAGCCAGGCGCCTGGCGCGTGAGGCAACAAGATGGCACCCCGAAGGGCTCGCCGTACTGGTAGCCCTCTACATGGGGTTGAGACGTGAGGAGATCGCCACCATGCGGTGGGATCGTTTCTCTCCTGACCTGTCCACCTACCAGGTCTACGGGAAGGGCGGATACCAGGACACCATCCCAGTCGCCGACGACTTGAAGCCGCTCCTCGAGGCGCACCATTCGGCCTACGTCTGGCTGTTCCCGGGTGCGGGCCGGCGCCATGTGAACCCGGCGACCATCTCGGAGTGGGTGAAGCGGGTCGCCAAAGCGGCGGACATCGACCCCAGAACCATCGCGCCGCATCGTCTACGCCACACGGCGATCGGGTTCGTGTGCGATACCGAGGGCATCCGGGTGGCGCAACGGTTCGCCCGCCATGTCCGCATCGACACCACCCAGATCTACACCCGCGCCACGGAACAACAGGTGCGCCTGTCGGCAAACATGATGCCGTGGCTCAAGGATGACGATCCTGAAGGGGAGCGGCGAATCGCCTGACACGGCCCGGAAATGGCCCGAATAGCCTTGCTTTGGCCCCGTCACGCTCGACCACTGCGGGGTAGCCTCGAATGGGCGACCACAGGGGGTGTTTCATGGAGTGGTGGCGAGCTCGGCCGCTCCCTATCACACAAATCTCACAAATCCTTGTGATCGTGAGAGGGTGTTTCATGGAGTGGTGGCGAGCTCGGCCGCTCCCCCACAAGATCACGATCATCGCGCTCGCGCTGATCGTGGTGATCCTGGTGTTGCCGTCGGAGGGACCGACGGTGGCTGACACGACTTCAACGACCGTGCCAGTCAAGTCGACATCGACATTGGGGGCGGATCCGGCCGCAAGGTTCTATGCGGGGATCGACAGCGGTGAGCCTTGCTCTGTGCTCTACGAGTATCGGAACGCGCTCGACCCGAAGGACTCTCGGATCCCTCAGATGAACGAAGCCCTGAGGGCGATCGGGTGCTTCACCTCGTCGTCTGAACGGACCGACCAGTAGACGCGAAAGACCCCCGGCCCGAAGGGGAGCCGGGGGGTCTTCGTGTCTGGCCCTGGGGGGCGGGCTGGTGAGGGTCCCAGGGCTTCCCGTGGCTCCCGGAGGAGGAGGCGCCACGAAACCTATGAGCCGCCTGGCCAGTCGTTCTCGCGGGGCACCCGTTCGATCAGCCATTCGACTTGGACGGATGGGGCGAGGCCTTTGGGTTCGATGCCGACCTCGAGGATCGCCGAGCCGATGTAGCTGGAGATGCCTTTGGACGCCATCCAGCCGGATTGGGCCTGGAAGGATGGGAGGAGCAGGGCGAACACGTTGCGGTAGTCCAATTGGAGGACCTTGTGGAAGTTGCCCATGAGGACCAGGTTGGGCTTGTTCTCGGGGGACAATTGTTCGATCCACTTCTGCGGCCGGTAGGAGAGGGCGTAGGCGGATCCCATGTGGGGGTGGTTGACCTGGACGAGGAGGTGGCCGAATTGGACGTGGCCGATGGACCCTCGACTGTTGGCGACCCCGGGGACCAGGAAGTTGGGTGTGTCGCCTGGGCCGAAGTCGCCTCTAGGCGCCAGGTAGTGGAACCACTCCGACTCCCTGGCCAGCATCCCGACCACGTCGACACCGCCGTTCTTCCAGTGGGAGTAGTCGTGGTTGCCGCCGATCAGGTACCAGGGGACCTTCATGCGCTGCGCTTCGGGCACGAGGACTTCGGCGGCGACCGCCACCTGGGCGTCGGCTCCAAGGGCGAACAGCTCGTACTCGAACCCCGGGTGCATCTTCGTGGCCCCGTCGGTGATGTCGCCGGCGACGATCACGGCTTCCACCTTCCGCTTCGCCATGTAGCGGAGGTGCTCGACCAGGTAGGTGGGTTGTTGGAACTTGGAGCCGAAGTGGGTGTCGGATATGACTCCGAGGCGGATCCGGTCACCTTTCAACCGGGAGATGTCGTGTTCGACGGGTTTGACGGCGGGCGCCGGCTTGTGGGCTAGGTAGCCGCGGCGCTGCAGCTCACCAACCAGCTCCTCATCGGTCGCTTCAGATACTGCCTGCGGAAAGAGATCGTCCAGGTCAGGCATCGGCGCGCTCCCGGGCGAGTCTGCGGATCGCGCTCGTAACCGTGTCCACCGCTTTGGGGGCATCCGCCGGGAACCGTTCCCTGATCCGAGCGTGGACACGCTCGAAGATCGGCTCCGTGCCGGTCTCGAGGATCCGTTCCACGATCTGGTCGAGGAACGCTCGACATTCGGGGGAGATCCGGGTTAGCCATCCACGCCCGAACCCGTCGAACAGGTCATCCATTGAGTCCCCGGCACTCATCAGGCTATGGGATTAGCGGTAGAACGGCGTGCTGGAGGAGGCGCCCAGGGAGAGGATCTTGCCGATCCATGGCCACCGCTGTTGCAGCTTGTTGAGCACGAAGGTGACCACGGCTGCTCCGATGAGCCCCAGGGCTGTGACGAGAGCCTCGAAGGCTTCCTGGGGAATTTCGATTCCCAGGGAGAGGAGCCAGCCGGCGAACGCGCCGACGGCCGCACCGATCGCAGACTGCATGAGGGTGCGGATCGCGGCGATGGTTTCGTTGCTCATGTCATCCTTTCCGTCGGGGGCCAGGTATCCGGGCGCGACGAGCACCCGGAGGAATCGGGGGAGGAGTCTCAGGGCTCGTAGTTGAAGTCGTTGCCTGACAGGACGACGGTGCCGCAGTTGCCACCGTTCCAGAACGAGTTGCGGACACCTGAAGAGTTGAACCAGGAGACCCGGTTGTTGGTGATGCGGTGGCCAGAACAGGGCTGTGAGCCGGTGTAGCGCCACACGTAGATGGCTACGTTGCTCCACGGCAGCCGTTCGGAGATGACCGTGTTGTCGTCGACGGTGATGTTGGTGCCGCCGGCCACTCCGATCCCCACCTGGCCGGGGTTTCGGAGAATGTTGTTGCGGACGACCTGCCAGGATCCGCCGACATCGCCGGTCATGATCCCCGAACCGGACCGGGAGGGCCCGCCGCCTTCGATCACGTTGCCTTCCACGATGATCGGATTCGTGGATGTGCCGTTGGATTGGAACAGGGAGATGTGGTCTTCGGCCAGGGTGTCGCCGGTAGCAACCGACCGGTTGTGGGCGATGCGGCCGCCGTTCACTTTGTCGAACTGGACACAGTTGCGGCCCCGGTCGGGCCTGTCAGCTTCGCACAGGTTGTTCTCGACGACCACGTTGGAGGCGTTGACCGCGTAGATGGCTTTCACACAGTTGGTGAACCGGGAGTTGCGGATCGTCACATTGGATGCGCCCTGGATGCGGACACAGTCCCCACCAGTACCGGTGAAGTGGCGGCCGTCGATCACCGTGTTGTTCTGGGTGATCGTGATGGGGCCCGACGGGACCAGGACGCCTGCCGTCGTAGTAGTTGGCGCGGTAGTGGTCGTCGTGGTGGTTGTCGTCACAGCTGCTGGCGCAGTCGTCGTGGTGGCTTCGAGGGCCGCGACCCGATCCTCGAGGTCAGCCACCCGAGCGGCAAGCTCGACTTGGGACGCTTCCACTCCAGCCACCCTGGATTCGATGCCGCCCACCCATTCGGCGAACGCTTCGACAACGGGGGTTTCGGCTCCGGCGAGGGGGACCGTCAGGACTGGGATGAGCAGCGCTCCTGCGAGGAACGCCCCGGCGATGGTGCGTGTCTTCACGCCTCCTCCTTTGCTCGGTGTTCCCCCACCGGGATCAGGGTGGACATCAGGCGCCGCCCCAGAAGCTGACGAGCGCAGCGCCCACACCACCGCCGGTCAATCCGGCACCGAAGACGGCTCCGATGAGCACATACCAGCGGCGCTCCTGACGGTCGATCCGTTCGTGGGCTCGTTTCAGCGACTCGTTGCGGGCGTTCGCTTCGGCGGCTTGGCCGAGTTCCAGGCGTTCCACTCGTTCGGCGAGGCCCCGGTGGCCGATGCTGGGGTCGCCGGAGATCGCCGCGTACGTCTTCTGGACGAGGTCTTGGAGACTGTCGAGGCGCTCCAACACCTCTTTTGCCTGGTCCCCGGACATTTCCATCAGCCGTTCAGCCTCCGGATCAGTTCGGCGATGACTTCGCCAACCGTGGCGCCGCCCGCCGCGCCGCCTGCGATGGCGGCGGCGACCAGCTTCTTCATGCGGCGGCTCTCCCAGCGTTCCAGGAACGCCATGAAACGCTCGTCGGTGACGATGGCGCCGGGCCGCGACTGGTCGGTTATCAGGCCGTCCTTTTTGGCTTTCTCCCAGACCTCGGCGAGCGCCTTCTGCGGCTGGTCCTGGCCCATGAGTTCGGCGACCTTGGCGAGGGCGACTTTCTCTTCTGGTGTCATCAGGTCATCTCCTCTCCAGATGCGGTGCAGGTCGAGGACTCCCGTGTCGAAGTGGGTTTGGCCGAAGATGCCGCCGTGGGCGGTGAAACCGCCGAACTGCTCCCACGCTTCGGCACCCATCCGGTAGGGGCTCGAGATGCCGGCGGCCCAGCTGCGGCCCGAGGGGCGTGCGTGGATGTCGTCACCGATGTCGAACAGGCCTTTCAAGTAGTGGACGACTGCGGCGATGAACTCGTAGTCCGCTGCTGTGAAGTCGCCCACCCACCGTCGCCCGTCGCCGTACTTGACGACCGTCTGCTTGTCGGAGTACCCGATGATCTCGACCTGGACGGCTTTCTCGTTCATCACCGCGTAGACCCCCGTGTCGGCGTAGACCCGTCTGGTGCCTCGGAGGGCACCGCCGCGGTGGTCGAGGGGCTGGTGTTGGAAAACGATGCGTTCGGCCGGGTCGATGGTGATCTGGGGTGCGCTCGCCCCGCCGCCGTAGTCGGGCAGGCCTTTGGTCTCGGTGGTGTGGGCGACGATGGCGATCGGGTAGCGGTCGAACCACAAAGGCCCGTAGTTGGGGCCGTCGAAGATCTTGACCAAATCGCCGGGACCGTCGTAAAGCATCTTCTCCCCTCCTCCTTGGGTCGGTTGGCCTACAGCACCGGACAGGACAAGCCGATAGGGTTTAAGAGATGCGACGTTGGATCCCCGCCGTCGTGGTCGCCGCCTCAGTGTCGTTGACTGTGGTTGCGTGGCCCACCGGGTCAGTCCACGAAACATCTGACGCTGCCCCCGACTACCTGTTCGTCCACGCCGCCTGGAACGGGATCAACCCGTACGACGCGTCGTGGTCCTCGTTGGCTGACCTGTTCGGCGGACCACACCAGGATTACGGTCCACCTTCCAAAACTCCTGCCGTGCCGGTCGTGCAAGCCGGGTGGCTGCTGTTCTCCGCCGACCAAGTGCAACAGGTAGCCAGGATCGTCAATACTGCCGCCCTGGTCGGGGTCTGCTACCTGTCGGCTCGTATCGCCGGACGCAGGTTCGTCTGGTGGATGGCAACCCCTGTGGTCGCCTTGTATCCGGTCCAGATTTCGTGGCTGCTCGGCAACCCGATCTTCGTGTGGGTGTTCCTGATTCTGCTCACCTGGTGGTGGACACAACACTACGACGGCTGGTGGGTGGGGGTTCCGTTGGGTGTTGCTGCTGCTGTCCGGTTGTGGCCGGGGCTGCTCGCAGTGGCGTTGTGGCGGCAAGGCAAACGACGGTCCGCGGTGGGGGTCGGGAGCGTGGCTGTAGGTTTGAACCTGGCTGGTCTCCTGGTGCCGGGGGTCCGCCTCGAGGACGCTGTCCGGGGTCTTACCACCGCGGGCGAGGTGTGGTTGACGAGCACAGCCAACGTTTCCATGGTCCGACTGTTCGGCGGTTCTCTTTGGGTCACCGTGCTGCTCGTAGCCGCAGCCGTTCTGTTCGTCTGGTGGCACCGGAGCGTAGAGGTTGCTGCAGTCGCCGCGGTGCTGGTCACTCCCTTGTCGTGGTCGAGCTACTACTTGGCGGCTGCTCCGGTGTTCGTGAAACTGTGGCCGTGGTCGGCTGTTCCCATCGTGCTCATCTCCGCAACCGTCTGGTGGTGGTTAGCACCGGCAGGTGGCCTGCTTTTACTGGTGTTACACCGACGAGTGGAGGTAGAGGGCTTGTCCTTGCGTGTCGATGCTTCCTTGCTGTTGAGCGAAGAAGCCGACGTGGGTGGGGGTCAAGGTCGTCGCCACCCCTGACGCGAGCGTCGACCAGTCGTCGCCGTTGAGACTGAAAGCGAACGTCCACGTGTTCGCCGCGGTTTGAGTGATGCGAAGGTGGAGGGGGCCGTAGCCGAGGGCGTCGTTGGTGAGTGCCAAGTTGACGGCCGACGCGTTGGTGATGGTTCCCACGAACCGGTCGATCGTGTTGGTGGCGTTGTTGTTCGACGCCACGCCGAGGGCTACAAGGTTCGAGGTGTCGGCGGTTCCGTCGGTGAGGATGATGCCAAACCAGCCGGTGGTGCCACCGCCGTAGACCCGTGCGTTCCGGACTGCTGCCTGCACGTAGGCACCGTTCCCCCACGCCCCGCCGAGGCTTTTCACATAAGCGGTGAGGTCGCCTGCGGTCATGCTTCGACAGGTGACCAACGGCCCCCGGTTGAGTGCGCCGAGCCCGCTGCGGTGACGAAGCGCCCACGCCACCGTCCCTGTGGTTGTGACCGTTGAGTAGTCGGCGGACGTGTCGCTGGTGTAGTCGTCGTCGATGGACCCGGCGGATGCGGGAGCCCAGAATACGGAGGGTCCGCCGCCTCCACCGCCGCTAGAGGTGCCGCCTGACGCCAACACGACGACCAGGGCGTCGTCCGCGCCTGGAGCTGAAGCGAACACGACTTGGATCGTGTCGGCGTCGGTCACCGACCACGTGTAATCCGTACCAGCCACCAGGGCATCACCGCTGGTGACCTCGATGACTTCAACCACAACGGCAGACGTATCGAGACCGTGTGCGATGTTGAAAGTGGTTTCCGACGTATCCCCAACAATTTCTGAATAGGCCGGTTCGCTACCACTAGCGACTTCTCCCGGCCCCCACGTGTTCGTGTCGCCGTCGTACACAAGGGCGTCGCCGTCTTGCACCCCAGACGTGTCCACATCGGTGAGGTCGTCGAGAGTGTCAGCGCCGCCGCCGAGGTTGGAGAGTTTCACCTTCTTCTTGGCGTAGGAAGCCTCCGAATCCTCGACCACAACCACATCGTCGTCGTGGGGTGTTGTCTTCTCGGTGAGGGCAGCGATCTCGCCGTCGACCACCGAGTGGAAGGCGGCTTCGTTGTAGTTCCAGGCCATTATGAATCCGCCACTTTCACGAGGACGTGTCCGATCCGGTATTCCCTGACCAGGCTGGCCGTCGCCCCAAATGTGATATCCCCTGGTGACACGGTGCCTCCGGTGAGGATCTCATCTGAGGCCAGGTAGCAGATCGGCCCAGGGTGGAGTTGGCCACCGCCTTGCTCGCTGGCTTCCGCTAGCGGCGTGTAGCCGGCCGGGCCGGTCCAATCCCAGGCCTGGATTGCTGACACCGCCACAAACGAGATGTATCGGGCTGAGCCGTGGTTCGCGGCGACAGGCGGAACGGTGAAGGACGCGTTGGCGTCATCAAACGCTGGTGCCTCCGTCGAATAGTCGACGCTCGACCGGACCCTCCAAGTGATCGCCGACAGGCGGCCCACATTGCCGCCAGTCGACAGGTCAACAGTCGCACCCTCGGACCCGTCTGCCACCCTTTTGAACCAGGCACCTCGCCCGTTCGACGCTGGCGACAAGGCCAACAGTGTCCACCCGGTGGGAGTGTTGATCGTGCCCTCCCCGAAGTTCGACGTCACCACCATGAGAAGCAGGTCACCCGCCTGAGATGTCGGCAGGTTGATGGGATACGGCCCCTCTAATGCGTCGTTCTCGTTGTCGTAGACGGCGACCTCAACATCGTTAGGCGGCGAACCCGCCGGAACCTGTTTCGTCCGGTCCACCAACTCCAACGTCGAATATGCCCATTCCAAATCCTGAGCAGACGAACCCCCATGGTCAACAAACCACGCCAGTTCGTCGCCGGGGGAACACTCAACCCCTTTCGCCACAAGCAGGCCAGAATGACGTCCCGCAGGCGCAGTCCACTGTGACCCTGGGGGCCACACCTTCACCCCGTTCTTGTGGAGCTCCACAGAACCGCCCCGATTCCACGAAACCCAAGCGAACTCCAACGCGGCGTCGTAATAGCCGGTCCGTTGAACTACAAACTCCTTCACCGGGTACGACGGGTCGAACCCTGATGGTACGAACCCTCCGAAGTTCACCGAGAATTCGATGTAGTCGCCGTTGACCGCTATCTCTTGGGTTTCCGCGGACGCGTGAACATGAGCACCGAACTGAGCGGTGATCGGGTCTAATCCGGTTTCGATGCGGATGATCCGCTGCTCGAGGTCAGACCCGGTGTCGTCGTCGTGTGTGTGCCGCATCGACCAGAGCTTGTTGACGATGCGTTCGAGGTTCGAGGAGTCCATCAGGCGATCGGATAGGCAACGTAGAACGACAGGACGTCGCCGGCCGCCCAGGCCCACGGCACATTCGACTCGAGGCGGGACGACTGTCCCGAGGTCGTGTCGGCGTTGAAGCGGACGGTGGTGGAGGTGGCCAGCACGACGCCGCCGGTGACGATTTGGGCCGGCGAGTCTCGGCGAGCGACAAACTTGCCGACGACCTGGCCGGCGCCGTTGCTGGTCGAATCAGTGATGCCCGCCGCGGTCGAGGGCAAGGTGACGAAGTAGATCCCGGATCCGGGGGCCGTGAGGCTGAACCGGGCCCAGGCGAACTGCATGGCGCCCACCCGGTATTTGGCGCCGTCGACGGTGACGGTGGCGTCGGTGGTGTCGGCTTCGAGGTCGGGGTCCCAGTCGACAGCGGACCCGCCGTCGGGGAACACGGCGAGGAACTGGTCGTTGGTGGCAGTGTTGAGCTCCGCCGCGGTGAGCACGGACCCCGCGGTGAACGTCAGCGTCGAAGGATCTGTGTACGCCATGACTCCCTCCCTCTGGGATCGTTGGATACGCTTCTAGACAGCCCCGATAGCGGTTGCTGGTGTTCGCCCTACCTCTGCCACGGGGCGAACAGGTTTCGGGTCGTCTCGTACTCGTATGAGCGGAGAGGCCCGATCTGGATGCTGCGGGCCCATTCGGCCATCCGCTCCAACCCGAGCTCGATGGGTGTGGGGTCCCATCCGCCGAGCAGCTGGCGGAGCCGGTCGTGGTCGCAGTAGGCGACGTCGACTTCGTGGCGTTCCGGCAGGTGGACGATCGGCGAGTCCGACCCGGTGGCCTCCTTGACGAGCTCCGCGAGGTGGTTGATCGTGATCGGGGTCTCCCCACCCACGTTGACGGTGCCGATGTCGTCGATTTCGGTGAGCGACACGATGGCGGCGGCGACGTCGTCGATGTACGAGAAGGCTCGCACCTGTTCACCGGACCCGTGGACGGTGATGGGGTCGCCTGCCAGCGCCTGGCGCATGAAAATGGCGACCACATTGCGGTACGGGTCGGCGAGGTTCTGGCGCGGCCCGTACACGTTGTGGGGGCGGATCACGCCGACGTCGATGCCGTGCACCGCGGCGAGGGCCCACAAGTCGGCTTCCATGGCGGCTTTCGCCGCGCCGTACGGGTCTTCGGGGTGGGGGGCGAGGTCTTCGGTGAACGGCGGGGCCTGAGACCCGTACACCGCCATGGAGGAGCAGACGACGATCTTGTGGGTGCCGGCGTCGACTGCGGCGTTGGCGAGGTTGGCCCACGAGATGAGGTTCTGGGTAAAGCAGTAGCGTCGCATCCAGTGGGAGAGCCCTTCGGCGGCGTAGGCGGCGCAGTGCACCACGAGTTCGGGACGCTCCAGGGCGAACACCTTGTCGACGTTGCGGTGGTCAGTCAGGTCGAACCCGTAGAAGCGGACCCCGTCGGGCACGTTGCGGCGGTATCCGCCGGAAAGGTCGTCGATGATGGCGACGGAGTGTCTCCGGTTGAGCCTGGCTGCGAGGTGGGAGCCGATGAACCCGGCGCCACCCGTGACTAGGACCCTCATCTCCTGATGACGAAGAGGCGGGAGTCGGGGGCGGTGCCCTCCACCGTGGTGCGGTCGATGTATTCGGTCCGGTCCCGCAGCTCGGGCGGAGTGGCCTGTTCGAGCTTGGGGATCCACGATTCGTGGGGGATGTCTTCGATGACGAGCACACCGCCGGGACGGAGGTGTTGGGGGTAGTGGGCGGCGACGAAGACCATGGAGTGGAGCTGGTGGTCGCCGTCGTCGATGATGAGGTCGCAGTCGGCTCCGAAGGTGTTGCAGCAGAAGTCGGCGTGATAGGCGTCGGCCTGGTGGAGGACCGCGCGGGGGGCGTTGATGGGGGCTTCGGGCCGCAGGTGGTTGTCGACTCCGTGGATCTCGGCGTCGGGCCACCACTCCTGCCAGAGGGCGAGGCTGGAGCCTTCGAGGACACCGATCTCGAGGACCCGGTCCACGGCCATGCCGTCCGTGAGCTCCCGGTAGGGCTGCAGGTAGGAGTGGCGGGAGTCCTTGTCGGTCAAGACGAGCCTCCTAGGCGAGAATGTCGGTGCCGTCGAGGGTCGACGCGTCGAGGGTGAAGAACGGTCCGGCTTCGAGGGCGGTGATGGGGGCGACCGAGAGGATCGTGGTCCAGTCCTTGGGCCTGAACTGATGCTCGATCTTTTCGACGACGCAGTCCTCGTTGAAGGTGTCCCCCGAGCCGGGCGGGTCGAACTGGATGGTGATGATGTCTCTCAGCTCGAGGCCTAGGAGCTCGGCGGCGAGAGTGGCGTCCCGGCGGGGTTTGAACTTGAGCCCGTCGATGCGGAGCCGGTTCTCACCGAACAGCCCGTAGAGCCATTCGGCGACGCTTCTCGCCTCGGTGTCGGTGTTCATCGGCATCACGTCCCTGGCGAGCACGCGGCGGGGCCCCGAGCCGGAGCCGTCGAACTCGATCTGGGCGCCGTCCTCCCTGGCGATGCGGATCACGTTGTAGAAGACGTCGTCGTCGTCTTTCGGCTCGATGTCCATGTAGTCGTCGGTGCCGTCATAGGTGGCGACCGCGGAGCCGGCGGCGAGGGCGATCCGGTTGCGGAACGTGACCTTGCCGTCGGAGCTCATGAACAGGACTCCGGCTTCGGATTCGGCGACGTCGAGGAGGTGGGAGAGGGCCGGGTAGGAGGACCCGTCGCCCGGCGCGGCGAACTCTTTGGCCTGGACGTTGGCGAGCCCCGTGTCGAGGTCGCGCAGCTCGTCGGGCCAGTTGATGTCGTCGAGCACCGCGTCGATCCGCTCGTCGGTGCGGTGGGTGTCGTAGGAGAAGCCGGCGAGATCCTCCTGGTTGAGGGTGTAGAAGCCGTCGGCGAGGATCACCTCGGTCTCGGCGTATTCGGCTCCGGCGAAGTACTGGCCAGGCCAGCCTCGGGCCTCCCCGTAGAAGATCGGGTATACGACGGTGGAGTCGTTGATCGTGGCGGTGATCCTGATGGGGACCCCGAGCTTCACGTTGGGGTAGTAGGTGCCCGACGTGTTGGTGCGGGTGAACCTGCCGTCCCGGTTGTCGAGGATGAGATGCCCGGTGCCGGTCTCGAACCGTTGGTCGACAGAGTCCCGGCCCCTGCTGATACGCCCCTCGACGAGCTTGGTGGTGATGTCCGTCCAGGTTGGTGAGGCGTCGAGGATGGTGTGCCCGAAGCCGGCTTCCACCTTCACGTTGATGTCGGTCATGTCCACCCCAGGCGGGCTGCGTCGATGCCGGCGCGGCGGACCTCTCGGACGAAGTCGTCGCGGGTGAGGGTGAAGAAGTTGATGATCGTGTCTCCGCCACCGTTGAAGTGGGCGCCTTCGGGCACGACGATCTCCTCGTCGCGGAGGAGCGCGAGGCCCTCCCCGCCGGGTGTGGGCGCCCGGAAGACACCACCGGAGTGGAGTTTGGGGATGTCGGGGAAGATGTCTTTGATGTGGAACCCCTTGCCGCCGAAGGCGGGCACCCAGTCGGGGATGACGAACGGGCCGATCGACAGGTCGATGCGGTTCCACGCTTCGATGATCCCGTTGACCACCGACCTGAACGCCTCCCGGATCGAGTCGAACATGCCGGAGGCGATGCGGCCGATCCGTTCGGGGATGCGGCGGAAGAAGTCGAGGATGTCGTTCCACCGGTCGACGATCCAGTTCTTCACGTTGGTGACGCCCTCTTTGATGGTGTCCCAGTGCTTCATGATCAGGCCGGGCAGGGTCCAGTTCTGGAAGATGCCGATGAGGAAGTCGGCGACTCCCCTCACGATGTCCTTCACCTTCTCCCAGATCGAGGCTGCGGTCTCCTTGATCCAGTCCCAGGCCGCGCTGACGGCGGCGACGATCTCGTCCCAGTGGGTGACGATGAGGGTGACGAGCGCGGCGACCGCGGCTGCGGCGAGGGCCCACGGGTTCGCCATGAATGCGGCGGTGAGCTTGCTCAGCGCTCCGAGCACCGCGGGGATCGCCTTGGCAGCCAATCCGATGAGGGTGATCGTCTTGAAGGCGGCGAAGGCTGCCACCGCGGCCCAGATGAGCTCGGGGTGCTCCCGGATGACGGTGGTGAGCGTCTCGAGGCCGGTGACAAGCGGGGGGATGATGGTCTCGGCGAGGACGGCGAGGACCTCGGCGAGGATGGGTGCCAGGTTGTTGGCCATGTCGGCGAGCGGCGGCACGATCGCCCCGATGAGGGGTGCGAGTGCGGGGAGCAGCTCCCGGACGATGAGGGCCATGGGCCCGGTGAGGATGAAGAACGCGGAGGCGAGGCCCGACATGTCGTCGGTGACGGGGCCCGCCCCACCGTGGATCTGATCCCACAGCTCGCCGAACCAGTCGACGGCGTCCCGCACGAAACCCACGACTTCGATGAGGAACTGGCCGACCGGCTGGAGGCCTTCGGGGAGCCGCATGAACCCGTCTTTGACTTCGGCGAGATCGCCGGTGACTAGGCCTTTGACGATGTCGAAGAACGCTCCGAAGATGGGTGCCAGGTCCCGCGCCTTGTCCACCGCCCAGGCGATCGCCCCGGCCAGCTTCTCCCCTATCGACTCGATGAGCGGCCCGTTGGCTTTCACCCAGTCACGGGCGCCCTGGACCAGCTCCTTGATGGTTGGGAGCATGGCGTTGCCGATCGTGATCCCGGCGTCCTTCACCGTGTTCTTGAACGTCTGCCACTGGTTGGAGGTGGTGTCGAAGAACGTCTGGGCCTCCCGGGCCAGCGCTCCGGTGGAGTCTTCTGCCAGGTCGAAGCTGGTTTCGAGGAGGTCGCCGGCGCCGGCGAGGGAGAGGAACGCCCGGGTGAGACGCTGGTCGGTGAGCCCCAGGTCCTTGAGGATCTGGAAGGCGTCGGTGCCGGCGGCGCCGAGCCCTTCGACGAACATCTCGAAAGCTTCGGCGGCGTCCTCCTCCCACATCTTCTTGAAGTCGGATGCGGAGACCCCGGCGGTTTCGGCGAAGACTTTGAGCTTGTCGTTGCCGGTGGCCACCGCTTCGGTGATGCCGAGGAGCACCTTCTGGACGGATGTGCCGCCGGCTTCGGCTTCGACACCGACCGACGACATTGCAGCGCCGATGGCGAACACCTGCTCTTCGGTGAGCCCGGCGATCTCGCCGGCGCCGGCGATGCGGAGACCGAAGTCGAGGATGCTCGACTCGGTGGTCGCCAGGTTGTTGCCCAGGTTGATGATGGCGTCGCCGAGGCGGCGGGTCTCCGTCTCGGGGGTGCCCATGATGTTGGCGAACTGGGCGAGCGCGGTGGCCGCTTCCTCCGTGGTGAGGTTGGAGGCGACCCCGATCTCGGTGATGGTCCGGGTGAAGTCGAGGATGGCGTCTCGACCAACGCCGAGCTGGCCGGCCAGCTCGGCGACTCTGGTGAGCTCTTCCACCGAGGTGGGGACTTCGGTGGCCATGTCCCGCAGGCCCTGGGCGATCCGGTCGAACTCGGCTGCCGCCTCCTCGGCGGACAGGCCGGACACATCGAGGGTCTTGCGGACCCCGGCGAAGGCTTGCTCGAAGCTGGCGGCCGCTTTGCCGGATGCGGTGCTGACCAGGCCGATGCCGGCGGCGATCCCGGTGAACGCCCCGGCGACACCTCTCATGGCCTTGGAGGTGATGCCTCCGAGGCCGCCTACCGCCTTTTCGAACGGTTTGGTGTCGCCGACGATGCGGACGGTGAGAGTTCCTCGTTTGGCCATGGAGCTCTCACCTCCTCACACCCCTCCAACGCTTCGCCTTTGCGCGGTCGGCGGCCTTCTTCTGTTCGGAGAACCAGGCGCGCATGAACTGGCGAAGCACCAGGTAGTCGTCGGCGTCCATCTCCCACACGTCGCGGGGGAGGCAGCCGTAGAACTTGCAGAAGACGGGCAGCTCTTGGAGCGCCGCCCTCAGGTAGGGTTTGACTCGTCTTCGCTGCCCGTGTCGTCGAGCTCGACTTCGGCGACCTCTTCGTCGAGCCATTCGTCGTAGCTCTTCGTGGTGGCGCCCCGCTTCTTGTCGAGCACGTATTGGGACACCAGGAGCCCTTCTGCTGTCGCCTCGCCGTCGGGGAACAGCCTGCCGTAGGGCTTGCCGGCGATCCGCTCGACCTCGAGGAGGTCCCTGCGGGTCAGTTTCACCGTCGTCGCAGGCAGGGCGTCGGCGACCGCCGCGGCGGCGTCGCCTTCGACGGTCGGTTCGGTCTGTGGCTCTTGGTTCATGTCTCCACCTTCCAGAACGCTGGAGCCATCGCTTCGGCGAGGGCGTCCATGTACTCGGTCTCGATCTGCCGCCGGTGTGCTTCGGCGGTGCCGAGGATGAATGGCCGTTTCGGTTTCGGGCCGAACGAGCTCACCGCCACGCGGCCCCACTGCTGCATGGGTGGGCGTACACGGTGAGAGCCGCCGGCCCGCAGTAGCACCTCACGCATCGCTGCGGAGGCGCGGACCTGCGCCCCTCCACCCATGCCCACGGCCTCGGGCACGGGTCTTGGGCGCAGGCGCGTGATGACCAGCTGTCCGATCTTCTTGTTGGCCGCTCCGACCCTCCGGCGGAGGGTCTGGTCGGTGGCCTTGCGGATCGCCCGGTTGAGCTCCCGGAGGCCTTCGACCTCGATGGCTTTGGCCATCAGGCGGTGGCGCGTTCGATGATCCCGTTGACCGGCAGCGTCACCGACGTTTCCGACAGGTCCCCGATGGCACCGGCCAGCGGCTGGTACTCGAAGAGGACGCATGTGCCGGAGTACGACGGGTTGGTCGCCGACACTGCGGCGGTGGACGGTGTCACCACGACGGCGAACGGCGACCCCGACTGGAACAGTGGGTAGAGGGTGGCGTCGACCTCGGCGGTGCCGAAGTCCTGTTGGAAGTTCAGGGTGAACGAGTCGTCCTCGAGCCCCTGGATCCGCTCACGGCCGCCGTTCCCGGCGAACGCGGTCGTCTCGACCTCGTCCTTCGACAGCATCACCTCGACGGAGGAGATGTGGTCGGACAGGTCGACCGCGTTCACCGTGACCTTCACGTCCTTGAGAACATGCTTGGGCATCAGCTGGTCTCCTTCTTGTCCTGGTCAGAGGCCTCCACCTTCTCCTTCTGACGTTCCTCACGTACGTGGCCCGCTTCCACCAGGGCGGCCACCTGGCCGGCGGTCATGTGCGACAGGTCCACCAGTTCCCCCGGCGGGGTGTCGCACACCGCATGCGGGCCGACGACTCGGTACTTCATGGCAGCTCCTCTCATCCGTAGACCCTGACCGTGAACTCGACACCCAGAAGCGGGGCGGACCCGTCCTTCTCGAAGCGGGTGTATCCCGTGTCCGAATCGAGGTTGATGTCGTCCCACGGGTCGTCGTCTGCCTTCACGTCGAGCGCGGTGGGGATCACCTGTTTCGAGATGAGGGCGTCGATCGCTTTCTGCGCTCCGATGTCGGAGGTGAGGGGGGCGCCGAGCTGGATGATGAAGTCCCTCTGTTCGTGGCCCCGCTGGAAGGCGTTGTTGTGGTTGGCGGCGCCGGGGAACACCTGGATGAAGATGCCGGTCGGGTTGGTGAGCACGTAGTCGGAGACGTTGACCTTCACGTCGAGGTCCCCGGACGTGTTGAGGGCTTCGACGCGGTCCCGGATCTTCTTGGCGAGCCGGGCGCGGACGTCTGCGACGATCACGCCACCACCACCACGTCGCGCATGTAGGGGCGGACCAGGAACATGATGTCCGGGTCGGTTCGGGCGATCCGCATCGCCATGCCGCCTTCGGTGCCGAACACGGCGATCCCGAAGGGGGCTTCCCGGGCCCGTTTCAGGAGTTTGGCGGCGAGCAGGCCCGTCGCCTCCTCGATCGGCTTGGGGACCGACTCCCATCCGAACGACCCGACCACTTGCACCGATCGCGGGTAGCGGGGGAAGCGGATGTCGGCGTTGGGGTGGATGTGCACCTCGAACCACGGCTTCGACTCGGTGGGGTTGTTGTACGGCCACCCCATGAACTCGGATTCGGTGAGGGTGGTCTCGAAGGCGCCGTCCCCGTCGGTGTCGACCGCGATGGAGGTGATGGAGCCGGCGGACGGCCGGAGCTTCACCCGCCTCGAGCTCTCCGGGTCGAAGTAGTAGGTGCCGGCCTGCGAATAGAACCGGTCGTTGCACAAGGCGTCGAGGCCTCTCGTCGCGGCTTCGAGGGCCAGGTCGATGTCGTTGTCGGCGAACGACTCGCCGGTGATCGACAGGGTCTCTTTGAGGGCGGTGGCAGCGACGTAGACGGTCATCGGACCTCCCATGCGAGCTGGACGAGGCGGTTGCGGTCGAGACGCCACCAGTCGATGCCGACCGGCAGGTCGAAGGGGGTTTGGTGCCGCTCCTGGCCGGGCATGCCTCCCCACTTCTGGAAGTAGTAGGCGCCGTTCTGGGGGAAGGTGCGCTGGTTGTCCGCCCAAAACCCGGAGTGGATCGTCGACGACGTGGTGTGGGTCGTGCCCGCTTCGAGGTCGGTGACCGGGACACCGGCGAGACGACAGCGCCACGTGTAGTCGTTGTCCTCGTAGTAGATGGGGTGGAAGTTCTCGTCGAACCACCCCACCGCGTCGACCGTGTCGGGCGTGAGGGCGAAGGCGGCGAATTCTTTGAAACACCACACCCCGGGCCCGGACACGGTGTCGAGTTGGTAAAGGTCTCCTGGGGCGAAGGCGATGTCGGCGTTGGCGATCAGCCAGCACCTTGCCGACGGGTGGGTGCGGATGATCTGGTTCCATGACGCCGCCACGCCCAGGTTGGTGGCGGGCATCACCCAGTCGACGCCGACGATGTTGTGGTTGGCGGCTGCGGCGGCGGCGACCGGCGGGCGGATCCCGTCCACCTTGCCGTTGACTACGACGACGAGGCGGGCCGGCACGTCGATGGTGGACACCATGCGTGCCGCCATATCGGCCCGGTTCAAGACGGGGACCCCCACCACGATCGGCTCCGCTACGCCCGTAGACGGCCCCGATTGGGCTGTTTCGGGACGATCCAATGTCAGCGTCACAGGACTTCGAGAACGGGCAGCCAGTGGTCTTTCATGACCAGGTCGGCGTCGTATTGGGCGGCGAAGGCGACAGCCTTCTCCTCATCCCGTGGTGTGGTGTACGCCTTCTCGAGGGCTTCGACGATGGACCCGACGAACGGGTGCAGCCAGTAGGAGCCTTGGGGGGCGTTGAAGAACTTCTCCCCCTCCACCAGCCAGCCGGCACCACACAGCTCGGGCATCGACGTCCAGTTCGACACGATGACGGGGGTGCCGCAGGCTTGGGCTTCCACGATGGGGATCCCGAACCCTTCACCCCACGACGGGTTCAACAACACGTCGAGGCTCGAGTAGAGGACCGCCATCTCTCCGGGTTCGATTAGCCCGTGGATGTATTCGAACTGGGGCGCCCAGATGATGCGGTCCCGGGGGATGCCCAACATGTCGGCGGTGAGCGGCAGGTTGAGCCCGCCCGGCGGATGCTTCTCGGCGTGGACGTACAGGTAGGCGTTGTCGTGGCTGCGGGCGAACTCGGCGAACGCTGCGAACGCTTCCGGGTAGCCCTTCCTCGACGGGGACGTCCCCTTGTTGTTGGCGATCATCCCGATCAGGAACGCGTCTTCGGGGATCCCCATGGCGGCCCGCACCCTCTCCCGGCCGCCGGACGGCTTGTAGATGGTCGTGTCGACACCGTGGGGGACGTAGAAGGCGTCGATGCCGACCGCGCGCAAGGCGGCCTGGCCGAACTTGGACATGGCGATCGCCCGGGCCCCGTACTTGGAGAAGAACTCGAAGACGCCGGGCGGCACGGGGTCGTGGTCGACGGGCACCCAGGCGGCAACCCTCATCTTCTCGAGGCCGGCGACCCGGAGCGGCCACACGTCCCACAGGGTGATGAGCAGACAGTCGTCGGTGCCGGCCCAGTGTGCGACCTGTGCGGGGAGGGACCTGAAACCCGCCACCGGGTCGCCGGGGTAGACGGTGATGCCGTCCCAGGCGGTGATGGTGTGGTTGAGGCCCCAGAGAGCCGAGATGGCGATGTCGTAGCCGGCGTCTCTGATCTTGGGTACGAACAGCGCTGTCTGCAGGCCGTAGCCCGTTGGCGCCCATGGGGCGTTGGAGTACCAGAGGATCTTCTTGGAGCTCCGCTCCTCGGTGTCTTCGGGACGCGGGGCGACGGCGAGTGCTGCAGCTGTCATTTCCACCTTTCCACCTGTTGTCGTTGCGGGGGCCAGACTCGAACTGGCCGTGCCCTGGTCATGGGTGGTCAGGGCCACGCACCTGCGTTCCCCCGCGTGTTTCCACCGTTTGGGTTTGTCCTGGGGTTGGGGGCGGTGGAAACCCCCAACCCCAGGGCTCGATTCGGGTCGGCCTAGAACGTGGCCCCGACGAGGTGCTTGACAGCACCCGTGGTGTCGAGGACCTGGCCGTCGGACCGGAGCAGGATCCGGATCGCGGTCTCGTCGGTGTCGAAGGCGAAGTCGTCGCTCCGCTCGAACCTGACGCCGGCGACGTCACGGATGACGTACGCCGAGGACAGGTCGCCGAACGAGATCTGGGTGGCCGACGTGGCCGTCGACGGCCCGAACCAGTTCGGGTCGGTGACGTACGGCCGGTCCAGGATCGTGTTCGGCGCACCGTTGAAGCCGGCGGCCCAGATGTAGGCCCCGTTGCCGTCCTTGAGGCGCCGGATGGCGCCAGCCGTCTGGCGGGTCATGGCCCACCAGCCATTGCGGGCGTACGGCTCGATGACCGAGTATTGGAGCTCGATCAGGTCGTCCGCGCTGAGGGTGCCGCCGACGGTCTTGCCGACGTGGGTGGCGCCCACGAGCAGGCCCTGCGGCTTGCCGGAGCCGTCGCCACGGACGAAGTGGACGCCCTGGGCGTTGCCGATCGCCTCACCGCCACGGCGGGCGAGGTAGCCGATCAGCACACCGGCGGGCAGGCCTTCGTCGGTGAGCAGCTCGTTGGAGATCAGGATCAGGTCCCCGTACTTGTAGGCGGAGACCGTCGCCTTGGTGATCGTCCCGTCGCTCTGCGGGATCGTCCCGCCTTCGGTCACCAGGGTGGCGCCGGGGTGGGCGATCGTCTTCGGCAGCTCGAGGGGCCCGCCGCCCTGCGTGGTGAGCACGGTGACGTTGGTCTGCCGGATGGCAGAGTTCTCGATCATGTGCTCGTACAGCCGGGAGGCGAAGTCCGTGGGGACGATCTCCTGGTCGGCGGTGGACATGTTACGGAGCTCGCGGCGACCGGTCTTTGCGTCGACCTCGTTGTAGAGGCCGGCCAGGCTGAGCTCGAACGTCTTCGGGACGGGCTCGCCGGTGGTCTTCGACCGCTGGGTGGCGCGGAGCCACTCGATGAGGGCGGAGTCCGGGTTGACCTTGGGGTCGCCGGAGGGGCGGACGTCGAGATCCCCGAGGATCTCGTCGGTGCGCTTCTGGGCTTCCAGATGCTTGGTGATCTGGTCGATGCGCTCGTCCAGAGCGGTGAGCTCTGAGTTGATGCGCTGCCACTGCTCCTCGTCCTCGGCTTTGGCGTTGTCGCCGTCGTCGGCCATGCGGTCGAGGATCTCCTTGCCCTTCTCCCAGACGTTCGCCCTCTGCTCGGTGAGGTTCTTCAGAAGCTCATCCATCAGGAGGCTCTCCTTCTGTGCTTGCGGCCCTCCCACTCGAATTGGAGTCGCTTGATGTCGGCGACCGCCGCGGTGTTGGAGGGCTCTGGGTCTTGGGGTTCGTCGGCTTCCGGCGCGACCACGCCTGGCAGCCGGTCCAGGGCGGCCCTCATCTCGTCGATCGCCGCGGTGGCGGCGTCGGAGAGGGGCGGCTTGCCCTGCTCGGAGCGGAAGGCGACCACCTTCTCGGCCTCCTCCACGAACGCCTCTACGGCCCCGACCAGGGCTTCGGCGTCCGCGGCAAACTTCGATGGGACGTGGTTCTCCGCTCGAGGCGGGGTCACCACTTCGTCGGCGAGTCCGGCGTCGACTGTCTCTTCGGCGTCGAACCAGGACTCTTCGGCCATGAGCTCGGAGAAGGAGTCCTTGGGCTCACCGGACCGTTCGGCGTAGATGCCGGCAATGATCGAGTCCTGTTTGGCGAGGATCTCGGCCACCTTCGCCATCTCGTCGGAGTCGCCGAGCGCGATGGTCCACGCCTTGTGGATCATCATCTGGGAGCCGGACACCATGACTCGCCGGTCGCCTGCCTGGGCGATGATGGAGGCTGCGGAGGCTGCGATCCCGTCGACCCGGGTCGTCACCTTGGCGTCCTTCTGGCGCAGCAGGTTGTAGATGGCGACTGCGTCGAAGACGTCGCCGCCGGGCGAGTTGATCGCCACGGTGATGTTGGGCGCGGTGATGGTGTCGAGCTGTGCGGCGACGTCGGCGGCTTCGATGAACGGCCAGCCGATGATGTCGTAGATCCGCAGCTCGGCGGTGTCGGCGTCCACGTTGACGACGTTGAGTCCGCGGCCCTCACGGTTCCGGACCGCTTCCCGGAAGATGTCACGCAGGCTCTTGTGCTTCTGGTTCATCGTCGGCTCCTCGATGGGTGGTGGGGATCAGGTATTCCCGGCCGGCGCCGTCTGGCAGCGGCGGAAGGTCTTCACGGGCCCGGATCTCGTCGGCGTTGAGCCACCCCCACTGGCGGCCCATGGCGTACGCCTCGAAGCGGGACTTTTGGTCGCCTCTGAGCAGACCGTCGACATTGAATTTCACGAACTCGTCGCGGTTGAAGAACAGGAGGTGGCGGGTCCACGCCTGTTCGATCCTCTCCAGCCAGTGGCGGATGCCGTATTGGACGAACCCGATGTTCTGCTCTTCGATGCCGGTCCCCCACGAGGTGGACCGTTCCACGTCGGCGATCAGGTGGGGGGGCACCCGGAACCACCGGGCGATCTCGGCGACCGAGTATTTGCGGGATTCGAGGAACTGGCCCTGCTCGGGGGTGATGGTGAGGGGCTTCCACGTGAACCCGCCCGAAAGCACGATCGGCAGATGCGAGTTGCGGACACCCGACGCGGCCCTGACGAAGTCTCTCTTGATCTCCTTGCCCTGCTCGGGGGTGAGCTCCTCTTTCCCTTCCAGCACACCGGCAGGGTGCATCCCCTGGCCGTAGAACCGTTCCGCGAACTCCTGTGAGGCGAGGCCCAGGCCGATCACCCGGCGGGCGTGCTCGATCGGAGAGATGCCCCGGATCTGGCCCGGCCAGGCGAAGCACGCTATGTGGAACATCTGGAACTCATCGAGGGTGCGGGCCACACCCGTCTCAGGGTCGGCGACGTCGTAGACGATGCGGCTTCCCACCCGTCTGATCTGCACCAGGTCCGGGTGGACGACCCACAGCTCGGCCGGGTCGCCCAGTGGGTTCCGGATCGTGCGGACGAAAGCGTTGCCGTCCAACAGCAGCGACCCGACCTGTTGTTCGACGAACTCGACTCGGGTCTGCACCGGGTTGGGCTGGTCGAGCCAGGAAGGCCTGGGCGACACCGGGATCCGCTGGTCCTCCTCGCGGCGGAACGTGCCGACCGGGAGCGTCGAGATCGTGTCGGAGAGCAGCCTGACGCACGCCCACACCGCGGACAGCTGCATCGCCGTCTCCCGGGTGACCTTCACACCGGAGGGGACGATCGACTCCCAACCATCCTCGCCCTGGCCCCACTCCCGGAGCTCTGGGTTGTTGGAGGCGTTCGACACGGATCGGATGAGAGCGGCGAGGGCGGTCATCGGGACCTCCGATCAGCTGAGAGCAGTTCATTGGCGCCGGCCCAGATCGCTCCGAGGACCCCGCCGGCGATGACACCCCACCAGAGGCCGAACTGGCCGCCGACTCCCACCGCGATGGCGGCGAAGGAGATGAGCTCGACAACACTCCACAGCCGCATGGGACCCTCCTAGAAGTCAGCGAGGCTCTGCACCTTCGGCGGTGGGGGAATGAACGCTGATGCGGCGTCGAGGGCGAGCGTGAGAGCGACGAGCGGCGAAATGTCCACTTCGGCGGTCTTCCGGGCCCACGCCCACGCGTCCCCCAGTGGGCGGCGGGTAGCACCGGCGACGGCGGCGTCCAAGTCGGCGTCGGGGAACACCCGCATCCGTGCGTCCTTGAGGCGGTCGAAGAACGAGCCGTAGGCGTGGGCGTAGGTCTGCGCGGTGTACCGCTTCACGTCGACGCCCCGCTCCGCGAGCCTGTCAGCCAGGTACCCGGCGGGATCCCCGACGTCGACGGCGATCGGGGCGCGGTGCTTCTTGGCGAGCTCGAGGCACCGTTCCTCCGCCCACCCGATGCCGGCACGCCGGTCCACCACCGCGGCGTTGCCGTCCCGGTCGGCGGCGACGATCGTGGCGTTGTCCCGGTCCACCGACCCGGAGACGGCGAACACCTTGCGGTCCCCCACCACCGTGTCCTCCGACACCACGACTGTCCACAAGTCGGGGGAGATGAGCTTCTCGCCGCCCGTCCTCTGCGTGATGTTTCCCCACGCCCTGAGGAACTCGGACAGGTCGTCGTCCTCGCCACGCATCTGCTCGAGCGCGGCACGCACCGTCCGCTCGGTGATCGTGTAGCCGAGAGCCGGCATCGAGCGCCACCAGGTGGCGGGGTCCTCAGGGTCATCCTTGGGGTCGAAGGCGAACTCGACGTAGGCGATACCCGTCGTCTTGCCGGACTCCACCGCGGCCCGGCCCGCAGCCTGTTTGCGGAGGTAGAAGACCGACTTCTCGGTCCCCGCCGTTGACGCCATGCGGCGCTGGCTGTCCCTCCGGGTCGCCATGGCCGGCACTGCGGCCTGCTCTCGCCGGTCGTCGACGTCGGCCCAGATCTCGTCCATGACGACCTGGTCGACGGTGAGGGAGTGGCCGGCCTCCTCCGAGCTCGACCAGATCGTGAGGTGCGCCCCGTTGGCGAAGTCGATGCCCGTGTCCTCGGCTGCAAACCGGGGTCGGGTCACCGCGGCACGCAGGGGCGAGTTCTTCAGCATCGGCCAATGCTCTTTACGGAACTTCTGGCGGGCCATCGACCCCGACTGGCCCGAATAGGCGATCGCCTGCGGCTTGCCGTCGTAGGACTCCCACAGGATCGCTCTCTGCAGCTCGGCGGACCACTCGGTGAGGGTCTTGCCCTGCTGCCTCATCACCGTTGCGAACGTCTCGTGGTAGGCGGGGACCCAGATGCCGGTCTCCTCGTCCCGGATCATCTCGCCGGTGACCAGCATCCAATGCTGCTGCCACGGCATGGGCTCGTGGCCCAAGGCCCGCGCGATGGCGATGGTCTCGTGGCCTCGAGTCGGCCGGCTAGGCGTCCGAGGGGTCAGGTATCTCGGCTCGCAGCTCGGATACGAGCTGTTCGAACGACTTGGGACCACCACCTGCATCCTTCACTGCCTCCCTCAGAGCGTCGAGCGCCAGGCGGTACTCCCTCCACGCCTTCTCACTGAAACGGTTCTCCTGTGTGAGGGCGTCCACCACGTCGGCCAGGTGCCGGCACGCCTCGATGTGAGCCGAATGCTCAGGGCCCGTCGCCATCGCCTGGATCTGCCGCTCCAGGGCTTTGCGGTTCGGCCCGAAGTTGCGGCGGCCCCACTGATGCTGGATCCGGCAGTCCGTCGAATGGAAGCGGTGCCGGCTGTTCCGGGGTTGGAACTCGATCCCGCACCCCTCGCACTTCCGCATCTCACCCTCCCGGAGAAAACCTGGGCTCCCGAAAAAAAAGCGACTCAGGCGGAGTCGTTACGGGCGGGTTCCCGTGAACTTTCGAATCGCCTCCCCCTCCTAGAAGGTTTGAGGGTTCCTCGGGTACCGGTCCCGCCTCGAGCCCTTCTTCTTGTTGCAAGTCGCGCAGGCTGCCCGGAGGTTGGGGGGGTAAAACCAAGATCCGCCTTCGAGTGGCGACACGACGTGATCAACATGTGTCGCGAGGTGAGTGCAGTGCGGACCCCGGATCTGACAGTGGGGGACCCGGGCCCCTAATTTTCTACACCACCGAGAGTCCCGGGCCAGTATTTGTTCTCTCAATCCTTTCGGCCAGCGATGCCAAGGTTTCACCACGGCGACGAGCACCAAGCCAGGACCATGGGACCTCCGCAATTCGCCCAGGACCGAGGGGGCAGGTTCAACCCCCGGGGGTTATTGGGGGGCGAGAGTCGTCGGAAGCGGACTACCCCAGACTGCCACGCAATCTAGCGCAACAGAATCACACTTGTGTGATTTTCCCGGTAGCGCCTAGCAGAACTAGGTGACAGATTCCCAAGGACGGAGCGAATCAGTCAGTCGTGCACCTCATAGCGATCAACGGGGTCCTGGTCGAGGCCTAGACCCCGGTCCTTGAGGGCCTCTCCCAATCGCCGGAGGACACGGCGGGCCAGCTCAACGTTCAGGTAAAGCGTCGACTCGGACCCATCGGCGTGCCAGTGGGTCAGCCGAAGAGGCTTGTCCCAGGGGGAAGTGGCTATGTCCCACGAATCCGGTAACCCCGGGACCGACGAGTAGCTGCTCATGAGGCAAACCAATGACGCCCAACCGGTTCGCCGCGAACAGCCACACGCTCGAGCTCAGTGAGGATCGGTAACTCAACAGCGAAACACTTGGAGCAGAGTTTGGCGATTGGCAGCGACCCTCGACCCCACCACGGTGAACGGTTAGCGAATCGAGAGGGCCCGAAGCCGGCGCCGCACCGCCGGTTCACACCTATAGGAACCCACCGGCCGCATTCCGTCCACGAGTCGGAGTCGATCTTGTGCCAGGTGCCTCCGTGGTCCTCCTGGACGGCTTCGCCGGGCATCATCCACTTCAGGGCCGCGTAGTGAAGCCATTCATGCAGCGACTTAGGCACCCTCCCCTCCTTCACTCGTTGCCGACGTGTCGGGTGGGTTGACCGTCCGGATGGCGAGACACCGAAGCCACCCACTCCGAACCGTCATACACGGCCGGGAAATAGACACGATCCGCCGTCCAGACAGTGAAGAGCGGCCCCTCGGACAGGCCGAAACCGGCATCAAACTCCACATCCAACACCGACTCGTCTGGAGCGACCGCAACGATTGGCGAATCATCGCCACGTTCCTTGCGCTCCTCCCCGAACATTTCACGCCAACTGCTCACTCTTCCCCTCCTTCACAACCCTCATATCACCCATCACTCCTCCTCCAATGCGTCGATCACGTCCTGGACGGTGAGGACTCCGCATATGTCGTCAACGGCCACCACTTTGTCGGGGTCGAGGCGCACCCTGGAACCGCCAGGACACCAGCATTGTTTGAAATGGCTTCGGCTTCGATCGCTTGGATGAAGGTCGAGGCACGTTGCCCGAAGGTGCTCACTCGTCTTCCCATGCTCGCATGGCTTCTCCAGCCACAGTTCAGCGGTCATCGGAGTCTCCGTCCGTACCAATCGCCCGACATCGGGCGGTAGTCAGCGCCGTACTTATCTACCTTCTCGGTGTCCACCATGATTCGGCTCCCCCGAACACAGCCCTCGACTGTTATGCCCACATTGGTGTGTGACGCCCAGGGAATGTCGTGCGTGTCGCACCAAGCAACCTGTCGCAGCGGTATGTACTCGCTCATTCCTCTCCTCCTTCCTCCGCAGCCGCCAAAGCCGCATTCCACACGTGAATCGCCCAATGCCCCGCCAGCGTCGTGGCGTTCTCTTTAGTCAAGGACTTGTGGCGTGCGGCTCCATTCAACTTCTCAGCCAGCACTCGGCCTATCCGTTGCAGCGCCGCCTCGAAGTCGGGGCCTCGTCGTATGAGCAGATCGTCGGGGCCAGCCATCCTCTCCACCACCTGTTTGATGGCGTTGGCGTTGCCCGTGTAGTCCATGATCGAGCCGTCCTCGTTGAATCTCACCACCAGGTCATCAGGGCCAGCAACGGGAAGGGTGATGAAGCGACAAGGTTCTGTGTCGAGGGCAGCGGCCACGGGGCCACCAGGACACCATTGCTCGCTGTTGGCCTCGCCATGCTGTTCGCACCACCAGACCTTCTCGGG
>DASVDX010000067.1:0-25103 GCA_036380875.1 Acidimicrobiia bacterium
AGGCCCGCAGACCACGACGATCCCCACGATCCAGAGCAGCGCCTGGACCACGAGGCTTGCTGGATCGGCGAGACCCAGGGCCACGCGAGCTCCCTCGTCGATCGTCAGGGCACGCACGGCGTTCGCCACGATCGAGATCGGCTGCACGTTGGCGAACGCCTCGAGCCACCCCGGCATCGTGGCGGTGGGCAAGAAGGCCGACGAAGCGAACACGAGCGGGAAGAGCGGCAGGAAACCCGCTGCTTCCGCAGCTTCGGGGGTCTTCGTCGCCAGCCCAATGGCGGCCATCACCCAGGAGAAGGCGTAGCCGAAGAGGAGGGCGAGGCCGACGGCGAGGATCGCCGAGCCCAGCCCGCCGGCCGCGCGCCACCCGAAGGCAGTGCCGAGGCCGACCATGATGAGCGCCACCACCGTGTTGCGGCCGAGGTCGGCGAACGTACGGCCCGCCAGCACCGCCGACCGGGCGATCGGGAGCGACCGGAACCGGTCGAGGACGCCGGCTCGCAGATCCTCGGTCAGCCCGAGGGCGGCGCCGATCGACCCGAACACCGACTGCTGGACGAGGATCCCGGGGATCAGGTAGTTGATGTAGCCCCCGGCAGCCGTCACGCCCGGTATCAGCTCGATGGCCCCACCGAAGGCGAACGTGAACAGCAGGAGGAAGATCACCGGCTGCACCGTGTGGAAGATGAGCAGCTGCGGCAGCCGGATGAACCGCATGGCGTTGCGGACGGTGATGGCGAGCGTGTGCCGGGCCGCCGCCCGGAGCCCTACCCGGCGCGACCGCGGTATCGAGAGCGATGCAGTCGTCATCTCAATCCTCCCTTCAAGCAGCTCGGTCACGGACTCCGCTCGGCCCCTCCCCGGTCAGGGCGAGGAACACCTCGTCGAGGGTCGGCCGGCGCAGGGAGAGGTCGATTGGATGGACGTCACGGGCGTCGAGCGCCTTCACCACGGCGGTCAGCGAATCGGCGCCATTCGGAGCAGCAACCCGGATGACCGGCATCTCGATCTCGACCGGGCCGTCGATCACCGCCCGGACCGCCTCGGCGGCTTCGGCCACGGCCGCTTCCTCCACAGTCAACTCGATCATGTCCCCACCGAGGGCGGCCTTGAGCTCGTCGGCGGTCCCCTCGGTCACGAGCCTACCCCGATCGATCACGCCGATCCGATCCGAGAGTTGATCGGCCTCCTCGAGGTACTGGGTAGTGAGCAGGACGGTCGTCCCGTCCCGCACCAACTCCTCGATCAAGTGCCAGAGATCGAGCCGGCTGCGGGGATCGACGCCCGTGGTGGGCTCGTCGAGGAAGAGGATGCGCGGGCGCCCGACCAACGACGCCGCGATGTCGAGACGGCGGCGCATGCCACCCGAGTATGTCCCGACCTGGCGATCGGAGGCCTCGGTGAGGTGGATCCTCTCGAGCACCTCGTCGGCACGCCGCCGTGCTTCCTTCGACGAGAGGTTGTAGAGCTTCCCGACCATGCGGAGGTTTTCCCGCCCGGTCAGGTAGTCGTCCACGGCGGCAAACTGGCCGGCCAGGCCGATGGCAGCCCGTACTCCGACCGGGTCTTTGGCCGCATCGACCCCGGCGACCTCCACCGTGCCGGAGTCCGGCTCGATGAGCGTGGTCAGCACTCGGATGAGCGTGGTCTTGCCGGCCCCGTTCGGACCCAGCAGGGCGTAGACCATTCCCTCCTCGAACTCGAGGGACACGCCGTCGAGTGCTGTCACCTTTCCGAACGTCTTGACGACGTCACGTACTCGAACTGCATGGCTTGAACTCCACATGGGGCGGCAGGCTAGATGGAATTGATTTATTTTGTCAACTGTTTAAAGGATCAACAGCGAACCCTGACAACCATGCACCTGATCAACTACCATCCGTCGCGATGACAGCAACGCCCAAGAGCCTGCTCCATGCCGAAGCGGGTCGTGTTCTGATCAGGGCCCTGTATCAGCTCCGAGTGGAGTTCCAGGAGACTGTCGATGGCCTCCGAGACATCACTGCCCCGGTGGCGGGCGCCCTTCTGCTGCTCGACGAGTCGATGCCGATGAACGAACTCGCCCGCCGCATCGGCTGCGACCCCTCGTATGTCACGGTCATCGCCGACCGGCTCGAGGAGCTGGGGCTGGCCAACCGTCATCCGTGGCCGCAGGACCGAAGGGTCAAGCAGCTCGTCCTCACAGAGAAGGGCAAGAAGCGAGCCGAGGAACTGGCCGATCTGGCGTTCCGCACGAGCCCATTTCTCAAGAGCCTCGACGAGAACGAGATCCGGGCGCTCGTCCGGATTCTCGGCAAGACGGTGAGCTGATCACCAGCTGCCGCCGGTGGCGAGCAGCACACCCAGATGGACCACCGCCGAGATGGCCAGAAGCAAGGCCGCCTGGCTCAGTCGGCGGCTGGCGGGCTTGATCGGACGGGGTTGGCTGAGCAGTTGTTGCATCGACGTCTCCTTCGTCGGCTCGCGGGCCAACGTATGGGTCGATGCCTGAGGTGTCGTCACCCCGCCGAGGCAAAGGTGGTCGCCCCCTGGTGTGATCCTCTGGGAGTCCAAGCAGGTCGGTCGACACGCCGGACCCTGGGCCGACCGGACCACGTCGCTCAAGATGAGACGTAGTTCCGCCGAAGAGCCGATGAAACCTGTCTGGCTCGAAGGCGGCCAGCATCCCTCGACACGACCCCGGAGTCTCTCTTGACGAACCTCGACAAAACACCAGAGCCGCGTGACCGGATGGCCTGGTGGAAGAACCGCTCCCGAATCGGAAAAGTGGCGATCGGTTTGGCGGCGGCGATCACCGCGGTGGCCGCGGTTGGAGGTGATGATCCTGCCGAGTCGGTCGAGGCTGCATCCACGCAGACGATGGAAGCGCCCACGACGACCTTGCCCGTTGCCGAGACCACGACCACCGAACGTCCGACTACCTCGAGTAGCTCGTCGATTTCGTCTTCGACTACCTGGACGATCTCCTCCACTACGACCTCCACCACGGAGCCGACCACCACGACCACGGAAACTCTGCTGACCCGCTCCGAGGCGAACGCGATCTGGGCCGCGGAGTCGTATATCGAGATCATGTCCTTCTCACGCCAGGGACTCATCGAGCAGCTCGAGTACGAGGGCTTCTCGACCTCGGAAGCGACTCTCGCCGTCGACTCTCTGGAAGTCGACTGGAACGAGCAAGCGGTGGAGTCCGCCTCGTCGTACCTCGAGGTGATGTCCTTCTCTCGGGAGGGACTCATCGAGCAGCTCGAGTTCGACGGATTCACGACCGAAGAGGCAACCGTTGGAGTGGACTCTGTCAGTGTCGATTGGAACGAGCAGGCGTGGAGATCGGCCGAGGCGTATCTCGAGATCATGCCGTTCTCGCGCTCCGAGCTGATCGATCAGTTGAAGTTCGATGGCTTCACCACCGAACAGGCGACCTACGCCGTCGATAGAGCAGGGCTCTGACCGCGAAGAACGTTCCACTGAAGGCACAATCAGGCAATGGACTTCGTCAGGACCCCCGACGAGCGGTTCAGCGGCCTGGTCGACTGGCCGTACGAGCCCCACTATCTGAACGTTCCCGCGGGCGACGGCACCGAGCTGCGGATGGCTCACGTCGACGAAGGCGACGGGCCGGTCATGCTCCTCCTCCACGGCGAACCCACCTGGTCGTACCTGTACCACCGGATGATCCCGCCCCTCGTCGCCGCCGGCTTTCGGGTGGTGGCACCCGACTTGATCGGGTTCGGCCGGTCGGACAAGCCCACCCGGCCGGAGGCCTATTCCTATCAGTCGCACGTGGACTGGCTCG
Source organism: Acidimicrobiia bacterium (assembly GCA_036380875.1). GTDB lineage: Bacteria > Actinomycetota > Acidimicrobiia > Spongiisociales > ZC4RG35 > ZC4RG17. Next base: position 3,800 of record DASVDX010000067.1, read on the forward strand.
AGTCGTGGCTGCTCCAACTCGACCTGCAGGGCGTCACGCTGTTCTGCCAGGACTGGGGCGGCTTGCTGGGGCTGCGGGTGGTGGCGGCGCACCCCGACCGGTTCGATCGGGTAGTGGCTTCGAACACCTGGCTGCCCACCGGCGACGAGCGGCCTACGGAAGCGTTTCTCAACTGGCAGAGCTACGCCGCCAACGCCCCCCGGCTGCCGATCGCCAAGATCCTCCAGAACTCGACTGTGAAGGAGATCCCCGACGAGGTGCTGGCGGGCTACGAGGCGCCATTCCCCGACGACATCTACATGGTCGGTGCCAAGGTGTTCCCGTCACTGGTGCCGACCAGTCCGAACGACCCGGCTGTACCGGCGAACCGGCGGGCATGGGAGGTACTCGCGACGTGGGAGAAGCCGTTCCTGACCGCGTTCGCCGACTCCGACCCCATCACTCGAGGTGGGGATCGCGGATTCCAGAAGCGGATCCCCGGAGCCCAAGGCCTGGATCACCGCATCATCGAGGGAGCGGGCCACTTCATCCAGGAAGACGCCGGTGAAGAGCTCGCCTCGCTCCTGATCGACTTCGCCCGCTGAGCCTCAGGTCGCTCGCCTCGCGGCAGCCTCGTCGATGGGACGCGTGTAGCGACAACTGGGGAAACCGGAACAGCCGTAGAAGCGGACGCCGTCAGCCCGACGCCGTCGCTCGACCATCGGCTTGCCACATCGAGCACATTCGGGAGTCGTCATGTCCGCACTCAAATCGAAGAGCTGAGGGGTATGGGACTCCCTGTTTTCCGATTCGTCGAACAAGCGAACCACGTCGTTGAGGTCCCCCGGCTCGATGACTGGGCTGTCGCCCGGGAAAAGAACCTTCCGGAGACGCCGCAGCGGAGTGATCACAACTCCCCGAGCGGTCCGCCTGACCAACCACGGAACATGTGTACCAACGAAGCAGAGCACAGGCGTGACCGGGACATGATCCAGGCCGACTCCTGACAGGACGCGGCGGACGACGTCAGCTTGATGGAGCGCCTGGTCGAGCAGGTGAGAGCGGTTTCGACCGTCGATCCACAACTCTCTCCCCATTCGTCGAACGGCGAGGCGGCCTCTGTACGCCTTCGTCTCGATCGTGACGACACCGTGTGGCGACACGACGAGGTGGTCGATGTTGGCGCGAGAACCAGGGATGGGAACATCGTGGGTCACGTGAACGCCTTCGGCTCGAAGAGACTCGAGCCTGCGCCCCACGGTCTCTTCGCCTTCCGCCCCCTTCCGCCAAGCCCTCTCGGCTGCCGATGGTCGAGTGAGTGACCATGCTCCCGCCGCAGCAAATACTGCGGCGACGCCAACAGTGACATAGCTCGGGATCTCCGGAGCATGATCTGCCGTTCCCGGGGCGATCGAGTCGAAGGCCCGGAAGGCTGCTGCCGGAACCAACTCGACAATCACGTAGCCCGCGAAGAACGCCACGAGCATGCCGCCGAGAACTGCCCACCATCGGTGCCGTAACCGGGTGAGACGATGTTGTCGCAGCCGCTCATACTCGGCACGAGCGGAACTACCAGCTAGCCGACTCATCGTCTCACTAAATCGCCCCCCGCGGAGACCGACTTGAGTCGTAGGTGGCGTCGTACCGCTGCCAGGATTCAGTCGGTCAGGCCTGCCCTCACCAGGAAGGCCGCCATCTGCCCCCGGGTGACGAAGTCCTCGGGGCAGAAGCGGTCGTTGCGCGGCGGGTTGCATCCCCGGGTAACGCCGGCGTTGGCCAGAGCGGCGATGTCGGCGGCGAACACGCTGTTGCGGGTGTCGGTGAAGCCGCCGGACGCCGGCGGCAGGTCGAGGGCGCGCACCAGGAACGCCGCCATCTGGCCTCTCGTTACCGGATCCTCGGGGCAGAACCGCGTGTTCGCCGGCGGGTTGCAGCCTTTCGTGATCCCAGTGGCCGCCAACCACGCGATGTCGTCGGCGAACACCGAAGACACTGCATCGCCGAAGGGAGTGTTCTGCCGCCGGGCCCGAGCCCATGCCTCGACATCGGAAGAGAACAGCCAGTTCACCCCGCCTGTCCGCAGCTGCTGGGTGGCGGTGGCTACGCCGCCCGGGATGGATGGGGACGTGAGGCGGTAGTCGACCCCGCCCGTCACCACGTCGTCCCAGGTCACCCCGACGAGTTGCGGATGCTCGGCGGCGTAGTCGGCGAGGGCCTGGAGGTAACGGACGGGATCACTGTTGCGAGGCGCGGCCGTCTGGGAGATGAACAGGGGCATGTCGGATCCGGCGGCCGCAGCCAGAGCGTCCAGTGCCGGTCCGAAATGCGACTGCGGGGAGGTGCTTCCCGACGACACCGAGCCTCGCACACCTGCCAGGTCGACGAGGTCCGCCCCCGGGAAGTAGAGGTCGGGAGCGCCGGCCGGATGCTCGTGGCGGGCATACCGGTCGGAGCTGATCTCGTAGTGGTTGGAGTAGGCCACCCGCACTCGGCCGGTCCCGAGAGTGTCACGCACCTGGGTGGCGATCTTGCGGAAGGCCGACTTGAACCGTCCGGGATCGTCGCCGTACGACACCTGGCGGCGGTTGGAGCCGGGGAGGATGTCGACGATGAGACGGTGTGACGGATCGGCGTCCAGGTAGTTCTTGAACGCGGCGACCATCCGCCCCAGCTGACGGTCGTAGCGGCCGTCGACGAGGCCGGGGAGATCCCGCACCGAGATCTGCACGTACGGCACCGCTCCACGTGCGGCGACGTTCGCCAACTGCATCGGCACCCACTTGTTGGGGTTGTTGTTCTCGCCCGTCGCCAGCCAGTTCTTGTCGCCGTCGGTGTCGTCGATGCCGTAGGTGAGCACGTAGGTGTCGAGGGGTGCTCCCGCACCCGAGAACGCGTCCAGCACGTCGGTGTAGAACGCCGAAGATCTCACACCCCAGAAGTCAGGGGGGGACGGGACGGTGCCGAGCTGCGGATCGGGGAGCCGATCAGAGAGCGCCCGGTTCAGAAACGCCGCCATCTGTCCTCTCGTCACCGGATCCTCGGGGCAGAACTGGTCGTTGGTCGGCGGGTTGCAGCCCTTCGTGATCCCGGAGGCAGCGAGCTTTTCGATGTCGCCTTCGAAGACGTTCCCGTCGTCGTCGTGGAACGTCCCCCGGGCGTTGGGGTTGTCGTTGCAGCCGATGCGCTCCGGTCCGGCGGCGAGCGAGTCGAAGTGGATCGTGTTCGTCTTGGGCGAGGTGGCATCCCCGCCGTGGTAGACGTCGAACCACAACGACTTCACCTTCAGGCGGCTCTCTCCCGACCGGCGGAACGTGACGTTGCTGGCCGAGTAGGCAGTCTGGCCGTCGACGAAACCTTCCAGAACGCCGTCGGAGCGGCCCGGCGTGTTCATCTTCACGTGGGCCTCGACGCAGTACCAGCGCCCGTGCCGCAGGGTGGCGTTGTCGGCGTTCCACGGGATGACGTCGCCGGCGCGCCCGGCACCAGAACTGCTCAGCAGGTAGGCGTAGAACCCGATTCGCGTCACCTCGTCGGGGTCGTGGGGCCACGAGGGAACGCCGTCGTTGGGATAGAGCGGGGAGAACATCAGTCGCGCCGACCAACACGGGGCGCTCGTCGTGGAGGCACGTCCGCCTCGGCAGTTGCCCGAGTAGAGGCCGGCGAAGCCGGGGATCTTTCCTCGGTTGCCATCGGCCACGCGGAACCCCTCCGGGAACATCACGTAGTAGCGCAACCACATCTCCTCGGGCTCGTAACCGAGATGAGACTGGGTATTCCAGTGGAGCGAGGACCCCCAGTGCTGGCCTCTCGGCATCGTCGAGACGACTCCGGGACCGACATGCCCCGGACCCGGCGTCGGTGTCCCGAACCCGGAATCGAAGACCCCTCCGGCGCCATTGGAGAAGTCCTCGTCCAGCCAGGGCTTCTCCTGGGCTGCCGATGTCAGAGGAAGGGTCGAGAGGAGGACTGTGGCGATGATCGCGGTCACCGCTGCGGTCCGAAACGGACGCACTCGGGATCGGGACATGGTGGCCATTGTCCCACCTATCGGGTTCTTACCTCACGGGGTGAAGGGTCGAGTCGGCCTGCTCGACATACTGTCACTGGTTCAGGCTTCACACCGCCGAGTGGGGGTGATCGCCGGGTCGACCGTGGCGAGCCTGGTGGCAGGAGGGTGGTCGCTCATCCGTCGCGAACGATCTGACGCGTCCCGAGGTGTCACTCCTGCATCCGCGGGTCCTCCGTGGGGTCGGAATACCTGGCCGGGCAGCCATCGATGACGGCCTCGGGTCGGAGCTCGAAGTGCCACGGCTCGTTGGCGTAGATCTGGCAGAGGCCGTAGGCGGCGCCGCGCTGGACCAGCCAGGCTTGGCTCTCCTCCGGCCCAATATCGACGGCCTCCCCGGCCACGTGGGCAGACGTCTCCGAAGTGGCGACCCAGCGAGCGGCCTCTTCAGCAGACCCGTACTCGGCGATCGCCTCTCGCAAAAGGCGTTCCTGGTACGCGGGCGACCGCCATCCGCTGGTCACATCGATGGTGACGCCCTCCTCGGCGGCGTCTTTCGCCGCCGTCCGAAGGGCTTCGAGCAGTGCCGGGTCGAGGTTGGCGATGCCGGGATACAGGTCGTCGAACACAGTGGAACCGGCGGGTAGCTCTCCCTCCTCCGTGGCAAGGCTGGTCCCCGGAGGTGGATCACCCGGCCGGGGAGGCGAGCCGTCTACGGTCCCACCGCTCGTGACCGCCGGGACCGAGAGGGCCGTAGTCGCGCTGGTAGGTACTTCCTCGGTGGATGGGGGCGACGAAACGGCCTGGAGGCCGATCACCACCACGACCGCGGCGGTGATGAACAGGGCGACGAAGGGCTCGAAACCGCGTCGACGACTGGGGCGGACCATGCCCGCTAGTCAACGCGGAGCGATGTTTCCACCTCGTATGTGGATTTCCTTACGCCGACGATATCTCCCGGCCCCTACCCTGATTCGCCGCCCGCAGCACGAGGGAGAGCCAATGCGCGTATTGGTGGTCGAGGACGAACCGCTGATGGCAGAGGCGATACGAGATGGCCTGCGTCTCGAAGCGATCGCCGCTGACATCGCCGGCGACGGCCACACCGCCCTGCAACTGCTGAGCGTCAACGATTACGACATCGCCGTCCTGGACCGAGACATCCCCGGCCCTTCCGGCGACGACATAGCCCGACACATCGTCTCGTCCGGGAGCGGAACGCCCATCCTCATGCTCACAGCAGCCGACAAAGTCGACGACAAGGCATCGGGCTTCGAACTGGGGGCCGATGACTATCTGACCAAGCCCTTCGAGCTGAAGGAGTTGGTGCTGAGGCTGCGAGCCCTCGACCGCCGACGCACTCACAACCGCCCACCCGTCTACGAGATCGCCGGGCTGCGGGTCGACCCCTTCCGCCGGGAGGTCTACCGCGATGGCCGCTACATCCCGTTGACGAGGAAGCAGTTCGCGGTGCTCGAGGTGCTCGTCGCCGCCGAGGGCGGAGTGGTCAGCGCCGAAGAGCTCCTGGAAAAGGCCTGGGACGAGCACGCCGACCCGTTCACGAACGCCGTGCGGATCACAGTCTCCGCCCTGCGGAAGCGTTTGGGTGAGCCGTGGGTCATCGCCACGGTGCCCGGCGTCGGTTACCGCATAGACACGGGAACGGGCGAACACTGAAGTCCGGCATGGAGCGGAAACCGGGACCGAGCGTCCGCCTCAAGCTGACCTTCAGCTACGCCGGGTTCTTGATGCTCGCCGGTGTGGTCCTGCTCGCTGCGGTGTGGTGGTTCCTCCTGCGCCACCTCCCATTCAGCATGCTCATCCCTGACTTCGCGGAGTTCTTCCGCGCTCTCCACCCCGCCAACTTCGGGCCGGCAGCTTTCGGGCCGGCCGTCGTCGTGGTCCTCACTTTCCTGCTCGGGTTCGGGATGGTGGGCGGGTGGCTATTGGCGGGCAGAATGCTTGCCCCGCTCGACCGGATCACCGAAGCCACCCGCAGGGCCGCTGCAGGATCGCTCTCTCATCGGGTCGAATTGGAGGGCCATCAGGACGAGTTCCGTGAGCTGGCCGACAGCTTCGATGCCATGCTGGCCCGCATCGAAGCCCACGTCGCCGAACAACAGCGGTTTGCAGCCAACGCCTCACACGAGCTGCGAACCCCGCTCGCCATCACGAAGACCCTCCTCGACGTGGCTCGAAACGACCCGGGTCAGGACCTAGGGCAACTGGTGGAGCGCCTCCGCGAAGTCAACGCCCGAGCGATCGAGTTGACCGAAGCACTACTCCTTCTCAATCGCACGGACCAGAAGTCGTTCACGAAGGAGGCGGTCGACCTCTCGTTGATCGCCGAGGAGGCGACGGAGACTCTCCTGCCCCTCGCCGAGAAGCGCAATGTCGCGGTCGAAGCATCTGGGGACGTGACTCCCACGACGGGCTCGCATGCCCTGCTGCTCCAGATGACCTCGAACCTCGTGCACAACGCCATCGTCCACAATCTCCCCGAAGGGGGCACCGTGCGATTGGTGACCGAGGTGGATTCAGGATCGGCGGTGCTGCGGATCGAGAACACCGGCGAGCAGCTCAGTCCCGCCTTGATCGCCACTCTCACGGAACCCTTTCAGCGCGCCACCGAACGCATTCGCAGCGATCAAGCCGGCGTCGGCCTGGGTCTGGCGATCGTGAAGAGCATCGTGGACGCACACGACGGCGAGATGATCCTCCACCCGGGGGCCTCGGGAGGCCTGCGGGTGACGATTCGGCTTCCCCTCGCTCCCGATCAGGAGACCGTCACAGAGGCTGGGCTCCGGTCGTCGAGCGCTCCCGCTCGACCAACTCCCGCACCGCGGGGACGATCTCGGAAGCGAACTGTCGCGTGAGATCGCGGTCGTCGCCTCCGATGAGCACCGCCGAGATGCCGTGGTCGAGGGCGAGATCGGCTAGCTGGTCGATCCACTGCGAGGGAGGCCCGTTGAGGACTCCCCGGCTGGTCGGGGCGATCGACACGTTCATGACGTTGAGCAGGCGACGGACGTCGCCCGGGCTGCGCCCCGCCTCGACGGCGGCTTCGTCGATCCGGGAGTTGAGCTCGGGCAAGGAGTCGACCCCGTCGGGCAGATATTCGAGCGTGGGCACCCACCCGTCGCCGACGGCGCCGGTCAGAGCCAGCATCTTCGGTTTGTAGGCGCCGATCCAAATGGCGATGTCGTGCGCTGGCCGGGGACCTCGCTTGGCGCCGCTGATCCGGTAGAACTCGCCATCGAAGCGCAGGCCGGCAGGCGCGTCTGTGTTCCAGAGCTCCCGGATGATCGTGATCCCTTCCCGCAGCGCTTCGACGCTCTGGGCCGGTGTCAGCTTGCGCCCGCCCATCGCGGCGATTCCCTCCCAGAAGGCCCCGGCCCCGAGCCCGAGTTCGAAGCGCCCGCCGCTCAGGATGTCGAGGGAAGCAGCGGCCCGAGCCAGGACCGCGGGCGGCCGAAGCGGCAGGCTGAGCACGTTGCCACTGAGGCGGATCCCCTCGGTACGGGCCGCCACATGGCTGAGGAGTGTCCAGGTGTCGAGGAGGCCCGGGTGGTAGGGGTGGTCCTGGTACGTGACGAGGTCGAGGCCCGCCTCGTCGGCAGTGACGGCGAGCTCCACCGCCTCCCGAGCGGTCCGCACTACCGGGGTGACGAACGTGCCGTACAAGAGGTCGTGTCGGTAATCGGTCATGCTGCTCCTCTGCCGAGGTCCGAACCTGCTCAGTCCTGCGACTCCAGCCAGCTTTCGAAGGCCTTTCGGGTGATCCCTGCCTGAGCCAGGACCCGGGCACCTTGGGAAGTCCCCTCGCGCAGGATGCCGAGGAAGATGTGCTCGACACTGATCTGGCGGTCCCCGGCGTGGATCGCCTCGCGGAGAGACAACTCCAAGACCTTCTTGGACTCGAACGAGAACGGGACGTGAGCATCCGTCGGTTCCCCACCCCGGACGCTCTCGAGCGCCGATCGGATAGTCGATCGGATCTCGTCGACCGAGCCGCCCAGGGCTCCGATTGCCCGGGCGATCACCGGCTGATCCATGATGTTGACGAGCAGATGGTCCGGGCTCACCTCGTCGCCTCCCATCTCCCGGGCGAGCGCGACCGCGCCTTGTACGACCCGGCGCGCTTCCTCGGTGAACCGCTTGTGGAAGAAGCCGCCTCGACGGCGCTGGCGGCGGTGTGCGAATCGCTTCTGGGCCGCCTGCTTGGTGGTGCCCATGCATTCGCCGATCTCCTCCCAGGTCGCACCGGCCTCTCGAGCACGGCTGACGAAATGCCCGACCAGGCTGTCCCGCAATTCGTCCATGTGCCCGGACACGAGCACGGCTTCGGTCAGTTGGGTGAGGGGTTCATCTGTCGGGGCCCTTTGTTCGACCAGGGCGACCAACTCTTCCAATGCAGGTATGTTCTCCATGTCGTCAACCTTATGTTGACAACCCGGATTTGTCAACCCCAAGTTGACAACGAGTCCTCGACTGAGACTACTCAGACACCCAGGGCCCGATCGATGTCGGCCAGGTGGGCTCGAAGCCAGGTCATCTTGCGGGTGTACCGCCCCTCTCCTCCGAGGTTCGCCCACATCTCCACGAAGGCAGGTTCGCCGGCCTCGACTCGCCTGAGCACGAAAGCGAGCGTGATTTCCTCGATCTCCATGAGGGTCGTCGTGAACGTTGCTCGATCCTCTGGGTCGAGGCCGTAGGCGTCGACGAATGCCACCAGGCGGCTGAAGGGATCGAGATGTTCGCGTTGCGTCGCGGAAGCTGACTGCGGGTCGAGGAGCGGTACCCAGTAGCGGGCGGTCATCGCCACGTCCCAGACCCGGCGACCGGGCGCAGCGAAGTCGAAGTCGAGCAGGCCGACCGGCGAACCGTCCCGGAAGACCACGTTCTCGATGCAGACGTCGTTGTGGCAGATCACGTCGCCGCCCAGGGGATCCGCCATCTCCGACGACCACCGGTCGGCTTCATCGGTCTCGAAGCCAGTCGTGGCGTCGTGGAACGCCCGGAGGAACCTCCCCAGCGCGATGAGCACTCGATGCTCGCGCACCCACGGTTCGGGATGAGGAGGGAGCGATACCTCACCCGGTATGAACTCGAGCACCTCGGTCCCGTCGCCAGGCAACGCGATCGGCCGTGATGCCGGGAAGCCAACGGCGGTGACATGGCGAAGAAGCCGGTGGAGGGTAGGAGCGTTGGGCGGTGCGGGACGCACGACCCGCTCACCTTGTCGTTTCACCTGACCGCGGTTGGCGACTCCCCCGGCCAACTCCTCGCTCATCCGCTCATCCCCCGCCTGCTGCGCATCAACCGGGGCCGAGTGTGAACTCGTTGCCTCCGGGATCGGCCAATCGAACCACCCCATTGGTCTCGCCGAGTTCCTCGGCACCCAACCCCGCGAGACGATCCAATTCCGAGTCGAGGTCCGACGCGGTGAGGTCGAGCCACTGCCGCCTGCTCCCGTAATCAGGAGGTCCGGGGCGGACATCCCAGGAGATCTTCGTTCCCCCGTCTGGCGACTGGATCGCCGTCTGGACGCCGCGGTCCCAAACGAGAGGCCAGCCGAGCGCCTCCTGCCAGAAGCGGCCTGACTCGGGCGGCCCCTCGCAGGTCACTTCGCCGAGGTAGCCGGTCCCGGCGAGGTAGCCATTGTCGGGCTCGATGACACAGAACTCGTTGCGGCCGGGGTCGGACATGACGACGTGGCCTTCTTCCGGGTACTCCTGGACGATTCGTCCGCCGAGTTCCATCGCCTTCGTCACTGTCCGATGCTGGTCGTCGAGATCCGTGCTGGTCAGATGGAGGTGAACCCGGTTCGATAGGTTCGACTCGTCGACTTCGGCAGCGACGAATCGAAGTCCCACCTGGGTGTCGTTGCCGGGAACGAGGGCGCTGGCCTCTTCCATCACGACGTCCCGACCGAGCAGTCCCGCCCAGAACGCCGCCACTGGCCCAGGGTCTTGGACTTCGAAGCTCACGGCGACGAGCGACAGCACGACGGACAAGAGGCTACGGCGCGGCTCGCCGCTATACGAGGCCCTTTCGGCGAGCACGAACCCCGTCAGCGCCGTCCCCTACCCTGACCCCATGACGTACCCGGAGCGGATCGTCTGCCTCACCGAAGAGCCCACCGAGGTGCTCTATGCGCTGGGCGAGGAGGACCGCATCGTCGGGATCAGCAACTTCACGGTGCGTCCCGCTCGGGCACGCAAGGAGAAGCCCCGAGTGTCGGCGTTCACCTCGGCCCACATCGACCGGATCCTCGATCTCGAGCCCGACCTCGTGGTCGGCTTCTCCGACATCCAGGCCGACATCGCCCGGGACCTGATCGAGGCCGGAGTCGAAGTGTGGATCAGCAACCACCGTACGGTGGACGGGATTCTCGGCTACGTGCGGAGGCTGGGAGCCATGGTGGGCGCCGCCGAGGCCGCCGACGAATATGCCAGGTCTCTCGAAGATCACATCGCCGATGTCAGGCGGGCAGCCGAGGTCCTCCCCCACCGTCCACGGGTGTACTTCGAGGAGTGGCACGACCCGCTCATAACCGGGATCGGATGGGTGGCCGAAGTGATCAGGATCGCCGGCGGTGACGACGTCTTCCCCGAGTTGTCCGCCCAGTCTCTGGCCAAGGATCGGATCATCGCCGATCCCGCCGAGGTCGCCAGCCGCTCACCGGAGATGATCCTCGCCTCCTGGTGCGGCAAGAAGGTCCAGTTCGATCACATCTACGGCCGTCCCGGCTGGGACCAGTTACCTGCCATCGAGCATCGGCTCGTGTTCGAGATCGACTCGTCGATCATCCTCCAACCAGGGCCAGCCGCGCTGACCGACGGCCTCGACGAGATCCACCGGCTGATAGTCGAGTCAACCGAGGCCCTCGGGCGTGCCACCCGCGCCAGGTGACACCCGCCTGTAGAGTCCGGGGTTCCGGCACTGGTCCCTGAGGTGCTTCCCGAGACTCGCTACGCAACTCGCGGCAACGTCCACATCGCCTACCAGATCAGCGGCAGCGGTGCGCTCGACTTGGTCCTCGTCTCCATCTGGTTCAGCCATCTGGAAGCGAGATGGGAGCTTCCGGGATTCGCCCATCTCCTGCACCGGCTCGGGTCGTTCAGCCGGGTGATCGCCTTCGACAAGTACGGAATCGGGTTGTCGGACCCCGCCCCACCGGGAAGCCTCCCACCCCTCGAAGAGTGGATGGACGACATCCGTACGGTCATGGACGAGGTCGGGCTGGAACGGGCGGCGGTGTTCGGGGCGGCCGACGGGGGCATGATGGCCACCCTGTTCGCGGCGACCTACCCACAGCGGGTGTCCGCATTGGTGCTGGCGAACCCGGCCGCCCGCCTGTCACAGAGCCCCGACTACCCGATCGGGATCCCTCCCGAGACGCAGGAAGCGCTGATATCACTGACTGAACAGACCTGGGGCACCTCGGCCTTGGCCGTGGCCACCAACCCGAGCCTCGCCGACGATCCCGGCAACCAGGAGTTGTGGGCTCGGTTTCTGCGTCTCGCGGCCAGCCCCGCCACTGCGGCCGAGGTGCTGCGAACCCTCTTCAGCCTCGACGTCCGAGCCGCCCTCCCCGCCATCCAGGTGCCGACCCTCGTCCTGCATCGACGGGACAACCTGACGGTGCCCGTCGCCAACGGCCGGTACCTGGCCGACCACATCGCCGGCGCCAGGTTCGTCGAGCTGCCGGGGGCCGATTACGGCCTCGGGTTCGGCGACATCGAAGATCTCGTCAACGAAGTGGAGGAGTTCCTCACCGGCGCCCACGCCGGAGGCGACCCGGACCGCAGGCTGGCAACGGTGCTGTTCACCGACATCGTCTCGTCCACGGAGATCGCTGCCCGGATGGGGGACGCACGCTGGAAGGAAGTCCTGGCGATGCACGACCTCGTCACGAGTCGCCAACTGGCGAGGTACCAAGGCCGCTTGATCAAGACCACAGGCGACGGCTTGCTCGCCACCTTCGATGGGCCCGCAAGGGCTATTCGCGCCGCATTGGCGATCCGAGATGCGCTGCGCAGCTACGGGATCGAGATCAGAGCCGGCCTCCACACTGGAGAGATCGAGAAGCTTGGGGATGACATCGGTGGGCTCGGTGTCCACATCGCTGCCCGCATCATGTCCGCGGGCGAGCCGGGCAGGGTCTATGTGTCACGCACGGTCAAGGACCTGGTGGCCGGAGCCGGGTTCGGTTTCCTCGACAAGGGAAGCCACGTCCTGAAGGGTGTGCCCGAGCCGTGGCAACTGTTCGCCGTCGATAGCTGAGGGCTGAGATGCAGGCGCCTCGTCCCTGCTATCCGGACAGAGCTTCGCAGAGCTCGGGTCGGCCGTACCGGGCACACTCGTCGGGCAGGAAGTCACGGGTGAGGAGCTCGTCGGCCAGTTCGCGGAGTCGGTAGGGATCGACGGGCATCCGCCGGATGCTCAATCCGTCCGGGTAGAGGAGCTGAGAACCATCGGACGAGAAGTCGACCACCGGTATCCCGACATCAGACTCGAATTCGAGAATCAGGTCACCGGAGTCGAGCTCCCACAGCCGGACCATCCCGTCGAACCCGGCGGTGGCCACGACACCCCGGGCGTTCAAAGCCGGAACCGGAGCCGCCCCCGTGTGCGCCTGGCGCCTGAACACGAGGGAATCCACGAGGCTTTCGCCCGCTGCCACCTTCTCCATGTCCGCGACCCAGATCATGCCTGAGACGGTCCCGCCGATCAGATAGCGGCCGGTGGGGTCGAAGGACAGGATCATGATGTCACTCTCGAATCCCGTGTGGTCGTAGCCATCGAGGCTGGTCAGCATCTCCCCTGTCGTCGTGTCCCAGATCCCAACGGAAATCCGGTCGGTTGCAGCCAGGAGCCTCCCTCCGGTGAAGAAGCCTTCCGGGTTGAACTGGGCCGACCACAACATCCGATACGGAAGCGAGAAGATCTCTTCTCCCGATCTGACGTCGACCACACCTCCAAGGGCCGAGCCCGACGGCTCCCGATCGCCCCAGCAACTCCATCCCGACAGGACGACGTAGTTGTTGTCCGGTGAGATGGCGAGAGGAGCCCGGCACTCGTCTAGCTCGCGCACGACATCCCAGTCCGGCAGCGTACGCAAGGTCGAGACTCCCTCCAGCGTGAACGAACCGACCATCGTGAAGTCCCAGCTCACCGCCCGGTACCCGGCGTCCACCGAGTTCCACTCGCCCCGGCTGACCACGGTCTCGTCGCCGGTCACGAGATCGACCAGCCGCAGCCCGTCGACGGGGTCACCGAGGCCTCCGTTGTTGGTTGAGACGTTGTAGGCCAGCCATCGTTCGTCGGGAGACAGGGAATAACCCCACTGTCGCTCTCGAATGGGGATGCCGCCCAGCTGGGGAACACCGCCGGGGGATACGTTCCACAGGAGGATGTCTTCCCCGTAGGAGAGGAGACCGTCCTCTCCTACGAAGTTCACCGCAAGGACGTTCTCGAAGGTTCCATTGAGCTGGAGTCCTTCCTCTCCTTCGACCAGCGGCTCGACGTGGATGGCGGGGTCGAACCCGGAGTAGGCGAGCCGGCTGGCGTCCGGATCCAGCGCCAATGACAGAACGGAGGGGCCCGTCTGCTCGTAGATCGACTCGCCGGTAGCGAGTTCGACGACGCGTACGTAGTCGCCGTCCCGATAAGCGAGATGTGTCCGGGCGTCATTGATGGCGGTGATGTCGGCATTCACTCGTGGCGCCTCGATGCGGTCGACGATCGAGCCATCGGCCAAGGACAAGGTGGTGAACCCCATTCCTTCGATCGGGACCATGAGCTCGTCGTCGCTGAGGAACATCGGGCGCCCCAGGTACCCCCGCGCCTCGAACCTAGAGATCTCGTGTCCGTCCTCGGAGCTGAGGATCCGAATTTCGTTGTCGAAGGTGAGGGCCAAGGTGTCGCCGTTCGGGCTGTACGAGCCGTAATACCAGCCGTGTTCGGTATCGACGCTCACGACGCTGGACATCGTCGCCAGGTCGAAGATCTGGAGGTCCGGCTCGCCGTCGGGTACTGGTCGGAAGGCGTACTCGACCGTAGCGGCATAGAGGACGACGACGCTGTCACCGTCTGGGCTGAACATAGTCTCCCATGCCTCCAGCGAAGGATCATCAGGTCCTCGGAGTGTGCCTACGAGCGGTCCCTCGGCATCGAAGATGTTCACGTCCGCCTCCGACGTCGCGGAGGCGATGGCCAAGAGCGACCCGTTCGGCGACGCGGTCGGTGTCGCCAGCGGCCCTGCGGGAAAGCGGGAGACGAGCCGCCAGTCGGAGATCGCCTGAGCCAATGCGCTGGCGGCCTCCGAATTCGGCTCGATGCCGGCGTCCACGGCCAAGTCGAACGCCTCGGCGGCGATGAGGAGGGCGAGTTCCCGGTTCTCATCCAGTTGCCCGCGAGAAGCCGCCGCCAGCTCACGGACGCGCGCCTGGAGCGCTTCTCTCCGGGCCACACCCCGCTGCAAGTAGGCGATGGCCCCCAGGGCGCTCACGAGCACGAGCCCGGCGGCGAGGGCGGCGATCGTTCTCCGTCGCCGCCTCCGGGTCGCGCGAACATCGGCTTCTCGTTGGGCGCTGCTGGCCGAGATGTATCGGGTCTCGTCACCCGTCAAGACCACCGTCGACTGCGACGCCCATTCTTCGACGTCATGGAGACGTGATCCTCGAAGGAGGTAACTCGGATCCTCGGTGGCATCGAGCCACTCCTTGGTCGATTCACGCACTCGACGAGCCATCATCAGAGATTCACGGGCGCCTTCGATCCAGTCCGAGAGCCGGGGCCATTCGGCGAGCAGGGCTTCGTGGGCGACCTCGACCGTCGGCCCGCGTGTCACCGGGTCCCTGTCGAAGGTGAGCAATCGGAACCGTGAGAACGCCGCCAGCACGGTCTCCAGACCGCCGGGGTCCACGGTGAGCGAGACGAGTTCCGATTGCCGGGATCGACGCCGGGTCACCACGCCCATCTCATCGACTGAGACGAGCCGGAGGAAGATCTCGCGGGCCGCTTGCTTGCCGGACGGCGTGAGCCCTTCATACAGCTCCTCAGCCCGACGGCCGAGCGCTCCGGCGACACCACCGGCTGCTACGTACCCGGCGATCGTGAGCATCGAACTGTCCCGGTTGGTGAACATCTCGGTGAGGGCGTATTGCAGGAGTGGCAGAGCTCCGGGCTGGCCCTCGACGTCGCCGATGATGCGGCTGACCAGCCCCGTTTCGAGTTCCAGACCGACTGCGCGAGCAGGCGCCGATACCGCCTGAGCCAATCCGTCACGGGTCGGGGGCCCAACGGTGACGATTCCGCCGGCTATGGCCTCGGCGAAATCGGCGTAGCCAAGAGGCCGGTCGAGGAAGTCGGCGCGGATGGTCATCACCACCCGCACCCGGTTGCTCTCGTCGTTGGCCACGGAGATGAGGTTGTCGAGGAAGCAGCGACGGGCTTCCTCCGACCGCACCGTCGAGAAGAGCTCTTCGAACTGATCGATGAACAGCAGCAGCGTGCACTCGTCGCCGGGAAGGATCTGTTTGCTGACGCGGAGGAGCCCGTCGGGCTGGGTCAGTTCACTGAGCATCCGGGCAGGCGTGCTCGTCGCCACCCGCGACAACGCCGACTCGAGCTCTTCGAAGGGGAACGAGCCCGGGAACATGTCCGTCGTCAGCCATCCGCCGCAATCGGGCCGAGCCCGCAGCGCCGGGAGCAGGCCGGCCCGAACCACCGAGGACTTGCCGCTTCCTGAAGGGCCAACGACCGTGACGAGCCGGTGGGTAGTGACCTGTTCGATGAGCTCATCGATGAGAGTGGCGCGGCCGAAGAAGTCGGCGGCGTCGTCCTCGCCGAAGGCGCGCAGGCCCTTGTATGGATTGCGGATCTCCTCCGGTGCGGGCTCCACCACCTCGGAAGCTGCGACGACGTCGACACCCACGGACCTGCGGAGCTCACGAAGGAAATCCTCTACCTTTCGGTACCGATCGTTCGGGTCCACTGCCACCGCTTTGGCGACGACCGAGACGATCGTTTCCGGGATGTCCCGGCGGCCCAGACGCAGATCTGATCGATCCTCCGGTCCCGTGTATGGGGCACCGGTGAGGATCTCGAAGGCGAGGGCGCCGAGAGCGAAGATGTCGCTACGAATCGTCGCTTCCACCCCGGCTGCCACCTCGGGAGCGAGGCGCGGCCCATCGAGGTGGTCGTCTGCTCGGGCGTCAGCCACCGGACGGGCGATCTCGAAGTCGGACAGGTAGGCGTTGCCGTCCTCGTCGAGCAGGACATTCGACGTCTTGAGGTTGCCGTGGACCACACCGCGGCGATGGGCGTAGGCGAGAGCGCTCCCTACCTGGTCCAACAGTCGTAACGCCGGTTCGAGGTTCCACGCCCCCGTCCGAAGCGAGTCCTCCACGCTGCCTCCCCGCATCAGGGGCATGACGAGGTAGGCGCCCGAGGGATCCCGCCAGTAGTCGAACAGCGGCAAGACGTGGGGATGCTCGAGGTTGGCCAGGGTCCGGGCTTCCCTCTCGAAGTGCGCCACGAAGGCGAGGTCGTTGGAGCTGTCGGCCCGGATCACCTTGATGGCCACCTCCCGCCCGATCGATGGCTGATAAGCACGGTGAACGACGCCGAGCTCGCCCGACCCGATCATCCCACGCAACTCATAACCACGAAGCGGTCGGTGGTCTTGGGTCAGGCCGCCTGGCGTCTCCACTTCCCTGCCTGAAAGGAGGGCCGGATCGTGGTCGAGAATCCGGGCTTCCAGCTCGACGAGATCCGCTCCGGGCTCGATCCCTAGCTCGTCGACGAGGTGGGTCCGAGCCCGCTGATAGGCCCGCAACGCCTCCGCCTGGCGTCCGGACCGATAGAGGGCGAGCATGAGCTGACCCCAGAACCTCTCCCGAAGCGGATGGTCTCGGACCAGGAACTCGAGTTCGGCGACGAGTTCTCCGGCTCGACCGAGGGCGAGGTCGGCTTCGATACGCGCCTCGATGGCGGTGATGCGCATCTCGCCGAGGCGTTTGCTCTCGGCCGACAGGTCGGGATGGTCGATGCCCCCATATGCGGTTCCGAACCACAGGTTCAAGCCCTCGACGAGCGTGGCTCGGGCCGATCCAGGGTTCTGCTTCAGCAGTTCGGTGCCGGCCTCGACGCTCCTCTCGAAGGCGAGGACGTCGAACGATTCTTCGTCCGCGGCGGTCATATAGCCGTCGCCGCGCCGGAGAATCGACTCGGGCCCCAGGGCGCGTCTGAGGTTGTAGATGTAGGTCTGGATCGTCGGCTTGGCCGCCTCCGGAGGCTCCCCTGCCCAAACGGAGTCGATGAGGGAGTCCTGGGAAATGACCTGGTTGACCGAACGGAGCAGAACCGCGAGCACCATCTGCTGGCGAAGGCCCCCCAGCTTCACTTCTCTACCGCTGACCTCGACCGTGATCGGGCCGAGGGCGCGGTATCTCACGGCGTCATTCTCCAAACCGCCCCGCGATTCGTATCGCTTCCTCGAAGTCTGTCACGGGCCACTAGGAAGTGACTAGGAAACCTCCCCTCGCCCCACGAGCGCCTCACGAGGGCCCGCTTTCACACTGCGGGAATTCGCCTGGCAAAGGGAGGTACACGATGAGGCGACGACTCACCATCGTCCTGCCCGCAGTGGTGTCCATGCTGTTGGTGGCGTCATCCGCCTTCGCATTCGGTGACTTCGGCGACTGGGGCGATGCCGAAGACATAGAGACACACGGTGCGGGAGCCGACGACGATCTCAACACGCGAGCCACGGAAGGGTGCCCGTTCATCTCGCCCGACGGAAAGATGTTGTTCTTTGCTTCGAATCGAGGTGGCCTGAGTGGCCTCGACATCTGGGTCACCACGAGGAGGAGTGAAAACGACCCGTGGGGCGAGCCGGTGAAGCTGGGGGCCCCGATCAACTCGCCGGCAGACGACTTCTGCCCCACAATCTCCAGAGATGGGAAGACGTTCTTCTTCGTGAGCACGAGAGACGGTCATTGCGGAAGCACGCTGAACGCTGACATCTACACCGCACGATTCGACTCGCGACTCGAGGTGGATTCCGTCACCCATCTCGGATGCGAGGTCAACAGTCCTTGGGACGAGCACAGCCCATTCCCGGCGACGTTGCCCGGAGAGGGGCCAGTGCTCTTCTATTCGAGTGCTCGACCTGCCAACGGCAACGACGCCCCGGGCGACCACGACATCTACGTCTCACCGATGCGCGGCGGCACCTATCGGGCGGGACATGCCCTGTCCGGCGTCAACACGACTGACAACGAGGGCCAGCCCAACGTGCGACGCGATGGTCGGGAGTTGTTCTTCTGGAGCGATCGTGAGGAAGGAGCGGACATCTACTCGGCGGCGCGCCTGTCGGTCACCGGGGAGTGGGGATCACCTGAGAACCTCGGTCCGAAGGTGAACAGCGACGACTCGGAAACACGGCCCTCGTTGTCGTGGGACGGGACGACCCTGTACTTCGGGTCGACTCGCTCGGGGCAGTCCGACATATACGTGACGACTCGCTGAGTCGGACGCCGATCCCCGACTAGCGGTTATCCGGGGCTCGAGCCTCGAGCATGGCCGCGATGCCATCGAGGATTCGCTCCAAACCGAACTCGAAGAAGAACCCGGTGTCGAGGTGGGGGGCGGCGATCGTCTCGCCAACCCGCTGCGAGATCGGGTAGTGGCGACCGGCGAGGACGCGGTTCAGCACGGGAAGGACGCTGTTCCACCACTCGTCGTCGGACATGCCGCTGGCTTCGGCATCCCGGCGTATGCCGTGGAGACGCTTGGCGGCGCTGGCAACGTGGTTGACGACGAGCTCGATGACGGCGTCCATCTCGGCCTCGCTGAGGCCTATCCCGTCGACGGCAGCGAACTCGTACTCCTGGCGGTCCATCATGTTCGGCCCCGCCACGGGGCGGCTGATCGGAACCTCCAGCAGCCACGGATGCCGTTCGTACAAGGCCCAGTACTCCCGAGCGATATCTCGGAGCCGCTGCCTCCAATCCACCTCCTCAACCAGTTCGGTGGTGAGCTCGCCGAAGGTGCGTTCCACCATCAGCGCCACCAATTCCTCCCGCCCCGGGATATATCGGTAGAGGGACATCGCCCCCACCCCCAGCCTCTCGGCGAGTTGCCGGATCGTCACGGCCGCCAGGCCCGACTCGTCGGCAAGTCCTACTGCCTCCTCGACTATGCGGCCGACGCTCAAGCCACTGCGGCTCGACGGGCGCTCCGCGCCTCGCCACAGGAGGTCGAACAGCTCAGCGTGGTTGGGATAGCGGGAACGTGATATGGGAGTCTCCCTTTGCGGAACGCGGACAGCAGTCTAGATTCAGCTTGGCTGACGCATACAGCGTACGCTACGTTGTACGCATGATCGAGGCTCGTGACCTGCAGAAGGCTTTCCGCACGAAGGCGGGGCCGGTCGAAGCGGTCAGAGGAGTGGATTTACGAGTCCAAGAGGGCGAGCTGGTCGCCTTCCTGGGTCCCAATGGGGCCGGCAAGACCACCACCCTCAGGATGCTGACCACACTCCTCCGGCCGACCTCGGGCTCGGCGCGGGTCGCCGGATACGACATCACTGATGAAGCCGCTCGAGTGCGGCAGCGGATCGGGTTCATCGGCCAGGGCAACAGCGCCGGCTACTACCACCGAATTCGCGACGAGTTGGTGATCCAAGGTCGCGCCTACGGGTTGACCTGGCGTCATGCTCGTCACCGAGCAGACGAACTCCTCGAGGTGATGGAGTTGACTGCCCTCGCCGACCGCACGGCGGGCACGCTCTCGGGAGGCCAGCGCCGGCGCCTGGACGTTGCCCTCGGGCTGGTGCACTCGCCCCCCCTGTTGTTCCTCGACGAGCCGTCCACCGGTCTCGACCCCCAGACGCGGGCCCGTCTCTGGGAGCAGTTGCTAGAGCTACGGGAGCGGCAGGGGACGACCATCTTCCTCACCACCCACTACCTGGAGGAGGCGGATACCAGGGCCGAGCGGGTCATCATCGTCGACCACGGACGGGTGATTGCCGACGACACGCCCTCGGCTTTGAAGCGCGGCCTGGCCGGGGACCTGGTTCGATTGCGGGTGAAGGGCTCGACCACCGCGGCAGCAGCGGTGGTGGAGGCGTTGCCGGGTGTGCGCGACTTGGAGACCTCGGGCGATTGGATCACGGCCCGCCTGCCGGACGGGTCGACGGCGGTGCCGCCCCTGCTGGAACGTATCCGGGCCCACGACGCCGAGGTGGTCGAGGTCGAAGTACTCCCTCCGACGCTCGACGACGTCTTCTTGGCGCTAACTGGTCGGAGCTTGCGCGAAGAGGGAACGACTCAGACCGAAGAGGAAATGACGCGATGAGCGCCGCGATTCGGGATGCCGTCACGGTCTTCGTCCGCCAGTCGCTCCCAACACTGCGCTCCCCCAGCGCCCTCGTCTTCGGCATGCTCCAGCCATTGGTGTTTCTCGTCTTCTTCGGTCCGCTACTGGGCGGACTCACCGATCTGCCGGTCGAGTCGAGTTGGCAGTGGTTCGTGCCGTCGGTGCTGATGATGCTCACCCTGTTCGGCACCACCGCCACCGGCTACGACTTGCTCACCGAGATGCAGACCGGATCGCTCGAGCGGATCCTCGTGACTCCTATGAGCCGGTCGTCGATCCTCGCCGGCCGCACCCTCCACGACGTCGCCACTCTGTGGGTTCAGGCGATCCTCATCGTCGCGGCGACGCTGCCGTTCGGGTTCCAACTGCGACCGGCAGGGGCGTTGGCCGGGCTGCTGCTCCTGGGGGTGTTGGGGTTGGCAGCCGGTGCCCTGTCCCACGCCCTGGCGATCGCCTGCCGCGACAACCCGGACATGTTCTACGGAGTCCAGCAGACATTGCTTTTCCCGCTTCTCTTCCTATCGGGGCTGATGCTCCCACTCGATGTCGGACCAGACTGGATGCGAGTTGCGGGCAACCTCAATCCCCTCACCTACGTGGTCGAGGCGATCCGCGCCCACTTCAACGGCACGTTCGACGTGAAGGTGGCTGGCCCCGGATGGCTGGCCGCTCTCGCGATGGCGGTGGTCGGACTGTTGTTGGCGACCAGAGCTATGCGACGGGCGGCCGACTAGCACCCCGTCAGAAGCAATGGCCGCTTGCGGCGTGCTTCCGGGCACGACCTCAACCAGGTGAGAATTCGATCGAATCGAGGACTCCACCGGTGGCATCGAGAGCGGTCATCTCGACGGTTTCGGTTTCAGATCCCAACTCGAAGACGACCGCCCTCCCCCGAGGCCGCTGATCCCATCGAAGGCGACGCCTGCG
>DASVDX010000068.1:0-3604 GCA_036380875.1 Acidimicrobiia bacterium
CCAACAGACGTGGAGCTGGGTGTAGACGGGTCCTCTGCCTCCGGCGTCGCGGTAGTGGTCGATGGAATCCTTCCCGGGCCCGGTGATCCACAGCCCGTCACCGACGCGCGCGGCCACCTCGGCCGCCTTCTGCCCGAAGGCGGACACGATGATCGGGACGGGGTTCGGCGGCGGGTCGAAGATCGTCGCGTCCTCGACGAGGTAGTACTCCCCGCGCCAGGTCGTGCTCTCGCCCTCCCACAGAAGCCGGATGAGGAGGACGGCCTCCTCGAGCATCTCCAGGCGGACGTCCGCAGGGGGCCATCCATCCCCCAGGACCTGCTCGTTTAGGGCCTCGCCGCTGCCCACTCCCCAGAAGAACCGGTCGGGCAGGAGATGGGCGGTCGTGGCCGTCGCCTGGGCGAGGATCGCGGGGTGGATTCGGGTGGTGGGGCAGGTGACCCCGACCCCCACCCCGATGGCGTCAGTCGAGGCGGTGATGGCCCCGAGGACCGACCACACGAACGGGGAGTGGCCCTGCTCCCGGGTCCAGGGGTGGAAGTGGTCGGAGATGGAGACGAAGTCGAAACCGTGGCCTTCCGCCATGACGGCGAGGTCGACGAGGCGTCCCGGGTCGTGCTCCTCCGACGAGAGCGTGTAGCCGAACTCGTTCATGGGCTCCACTACCCGGGCTGGTCGGACGCCAACCGTCGGGTCAGTCCGCGTCCGCCACGATCCGGCGCAGCGCGGACTCGGCTCGGTTCAGCCACCGGCCGTCACGCGACGCCCGCCATGCCGGCTCCAGCCTGCCGTCCTCCGCGGCCTCGGCGACGACCGGGTGGACGTACGACGCCCGGCAGACCGCACGGGTGTTGCCCAGGCGCTCCGCCGCGGCGTCGATGGCCTCCAGCAGGTCGTCGCATCCGCACGCCAGCATCTCCGTGACCGTGGCGCTGGCGCCCCACGTGCGGAAGTCCTTGGCCGTGAAACGGTGCCGGGAGATGCCGGCGATGTAGTCGTTGAGGTGGGCCGGAGTGAGCGCCGTCACGCGGTCGCCTTCCTGGAACGAGAAGAGGGTGTCGCCGTCGAGGTCCTGGCAGCGCGACACCAGCGCGGCGAGGCGCCGGTCGTGGACGACAAGGTTGTGTTCGGCGCCGCCCTTGCCGGTGAACTCGAACTCGACACGCGACCCCGACACCTCGACGTGGTCGGTCTCGAGGCTGGTGAGACCGAAGGACCCGTTCTCCGTCGCATAGCGGCGGTTCCCTACCCGGATCAGGGTCTCGTCGAGGACGCGCACCGCGATCGCCGAGACCTTCTCCCTATCGAGGTCGCGGCGGCGGAGGTCGGTCTGGACCCGCCGGCGCAGCCGCGGTAGGTGCCGGGCGAAGAGGCCCATGCGGGAGAACTTCAGGTCGCCCGCCGCCTCCGCCCACTCCGGGTGGTACAGGTACTGCTTCCGGCCCGCGGCGTCGCGGCCCGTGGCCAGGATGTGGGTCCGGTCCGACGGCGAGATCCACACTTCGGTCCACGCGGGCGGGATGGCGAGCGCCATGATCCGCTCGCGTGTCGTCCCGTCGACCGGACGGATCCGGCGGATGCCGGGGGTGTCGTCGAAGGCGTACTCGGGGCCCGCGTCACGGGCCAGTTCCTCGAAGCCCGTCAATCAGAGAGGCGTGCAATCCGGGTGGCCGCACTGGCACACCTCGGCGACGACACCGGCCGTGGACATGTCCTCGCAGTGTCGGCTGCAGTAGCCACCGTCTTCTGTGAGGCAGCGGCAAGGCCCATGGGGGCAGTTCATCTTTTCCCTCCTCGGGAGTCGTGAGCGCGAGATACCCCGAAGTCGCCCCGTCCAACCGTTTCCGCCGCCACGCAACCGGGTAATCGACCGAAGGGACCGAAGGTCGGACCCGAAAGAAGGAACGATAGATGGGAACCGGCACCGCGGCCGCGGACCGCAAGAAGATCGTGGCGGGGCTCTCCGAGTTGCTCGCCGACACCTACACCCTGTACCTCAAGACCCAGGGGTACCACTGGAACGTCACGGGCGAGAACTTCCGCGCCTACCACCTCATGTTCGAGGAGCAGTACCAGGAGCTGGCCCTGGCCGTCGACGAGGTCGCCGAGCGCATCCGCGCCCTGGACGCCGTCACGCCGGCCAGCTTCAAGGAGTACTCCTCGCTGACCGTGATCCCCGAGGCGGCGGAGTTCCCTGCCGCGGAGCAGATGGTCGCCGACCTGATCGCCGACCACGAGAAGCTGATCGAGCGGGCGCGGCCCCTGGTGGATCTCGCCGACGAGGCGGGCGACGTGGCCACGGCGGACCTGGTCACCACCCGCATCGAGGCGCACGAGAAGACGCTCTGGATGCTCAGAGCGACGGCAGCCTGAGGCTGCCTCTCCATCGGTGGCAGTCGGCCGGGTGAACCCCGGTCACTGCCACTGGTGCTTGTCCCCGAAGAACAGGTGGACGTAGCCGCAGCCGTCGCAGACGGCGCCGTCGGCCGAAGCGTTCAGCCAGTCCAGGTCCAGAAGGGTGAGGCCCGTCGTGTTCAGCTTCACCTCGCGCTGGTAGAACCCCATTCCCCCGCAGACGTGACAGGAGAACAGGCGGCTGCCCACCAACAGCTGGCGTGTCACCGCCTGCTTCTTCTTTCCGAACATGTCCCCAGACTACGGCGCGGATCTCAGAGCGGCTCGAACCGGGCCGTGAAGTGCCGCAGGGCCGGAGGCTCCCAGGCGATCCGGTAGCCCTTCAGTGCTTCCGCCTTCTCCGCCACCTCGGCGGCCACCTCGATCACGTAGTCGATGTGGCTCTGGGTGTAGGCGCGTCGCGGCACGGCCAGCCGGACCAGCTCCATCGCCGCCGGCTGCTCCGACCCGTCGGGACGGCGACCGAACATCACCGACCCGATCTCGCAGCTCCGGATGCCACCTGCCTCGTACAGGGCGACTGCCAGCGACTGCCCCGGGTACTGGAGCGGCGGGATGTGGGGGAGCAGGGTCCTGGCGTCGATGTAGACGGCATGCCCGCCCACGGGCCTCACGATGGGGATCCCCGCGGCCAGCAGCCCCTCTCCCAGGTACTCGGTGGACCTGATCCGGTAGCGCAGGTAGTCGTGGTCCACGACCTCGGCCAGACCCCGGGCGATGGCGTCGAGGTCCCGGCCCGCCAGCCCGCCATAGGTCGGGAAGCCTTCCGTGAGGATCAGCAGGTTCCGGCAGCGGGCCGCCAGGTCGTCGTCGTTGGTCGCCAGCCAGCCGCCGATGTTGGCCAGGCCGTCCTTCTTGGCGCTCATGGTCATGCCGTCGACCAGCGAGGCGATGTCCCTGACGATCTCGGGGACGCTCCGGTGACCCTGGCCGGGCTCCCGCTGCCGGATGAACCAGGCGTTCTCCGCGAACCGGCAGGCGTCGACGAACAGCATCTTCCCGTGGCGGTCGCACACCTCACGGATGCCGCGCAGGTTCTCCAGGGAGACCGGTTGGCCCCCACCGGAGTTGTTGGTGATGGTGACGAAGACGACCGGGACGCGGTCCCCGTGGTCGGCGAGGAGCGCCTCGAGCCGTTCCAGGTCCATGTTCCCCTTGAAGGGGTGCTCGAAGGCCGGGTCGAGCCCCT
>DASVDX010000069.1:0-4174 GCA_036380875.1 Acidimicrobiia bacterium
TCGCCCTACTCCAGGGACAGCGCGACCTGGCCGGCTTCGACCGTCACCGTGAAGGTCCGCACCGGTTGTGTCGCCGGGAGGATCAGCGCTTCCCCGGTCTCGAGCGAGAAGGTGCTGCCGTGCTTGTAGCACTCGATCTCCCGGGCGTCCGCATACACCTCGCCCTCGGAGAGCGGCACGTCCTGGTGTGAGCAGCGGTCCTCGAGGGCGTAGAAGTCGTCGCCGATCCTGACGAGAACCACCGGCCCGGCCTCGGTTTCGATGCGATAGGGGATCGCGGCCCGGAAGCGCTCGACCGGCCCCAGAAGAATTTTTACATCCATGGCCGTAAATACTATACCTGCGACGTGACCTCACGGGCAGGGACGCGGATGAGGCTGGTCCCGGTGGCCGTCGCCGCCGGGGCGGCGTTGGTGGTCGCTTCGTGGGCGGGTCTCGTCCGTATCGGGCTCCGTCTGGGGTCGCCGCCGATCGCCATCCACGGCCCGCTCATGATCCTCGGTTTCTTGGGGACCGTGATCTCGCTGGAGAGGGCCGTCGGTCTCGGAAAGAGTTGGGCGTGGTCGGCTCCGATCGCCTCGGCCGTTGCCGTCTCGATGCTGTTGCTCGGAGCCGACCGGGTCGGCCTCTTCTTACTCCTCCTGGCGGGGATCCTGCTCTGCGCCATCTACGGGGCGGCGCTGGCGATCGGGCGCTGGCCCGCCTACCTCGTCGTCGAAGCCCTCGGGTCCGTCGCCTGGCTGGTGGCGGTGGGCGCCCTCCTCGTCGAACGCGTGGTGGTTCGGGCGTTGCCCGCCATGGCCGCCTTCCTCGTGCTCACGATCGTCGGGGAGAGGCTCGAGCTCTCACGCATGGGCCCGGGCAACACACCTGCCCGGCGGTGGGCCGTGGTCGTCGCGGCGATGGCTGTGCTCGCCGCCTCCGTGGTCGCGGTCTGGCACCCGGTGGCCGGAGCCCGGGTCTCGGGAGCGTGCCTTGTCGTCCTCGCCGCGACGTCGATGGCGGGCGACATCGCCCTACGGACGATCCGGCGAGGGGGCCTGACCTCCTACATGGCGGCGGCGATCCTCGCCGGGTACGCCTGGCTGGCGCTGGCGGGAGCCCTCTGGGCAGGAAACGGGCTGCTGGCGGGTACGGCCTCCTACGACCCCTCCATCCACACCTTGTTCGTCGGGTTCGTCCTCTCCATGATCCTCGCCCATGCCCCGGTGATCGTGCCCGCCGTCGCCGGCATCCAGCTCCCGTTCCGCCGCTCGTGGTGGGCGCCCCTGGTGCTGCTCCACGTCACCCTGGCGGTCCGGGTGGTGGGTGCGGTGGTCGGCGCCGCTCCGGTCAAGATGTGGGGAGGCGTCGGCAACGTCGCCGCCCTGGCGCTCTTCATCGCGCTCGCCGCCGCCTCCGGTGCCTCGGCAGCCAGGGAGGCGCGGGCGTGATCCCCGACCCTCTGCACCTCGCCGCCTCTTGGGTCGCCGGCACCGCCGGAGCCTCTGCTGCGTTGGCCTGGGCGTCGGTCGGCAGCTCCGGCTTGCGGCTCCTCCTGGCGGCCGTGGTCGGAGCCGGCGCCGCGGGGATGGCGCTCACCGGTGCAGGGGGAGAGGCCCTCGTCGTGTCGTCGGGGCTCGCCTGGGTGGTGGCGACGCTCCGGCTCCCCCGGCGGGGGTCGGTCGGATGGCTGGCGGCGACGGCCGGCGGGGTGCTCGCGGCCGGTGAGGACTGGCTGGCACTGGTGGGTGACGCCACTCTGCTGGGGTCGATCACCGTCGGCCTCTGCCTGGGGCATTGGTTCCTCGTCGATCCCCACCTGCCCCGCGGCCCCATGCGCGTCCTGGCCTGGTCGGCCCTCGCCGGGCTCGCGGTCCTCGCCGTCGCGACCGCGACATCCGCAACCCCGTCCTCCGGCGGGGGTCGGGCGGCGGTCCCGATCGCAGTGGTGGCCGGCGTGGTGAGCGCACTGTCGCTGGCCGCGGTCCCGTTGTCGCTGGCAGTGCCCACCTACAAGGGCGTGCAGTCGGCGACGGGGCTCTTCTACGTGTCCACGATGAGTGTCGGCGCTTTCGTGATCGTGGCTTCGGCGATCCGAGCAGGTTGACGACCAACCAGAAAGGAGCTTCACGAGATGGCAGACGAAAAACTGGACGTCCGGGAGATGGCGCCCCGGGATCGCCACCCGGCGATCTTCGGCCGCTGGGAGAGCCTGGCGCCGGGCGAGGGGTTCGAGCTCGTCAACGACCACGACCCCCTTCCGCTCTTCTATCAGTTCCAGGCCGAAAAGCCCGGCCAGTTCACCTGGGACTACCTGGAGTCGGGGCCGGAAGTGTGGCGGGTTCGCATAGGTAAGACCGGCTGAGGGGCGGCCCGCGACCGAATTTGCACTATGGGCCTAGTGCTAATAGGGTGCCCTACCGCAATGGATCAGGCGTCCCTAACGAGCACGGCGACGGCGACCGCCGCCCCGCCCGAGGCCCGAGAGCGGGTCTGTTCGCCCGAAGCGCTGTGCGCATCGAACCTCTGCCTGGCATACAGGGACCGTGTCGTCGTCCAGGACGCCTGCCTGTCCCTCGTCTGCGGTGAGGTGCTGGCCCTGGTGGGGCCCAACGGCTCCGGCAAGTCCACCCTGCTGCGGGCCATGGCCCGCCTCCACCGCCCCGACGCCGGAGAGCTCAGCGTCGACGGGGTGGCCGCCGACCAGTTGAGCCCGAGAGGCTTCGCCCGGCTCGTCACACTCCTCAGCCAGAGCCAGCCGGTGCCCTCCGGGATGTCGGTGCGTGACATCGTCGCGTACGGCCGCCACCCGCATCGCGGGCGCTGGGGCGGCTCCGACCCGGGCGCCGAAGCAGCCATCGCCCGGGCGATGGAGATGACCGGCATCACCCACATGGCCGACCGGAGCGCCGACCAGCTCTCCGGAGGCGAGCTGCAGCGGGTGTGGCTGGCCACCTGCCTCGCCCAAGACACCAAGGTGTTGCTCCTCGACGAGCCGACCTCCCACCTCGACCTCCGCTACCAGGTGGAGACCCTCGAGCTGGTGCGGGAGCTCGCCGACGAGCACGGAGTGGCCGTGGGGATCGTTCTCCACGACCTCAACCAGGCGGCGGCCCTCGCCGACCGCCTCGCTCTCGTCCACCAGGGGAAACTGGTCGCCGTGGGCACGCCGGAGACGGTGCTGACCTCGGAGATCCTGACCGAGGTCTACGGAATCCCCGTTGCGGTGGCGCCCGACCCGGTCACCGGGTCGCTCACCATCCGGCCGCTGGGCCGTCGCAACCAGAACAACTCCAGCTAGTCAGAAGGACCCCGATCGTGAGATCACGACTGATCGCGCTGTTCGCGCTCGCCCTCATGACCCTCGCTGCCTGCGGCAGCGTCGAAGACAACAGTCCCTCGACCACCTCGGGCGAGTCGGCGTCGACCGACGCTGCCTCCGGGCCGATCACGATCACCGACGCCCGGGGCGAAGAGATCACTCTCGATGCCCCCGCCACCGCCGTGGTCGGCCTGGAGTGGGGCGTGGTCGAGAACCTCGTCAGCCTCGGGGTGATGCCGGTGGGCGTCGCCGACGTCGAGGGCTACACCGCCTGGGTGTCGGCCGCCCCTCTCGACGAAGGAGTCGCCGACGTCGGCCTGCGCGGCGAGCCCAGCATCGACTCTCTGGTGGCCCTGGAGCCGGACCTGGTGATCTCCACCACGGACCTGCCCGAGAACATCGTCGAACAGATCGAAGAGATCGTCCCGGTGCTGGTGGTGCGCCCTGCCGCAGCCGAGCGGCCCATCGACCAGATGAAGGACAACATCCGCCTCGTCGCCCAGGCGGTGGGCAAGGAGACCGAGGCCGAGGCACTGATCGAGCGGGTCGACTCCGCCATCGCCCAGGGCGCCGAGGCCATCTCCGCCGCCGGGCTGGAAGGCCAGCCCTTCACGCTGGCCGATGCCTGGTCGGAAGGCAACAACGTCAGCATCCGCGCCTTCACCTCCGGCTCCCTGATGGGTGCGGTCGGCGAGGAGATGGGACTGGTCGACGCCTGGGACCTCGAGGGAGACCCGGACTACGGCCTGGCCATCACCGACGTCGAGGGCCTCACCAACCTACCCGACGATCTGATCTTCACCTACTACTCCAACGCCGTCTTCGAAGACGCCATCGCCGGCCTCGAGGGCAACCCGATCTGGGAGGGCC
>DASVDX010000070.1:0-84305 GCA_036380875.1 Acidimicrobiia bacterium
ACTCGCCTTCTTCACGATCTTCGCCCCCATGGCATTGATCCTCGTCGTCCGCCCTCAAGGCCTGTTGGGAAGGGCCGGCTGATGTTGAAGCGGCTCTCGCTCACGGCGCGGGTGAAACTCGTGCTGCTGGCGGGGGCGATCGCCGTCGGGATCGCCCTGCCCTACATGGTGCCGCAGTTCTTCGTCGGCCTCGCCACGCTCGCCCTGATCCTCGGGCTCTTTTCCATGAGCATCGATCTGCTGGGCGGCTACGCAGGCCTCGTCACCCTGGGCCAGGCCGGTATCGCCGCCGCCGCCGGCTACGGGGTCGGCTACATGGCCAACCGGGTGGGGGCGGGGCACCTGACGCAGATCCTCGTCGGCCTGGCGTTGGGCCTCCTCGTGTCGGCCATCTTCGGGGCGATGGCCATGCGCGCCGACGGGGTCTACTTCATGATGATCACGCTCGCCCAGGGCATGATCGTCTGGGGCCTCTCGATGCGGCTCACCCACATCACCGGCGCGGAGAATGGCCTCACCGGAATCATCCGGCCGCCGGTGATCGGTCTCTATTGGCAGTTCTACTGGTTCGTCCTGGGTGTTGTCCTCTTGTGCTCCCTGGCGCTGTATGTGGTCGTGCACTCGCCCTTCGGCTCGGCCGTCCGGGGCCTGCGGGAGAGCGAGGCCCGGATGCGGATGCTCGGCTACAACACAGCCCTGCAGAAGTTCTACGTCTTCATGGTGGCGGGCTTCTTCGCCACACTCTCTGGGATCCTGCTCGTCTATCTCAACCAGTTCATCAGCCCGTCGGCCGCCCATCTCACGGCGTCGGCACTGGGCGTGCTCCAGGCGATCCTCGGCGGCTTGGGAACGTTGGTCGGGCCCATGATCGGCTCGTTCATCCTCGTGGCCTTTCAGAACGTGGTCAGCCAGTACCTCGAGCGATGGCCGACGCTGATGGGCCTCACGTTCATCGTCGTGATCCTCTTCGCCCAGAAGGGCATCGTCGGCGCCGTGTCGAAGAGTTGGTACGCCTGGCTCCGCCGAAGGGGACGGGACGAGGAGCTTTCGGAGGTGGCACGGCAAGAAGGTCCGGTGGCTTTGGAGAGTTCGGAGTCGGCCTGATCCGGCTCTGGAAACCGAGAAGGAGGAGGAATGCGGAGCAGACGAATGCGAACACCGACGGCCCTCCTGGCCGTCCTGATTCTCGTGGTCGTGGCCTGCGGCGCCCCGGGAGGGGGAGGCGATGCGACCTCCACCACCTCCGGGGAGGCGCCGGACGGCGACGTCACCACCACGACGGCCCCAGCCGGTGGCGGGGACACGTCGACGGCCGAAGTAGGAGGAGGTGAGGGCGAGCCCCTGAGGATCGGGGTGCTCCAGCCCATAACCGGGGCGATCGCCGCCTCCGGCCAGGATGCCGTGGACGCCTGGGAGCTCTACTGGGAGAACCACTCGACCGAGGTCGCGGGCCGGACGATCGAGTGGCGAGTGGAGGACACCGGCGGAGACCCCGACACGACCCTGCAGAAGGTCGAAGAACTCGTGGGCAACTACGGCGCCGAGATCATCGTCGGGGCGCTTCTGGCCAACACCACGCTCGCTCTGGCCGACCGCCTGAAGGACAACCCCGACGTGGTGGTGATCTCGCCGATCGGCTCCGCCGATGACCTGACCCAGCGGGTCCGCGACCAGTACCCCAACTTCGTGCGAGCGGGAGGATGGACGTCGAGTCAGACATCGCACGTCCTCGGTGACTGGGCGTATCAGCAGGGCTACCGCAACGCCGCCACCATCTGCGCCGACTACGCCTTCGGCCACGAGATGTGCGGCGGGTTCGTCCAGGTGTTCACCGAGCGCGGCGGAACCGTCGAGCCGGCGAATCAGCTGTGGAATCCACTCGGCGCCCAGGATTTCGCCACCTATGTCACCCAGCTCCAGGGCATGGACGTGGACGCGGTGTTCGCCGTCCAGGTTGGTGGTGCTGTGGCGGACCTGCTCCAGACCTGGAGCGACTTCGGAATGAAGGACCAGCTCCCGCTGCTCGCCGGCGAGACTCTCACCGACATCTCGAACATCCGCAACCTGGACTTCAGCGTCGTGGAGGGGCTGATCTCGGCGGGCCACTGGGCCGAAGGCCTCGACACCCCCGAGACACAGGAGTTCGTGCAGGTCTTCGACGAGGCGACCGGTGAGCTGCCGTCCTACTACGCCGCCGCGGCATGGACGGCAGCTCAGTACATCGACGCCACTCTCCAGGCCACCGGTGGAGACACCTCAGACAAGCAGGCCTTCCTCGAGGCCATGCGCGAACTCGAGCTCCAGACACCGTTCGGGCCGTCGGTGCTCGACGACTACGGCAACCCGATCTACGACATCTACATCCGGGAGGTCCAACAACGCGACGACGGCCGGTTCTGGAACGTGCCCATCGAGACCTACGAGGACATCGACCAGTTCTGGCCGTTCGAGCCCGAGGAGTACCTGCAGCAGCCGGTCTACAGCCGAGAATTCCAGGGCAACGCCTCGGAGGGCTGATGTGACCGACGTGGTCTTGGAGGTCGCCGATGTCGCTGTCCACTTCGGGGGAGTGGCGGCGCTGAAGGGCGTGTCCCTCGCCGTGGAGAAGGGCAGCCGCTGGGCCGTGATCGGCCCCAACGGCGCCGGCAAGACCACGTTGTTCCGAGTGATAGCCGGTGAGGTGCACCCGGATACGGGCCGGGTGCACCTCTTCGGCCGTGACACGACGGGATGGGCGCCGTACTCCAAGGCGCAGTTGGGGCTGGCGCGTACCTATCAGGTGACGAACCTGTTCCAGGCCCTGACGGTTGAGGAGAACCTGGCGATCGCCGCCTTGGCGCCCACCAAGACCCGTTTCGTGTCCTGGCGCCGTCTGCGGATGCAGGGCTGGGTGGACGAGACGATCGCCAAGGTGTTGGGGGACGTCGGCCTGACCCATCGCCGCCACGATCTCGTGAGCGAGATGTCCCACGGAGAGCAGCGGCAGCTCGAGATAGGGATGACGTTGGCGTCCAATCCGCAGCTGATCCTGCTCGACGAGCCGGCAGCGGGCCTCTCCTCTGCGGAACGGCGGCTGATGGCCGACCTGATTCGGAGCCTGCCGCCAGAGCTCACCATCGTCATGATCGAGCACGACATGGACATCGCCCTCGACCTGGTGGAGAGGGTGCTCGTGTTGGACAACGGCAGCCCGATCGCCGAGGGGACACCCGATGAGATACGCGGCAACCCAACAGTGCAGGCCGTCTATTTGAAGAGCGACTGATGCTGACCGTCAGGAACCTCCATTGCTCGTACGGGACCGCCGAGATCCTCTCCGGGGTCGAGTTCGACCTCGAACTAGGAGAGGTGCTGGCGATCTTGGGACGCAACGGCATCGGGAAGACGACGCTGGTCCGGGCGGTCGCCGGCTTGCGTCCCCCCACGATCACCAGCGGCGAGGTGATCTATCGGGGCGAGCGCCTCGACACGCTGGAGAGCTACGAGGTCGCCCGGAAGGGGATCGGATACGTGCCTCAAGGGCGGCGCATCTTCGGCAGCCTGACGGTCCTCGAGAACCTCGAGGTCATCGCCCAGCCGGCGGACAACGGATCCGGCTGGACCGTCGACCGGGTGTTCGAGTTCTTCCCCCGGCTGGGGGAGCGTGTGGCCAGCTACGGCCGCAACCTGTCCGGGGGCGAACAGCAGATGCTGGCAATCGGCCGAGCTCTCATGACCAACCCGAGCCTGCTGTTGATGGACGAGCCATCGGAGGGACTGGCGCCGATCGTCCTCGCCACGATCCGGGACCGGCTCCTGGAGCTCAAAGGACAGGACCTGTCGATCCTGCTGGTGGAGCAGAACCTGGGGCTGGCGATGTCGCTCGCCGACCGGATCGTGATCTTGGGTCCGCCGGGACGGATCGTGTGGAGCGGACGACCCGACCAGCTGGATGCAGCCGCCGACATCAAGCAGACCTATCTCGGGGTCTGACCCTCAGCGCTGATCGAGCGGGACCACATCGCGCGAGTTGGCGCCGACGTACACCTGCCGGGGCCTGAAGATCATCGTCTTCGGGTCGGAGGCGAGCTCCCGCCACTGGGCCAGCCACCCGGGCAGGCGCCCGATGGCGAACAGCACCGTGAACATGTCGGTCGGGAACCCCATCGCCCGGTAGATGATCCCGGAGTAGAAGTCGACGTTGGGGTACAGGCGCCGCTCGACGAAGTAGTCGTCGGAGAGGGCGACCTGCTCCAGCTCCATCGCCACATCGAGCAACGGGTCGTGGCGTCCCAGCTGCTTCAGGACGTCCTCGGCGATCTTCTTGATGAGCTGGGCACGAGGGTCGAAGTTCTTGTAGACCCGGTGTCCGAAGCCCATGAGGCGGAAGGGATCGTCCTTGTCCTTGGCCCGAGCCACGGTCCGGCTCACGTCGCCGCCCGAAGTGACGATCTCTTCGAGCATCTCCAGCACCGCCTGGTTGGCGCCGCCGTGGAGAGGGCCGGAGAGAGCGTGGATGCCGGCGGCGATCGAGGAGAAGATGTTCGCCTGACCGGAGCCGACCAGCCGCACCGCCGACGCCGAGCAGTTCTGGCCGTGGTCGGCGTGGAGGATGAACAGGACGTTCAGCGCCCGGGCGATCACCTCGTTGGGCACGTACTCCTCCGCCGGCACGGAGAACATCATGTGGAGGAACCGGCTCGAGTATTCGAGGTCGTTGCGGGGGTAGACGTACGGCTGGCCCATCCGGTACTTGTACGACCAGGCCACCATCGTCGGGACCTTGGCGATCAGGCGTCGCGACGAGATGTCGATCGCCTCCTCGTCACGGGGGTCGAGGGCGTCGGGGTAGTAGGTGGCCAGGGCCGATGTCGCCGACGCCAGGATCTGCATCGGGTGGGCGTCGTGAGGGAACGCCTCGAAGAGATGCTTCATGTCCTCGCGCAGCAACGTGTGGAGGGTGATGGACTCCTCGTAGGCCTCGAGCTCGGCCTTGGTGGGCAGCTCGCCGTACTGGAGGAGGTAGGCCACTTCCAGGAAGCTGCACTGGTCGGCGAGCTGTTCGATGGGATAGCCGCGGTAGCGCAGGATTCCCTTCTCGCCATCGATGTAGCTGACTGCCGACCTGGTCTCGGCGGTGTTGGCGAAGCCGCGATCGATCGTGATCAGCCCGGTTTCCGCCCGCAACCGCCCGATGTCGATGGCGATCTCGCCTTCACTGCCGACCTCTGTGGGGAGAGCGATCTCCTTGTCTTCGTACCGGAGGACGGCTTCGGGCATCACAATCCTTTCCTGTCAACTGTCTGCGGCGCGGGCGGCCTCGATGATCTTCTCGGCCTCCTGGTGAGGAACCTCTTCGTAGTGATCGAACCGGACTTCGAACGTGCCCCGACCCGAAGTCATGGACCGCAGATCGACGGCGTACCGCTGCACTTCGGCCATCGGTACGAGCGCCTCGATCACGCGAATGCCTCCGTCCGTGTCGATCCCAAGAACGCGCCCTCTCTTGGCGTTGATGTCGCCCATGATATCCCCCGTGTTCTCCTCCGGAACACGGACGGTCAGGTGCATGATCGGCTCCAGGAGCACGGGCTTCAGATTCGGAGCGGCGGTCCGCACGGCCTGGATCCCTGCCATCCGGAACGACAGTTCGTCGGAGTCGACCGAGTGGTACTTGCCGTCTATCACCTCGGCGGCGACGTCGACCACCGGGTAGCCGGCGAGGATGCCCTGCTCCAGCGCCTCCTCGATGCCTTTCTGGACGGCGGGGATGAACTGGCGGGGGATGGCTCCGCCCTTGATGCTGTCGATGAACTCGAAGCCCGATCCCCGGGGCCGCGGGGCGAACCTCACGACCGCCACGCCGAACTGGCCGCGGCCGCCTGACTGCTTCTTGTGTTTGCCTTCCGCCTCTGCCGTGGCCGTGATCGTCTCCCGGTAGGGGATCTTCGGAAGCGACGTCACGACCTCAACCCCGAAGTTCCGAGCGATCTTGGCGAGCGTCACCTCGAGGTGGTTGTCTCCCAACCCGGCGACGATCGTCTCGCCCGTTTCGGCCCGACGCTCGATCCGCAGAGTCGGGTCCGCCTCGGCGGCGCGGGCGAGAGCGGTGGTGAGCTTCTCCTCGTCCGCTTGGGACTTGGGTGACACGGCGATCTCCATCACCGGGACGGGCTGCTCCATCGGGACGATCACCACGTCCGAGCCGGGAGCCCGCAGCGTGTCGCCGGCGCGGGCGTTCTCTACCTTGGCGACTGCGGCGATCTCGCCGACGCCCACCGACTGGACGTCCCGGTGCTCCTTGCCCTGCATCTTGAACAGGTTGTGCATCCTCACCTTCCCGCCGCCTGCGAGCTCCAACTCGGCGTCGACGGGGATCGTCCCGGAGAAGACGCGGAACATGGAGATCCGCCCGACGAAGGGGTCGGTCATCGTCTTGAACACATACGCCACTGGGGGGCCGTCCGGGGAGATCTCGAGCGTGCCGGAGGAGAGCGGTGGGACGGCGTGTTCCAGCGGGTTGGGGCCGAAATCGATCAGGAACTCCGCCAGGGTGTCGATGCCGACCAGGCGATGGGCGGAGGTGACGAGGACGGGGAAGATCTCGCCCCTGAGCATTCCCTCGTGCACGGTCCGCACGATCACGTCGCGGTCGG
Organism: Acidimicrobiia bacterium; assembly: GCA_036380875.1. Classification (GTDB taxonomy): domain Bacteria; phylum Actinomycetota; class Acidimicrobiia; order Spongiisociales; family ZC4RG35; genus ZC4RG17. The sequence continues at coordinate 6,636 of DASVDX010000070.1, forward strand.
GCTCGTGGCCTTCGAAATACGCCTCCATCAGGGCGTCGTCGGTCTCGACGACCGACTCGACGAGGGCGGTGTGGGCACTGTGGACGAGGTCGGCGACGGAGTCGGGAAGGTCGACCTGGGTGCCGGTCTTGGCACCCTCCTCATAGCGGTAGGCCCGCTCGGACACGACGCGGACGAGCCCCTCCAGGGCGTGCTCCTCGCCGATCGGGACCTGCACAGGAGCCACCCGCTTGCCGAACACCTCTTTCATCTGGTCGAGAGTGCGGCTGAAGGACGCCCGCTCGCGATCGAGCTTGGTGACGACGAGGGCGCGGGGGATTCCCTCCTCGCTGGCCACTCGCCACATGAGCTCGGTGGAGACCTCCACGCCGTCCACGGCGGAGACCACGAAGAGGGCCAGGTCGGCGGCCCGGAGTGCCGCCCGGGCGTCTCCCGAGAAGTCTGCATAACCGGGGGCATCGAGGATGTTGATCTGGTGGCCGTTCCACTCGACCGTGGCGACGGCGAGGTTCAGGGAGATCTTCCGCTCGATCTCCTCCGGCTCGTAGTCGAGGATCGAAGTGCCTTGGTCGACCGACCCCAGGCGTGTGGTCGCACCGGCGACGTAGAGGAGCGCTTCGGCGAGTGACGTCTTGCCGCTTCCCCCGTGGCCGATCAGTGCGACGTTACGGATCTTTTCGGGAACCATATGCTCTCCTCTGACTCCGGCCAGCCGATCTTAGGAACCGAAACGGCGGTTCGCACCGGGCGGTGGGCCGCATCTGGGGGCGTTGCATCTGTTACGTTGACGTCCTCGTGATCGACACTCGAGTCCGTCCCCACCTGCAGGGGATACTCGGACCCATTGGGAAGTTTCTAGCCGGGCTCGGCGTCACTCCCGCCGCCATGACGGGCTTCGGGCTCGTGGTGACGATCGTGGGCGCCGTGCTGATCGGCATGGGCGACCTCGCCGTCGGTGCGGCGGTTGCGCTCGTGGGGTCTGCCCTGGACGGCCTCGACGGCACCGTTGCCCGGGCGTCCGGATCTGTGACGGATCGCGGGGCGTTCCTCGACTCTGCCAGTGACCGGATCGGCGAGATCGCCGGCTTCGCCGGGTTGGCCGTTGCCATGGAAGGGAAGGGCCGGATACTCCTCCTGATAGTCCTGTCGGTGGGCGGCGCCATGCTCGTGCCCTATCTGCGAGCGCGGGCCGAATCCGTGGGAGTGGACGGACGCAACGGCGTTATGGGCCGGGCAGAGCGGGTGATCCTCTTCGCCCTGGGGCTGATGACGGGCTGGGTCGAGCCCATGTTGTGGGTGATGGTGATCAGTGTCTGGCTGACCGCCATCTATCGCTTCCTGACGAGTTACCGCGCCATCAAGACGTGACGTCCCTCAAACAGTGGATCGCGTACCTGGCTCTTCGGCTGGGCCTGGCGGTGCTCGGGATATTGCCGGAGCCCGTCGTGCGCTGGTTGGGAAGAATGGGCGGCCGGGTTTGGTACGCCCTCGACGGCCGGCGGCGCCGGATGGCGCTCCGCCACATGCGTCGCCTGGGACAGCCGCCGTCCAGGGCGCTCGAGGTGTTCGAGTCGTACGGGCGTTATTGGGCCGAGTCCTTGTGGGTGCGTCCCCGCCGACTGTCGGCCATGTGGAAGCGGATGTCCGTCGACGGCATGGAGAACCTCCACCTCGCCCTGCAGGGCGGACGCGGGGCGGTGGTCGTGTTGCCCCACGTCGGCAACTGGGAGGCGGCGGCGCTGATCGCAGCCCACGAAGCCATCCCCCTGGTCGCCGTCGCCGAACGGCTGGCCAATCGGCGCATCACGGAGTGGTTCACGCGGCAGCGAAACATGTTCGGGATCGAGATCGTCCTCACCGGACAACGCCTCACCCCGGTGCTGCTGCAGGCTCTGGAGGAGGGGAAGCTCGTTTGCCTGCTGTCGGATCGGGACCTGTCCGGCCGGGGCCTCGAAGTCCAGTTCTTCGGAGAGACGACCACCCTCCCGGCCGGGCCTGTCGTCCTCTCCCGCAAGGCAGGCGTTCCGATCCTCCCTGCCGCCGTCTTCTTCAATCGCGGGCCGGGGCATCACGCCATCATCAGGCGGCCGCTTCCGCCTCCCGAGGACACCGCCGAGGGAATCCGGGCAGTGGCGAGAGAGCTGGAGGAGTTGGTCCGTCACGATCCAGCACAGTGGCACCTCGTCCAGCCCAACTGGCCGTCCGATCGGACGGGCGGCTAGGAGGCGGCAATGCGGGTGGCCATCGTATGCCCCTACGACTTGGACCTGGATGGGGGTGTCCAAGCGCAGTGCCTCGGCTTGGCTGCCCGACTGCCCGGGATCGGAATCGAGGCAACGCTCGTGGGCGCCGGGGCGCCTCCTGGAGGGGTAGGACTCACCGTGAAGGTGAGGGCCAATCGCTCCACCAACCCCATCACCGTCGACCCCCGGTCATGGTTGGCGCTGCGACGCCGCCTCGCCTCCGCTGACGTCGTCCACGTCCACGAGCCGTTCATCCCGCTCGTCGGCTGGGCCGCCATCACCGTCGACAAACCCGCCGTCGCAACCTTCCATGCCGACCCCGCCCCCTGGACTCGCCGTCTCTACCGAGTTGGTGCGGGCTTCGGCCGCCGCGTCTTGCGCGGATGCGTCGTCACGGCGGCGAGCGAGGTGGCGGCATCGGCCCTCCCCCCGGCATGGGGAGAGGCCGTGATCGTGCCCAACGGAATCGATGTCGCCGCCTACGACCCCGGCGTCGAGCGCCTGCCGAATCGGGTCGTGTTCCTGGGGCGTGACGACCCGAGGAAAGGCCTCGATGTTCTGCTCGCAGCGTGGCCCGGAATCCGACAGGCGGTGCCAGACGCCGAGCTGCTGGTGCTGGGAAGGGTCCAGCCTCGCGCCTTGGCCGGCGTGGAGTTCCGGGGATGGGTGGAAGAGGACGAGAAGCGGCGTCTGCTCGGCTCGGCGTCTGTGATGGTCGCGCCGAACCTGGGCGGGGAGAGCTTCGGGATCACGGTCGCCGAGGCGATGGCGGCCGGATGCGCCGTCGTGGCCTCCGATCTCCCGGCATTCACCGCCGTTCTCGCCGGATCCGGGGCCCTCGTTGCCAGAGGGCAGGTCGAGCCACTGCGGAGAGAAGTCACCGCCCTCCTCACCGACCACGAACGAGCCAGACAGCTAGGAGAAGCAGCCCGCCGTGCGGCGCAGAGGTTCGACTGGGACGTCGTGACACGTCGCTACGGCGAGATATACGAATCGGCGGTAACCGCCTACCGAACTACCATTCGGAGTCGGAAGGAGTAACCGTGGAACGTGGAACCCAACTCGTCAAGCGAGGGCTGGCCGAAATGCTCAAAGGCGGCGTCATCATGGACGTCGTCAACGCCGAACAGGCGCGTATCGCCGAGGAGGCCGGCGCCGTAGCCGTGATGGCGCTCGAGCGCGTTCCCGCTGACATCCGCCGCCAGGGCGGCGTCGCCCGGATGGCCGACCCGACGAAGATCCAGGAGATCCAGGCGGCCGTGTCCATCCCGGTCATGGCCAAGGCCCGCATCGGTCACTTCCTCGAGGCCCGGGTGCTCGAAGCCCTCGAAGTCGACTTCATCGACGAGTCCGAGGTGCTGACCCCCGCGGACGAGGAGTACCACATCGACAAGTGGGCGTTCACGACCCCGTTCGTGTGCGGCGCCCGCAACCTCGGTGAGGCGCTGCGCCGGATCGCCGAGGGGGCGGCCATGATCCGCACCAAGGGCGAGGCGGGAACCGGCAACATCGTCGAAGCGGTGCGCCACATGCGCACGATGAACCGCGAGATCGCCGCCGTCACCCAACTCAGCGACGAACAGCTCGTCTCCGCCGCCCGTGACCTGGGCGCCCCGGTCGAGCTGGTGAGGATCGTCCGTGACGAGGGCCGGCTGCCGGTCGTCAACTTCGCCGCCGGGGGAGTGGCCACTCCCGCCGATGCCGCCCTCATGATGGCGCTCGGCTGCGACGGCGTCTTCGTCGGCTCGGGCATCTTCAAGAGCTCCGATCCGGAGGCCTACGCACGGGCGATCGTCGAGGCCACCACCTACTGGGAAGATGCCGCCAAGGTCGCCAAGGTCTCGACCGGCCTGGGAGAGGCGATGGCCGGCATCGAGATCGAGCAGCTGACCGAGGCCGAGCGGCTGGCAACGAGAGGCTGGTGAGCCGTGCCCCGAGTGGGGGTCCTCGCCCTGCAGGGCGACGTTCGCGAGCACATCCGGGCGCTGTCGGCGCTGGACGTGGAGGCGTCGGCGGTGAAGAGCGCCGACGAAGTCGAGGCCATCGATGCTCTCGTCATCCCCGGGGGTGAGTCGACCACGATCGGTCGGCTGGCGGAGCGTTTCGGCTTGATCGAGCCCTTGCGGAGCCGAATCGAAGGCGGGATGCCGGTGTTCGGCACTTGTGCGGGCATGATCTTCCTCGCAGTCGGCGTCACCGAGGGCACCCAGCCCCAGCTCGGGTGCCTCGACATCGTCGTGCGCCGGAACGCGTTCGGCCGACAAAACGACTCTTTCGAAGCCGACCTCCCCATCCGAGGGCTGGACGAGCCCTTCCACGCCGTCTTCATCCGAGCGCCGTGGGTCGAGAAGACCGGGTCGGGCGTCGAGATCCTGGCGAGCGTCGACGACCATCCGGTGATGGTGCGGCAAGGAAACATCTACGCTGCTTCCTTCCACCCAGAACTCACCGACGACGATCGCGTCCACCGGATGTTCCTCGATCTCGTCGCCGCCGACTCGTAGAAGGAGCCCTATGGCCGGACATTCCAAATGGGCAAACATCAAGCACCGCAAGGGCCGCCAGGACGCCGCCCGCGGCAAGCTCTTCGCCAAGCTGGCGAAGAGGATCGAAGTGGCCGCCCGTGAGGGCGGGGGTGACCCCAATTTCAACCCCACACTCGCCACCGCCGTGGAGAAGGCCAAGGAGGCCTCGATGCCCAACGACAACATCGAACGGGCCATCAAGCGCGGTATCGGGGCCATCGAAGGTGCTGCCTACGAGGAGATCTGGTACGAGGGCTACGGGCCCGGAGGAGTCGCCCTGTACGTGCAGGTGCTGACCGACAATCGCAACCGGGCCGCGTCCGAGGTCCGGTCGACGTTCACCCGCAACGCCGGGAACCTCGGGGAGCCGGGCTCGGTCGGGTATCTCTTCAGCCAGAAGGGCACGATCCTCGCCCGGGGAGAAGAAGAAAACGTGATGCTCACCGCCCTCGACGCCGGCGCCGAGGACATCCGTGACTCGGGCGACGGCACGTTCGAAGTGATCACGGCCCCTTCGGACCTGGAGCAGGTTCGACAGGCTCTCGAGCAGGTCGGCATCACGATCGAAAACGCAGATATCACCCAGATGCCCTCCGCCACCGTCCCCGTGGCGGAAGCCGAAGGCAAAAAACTCCTGCGCCTGATCGACGCCCTCGATGACCTCGACGACGTCCAGGCGGTCTACGCCAACTACGACATCGACGACTCCGTGATGGAGACGGTCCTGGCCGAGGCGTGATTTCGGGCGATTGACCCGATCCCGTCCCTTTCTTGGCCTAGGGTGTAGAACACATGTTCGTCTTGGGCTGCTCATGATCGTGTTGGGCATCGACCCCGGCTTGACCGTCACGGGCTACGGCGTCGTCGAGGGCGGCCACCCGCCTCGGCCCGTGGCCGCCGGCGTGATCCGCACTCCTGTCGAGGAGCCGATCGGACAGCGTCTCGCCGTCCTCTTCGCCAACCTGACCGAAGTCATCGCCCAGCACCGGCCAGATGTCGTTGCCCTCGAGACCGTCTTCACCAACCGCAACCTGAACACCGCCATATCGGTGGGGCGCGCCTCGGGAGTGGCGATCCTGGCCGCTGCCCAGGGAGGGATCCCTGTCGCCGAATACGCCCCGACGGCGGTGAAGTCGGCGGTGACGGGCGACGGGTCCGCCGACAAGCAGGGTGTGGCGGCGATGGTCGCCCGCTTGCTGCGGCTGGAATCGCCGCCTTCGCCCGCCGACGCCGCCGACGCCCTCGCCGTCGCCTTGTGTCACCTACGCACCTCGCCGTTGGTCGCTCGCACCGTGGGAGGGGCCAGGTGATCGCCCGGCTACGAGGCACGCTGGCCGCGGTGGCGCCCGCCGTCGTGATCGATGTCGGCGGCGTCGGCTATCGAGTGTCGATGACGCCCCAGGCGCTCTCCGAGCTGCCTCCCATCGGAGAAGAGGTGGTCGTCCACACCCACCTCCACGTCCGCGAAGACGAGATGAGCCTCTATGGCTTCCTGAGCGCCGCCGAACGCGATCTGTTCCGCATCCTCATCTCGACGAGCGGCGTCGGCCCCAAAGTCGGTATGGCGCTTCTGTCCACCCTCCGGCCCGACCAACTGCGCAGGGCAATCCTCAGCGAGGACGCCGGAGCGCTGGCGGCGGCCCCCGGCGTGGGGAAACGTTCAGCGCAAAGACTCATCCTCGAACTTCGGCCCAAGCTGGCGGACGCGGAGGCCGACGTCACGGATCCGGGCGGGTCGGCCCAGGTGCGGATGGCATTGGAACAACTCGGCTACCGGCCCGACGAGATCAACGAAGTCATGGCCGAACTGGACGAGGATGGAAGCGTGCAAGACCAGGTGAAGGCCGCACTCAAGCTTCTGGGACAGGCGCGCCGTGCGTGAGGAGAGCCTGCTAAGCCCGACCGTCGAGGACGAGATCGAGGTCACACTGCGACCCCACCGCCTCGACGAGTTCATAGGCCAAGACCGCGTCAAGGAACGCTTGTGGATCTCCATCGACGCGGCTCGGGCGGAAGGCCGCTCCCTCGACCACATCCTGCTCTCCGGACCGCCCGGCCTCGGGAAGACGACCCTGGCCGGCATCGTCGCCGCCGAGATGGGAACCGCCCTGCGGGTGACTTCCGGGCCGGCGTTGGAGCGGCCCGGCGACCTGGCGGCGATCCTGTCCAATCTCGAGCCCGGCGACGTGTTCTTCATCGACGAGATCCATCGCTTGTCCCGCACCGTCGAAGAGGTGCTCTACTCGGCGATGGAAGACTTCGTCATCGACATCGTCTTGGGGAAAGGGCCCACGGCGCAGTCGATCCGGCTCGACCTGCCGCGTTTCACCCTGATCGGCGCCACCACCCGCAAGGGCACGGTCACCGCACCGCTCCGTGACCGCTTCGGGATCGAGGAAAAGCTCGACTACTACACCGACGAGGAACTGGGAGCGATCGTGCGCCGATCTGCAGGGATCCTGGGTGTGGAGATCACGGCCGACGCTGCCATGGAGATCGCCCGCCGGAGCCGGTCCACCCCACGGATCGCCAACCGGCTCCTCGCCCGGGTACGCGATTATGCCGTCGCCCGGGCGGACGGCCGGGTCGACCGGGATGTCGCCGACCAGGCGCTGGTCGTCTTCGAAGTGGACGAGCTCGGGCTCGACAAGGTCGACCGGGCGATCCTGGAGGCGATCATCCTCAAGTTCGGCGGCGGGCCAGTCGGTCTCGGAACCTTGGCCATCGCCGTGGGAGAAGAGCCGGAGACCGTGGAGGACGCCTACGAGCCGTTCCTTCTCCAGATCGGCCTCATCCAGCGGACGCCGAGAGGCCGCATCGCCACCGACCTCGCCTACCGTCACCTGGGTGTCCAAAAACCCGGGCAACCCACCCTGCTCTGAACCCGATTCCCGGATCTCGTGCTGACCGCTGACTTCGACTACGAGTTGCCCGAAGACGCCATCGCCCAGTCGCCGGCCGAGCCCCGGGACTCTTCGCGGCTGCTCGTCACGGCCGACATGTCCGACCACCTGTTCTCGGAGTTGCCCGACCTCTTGGGCCCGAAGGACATCGTCGTGGTCAACGACACCAGGGTGCGAGCCGCCCGGCTCCACCTCACGAAAACGGAGACCGGCGGGGCGGTGGAGCTCCTCCTCCTCGAGCAGCGGGAAGACGGCCAGTGGGAGGCGCTGGTGCGTCCCGCTCGCCGCCTCCGCCAGGGCACGCGGCTCTCCGGTGAGCACCTCACGGCACGGCTCGTCTCCGATCCGGTGGATGGCATAGCCGTCGTGTCGATCGACGCCGACGGGGACGTCGAGGAAGCCATCGAACGGGCAGGGGAGGTGCCCCTCCCTCCATACATAACCGCCGCTTTGCCCGACGCCGGCCGGTACCAGACCGTCTACGCCCGCACGACCGGCTCGGCGGCCGCTCCCACCGCCGGGCTCCACTTCACGGAGGCGCTTTTCGAGCGCCTCGACCGGGGGACGGCGGGGATCGTCCGCGTCGAGCTCCGCGTGGGATTGGGCACGTTCCGGCCCATCGCCACCGAGACAGTGGAAGACCACCAGATGCACCGCGAGTGGGTGTCGGTGCCCGAGGAGACCGTCTCCGCCATCGAGACGGCCCGCCGACGCGGCGGCCGGGTCGTCGCCATCGGAACCACCGTCGTGCGGGCGCTCGAAACGGCAGCACGCGAGGGCACCCTGCAACCGTGGACCGGCCACACCGACCTCTACATCACACCCGGCTTCCGGTTTCGCGTCGTGGACCGGCTGGTGACCAATTTCCACATGCCCCGCTCCAGCCTGCTCGTGATGATCGCCGCCTTCATGGGGTCGCGATGGAAAGAGGCATATGCCACCGCTCTCGAGCGGGGCTACCGGTTCCTCTCCTTCGGTGACGCCATGCTCTGTGACCGGGAGGGGACATGACCCACGCCGCCGAATGGAGGCTCGAGGCGTCGGATGGGGCGGCCCGGGCCGGATACCTGACGCTGACGCACGGGACCGTCGAGACCCCGGCCTTCATGCCCGTCGGGACCCGGGCTGCCGTGCGGGCTCTCGACACCCACGACCTCACCGCAGTCGGCACCCAGATAGTCCTCGCCAACACCTATCACCTGATGCTTCGGCCAGGAGCGCAACTGGTGGCGGACATGGGCGGGCTGCACGGTTTCATGGCCTGGAACAGGCCGATCCTCACGGACTCCGGCGGCTACCAGATCCTCTCGCTAGAGCCCCGGATCACCGAAGACGGCGCCACCTTTCGATCCGTCTACGACGGCTCGGTCGTCCGTCTCACTCCGGAAGAGGCGGTCGGCGTCCAGCAACTGCTCGGCCCCGACGTGGCGATGGTGCTCGACGTTTGCCTCGCCCTTCCGGCGCCTCCGGAGGAGGTGCGGGAGGCGATGGAACTGACGCTTCGCTGGGCGGAGCGTTCCCTCGCCGCCCACACGCGCCCCGATCAGGCGTTGTTCGGGATCGTGCAGGGGGGAACCGACCCCGACCTGAGACGCGAGTCGGCTGCTCGCACGGCGGCGCTCGGCTTCGCCGGGTTCGGCATCGGCGGGCTGTCGGTGGGAGAGACCCCCGAGGAGCGCAACCAGGCCCTGGAGGCGGTGATGCCCGAGCTCCCCGATGACAGAGTCCGTTATGTCATGGGTCTGGGCGATGCCGAAGGCGTCCTCGATGCCGTGGCCCGGGGCGCCGACCTGTTCGACTGCGTGTGGCCCACCCGTCTGGCGCGACACGGCCGGGTCCTGACGAGCGCCGGGGACTTCAACCTCCGACGAGCCGAGTTCGCCGAAGACCCCGCCCCGCTCGCCCCCGACTGCCCTTGCCTCACATGCGGCACGTACAGCCGCGCCTATCTGCGGCACCTGCTCCTCACCCGCGAACTGGCCGTCCATCGGCTGCTGAGCCTCCACAACCTGACCTTCACGCTGGGTCTCCTGCGCGACACCCGTCGAGCGATCGTGGCGGGAACGTTCGAGGACTTCCGGGCAGAGGTGGTGGAGCGACGGCGGAGGGTTGGTCACGAACCGCCGCCCTCCTAATCTTCGCCCCCCAACAACGAGAGGAAACCAACTTGCCCGTCGTTTTCGCTCAAGAAGCCGCCGGTTCCGGAACCAGTTCCCTCATCTTCCTCGTGCTGATGGTGGCGGTCTTCTACTTCCTGATCATCCGCCCTCAGCGCAATCGGGCGAAGAAGCAGCAGGAGCTGGCTGAGTCCCTGCAGCTCGGTGACGAGGTCCAGACCATCGGTGGGATCAAGGGCAAGGTGAAGCGCCTCGACGGCGACGACGTGGTGCTCCAGATCGAACAGGGCGAGATCCGGATCAGCCGGCGGGCCGTCGCCAGCCGCCTGGGTCCTGACCTGGAGACCACGGGCGACTGAGCCGCTCACCGGGCGTGGACGGTCTGCGGGATCGCGGGTCGAGGGGCATAGACTGACCGCGTGAACGAGTTCGCCAGCCTGATTCGTGACATCCCGGACTTCCCGGAGCCGGGAGTGGTGTTCAAGGACATCACCCCGATCCTCGCCGACGCCGACAAGTTCGCCCGCCTCGTGGCGGCGATGGCCGATCCCTTCCGCGACAAGGGCGTGACCCAGGTCGCCGGGATCGAAGCTCGGGGATTCACCCTCGCCGCGCCTATCGCGCTCGAGCTCAACGCCGGCTTCATCCCCATTCGCAAGCCAGGCAAGCTCCCGTACGAAACGGTGGGCGAGGAATACACTTTGGAGTACGGAAGCGACCGGCTGGAGATCCACGTCGACGCAGCCGGGCCGTCGGACCGTGTGCTCCTCGTCGATGACGTGATCGCCACCGGCGGGACGGCAGCGGCGGCTCTCAGGCTGGTCAAAACGACCGGCGCCGAGGTCGTGGGGTTCAGCGTGTTCATCGAACTCGCGTTCCTCAACGGAAAGGGGACCCTGCCGGAGGTCCCATACCATGCCCTCCTCGTATACGACTGAAGTGGATCCGGCTCCGGCGACGTTCGAAGACGTCGTCGAAGCCTTCACCGCTCACCATCCCGACGGGGATGTGGAGTTACTCCAGCGTGCCTACGAACTGGCCGACCGAGCCCACGCCGGGCAGGTGCGGAAGACGGGACACCCCTACATCACCCACCCGCTGGCCGTCGCCTGGCATCTCGCCCACTACGGCCTCGACGCGCCGACTATCGCCGCTGCCCTGCTCCACGACACGGTCGAGGACACCGAAGTCACCCTGGAGCAACTCGCCGCCGAGTTCGGCTCCGAGATCGCGGCCCTGATCGACGGCGTCACGAAGCTGGATCGGATCGACTACTCGTCCGTCGAGGAAGCGCAGGCCGCCACGATCCGCAAGATGGTCGTGGCCATGGCCCAGGACGTGCGCGTCCTCCTGATCAAGCTGGTCGACCGGCTCCACAACATGCGCACGGTCTACGCCCTGCGGGAGGAGAAGCAGCGCCGAGTCGCCCGGGAGACGCTCGACGTGTACGCCCCGCTGGCTCACCGTCTCGGCGTGCAAGAGATCAAGCACGAACTCGAAGACCGGTGCTTCGCCATCCTCCATCCCGGTCCGTTCGCCGAGATCGAGCAGAAACTCGATGAGCGCGGCGTCGAGCGGAGCGTCTTCATCGAGAAGATGATCGCCGAGGTGGAGGGGATCCTGGCCGAGGCGGGCATCTCCGCCCAGGTGACCGGCCGCCCGAAGCACCACTATTCGATCTACCGCAAGATGGTCGAGCAGAACCGACCCTTCGAGGAGATCCACGACCTCATCGGCATCCGGGTGATCACGAACAGTGTCCGGGACTGCTACGCCGCCCTCGGCCTGATCCACAGCCACTGGGTCCCCATCTCGGGGCGGTTCAAGGACTACATCGCGATGCCGAAGCTGAACCTGTACCAGAGCCTCCACACCACTGTGGTGGGCCCGGACGGGAAGCCGCTCGAGGTGCAGTTGCGGACCGAGGAGATGCACCGCCGGGCCGAGTCGGGGATCGCCGCCCACTGGCGCTACAAGGAGGGCGGAGAGGCCACGCGCCAGCCGTGGATCGACGTGGGCGCTCTCGAGTCCGACGACCCGGCCGAGTTCCTCAACAACCTGAAGCTCGACCTGTACAAGGACGAGGTGTTCGTCCTGACGCCGGCAGGCGACGTCAAGACGCTGCCGCAGGGGGCGACGGCAGTCGACTTCGCCTACGCCGTCCACACCGAGGTGGGCCACAACTGCGTGGGGGCCCGTATCAACGGCCGGCTGATGCCCCTGTCGACCAAGCTGGCGTCGGGCGACATCGTCGAGATCATCACCTCGCGCCGGGAGACCGGCCCCAGCCGCGACTGGCTGACGTTCGTGCGGACTTCCCGGGCCCGGTCCAAGATCAAGCAGTGGTTCCTGAAGGAGCGTCGCGACCAGGCGCTGACCGAAGGCAAGGACCAGGTGTTCGCCTCTCTCGAGCGGGAACTCCCCGAGCTCGACCCCCATCAGCGCAACGAGCTGTTGGGCGAGGTGGCCGCCGAGCTCGGCTACCGCGAGGTCGACACCATGTTCACCAAGGTGGGCGACGGGAGCATCTCCGCCGGTGCAGTCGCGTCCCGGGCCAGCCGCATCCTCAGGCCCGAAGAGCCGGAGCGGCTGCCGCTCGTCTCGCCCCGGCGCCGCCCCCAAGAGGGACCACCGGTCATCGTGGAGGGTCTCGACGACATGCTCGTGCGCCTCGCCAAATGCTGCGAGCCGGTTCCGGGAGACCCGATCGAAGGCTTCGTCACCGTCGGCCGAGGCGTGTCGGTTCACAGGTCCGACTGCACGAACATCGACGCCCTCCGCGAGAGGCATGAGCGAATGGTGGACGTCACCTGGGCCGCCGACCAGATCACGAGCTACTCCGTCTGGATCCAGGTGGAGGCGCTGGACCGCACGCTCCTCCTGCGCGACGTGACGTCGGTGATCTCGGAGACAGGAGGCAACATCACCGCCTCCTCCACGGTCACCGGGCCCGACCGCGTGGCGATCCTCCGCTACGAGGTGGAGCTGTCGGATGCCAGCCAGCTCCCGAGGATGCTGGCGGACATCCGTGGCGTCGACGGGGTCTACGCTGCCAGGCGCATCCCGCAACCGGCCTGAAACATCGACCCGTGCTCCTGCTCACCCGGACACTCTGGTTCGCTGCTACGAACACCTACGTGCTGGCCTCCGAGGGGGGAGGATCGGCCGTGATCGTCGACGTCCCTCCCGACCCATCGGCCGTCCTCGAGGCTCTCCGTGAACACGACCTGTCGGCGGCGGCTCTGCTCGTCACCCACGGACACGTCGATCATGTCGGCGGGGCCGGGGTCGTGGCCGAGGCCACCGGCGCCTACGCCTATGTCCATCCGGACGACGACTTCCTCACCGACGCCCCCGAGGAACAGCTTCGGAGGCTGTTCGGGATGGTGCCTCCCGGCGACTACCGCCCGCCGGCGGAGCGCGTGTACCTGGCCCACGGGCAGAAGCACACCCTGGCCGGCATCACCTTCGAAGTCGTGCACACGCCGGGGCACACCCCGGGCCATTGCTGCTTCCTGGTCGAGGAGGAGGGGATCCTCTTCTCCGGCGACCAGCTCTTCGCCGGATCGATCGGGCGCACCGACCTGCCGGGAGGCGACCTGAACGCGCTGGCGGAGTCCATGCGGTCGCGCGTGATGACCCTCCCCGACGAAGTCCGCGTCTTGCCCGGTCACGGCCCGGAGACGACGATCGGGGAGGAACGTCGCAGCAACCCGTTCCGGCATCTCTGGTCCTGACCGCTTTCGCCGACGCCTCTCACGCTGCCATTCTTAGGTTCCGCTCATGACGATCACGCCCTCGACTCCCGCCGGCACGCTCGAGTTGCTGCCTGCCGAACAGGCGATCCACGACGCCATGCTCGACAAGATCCGGCGCGGCTTTCGGCGGTTCGGCTTCCCGGCGATCGAGACTCCGGTGTTCGAACGAGCCGACGTGCTCTTGACGAAGACCGGGGGAGAGACCGAACGCCAGGTCTACTTCGTCCAATCGGCCGGGTCGCTCGAGGCGGGCGAGCCGCCCGATCTGGCGCTCCGCTTCGACCTCACCGTGCCGCTGGCCCGCTACGTCGCCGAGCACGAGCACGACCTGGTGTTCCCGTTCCGGCGCTCCCAGATCCAGCGCGTCTACCGGGGTGAGCGCCCCCAACGAGGCCGTTACCGGGAGTTCTATCAGTGCGACATCGACGTCATCGATCGTGATGAGCTGTCTTTGCGTCACGACGCCGAAGTGGCGGCCGCGGCAATCGCCATCCTCGAGGATCTCGACATCGGCTCCGTGACCCTGCGCTTGAACAGTCGCAAGCTGATGCGCCGCCTGTTGGAAGAGGTGGGCGTCACCGCAGAGGAAGCCCAGACCGAGGTCCTGCGGGAGATCGACAAACTCGAGAAGAAGGGCGTCGACGCCGTCCGGAAGTCTCTCCTCGATTCCGGGATGTCCCCGGAATCGGTCTCCCGCCTCATCGAATGGACCACCATCTCCGCCTCCGGCGTGGCGGACATCGAAGCGGCCCTGGCTTCCCTTCCCGTGAGGGCCGAGGCGGAAGCCGCCGAGCTGGCGGAAGTCTCGCGCACCATGGCCGCCCTCGGCGTTTCAGAGGAGTCCTTCGCCCTCGACCTGTCTATCGCCCGCGGCCTCGATTACTACACCGGAACCGTCTACGAGACCCGGCTCGACGACCACCCCGAACTGGGCAGCATCTGCTCGGGCGGCCGATACGACGACCTGGCCGGCCAGTACACGACCACGCGGCTCCCGGGCGTGGGGATCTCCATCGGCTTCACCCGCCTCTTCTGGCAGCTCCGGGAGGCGGGGCTGCTTCCCCAGGGCACCTCCGCCGTGCCCGTCAGCGTGGCCCTCTTGTCCGACGCCGATCTCGAGTACTCGTTGGGGATCGCCGACCGGCTCCGCCGGGCCGGCATCGCCACCGAAACCCAGATGACCGCAGCCCGCCTGGGCAAACAATTGAAGGCAGCCGACCGACGAGGCTGCACCCTCGTCTTGATCGCTGGGGAGTCCGAGCGGGACCGGAACACCGTCGCTGTCCGCGACTTGGCCCGCGGGGAGCAAGTCGAGGTCGACCTCGACAACCTCGTCGACCACGTCACTCGTCGTTTGGCCCAGGAGCCCTGAATTCGAATGAGATACAGAACGCATTTCACCACCGAGCTCGGAACCGGCCTGGTCGGCGAGCGTGTGCGGGTGGCCGGGTGGGTGGCCCGCCGCCGCGACCACGGGGGCATCGCCTTTCTCGACATCCGCGACGGGAAGGGCATCGTCCAGGTCGTGGTCGACCCTGCCAGGCTCCCGCACGTCGACGACCTTCGTATGGAGTACACGGTCACGATCGAAGGGGAAGTGACCGCCCGCCCCGAGGGGACCGTCAATCCGGAGCTGGTGACCGGCGAGATCGAAATCCAGGCATCCGAGCTCGAGATCCTCTCGCCCTCGGAGCCTCTGCCGTTCATGCTCGACGACCGGGTGGAGATCGACGAGCGGCTCCGCCTGCAGTACCGCTACCTCGACCTGCGCCGCCCCCGTATGGCAGCGAACCTGCGGGCGCGCTCCCGGGCGACGGCCGCCATCCGACGGAGCCTCGACGAGCTGGGTTTCCTCGAGGTCGAAACTCCTACGCTCGTCCGGTCGACTCCGGAAGGCGCCCGGGACATGCTCGTTCCCTCCCGACTGCGGCAGGGAGAGTTCTACGCATTGCCCCAGTCGCCACAGCTGTTCAAGCAGCTCCTGATGATCGCCGGGGTCGAGCGCTACTTCCAGATCGCCCGCTGCTACCGGGACGAGGACTTCCGGGCGGATCGACAAGTCGAGTTCACCCAGCTCGACCTCGAGGGCTCGTTCTGGGAGGCCGAAGACGTCCAAGCCGCCATCGAGGTGGCCCTCGTGGCCGCCACCGAGGAGATCCGTGGCGTCGAGATCCCCCGTCCGTTCCCCCGGCTCACGTGGCGCGAGGCGATGGAGCGCTTCGGCACCGACAAGCCCGACCTCCGGTTCGGGATGGAGATAGTGGACCTGTCGGATCTCTTCCGATCCACCGAGTTCGGCGTCTTCGCCTCCGTGCTCGGAGAAGGGGGGACGATCCGAGGGATCAACGCCGGAGAACGCGAGCTCTCCCGGGCCGATGCCGACAGCCTCGTCGAGCGGGCCAAGCAACTCGGCGGGAAAGGCCTCGTGTGGATGCAGGTGGAGGCGGATGGGAACCTGCGGTCACCCGTCGCCAAGTTCCTCTCCGACCCGGAGAGAGCCGGCCTGCTCGAACGTCTGGAGGCCAAGCCCGGCGAGGTGCTGCTCATCGCCGCCGACCGCTGGAAGACGGCTCTGGAGGTGCTCGGCGGCCTCCGCAACGACCTCGGCCGACCCAGGGGCCACGACGAGCTCGCTTTCCTGTGGGTGACCGACTTCCCGATGTTCGAAGAAGAAGAGGACGGCAGGCTCACCTTCAGCCACCATCCCTTCACCATGCCGCAGTCGGTAGAGGAAATGCGGCGATCGCCGGAGACGGCGCTGGCCCAGGCCTACGACGTGGTGTTGAACGGCGTCGAGCTCGGCTCCGGCTCGATCAGGATCCACGACCCCGAGATCCAGCGCCAAGTGTTCGAGATCCTCGGTATCGACCGCGAAAGTGCCGAGCGGCGCTTCGGGTGGTTCCTCGAGGCCCTGAATTACGGCACACCGCCTCACGGCGGTTTCGCCTTCGGCATCGATCGCCTCGTCATGGTCCTCCAGGGAGAGAGCTCGATCCGGGAGGTCATGCCCTTCCCGAAGACGCAGACGGGTGTGGACCCGCTCACCTCGGCGCCGGCGCCGGTCGAAGAGTCGCAGCTCGCCGAGCTCGGCATCCAACTGCGACCCGAGGTGGCAGCCGCTCACGCCGAAGCGGAGTCGCAGGCACAGGAGTGACGGCCGCTCCTTTCGACCAGGTCGAACAGGAAGTGATAGGCCACTACGCGGCCGGTGACTATCGAGCCGCTCTCGCCGTCCTCGACCGATCTGGTCCGAACCTCCCCGGCCAGTGGGAGCGCGTGGCCTACTGGCGGGCCTGCCTCCTGGCCCGCTCCGGGCACACGGAGGAAGCCGTCGATGTGCTGACCCAGGCGTTCGAGGCGGGCGCCTGGTGGTCGCCACGCCTCTTGGAGCTCGAAGCCGATCTGGATCCCTTGTGGGAGCACCCCGCCTACCGGCCGCTCCTCGAGAAGATGGAGGAGCGCCGGCGCCGCTGGCGACCCCGAGTCACGGGGCTGTATGTGGGAGGTGTCGGAGGCGGCTGGCCGTTCCTGGGCCTCCACGGCCGCAATCAGATCTTCGAGACCGACGCCGCCCGGATCACCGGCGCCCTGGGAGAGGGATGGGAGGTGGCCGTCCCCGAATCGAGCCAGCGGATCGCGTCTGACGGGCCGGTGTGGGACGACGCCGGTGGCTGCTGTGACCAGGTCCTCGCCGTCGCCGACGCCCTGTGGCCCGACCGCCCGTTCGTGCTCGGAGGCTTCTCCCAGGGTGGGAGGCGGGCCCTCCAGATCGGGCTGCGCCACGGGCAGCGGATCCCTGCCGTCCTCGCCGTGTCCCCGATGTTGCTCCGGGGCAGTGAGATCGCCGAGGTGATCGAATGGCTCGGCCATCCGCCCTGGCCCCTCGTAGCGATAGTGGCAGGCGAGGAAGATCCGGCCACTCGCGGCGTGGCGACGGTGGTTCGCCACCTCGAAGAGGAGGGGATCGAGACGATCGTCGAACTGGTCGCCGATTCCGGGCACCGTTGGCTCGAGCCCCCGCGCCGTGTCCTGGCCGCGCTGGCGACACGTATCGCCGAGCGAGCCACCCAGTCGGATTGAGGGACCGCCCCGGTACCCTCGACGCAGACATGGACGACCTGTTCGCCGCCCGGGCGGAACAAAACCTCGAGTCGGTGGCTCCCCTCGCCACACGCATGCGCCCCCGCAACCTGGACGAGGTGGTAGGACAGCCCGCCTTGCTCGCGCCCGGAGCGGCGTTCCGGCGGGTGGTGGAGTCCGGCAACCCGGTCTCGATGATCCTCTGGGGCCCGCCCGGAACCGGAAAGACCACCCTTGCCCGCCTCGTCGCCCATCACACGGCAGCCGCCTTCGAGACGCTGTCAGCCACGTCCGCCGGCGTCAAGGACGTGCGCGAGGTGCTGAGCCGGGCTCGCCAGCGCCTGGAGATGGACGAGAAGCGCACCGTGCTGTTCCTCGACGAGATCCACCGGTTCTCGAAGAACCAGCAGGACGCTCTCCTTCCGGGAGTGGAGGACGGCACCATCGTCCTTATCGGGGCGACGACCGAGAACCCCTTCTTCGAGGTCAACAGCCCGCTGATCTCCCGGTCCACCCTCTTCCGCCTCGAACCCCTGGAGCCCGAGCATCTCGAAGCCTTGATCGACCGGGCGATGACCGACCGGGAGCGAGGGCTCGGCGGCCGCAACCTGAAGATCGATCCCGAGGCGAGAGCGGCCCTGGCTCGACGTACCGGAGGCGACGCCCGACTGTCCCTCAACACCCTGGAGGTGGCCGCCACCTTGGCGGAGGGCAGGGGCTCCGCCACGGTCGAGACCGAAGACGTAGAAGAGGCGTTGCAGCGCCGGATCGTTCGTTACGACAAGGCCGGCGACGTCCACTACGACGTCATCTCCGCCTTCATCAAGAGCCTCCGCGGTTCCGACCCGGACGCCGCCGTGTACTGGCTGCATCTCATGCTCGAGGGCGGCGAGGACCCCGAGTTCATCGCCCGGCGGATGGTGATCTTCGCCTCCGAGGACGTCGGCCTGGCCGACAACCGAGCTCTCGAAGTGGCCGTGGCAGCGGCCCACGCCCTCGCTTTCGTCGGTTTGCCCGAGGCGGCATTCGCCCTGACCCACGCTGCCCTGTACCTGGCGACCGCCCCGAAGTCGAACTCGGTGACCACCACGATGGCTGCGGCCAGAAAGGCGGTGCGGGAAGGTCCTGCCCCTGTCGTGCCTCCCCATCTGCGCGACGCCCACTACCCGGGGGCGGGCGAGATCGGCCACGGCGAGGGTTATCGGTACCCCCACGACTACCCGGGCCACATCGTCGACCAGCGCTACTGGCCGGAGGGCCAGGAGCCGCTCACCCTGTATCGCCCCAGCCGGCAGGGAGCGGAGAAGGCCCGGGCGGAGTGGTTCGCGGAGCTGGAGGCGTCGATAGGCCGAAAGCGGAACCGGGAGTGAGTCGGCTACCCTTCCCCGCATGCTCGATCGGTTGTGGTGGTTCGCCACTGGGCTCCTGGCGGGGGGCCTCGTCACCGTTCGCGCGTTGCGCCGCAAGCCGACCCCGGCCGACCTGAGACGAGCAGCGGCGTACACCGGCGCCGATATCCTCGAACTCGCCGCTCGAGCTATCCGGCCGCCTCGCCGCCGCTGAGCCCCTGCGGCATCGCACCCAGCGCCCTACCGACCACCACATAGACGAACTGATGGACTCCAACCAGATCCGAAAGACCTTCACCGACTTCTTCGTCGCCCGCGACCATGTGCTGCGCCCGTCGGCGTCCCTCATCCCCACCGACCCGACGCTGCTCCTGACGAACGCAGGCATGGTGCCGTTCAAGCCCTACTTCCTGGGTGAGGAAGAGCCGCCATACCGGCGGGCCACGTCCGTCCAGAAGTGCGCCCGAACGGTCGACATCGACATCATCGGGACCACCACCCGGCATTTCTCGTTCTTCGAGATGCTGGGCAACTTCAGCTTCGGGGACTACTTCAAGGAGAAGGCGATCCCTTGGGCGTACGAGTTGGTGACCGAAGGCCTCGGCCTCGACCCCGATCGCCTCTGGTTCACCGTCTACGAGGACGACGACGAAGCCGCCGAGGTCTGGATCGAGTCGGTGGGTGTCCCCCCAGACCGGGTGCAGCGAGGCGGCAAGGACAACTTCTGGCAGATGGGTGTCCCGGGCCCATGCGGTCCGTCGTCTGAGATCTTCTACGACAAGGGCAAGGAGTTCGGAGAGCCCGGAGGACCGATCGGAGGCGGCGAGGAGAGGTTCGTCGAGATCTGGAACCTCGTCTTCATGCAATACGTCCAGGACGAGCCTTATCACGTCGTCGGCGATCTCCCTGCAAAGAACATCGACACCGGGATGGGCCTGGAGCGGATCGCCGCCGTGCTCCAGGGCGTGCCCACCGTGTTCCAGGTCGACACGGTCTGGCCGATGCTCGTCACCGCCGCCGAGTACGCCGGGATCGGGTACGGCGACGACGAGAGAGCCGACGTCTCCCTGCGTCTCCTCGCCGATCACGGGCGGTCCGTGACGTTCCTCTTGGCGGACGGCGTAGTCCCCTCGAACGAGGGTCGGGGCTATGTGCTGCGTCGCATCCTGCGTCGCGGCGTCCGCCACGCCTGGCAACTGAAGCCTGAAGCCGCTCGCGACGACCTGATCTTCCCCCGGCTCGTCGAGAAGACCATCGAGGTGATGGGGGAGGCCTATCCCGAACTGGTGGACCGTCGGGACGTCGTACTCGAAGCCGTTTCCCGGGAGGAGAGCCGTTTCCGCCAGACCCTGTCGTCAGGCGTGGAGCTGCTCGAACGCGAGCTGGAGAGCCTCGGGGGGAAGCTCCTTCCGGGCACGGTGGCGTTCCGCCTGCACGACACCTACGGGTTCCCCATCGAGCTCACGTCCGAGATCGCCGCCGAGCGCGGCGTGGAGGTCGACACGGAAGGCTTCCAACAGGAGATGGCCGCCCAGCGAGAGCGAGCCCGGGCCGCCTGGAAGGGCGGGGATGCCGTGGCCGCCGCCGAGGTGTACCGGAGCCTCGCCGACGACCTGGGACTGACCGATTTCACCGGCTACGAAGTGGAGCGTGACACCGGCCGGGTCCTGGCGATCCTCGTCGACGGAGAGTCCCGCCAGAGCCTGGAGGCCGGCCAGAGGGGCGAGGTGTTCTTCGACAGAACGCCCTTCTATGCCGAGTCGGGTGGCCAGGTCGGCGACACGGGAGTCGTTCGCACAGAAACCGGCGTCGCTCGCGTCGACGACACGCGCCATGCTGTCCAGGGCCTCCACAGTCATCTGGTGACGATGGAGTCGGGTGTCCTCTTCGTCGGCCAGGACGCCGAGTTGGCGATCGACTCGCCTCGACGGGAGGGCATCCGCAAGAGCCACACCGGCACTCACGTGCTCCACTGGTCGTTGCGGAACGTGCTCGGCGACCACGCCAACCAGGCAGGCTCGCTGGTGGAGGACGGCCGGCTCCGTTTCGACTTCTCCAACTTCTCGCCCGTTTCCGACGAGGAACTCGCCGAGGTCGAGTGGCAGGCCAACCGCAGGCTGATCTCCAACGCCCCTGTCGACACCGTCGTCACTACTCAGGACGAGGCCAAGAAGATGGGTGCCTTGGCGTTCTTCGGCGACAAGTACGGCGACGTCGTCAGGGTGGTGAAGATCGGGGACTTCTCGGTGGAGTTCTGCGGGGGCACCCACACCCACACCGCCGGGCAGGTAGGGCCGCTCCTCATCACATCCGAGTCGTCGATCGGATCAAACATCCGCCGGGTGGAAGCCCTCACCGGTGAGGAGGCATACCGCCGGCTCGCCGCCATGCGTGACGCCCTCCACCACACCGGCCAGCTCCTGCGGGTGCCGGCTCATCAGGTGCCCGAGAGAGTGGAGGCCTTGTTGGAGCGGGTGGGCCAACTCGAGGACCGGCTGGAGGCGGTGGCCAGCGAGCGTCGGGCCAACCTGGCAGGCGACCTCGCCGCCTCCGCCGAGACGATCGGCGAACGTCGCCTGGTCGTGGCCGACGCCGGGGAGATGGCACCCGGTGACCTCCGTCAACTGGCGTTGGACATCCGCAACCGACTCGGAGCCCCGAGTCTGGTCGTGGTCGGCTCTCGCAACGACGGAAAAGGTGCCCTGGTGGCGGCTGCCACTTCCGACCTGGTGGAAGCGGGGATCTCGGCGGGCGCTATCGCCGGCGAAGGTGCAGCGGCACTCGGCGGCGGTGGCAGCCGCGACCCTGAACTGGCGCAGGCGGGAGGCCCGCGGGGCGACCAACTCGGTCAGGCGCTCGACATCATCCGGGAAGAGGCCTCGCGGAGGTTGCGGGACTGATGGGCAGGGTCCTGGCGGTCGACCCGGGCACCACCCGAGTCGGGCTGGCGATCAGCGATCCCCTGGGGCTCACCGCCCAGCCGCTCGAGGTCGTGCCCGCCGACTCGGCGGTCGAACACGTGGCCCGACTGTGTGAGGAGCTCGACGTCGAGGAGGTCATCGTCGGGCTGCCCGTCACCGAGAAAGGCGAGGAGAAGGAATCGGCTGTCATGGCTCGCAGAATGGCCGCCGACATCGAGTCCGCAACCGGTCTGGTCGTGACTACTGTCGACGAGCGCTACACCACGCGAATTGCTGACTCAGTGATGCTCGAAGCCGGTACCAGACGACGAAAGCGGCGGAGCGCCGTCGACAAGGTCGCCGCCGCCGTGCTGCTCCGCGGCTACCTCGATCGTCGTGGAGAAGCAAGGTGAGCTTGGAGCCCGTGCCGCCTCCACCGACCTTTTCCCGCCTCGGTCGAATCGGGGCGATCATCGCCCTGGTGATCGTCGCCGGGGTAGCGATCGTCGGTGGCGCCTCGTATCTCGGCCGCCAGGTCGGCGGTGTCCTGAACAACAACGACGATCGGGTCGATGTGGAGCCGGGCCTCGAAGTCGAGGTCGTCATCCCCCAGGGCGCCAGCGCCCAGGACATCGCCGCGATCCTCGCCGGCAAGGGTGTAGTGGCCCGCGCCGCGGAATTCGAGGCGCTGGTCCGCACCGAGGGCGCCGCCGCCGAGCTCAAGGCAGGCACGTACCAGCTCGTCACCGGGATGCAGCCGGCCGAAGTCCTCGAAGCGCTGCGGACCGGCCCGCTCGTAGACGTGTATCGGATCACCATCCGCGAGGGGTTGCGGGTGGGGGAGATGCTCCGAATCCTATCCGAAGGATCGGGGATGCCCGTCGAGGAGTTCGAAGAAGCGCTCCAGAGCGGTGATGTCACCACGACCCTCAAAGAGATGCCCGAGTCTCCGTCCCTCCAGGACTGGGAAGGGCTCCTCTTCCCCGACACCTACGAGTTCTCCCAGCAGTCGACGGCTGTCAGCATCCTCCAGCGCCTCTCCAACACCATGCAGGCGAGGGTTGAGAGCATCGACTGGACGGCCTTCGAGGACGACGGCTTCACCATCTACGAGGGGATCATCATGGCGTCGCTCATCGAGTCCGAGGTGCGGGTGGCCGAAGAGCGGCCGCTGGTGTCGAGCGTGATCCACAACCGTCTCGACGAGGGAATGCCCCTCCAGATCGACGCTACCGTGCTCTACGCCCTCGGCACCCGGTCTCCCGAGGATTTCGACCGGGAGGTGGACTCGCCTTACAACACCTATCAGAACGCCGGTCTGCCACCCACCCCGATCGCTTCGCCGGGGCGGGCATCACTCGAGGCGGCCGCCAACCCGGCCGACACGAACTTCTTCTACTACGTGCTTTCCAGCGAAGACGGCAGCCACACGTTCTCTGAGACGCTCGAAGAGCACAACGAGGCGGTTCGGAAGGCTCGAGAGGACGGAGTTCTCCCGTAGTGACACATCCGCTCCGGCTGGCGGTGATCGGCGATCCCATATCCCACTCCCGGTCGCCGGCGATCCACACCGCCGCTCTCGCCGCCCTGGGAATCGACGGAACCTACGAGGCGCGTCGCGTGCCCAGTTCGGAGATGGAGTCCGTCATAGAGGACTTGCGAGCTGGTCTCCTCGACGGGGTCAACGTCACAATGCCTCTGAAGGGTGTGGCTGCAGCCCTGGTGGACGAGATCACCGACGAAGCTCGCCGCTCCGGCTCGGTGAACACCATCGTTCGCCTGCCCGACGGGCGCCTGAAGGGCTACAGCACGGACATCACCGCACTCGGGCGCCTCTGGCCGTCCGACTCGGAGCCTGTTCTGATCCTGGGAGCGGGGGGAGCCGCCGCCGCGGCTTGCCTGGCGGCGCGGGGTCGCACGCTGTACGTGTCGGCCCGCCGAGCGGGAACCGTGGCCGCCCTCGCCGACCGTCTCGACTCCGGCACGATCGTAGAGGTGCCGTGGGGGACGGCCGTCGTCGATGCGGTGGTCGTCAACGCCACCCCTCTCGGCATGGCCGGCGAGCCGCTTCCCCCCAGGATCGTGCCGCTGGCGTCGGCCCTGATCGATCTCGCCTACGGCACGGAGGTGACGCCTGCGGTCGCCGAAGCACGTGGTCTGGGGCTTCCTACCGTCGACGGGCTGGAGTTCCTCGTTGCCCAGGCCGCCGACTCGTTTCGCTTGTGGACAGGGCGCGAGCCGCCGATAGACGTGATGACCGAGGCGGCACTAAATCCCTCAAGCCGGGCCGCTGAGGCACCGAATCATCACTGACGGCGAAGGGAAGTACCAAGGAGAAGCCCATGTCGCTCAGCGGAAAACTGGACGTCTTTCCTCTCGAGGAGGTCCTCCGCCTTCTCGCGAGGTCACAACAGAACGGGTGTCTTCGTGTAGACGGCGAGTCCGCCGGACGCATCTACATGGAGGGTGGCTACCTGACCTATGCCACCGTGGAAAGCGACGAAGTTCTCCGCGATCGCCTGGTCGCTGCCGGCGTGGTCACCGAAGAGGGTCTCAGCCGCCTCGACATCTCCCGCGGCACTCTGACCGATGCCGTTGCTCCTTCCGCTTCGGCGTCGGCGCTCACAGAATTGGTGCGTGAGCACAGCGTCGAGTCCCTGTACCGGATTCGCCGTCCCGGTACTGGCGCTTTCGAGTTCGTCGCCGACGCCAACCCCCGTTATCCGACGGGCCAGACGTTCGACGTAGAGAGCACCATCGCCGACGCAGAGCGGCGGGCTTCGGAGTGGGCCGACATCGAGACCATCGTCCCCGATCTCACCACGCTGTGGCGCATGGTGCCCGAGATCGAGGAAGAGTCCGTCAACCTCAGTGACACCGCCTGGCGATTCCTGGCGGCGATGGATGGCTCCTGCTCTGTCGAGGCCCTCGCCGACCGTCTGGGCATGACCAAGTTCCAGACCGCGCGGCGCATGGCCGAGATGGCTCGGGCGCATCTCGTGGAGCCCATGCCAGCGCCGTCCTACGAGACGCCTGGCTACGACACGGCCTACAACGCCACCGACATCTACCAGCCGGCACCGGAGCCGGAGTACACGACCGAACCGGAGCCGGAGGCGGTGGAGGAGCCGGCGGCGGGTGTGGTCGAGGCGCCGACGCCGGATCCTGACCGCTCGTGGTGGTCCGAGACCAATGCCGAGGAAGCTCTGCCGACGGGTGTCGCCGACAACACCTTCGAGACTCCCGCCGAGGACGAAGGCACCGAGGAACCTGCCACCGTCGAGCCGCAGGCCGAGGAGTCGTTCCTCGAGACGGTCTTCAGCGAACTGGAGAAGACCGAGGAGTCGACCGAAGAGCACGAGGACTCCGAGGAGAGCGGGTTCGGTCTGCTGCGGCGCCGGGGCTTGGGCGCTGCTTTCCGAGAGCTTGCCGACAGCTGAACCCTTGCGGCTGAAGATGAGGGCGACGTCGCCGGGCTAGCATCGCGAGCCCCGTGCACGTCGCCCTCTCGGCTCTCGCCGGCCTGCTCGCCGGCCCCTTCGTCCACCATCTCGCCGTCCAGGCGGGCGCCGACCTGCCCTTCGCCCTCTCTGCTGCGGTCTGCCGCCGCTGCGGCCACCCCAGGGGACTGCTGACACGTTGCTCGGAGTGCGGACTCGGGATCGGCCGCCCACTCCTCACTTCGATCACCACGGCCGGTGTTGCCGCCCTCGTCGCTTGGTCGATCGGCCCCCGCTGGGTTCTCTGCGCCTACTTCTGGTTCGTGGCGATGACGGTCGTGCTCTTCTTGACCGACATCGATCACAAACGCATCCCCAACCGCATCACGTATCCGGGGACACCGATCGCGGTCGCCCTGTTGGCGGGCGGCGCCGCTCTCGATGGGACGTTGCAGGCTTTGCCGCGAGCCCTGGGAGGTGCGTTCGTGTTCGCGGGGTTCTTCCTCGTGGTGTTCGTCCTCGCCCGGGGCGGGTTCGGTTTCGGCGACGTCAAACTCGCCTTTCCTCTCGGCCTCTTCACCGCCTTCATCAGTTGGATCCACTTGTTTCTCGCTGTTCTGGCCACGGCGGCGCTCGGCGGGTTGGCAGCCCTTGCCGCCCTTCTCGCCGGGAAGGGAGCGAAGTCGGAACTGCCGTACGGGCCGCCGATGATCGTCGGAGCGTGGGTGTCGATCGTGTGGGGAACCACCCTCGCGGGCGTGATCTTCTAGGTCGGTAGCATCTGGCCCGTGTTGCGTTTCCTGACCGCAGGTGAATCCCACGGCCCGGGCCTGGTGGCCGTGGTGGAGGGGCTGCCGGCCGGGCTGGAGGTGACGGTAGAAGGACTCCAGGCCGAGTTGGCACGTCGTCGCCTCGGTTACGGGCGCAGCCCACGCATGGGCCTCGAGAAGGACCAACTCGAGATCATCGGCGGAGTCCGCCACGGAAGGACATTGGGATCTCCGGTTGCGGTCCTCATCCGCAACACGGAGTTCGAAACGAAGTGGGCGGAGGAGATGAGCCCCCACCCGGGGAACCCGAAGCGAAAGATGACGACGCCTCGACCCGGCCACGCCGACCTCCCGGGCATGCTCAAGTACGACACCCACGACGCCCGCGACATCCTCGAACGGGCCTCCGCCCGGGAGACGGCGGCGCGGACCGTCGTCGGCTACCTGTCCAAGCAACTCCTGGGTGAGCTCGGCATGTCGGTGCTCAGCCATGTGGTGGCAATCGGCACCGTCAGGGTCCCCGATGACATGCCGATCCCCGCCCCGGAAGACCTCGTCAGCATCGACTCTTCGTCGGTCCGCTGCTTCGATCCGGCCAGTGCCGCTCAAATGGAGGCGGAGATCCGAGGTGCCCGCGAGAGCCGCGACACCCTGGGAGGAGTGGTCGAGATCCTCGCATATGGGGTGCCCCCCGGTCTCGGCAGCCACGTGCATTGGGACCGCAAGATCGACGGGCGTCTCGCCCAGGCGCTGATGTCGATCCAGGCGATCAAGGGTGTGGAGATCGGAGACGGGTTCACTCAGGCGCGCAACCGGGGCAGCGAAGCCCACGACGAGATCTATCACAACGGCACCACCTTCACCCGCCAGACGCTCCGTTCGGGCGGGACGGAGGGAGGCATCACCATCGGGGGACTTCTCCGGGTGCGGGCGGCGATGAAGCCGATCTCGACCGTCATGCGCCCCCTCGACACCGTAGACGTCGAGACCAAGGAGTCGACGAAAGCCTTCTACGAGCGTTCGGACGTCTGCGCTGTGCCTCGGGCCGGCGTCGTCTGCGAGCAGATGGTGGCTTACGTCCTCGCCGACGAGTCGCTGCGGATGTTCGGCGGCGACACCGTCGACGATGTGGTGGCGTCATTCGAGCGCTACCGGGCTCGGCTGGCCGAGTTCTGATGCTCTGGCTCATCGGGATGATGGGCTCGGGAAAGACTTCCGTCGGTGCGGAGGTCGCTTCCCGGCGAGGTGTCGACTTCGTCGACACCGACGAGCTGGTGACGGCCGTCACCGACCTCAGCATCCCTGAGATCTGGCAACACCAGGGCGAGGAGGAGTTCCGGCGCCTCGAGCGCCAGATGATCGCTTCCGCCGCCGCCGAAGACGAGCCCGTTGTGATCGGCACCGGCGGGGGAGCGGTGCTCGACGATGAGAACGTCGAGATCATGCGCCGCTCCGGCACGGTGATCTGGCTCTCGGCCACGCCGGAGACGCTGGCCAAACGCATCGGCCGTGATTCGAACCGGCCCCTTCTGGCCGCGGCTGAAGACCCGGTGGAGGTGCTCAGGGCCGTGCTCGCCGAGAGGGAGGACGAGTATCGACGGGCCGCCCACGCGGTGGTCACGACCGACGACAAGACGATCGATGAGGTGGTGGAGGAGGTGCTCCGACTGTGGAACGGTTCGTGATCGGCGCCGAAAGCGAGATCCTCGTCGATCACGGCTTGCCGCGCCCCCTGCTTCCCGCCAACGACTCCCGACGCCGGGCGGCGGTGCTGACCCAACCCGGAGCGGAATCCATCGCCCGGCGGATCGCCGCCCTGATCACGGGGGAAGGCGCGGACGCCTACGTCCATGTGATGCCCGACGGCGACGAGGCGAAGACGCTCGCCGCGGTCGAGGCGGCTTACGCGTCGCTGGCCGAACAACGCATCGGCCGCACGGACACGGTGGTCGCCGTCGGTGGGGGAGCGGTGACCGACGCCGGCGGCTTCGTCGCCGCCACTTGGATGAGGGGCGTCGAGGCGGTCTATGTGCCCACCACCCTCTTGGGGGCGGTGGACGCCGCCATCGGAGGCAAGACCGGGATCAATCTCGCCGGGAAGAACCTGGTGGGGGTCTTTCGCCACCCGCGACGGGTGGCAGTGGACCTCCTGATCCTCGACGAGCTCCCCGACCACCTGAAGCGAGAGGGGGCGGCCGAGATCATCAAAGCCGGGTTGCTGGCCGCACCCGACGTCGTCGCCGCCTATCGGACTGCCGGCATCGACGCCCCCCTCGACGAGGTAGTGCCGACGGCGGTCGGGGTGAAGGTCGACATCGTCACCCGTGACTTCACCGAAAGCGGGGATCGGGCCCTCCTCAACCTGGGGCACACCATCGGCCACGGAGTCGAGTTCGCAGCGGGGATCTCCCACGGAGAAGCCGTGGCGATAGGCCTCGTCGCGGCAGCGGCGGTATCGGAGCACAAGCTGGGCTTCGGCGAGAGGAACATCGTGCACGAGGCCTTGGCCCGCACCGGCTTGCCCACGGAAGCGCCTCCGGTCGACCGCGCCGAGGTGATCCGCCTCATCGGCCTCGACAAGAAACGGAAAGCCGGCCGCCTGTACATGACTCTCCTCGCCGCGGTGGGCCGCCCCGTGATCACCGAGGTCACAGACGCCGACGTCGCCGTCGGTCTCGACGCCATCGGGCTCTGAGACCGCCGTCCTGAGGCCCCCGCTGCTTTCCTATCCTTGCACCATGATCTCTACCAACGACGTCCGCCCGGGCATGGCTCTCGCCCTCGACGACGGCATCTTCACCATCATCGAGTACCAGCACGTCAAGCCCGGGAAGGGCAAGGCGTTCGTCCGGATGAAGCTCAAGAACGCCGAGACCGGTCAGGTCCTCGATCGAACGTTCCGCGCCGACGAGGACGTACCCCAAGCGATCATCGAGCGTGTCGAGCACCAGTACCTGTACTCGGACGACCTCGGGTACCACTTCATGAACCTCAGCGACTACGGGCAGATCGCCTTGACCGAAGAGGACGTCGGCAGCGCGGCGGGCTATCTCACCGACGGCTCCACCGTCACACTGGTCATGTACCAGGGCACCCCGATCGGCGTCGAGCTTCCAGCTGCGGTCGAACTCGAAGTCACCTATGCCGAGCCCGGTGTCAAAGGCGACACCCGCACCGGCGCCACCAAGCCCGTCACACTCGAGACCGGCCTGGTCGTCCAGGTGCCGCTCTTCGTGGAGCAGGGCGACCGCATCAAGGTCGACACTCGCACTGGCGAGTACCTGACGCGGGTGTGACATCCGAGGCCTCTTCTGAGCCCCGTGACCGGGCCCTCCAGGCCCTGTACCAGGCCGACCGCACCGGAGACCCCGGAGACCTCGACGAGCTCCCCGCCAAGGCCCGCCGGCTGGTCGAAGGCGTCCTCGACAAGCTCGACGAGCTAGACGCCACGATCGCCTCGGTGTCCGACCATTGGAGCATCGAGCGCATGCCGGTGGTCGACCGGGCCATCCTCCGCCTGGGTCTCTACGAGCTCCGTTACGTCCCATCGGTGCCGACGGCGGTGGTGGTCAACGAAGCCGTCCGCCTCGCCAAGACCTACTCCACACAACGCTCGGGGGTGTTCGTCAACGGCGTGCTCGCGTCGCTGGCGGAGAAGGAGCGCGGTGCCTGAGCCGCCTCGGCCCGCGGGTACACTGCAGCCGACAACGCCCCCTTTAAGCCCGGTCCGGTGAGGCCGGAAAGGAGCAGGATGACGGCCACCCGCGCCGTAGTGATGGACGCCGACGACACGAGGCGTGCCATCCACCGACTCGCTCACGAGATCATCGAGCGCCACCACGGCGCCGACCGGGTAGTTCTCGTCGGAATCCACACTCGGGGCGTCCCTCTGGCATCGGCGATCGCCGCCGCCATCGAGGATTTCGAGGGGGTGCCGGTCCCGGTCGGGGAGCTGGACATCGGCCTCTATCGTGACGATCTCTCGCGCCGGGCCGCCACCACCCTCGCCCGGACGTCGGTCCCCGTCGACATCACCGGGAGGCCGGTGGTCCTCGTCGACGATGTCCTCTTCACCGGCCGCACGATCCGCGCCGCTCTCGACGCCCTCTCGGACCTCGGCAGGGCAGAGACGATCGAGTTGGCAGTGCTGGTCGACCGAGGCCATCGTCAGTTGCCCATCCGGCCCGACTACGTCGGCAAGAACCTTCCCACCTCATTGGACCAGAGGGTCGTCGTGTCCGTCCCCGACATCGACGGCGAATGGGGCGTCTGGATCCGAGACGAGGAGGAGACGTGAGGCACCTGCTCACGATCGAAGGCATGTCCCGTGCCGACTTGGAGGACATCCTCGACCTGGCCGATGAGTTCGTCGAGGTCCTCGAACGGCCCATCCCCAAGGTGCCCACTCTGCGGGGCGCCACGGTCGCCACGCTCTTCTTCGAGCCGTCGACACGCACCCGACTTTCGTTCGAGCGGGCCGCCAAGGCGTTGTCGGCGGACGTGCTCACCTTCTCCCCGGGCACCTCGTCTGTGACGAAGGGGGAGAGCCTGAAGGACACAGCGCTGACTCTGAGGGCGATGGGCGCCGACCTGATGGTCGTCCGCCACAGCGCCACCGGCGCCGCCCACCGGGTGGCCCAATGGGTGGACGTGCCCGTGATCAACGCCGGCGATGGAGCCCATCAGCACCCGACCCAAGCGATCCTCGATGCCCTCACACTGCGGCGGCACTTTGGGAAACTCGACGGGCTGCACGTGGGGATCGTCGGCGACATCCGCCACTCACGGGTGGCACGCTCCGGTCTCCAAGCGTTCTCCACGTTGGGCGCCCGGGTCACCCTCATCGCCCCTCCCACCCTGTTGCCCCGCGACCTCGCCGGGTGGCCGGTCGACGTCGCCAACGACTTCGATGATGTCTTGCCTCAGCTCGACGTGGTCTACCTGCTGCGGATCCAGCAGGAGCGCGGCGGCACCACCGGATTCACGTCCCTTCCCGAGTACGTCAGGCGCTTCGGCCTCGACGATTCCCGCTTCGCCCGCCTCCGACCCGAAGCTGTGGTCATGCATCCCGGGCCCATGAACCGGGGAGTGGAGATCTCCCCGCAAGTCGCCGACTCGCCTCGCACACTGATCCTGGATCAGGTGCGCAACGGCGTCGCGGCTCGCATGGCGGTGTTGTTCCGCCTCCTCGCCTCCCCGGGAGCCGAAAGATGATCGTCATCCGCGGCGGCTCGGTACTGACCCCGGACGGCATCGTGACCGCAGATGTGGTCGTCGAGGACGACAGGGTCGTGTCAGTGGAGGCGTCTCCGATCTCGCACCCCCCGTCCCCGCCCACCACCCAGATAGACGCCACCGGTTGCTGGGTCGGCCCCGGCCTCGTCGATCTCCACGCCCACCTGCGCGAGCCCGGTCAGGAGTGGAAAGAGGACATCGCCTCAGGGAGCCGGGCGGCCGCCGCCGGAGGCTTCACCGCGGTCGTGGCCATGCCCAACACCCTCCCCGCGATCGACGAAGGGCATCGGGCCCGCTTCGTCGCCGAGCGGGGCCAGAAGGTCGGGCTGTGCGATGTCGTCCCCGCCGGGGCGCTGACGCTGGGGCGGGAGGGCCGCCAACTCGCCCGCCTCGACGAACTGATGGATGCGGGCGTTCGGTTGTTCACCGACGATGGGGACACCCTCGTCGACGCCGGCCTCCTGCGGAGAGCCATGGAGTACCTGGCGGGACGGGACTGTGTGATCGCCCAGCATGCCGAAGACCCCGGTCTTGCCGGCGACGGCCACATGCACGAAGGCTCCGTCTCCTCGCGGCTCGGCATGCGCGGGCTGCCCGCCCTGGCCGAGGAGACGATCGTCGCCCGCGACCTGGCGCTCGTCGAGTTGACGGGCGCCACCTATCACGTGCAACACGTTTCGACCGCGGGCACGGTGGAACTCGTCCGTCGTGCCAAGAAGGCCGGGCTCTCGGTCACCGCCGAAGTGACGCCGCATCACCTCGTTTTCGACCACCAGGAAGTGGAGTCGATGGACCCCAACTTCAAGATGTACCCGCCCTTGCGTACCCCCGACGACGTGGCCGAGTTGCGCAGGGCATTGCTGGACGGGACCATCGATGCCGTGGCCACCGATCACGCCCCGCACGCCGACCACGAGCAAGAAGTGCCCTTCGAAGAGGCACCCCGGGGAGTGATCGGGCTGGAGACGGCCGCCGCCGCCGTCATCACCGCCACCGGGATCGACCAGCAGCGCTTCTTCGAGCGGATGTCGATCATCCCGGCACAGATCGCCCGCCTCGACGGCCACGGTCTGCCCGTGGCTCCGGGATCGCCCGCCAACCTGGTGGTGATCGACCCGTCCGCCGTGTGGACGCCGGAACGATTCCACTCCCGCAGCCAGAACAGCCCCTTTTCGGGCCGCAAGCTCACCGGACGAGTCAGGGCCACGCTGTTGCGGGGACGCCTGACCCACGAGGAGGTGGCATGAGCGACGGCTTGCTGGTCACTGCCGACGGCGCCGTCTTCCGGGGCCGCTCGGTGGGAGCGGAAGGCATCGCCACCGGTGAAGCCGTCTTCAACACGTCGATGACCGGCTATCAGGAGATCCTCACCGACCCGTCGTACGCCGGCCAAGTCGTGGTCATGACCGCCCCCCATCAGGGGAACTACGGCGTGACCGAAGCCGATGCCCAGCGGCCCACCCTCGCGGTGGCGGGGTTCGTCGTGCGCTCCCTCTCTCGGCGCCACTCCAACTGGCGGGCGGAGGGGTCCCTCGCTTCCTATCTGCGCCAGCACGGGATCGTGGCCCTCGCCGACGTCGACACCCGCCGCCTGACCCGACACATCCGCGAACGGGGGGCGATGCCGGTCGCCCTCGGCGTGGGCGCCGACGAGGCGGAGGTAGCCGCAGCTGCGGCCTCCGCCCCGGGTATGGAAGGCCAGGACCTCGCCACCGGGGTCGCCACTGCCGAGCCATACGAGGTGGCGGCGACCACGGACCGTATCGGATCGGTGGTGGCGATCGACCTGGGGATGAAACGAGACATCGCCGACCGCCTCACCGAGAGGGGCCTCGACGTCACCGTGGTTCCTCCCCGCTTCACGGCCGACGACATCCTCGCCCTCGCGCCGGACGGGGTCTTCGTATCCAACGGGCCCGGCGACCCCCAGCCACTCGTGCAAGCGACGGAAGCGCTGGCCGGCGTGCTGGGAAAGGTGCCGGTCTTCGGTATCTGCCTCGGACACCAGGTCCTCGGCCTGGCCCTGGGGGCGTCGACGTTCAAGCTCCCGTTCGGTCACCACGGCGGCAACCATCCGGTGCGCCGGTTCAGCGATGGCAAGGTCGAGATCACCTCCCACAACCACGGGTTCGCGGTCGACCTGTGGAGCCTCACCGACCAGGCCCCGCCCGAGCGTCGTGGCCTGGTGACATCCGATCTCCTCCCGGAGCAGGTGGAGACACGCTTCGGCTCGGCCGTGCCCACCCACCAGAACCTGAACGACGGCACGCTGGAGGGCCTGCGCTGCCTCGACGTCCCCGCCTTCTCCGTCCAGTACCACCCGGAGGCGGCCCCTGGCCCGCGGGATTCGGTCCACCTGTTCGACGAGTTCGTCTCCGTCATGGGGTTGGCCGATGCCCGCTAGGGACGACATCCGCTCGATCCTCCTGATCGGTTCGGGGCCGATCGTCATCGGCCAAGCCTGCGAGTTCGACTATTCGGGCACCCAGGCGGCCAAGGTGCTGCGCGCCGAGGGATATCGGGTGGTCCTCCTCAACTCGAACCCGGCGACGATCATGACCGACCCGGAATTCGCCGACGCCACCTACATCGAGCCGATCACCGCCGAGGTGGTGAAGGAGATCATCGCCAAGGAGCGTCCGGACGCCCTCCTCGCCACGCTGGGCGGCCAGACCGCCCTGAACGTCGCCTCCCAGGTCGCCCGCAGCGGGGTGCTGGAGCGGTACGGGGTGGAGATGATCGGAGCCGGCCTCGAGGCCATCGAAAAGGCGGAGGACAGGGGCCGGTTCAAGGAGACGATGGAGTCGGTCGGACTCGAGGTCCCCAAGGCGGGTTACGCCCGCTCGATGGCCGAGGCGATGCGCATAGCCGAAGAGATCGGGTACCCGCTGATGATCCGCCCTTCCTACATCCTCGGGGGTGGCGGCACCGGCATCGCCCACAACGAAGACGAGTTCATCGAGGCCGCCCGGCGGGGCCTCGAAGCCTCACCCGTCAACGAGATCCTCGTCGAGGAGTCGGTGTTCGGGTGGAAAGAGTTCGAGATGGAGGTGATGCGCGACCGCGCCGACAACGCGGTGATCGTGTGCTCCATCGAGAACGTCGACCCGATGGGCGTCCACACCGGCGACTCCATCACGGTGGCGCCGATCCAGACGCTCTCGGACCGTGAATACCAGGAGATGCGCAACGACGCCATCGAAGTGCTGCGGGCGATCGGCGTCGAAACCGGTGGATCCAATGTCCAGTTCGCCGTCGACCCGACGACGGGCCGCCGTCTGGTGATCGAGATGAACCCGCGGGTATCCCGTTCGTCCGCCCTGGCGTCGAAGGCGACGGGGTTCCCGATCGCCAAGATCGCCGCCCTCCTGGCGGTGGGGTACACACTCGACGAGATCGCCAACGACATCACCGGTGCCACTCCGGCGTCGTTCGAGCCGGCGCTCGACTACGTGGTCGTGAAGGTGCCGCGATTCGACTTCGCCAAGTTCCCGGCGGCACCCAACACGCTCACGACCTCGATGCGCTCGGTGGGAGAGGCCATGGCGATCGGTCGTACCTTCCCCGAGGCCCTCCAGAAGGCGCTGCGCAGCTTGGAGAACGGCCGCGCAGGGCTCGGCGGCGACCCGGGAGAGGCGGCGATGCGCTCTCTCGACGACGAGGCCCTGGAGGGCTCGGTCACCCGGCCGACACCCGAACGGATCTTCGCCATAGCCGAAGCTCTGCGCCGCGGATGGGAGGTCGACCGGGTCAGCCGGCTGTCGTCGATCGACGCTTGGTTCATCGACCAGATCGCCGAGGTCGTCGAGATGCGGAACGAACTGGAGACGTCTCCCGGCAACGCGTCGCTCCTGCGCGACGCCAAGCGGATGGGCTTCTCCGACCGCCAGATCGCCTATCTGTGGGGTGAGACCGAAGACTCGGTCCGTAAGCGGCGGGTGGAGGCGGGGGTGCGGACCACCTACAAGACTGTCGACACCTGCGCGGCGGAGTTCCAGGCACTCACCCCGTACATGTACGGGACGTTCGAGGACGAAACCGAGGTCCCGCCCGCCGAGAAGCCGCGGGTGATCGTCCTCGGCTCCGGGCCCAACCGCATCGGCCAGGGCATCGAGTTCGACTACTGCTGCGTCCACGCCAGCTTCGCCCTCCGCGAGGCCGGCTACGAGACCGGGATGGTCAACTGCAACCCCGAGACGGTCTCCACCGACTACGACACCTCCGACCGTCTCTACTTCGAGCCGCTCACCGTCGAAGACGTGCTCTCGATCGTCGAAACGGAGAAGCCGGAGGCCGTGATCGTGCAGCTCGGCGGCCAGACCCCTCTCAACCTGGCCCGCAAGCTCGCCGAGCTGGGCGTCCCGATAGCCGGCACGTCGCCCTCCTCGATCGACGCTGCCGAAGACCGCGAGCAGTTCTCGGCTCTGTGTGATCGCCTCGGCATCCGCCAGCCTCCAGCCGGGACAGCCACTTCGGTGATCGAGGCAGAGGAGGTGGTGGACCGCATCGGGCTGCCGGTGCTGGTACGTCCCTCTTACGTCCTCGGCGGCCGCAAGATGAGGGTCGTCTACAGCTTCGACGAGCTCAGCGACTACGTCCGGGAGCTGTACGGAGAGGGGGCCGAAACCGACCCGGAGCTGTCGGGAGCGCCGATCCTCATCGACCGGTTCCTCGAAGGCGCCACCGAGGTCGACGTCGACGCCGTCTACGACGGCTCCGAGCTGCTGGTCGGGGGAGTGATGGAGCATGTCGAGGAGGCCGGGGTGCACTCGGGCGACTCGGCGTGCGTGACCCCGCCGCCGACCCTGTCGGAGGAAGCCCACAAGGAGATCTTGACCGTCACCGAGGAGCTGGCCCGGGCACTCGAAGTGCGCGGTCTCATCAACATCCAGTTCGCCGTCAAAGGCGACGACGTCTATGTCCTCGAGGCCAATCCGCGGGGATCCCGCACCGTCCCGTTCATCTCCAAAGCGTCGGGCCTGCCGCTGGCGAAGATCGCCGCCCGGGTGATGGTCGGGGCGACGATCGAGCAACTCCGGGAGGAAGGACTGGTGCCCCACCGCCGGGCAGAGGGGTTCGTGGCTGTGAAGGAGGCGGTCCTGCCCTGGGATCGCTTCCCGGAGGAGGACGTCGTCCTGGGCCCCGAGATGCGATCCACGGGCGAGGTCATGGGCATCGCCCCCGACGTCGGCGTGGCCTACGCCAAGGCCTTGCTCGCTGCCGGTCACGTCCTCCCGACTCGGGGACGGGTGTTCCTCTCGTTCGCCGACCGGGACAAGCCCATGGGGCTCGCCGTCGCCCAGGCGTTCACGATGCTCGGCTTCGAGATCATCGCCACGGCCGGCACGGCCCGCTATC
The DNA here is from genome assembly GCA_036380875.1 of Acidimicrobiia bacterium. Classification (GTDB taxonomy): domain Bacteria; phylum Actinomycetota; class Acidimicrobiia; order Spongiisociales; family ZC4RG35; genus ZC4RG17. The sequence continues at coordinate 43,314 of DASVDX010000070.1, forward strand.
TGGTGCACCACGCCATTCCCGCCGAGCCGGTCAACAAGGTCGGGGAAGGACCCCGGGACACCCGCGACCGGATCCTCGCCGGAGAGGTGCAACTCGTCATCAACACGCCCCGGGGCGGAAGGGCTCGCTCCGACGGCCGGGTCATCCGCCATGCCGCCCGCAGCGTCGGCGTGCCGTGCGTGACGACCATCCAAGGTGGGCTCGCCGTCGCCCGCAGCCTGCGTGCCGGGACAGTGGCGATCTCCAACCCGCGCAGCCTCCAGGAGTGGCATTCGGCCAACGGGCGGCCATGACGGTCGTCACGGCAGTCGACCTCGGCCGTCTCCACCTGGAGACACCGCTCGTGGCGGCCTCTGGAACGGTCGGCTCGGTCTGGGAGTTTGCCCGCGTCGCCGACGTGTCCGCCTACGGAGCGATGACCGCCAAATCGGTTTCTCCCGACCCCTGGCCGGGCCGCCGGCCCCCCCGTCTGGCCCCGGCCGGGGCGGGGATGCTCAACGCCATCGGCATCCAGAACCCGGGGATCGAAGCGTGGTTGCGGGAGACTGCTCCCCGACTCAGAGGCATCGGGTGCCCCGTGTGGGGTTCGGCCGTGGGCCGCACTCCCGATGAGTTCGCCCACGTCGCGGCCAAGCTCGACGAAGCCGGCGTGGCGGCAGTGGAGATCAACCTGTCGTGCCCCAATCTCGAGGACGGGCGTATGTTCGCCCTCGATCCCTCCCGTTCGGGTGAGGTGGTGGCGGCAGTGCGCGCCGCCACCTCGGCGCCCATCGGGGCCAAGCTCTCACCCAACGCCGACGACATCGTGGCTGTGGCCGAAGCGTGTGCCGCGGCCGGCGCCGACTGGGTGACCCTCACCAACACCATCTCGGGCGCATCCATCGACGTCGAAACCGCCCGCCCGGTCTTGTCGAGCGGCGCCGGGGGTTACTCGGGGCCTCCCCTGAAGCCGATCGCCCTGCGCTGCGTCATGGAGGTGGCGTCCCGGCTCCCCCAACTGCCGATCCTCGGCTGCGGCGGGGTCGTTTCCGGCCGCGACGTCGTCGAGTACCTGATGGCGGGGGCGACAGCGGTGGGTCTGGGAACCATCCACTTCGCCGATCCCCGGGCGGCTAGGCGCATCCTGGAGGAGCTCGTCATCTGGTGCGAGCGCCACGGAGTGAAGGCGGTTACCGACCTCATCGGGTCGGCACACGTCACGAAGGAGGAGCGGTGAGCGAGCACAACCCGGTGATCGTCGCTTTGGACTACGGAGAAGCCCGGGCCGCGGTCGAGACGGCCAAGCTGCTGGCACCCCACGTCGGCGCCTTCAAGGTCGGTCTCGAGCTCCTCACCGGGCCAGGGCCGGCGACGGTGGCGGCGATCAGGGAACTCGGGTTGCCGGTGTTCGTCGACGCCAAGCTCCACGACATCCCCAACACGGTGAGACGGGCGGCACGCAACCTGGGAGCGATCGGCGCCCGGTGGGTCACCGCCCACGCCGCCGGTGGCACCGCCATGCTCGAAGCGGCCGTCGAAGGCTTGGAGGACGGCGCCGCCGGTCACCCAGCCGGGATCCTGGCGATCACGGTTCTCACCAGCCTCACCGGCGCCGACCTGGCCGCCACCGGAATCACCGGCACGACGGGAAAACAGGTGGCGAGACTCTCGAAGCTCGCCGCCGCCGCCGGCGCGGAAGGTGTGGTTTGCTCTGTCAGGGAGTTGGGTGACGTCGCCCAGGTGGCACCAGAGCTGAAGCGGGTCACCCCCGGGATCCGGCCTTCGGGCGGTGACACCCATGACCAGGCCCGTGTCTCGTCTCCCGCCGAGGCCATCCGCCGAGGTGCTGACTGGCTGGTGGTGGGCAGATCGATCACGCGCGCTCCCGACCCCGTATCCGCCGCCGTCGGCATCGCCGAGGAGATCCTCGAGGCGCGCGCCGAACTGCGAACCGTCACATGAAACGTCGGATCAGAGATCCGGGCACGGCGCGGAGGAGCCAGCCCAGAGGGCGCCACGGCCACGCCGGCACCACCACATCCGACGCCCGCTCGTCCATCGCCGAGATCATCGCCGCCACGCCCCGCTCCAGGGGGCTGAGGTAGGGGAACCGGGTGCCGCCCGACAACTCGGTGCGGATGTAGCCGGGTCGTAGCGTCGTGACGTAGATCCCGGACCCAGCGAGTTCGATTCGAAGCGATTCCCCGAGGCTGGCGAGAGCGGCCTTCGTGGCGGAGTACACGGCTGCCGACCCGGGCAGGCCACGGACGGATGCCAGCGACGAAACGAGGGCGATATGGCCCCGGCGCCGAGGCCGGAACAGCTCCAGAGCCGCCTCGATCTGGGCGAGTGCTCCCGTCAGGTTGGTCTCGATCAGGTTCCGGTTGCGGTCGAACCCCCCGGTGCCCAACCGAGCCCCTCCGGCGACTCCGGCGTTGACCACCACCACGTCGAGACCACCGAGTTGGGCATCGGCCATCGTCATCGCCGCCCACACGGCGGCGGCGTCGGTCACATCCAGGGCGTGGACGCTGACATTCCCAGGTAGCGGCGCCAGATCCGCCTCGAGCTGCTCGAGGCGGTCCAGTCGGCGGGCGGCGATGGCCACCGCATCGCCTCTGGCGACCAGTTGGCGGGCCATCTCGGCCCCGAGCCCCGAACTGGCCCCGGAGATGAAGTACGCGGTCACGACGGAACGAGCTCTTTCGGCAAGCGGCTAGGGTCCGAAAGCGTACGCCATGACCGTAATCTCGCCTGATACAGTCGCGCCGTCCACTCCTGGGAGGATCGGATGAAGCCGCCGGAACTGACAGCTGAGCAACGAGCCGCCGCCCTCGCCAAGGCCGCCGAAGCGCGCCGGGTGCGGGCCGAGCTGAAGGAGTTGCTCAAGACCGGCACCATCACCTTGGCGGAGGTTCTCAAGCGCGCCGACGAGGACGATTTGATCGGTGGCATCAAGGTCGAGGCGCTGCTCGCCGCCATGCCCGGCACCGGCAAGGTGAAGGCGAAGCGTCTCATGGAGAAGTACGAGATCGCCGACAACCGCCGCCTCCGCGGCCTCGGCGAACGGCAACGTGCCGGACTCCTCTCAGAGTTCTCCTGACAGTCCTGCGCCTCGCCCACGGGGCCGGCTGCTCGTGATCGCAGGCCCCGGGGGCGTGGGCAAGTCGACGATCGTCGCCGAGCTCCGCCGCAGGATCCCGGTGCACTTCTCGGTGTCTGCGACGACGCGTCCCCCGCGGCCCGGCGAAATCGATGGCTTCCACTATCGCTTCGTCACCCGGGAACAGTTCCAGGACCTGATCGAGCGGGGAGAGTTGCTCGAGTGGGCGGTGTTCAACGACAACTACTACGGCACACCCCGGGATGCGGTGGAAGCCGCCCTGGCCGATGGCCGGGACGTCCTGTTGGAGATCGAAGTCCAAGGCGCCCGCCAGATCCGCCAGGTGATGCCCGACGCTCTGATGATCTTCATCGCGCCCCCGTCGACGGAAGACCTGCGCCGGCGCCTGGAGAAACGGGCGGACACGTCACCTGAGGACATCGAGGCGAAGCTGCGCATCGCCGAGGAGGAACTGGCGGCGGCGCCCGAGCTCTTCGACTACATCGTCGTCAACGACGACATGCACCGGGCTACAGACGAGATCGTCGCCATCCTGGAGCAGTAGGAGTCGTCCCCGGCGTCTACTACCCTTTGGTGCATCCGAAACGACGAGTTTTTCCCACTGATCGAGTTCGAAACCGAGGTCGCATGGAGATCGAAGACGTAGTCAACGCCATCGGCAACCGCTTCGCGGCGGTCGTCGTCGCCGCACGGCGCGCCCGCCAGATCAACGCCTACTTCAGCCAGCTGGGGGGCGGGATCGGCGAGTACGTGCCGCCGCAGGTCCATTCCCTGTCCCGTAAACCGCTCACCATCGCCATGGAGGAGATCGCCGAGGGCAAGGTAGCGGTGGAGAAGCAAGAGGAGTAATGCTCTCCGGCCGCCGGGTCGTCCTCGGCGTCTCCGGTGGCGTGGCGGCCTACAAGTCCGCCTACCTCGCCCGCCGCCTCCTCGAGGCAGGGGCCGAGGTCAAGGTGGTGATGACCCCAGCGGCCCAACGCTTCGTCGGCGCCCAAACCTTCGCCTCGCTCACCGGCAGCCATCCCCTCACCGACCTGTTCGCTGACCGGTCGGTCAGCCCCCACACGGAACTGGCCCGGTGGGCGGAGCTCGTGATCGTGGCGCCTGCCACCGCCGCCACCATCGCCCGACTGGCCCACGGGATGGCCGACAACGCGCTCGCCGCCACGCTCCTGGCGACCCGCGCTCCGGTGATCCTGGCGCCAGCCATGCACACGGAGATGTGGGAGCACCCGTCGACCCAACGCAACATCGCCCAGCTCGAGGCCGACGGTCATAGGATCATCGGGCCCTATCCCGGCGAGCTGGCCGGAGGCGACGTGGGCATGGGCCGCGTCGCAGAACCCGAAGACATCGTCGAGTTCGCCAGAACGGTGTTCGACCGTCCCCTCGACGGCCTCACCGTCCTCGTCACGGCCGGCGGCACTCGCGAGGCACTCGACCCGGTGCGTTACCTAGGCAACCGGTCGTCGGGCAAGATGGGCCACGCCATCGCCGGCGCGGCTGCGCAGCGCGGCGCCCGTGTCGAACTCGTCACCGCCTCGTCGCTTCCCGATCCCCCCGGCGTCAACACCCATCGCGTCGAATCGGCCCAGGAGATGCTCGAGGCGGTCGAGAAGATCCATCCCGACGTCGCCATCTTCGCCGCGGCGGTGGCCGACTTTCGTCCCGCCCACGCCGCCCACGACAAGCTGAGTCGAAGCGAAGGCCCTCCCACACTCGTGCTGGAGCCGACGCCGGACATCCTGGCTTCGGTCGTCGCCCGGGACGAAGACATCTTCACCGTCGGGTTCGCCGCCGAGACCGGGGGAGTGGAGCGGGCGATCGAAAAGGCCAAACGCAAGGGAGTCGACCTGATGGTCTACAACGATGTCACCTCCCCGGGCTCCGGCTTCGGGACCGACACCAACCAGATCACGCTGATCGAACCCGACGGCACGGTCGACCGATGGCCGCAGCTCCCGAAGACGGAGGTCGCCTCGCGCCTCTTGGACATCGTCGCCCGTCGCCTCGGGCGATAATCTGGAGGCTCGCATGTCCTCCCGCTGGTACTTCTCGTCCGAATCGGTCACGGAGGGCCACCCCGACAAGGTGGCCGACGCCATCAGCGACGCCGTCCTCGACGACGTCCTCGCCAACGACTCACTCGGCAAGGTGGCTTGCGAGACGCTGGTCACGACCGGCCGGGTGGTGATAGCCGGCGAGCTCAACACCGATCACCGACCTGATTTCGAGGCGATCGCCCGCCGAACGATCCGCGAACTGGGTTACGTCGAAGACGAGCACTTCTCCGCCGACGAGGTGGAGATCCTGGTCTTCGCTCACACGCAGTCACCCGACATCCACCAGGGCGTCCACCGTGGCGACATCGAGTCCTGGGGGGCGGGCGATCAGGGAATCATGTTCGGATTCGCGGTCGACGAAACCCCCGAGCTGATGCCTTTCCCGATCCAGGTGGCACACAGATTGGCAGAGCGACTGGCAGAGGTGAGGAAGCTCGGCATCCTCGACTTCCTCCGCCCCGACGGGAAGACACAGATCACTGTCGAGTACGAGGGCGGCAAACCGACGCGGGTCACGTCCGTCCTCGTGTCGGCCCATCACAAGCCCGACACGGACTCCGACATGATGGCCAAGGCGGTGTGGGACGAGGTAGTGGTGCCCACCATCCCCGAAGGAATGCTCTCGGGCGACGCCAACTACTACTTCAACCCCACCGGCAAGTTCGAGATCGGCGGCCCCCACGCCGACACGGGCCTCACAGGGAGGAAGATCATCGTCGACACCTACGGTGGCTACGCCCGCCACGGTGGCGGCGCCTTCTCGGGAAAGGACCCCTCGAAGGTCGACCGCACGGCCGCCTACGCCGCCCGCTGGGCCGCCAAGAACATCGTCGCCGCCGGTCTCGCCGAGCGCTGTGAGCTCCAGCTCGCCTATGCGATCGGGACGCCGGAGCCGTTCTCCGTGTATGTCGACACGTTCGGGACGGCCGCCATCGATCCCGACAAGCTCACCGGCCTGGTCAGGGACTACTTCGACTTCCGCCCCGGAGCGATGATCAAGCGCCTCGATCTGCTGCGGCCCATCTACCGACCCACCGCCGCCTACGGCCATTTCGGACGGCCGGGGAGCGCCGACCAGTTCCCCTGGGAGAACACCGACGTGGCCGCCGACCTGCGGCGGGCGGCTGAGAGCCTCTGAGCACAGCAGCCCGAGTCGTCCCTGCGGTCCCGACCTTCGCCGTCGACGACGGCTTCTGGTACGCCATCCCGGAGTCTCATCGTCCCCGTGTGGAGGTCGGACGGATCGTCCGCGTCCCGCTCGGCGGACGGAGGGTGCGGGGCCACGTAGTGGAAGTGGCGGAACGCCCGACTACCGGCCTGAAGCCTATCGCCGGGGTCTCCGGTGAGCTCCCGATCTTCGGGCCGAAGCTCCGCGACGCCCTGATCTGGGCCGCTCATTACTACGTCGCCCCCGTAGCCGTGATGCTGGAGCGGTCGGGGCCGCCGAACCTGCCGGGGCGTCCGCCCCGCCCTTCGAGCCCGGCGACAGCCTTTCACCCGCATTCACCTCATCCGCTAGACGACCTGGTCGCGGCCGTTGCCTCGGGGGGCCGCAAACCGCCGACGGTGTTGCTCACCTCCTGGGAGGACATGACGTGGCTCCCAGCTCTGAGCCCGGTGCTGGGGTCGGGAAGGTCGGCGATGATCGTCGCCGCCACCGCCGCCGAGACGCGGCTCATCGCCGAGACCGCCCGCCGTGTCCTCGGAACCGAAGTGATCGAGGTGAACGGCGAGCTCGACGACGCCACCATCACCGAACGATGGGGGCAGGCCGCCACGACGCCGGGGCTCGTCGTCGGTACCCCGAGGATCGCCGAATGGCCGGTCGCCGGCCTCGGGCTGGCGGTCGTGATCGAGGAGGGTCGCCGGGCGATGAAGGACCGCCAGACGCCGACCGTGGCCGTGCGGCGATTTCTCATGACGCGTGCTCGTCTGGAGGGCTTCACCCAGGTGTATGTCGGGCCGACGCCGTCGCTCGAACTACTGGCCACTGGCGCCGAGGTGATCCGTTCCGCCCCCCGGGTATGGCCACTGGTCGAGGTCGTCGATCGCAACGAGGAGCCACCCGGTGCCGGCCTGATCTCCGCCCGGGTTCGTGCCGCCATCCGCGCCACAGTCGAAGGCGGAGGGCGAGTATTCGTCTTCACCCACCGCCGGGGATACGCACCCGCCTATCGGTGTTCCAACTGCAAGGAACTGCGCCGGTGCCCGACCTGTGGCTCCCGCCCGGATCCCGGCGAGACTTGTAGCCGCTGTGGCGCCCCGTCCCAGCCCTGCCTCCAGTGCGGCGGGGAGACGTTCGAGCCGCTCGGGGCGGGCGTGGGACGCGTGCTCCACGAGTTGCGGGGCCAGTTCGGGGACCGGGCCGGGGAGGCCGGGTCCGACGCTCCTGTGATCGTGGGGACAGAACGCGACCTCGCCGGCGTTCGCGCCGTCGATCTTGCCGTGGCTGTAGACGTCGACGGCCTGACGCTCGGCACCCACTTCCGGGCCGCCGAAGAAGCATTCCGAGTGCTCGCCCGCCTGGCGGGCCGGGTCGAGCGCGGCAGCGGGCGCCGGTTGATGTTGCAGACCACCATGCCCGACCAACCGGTCGTGACGGCCATGCGCCGAGGAGACCCGCTCGATTTCCTCCATCACGAGATGGAAGCCCGTCGTGCGATGGGCTATCCGCCGGCTTCGGAGATCCTGGTCGTGGAGGTGAGAGGAGAGGCTGACACGGTCGACAGCGATCTGCGCGCCATCGCCGGCGACAACACCGTCCTCGGCCCCGCAGACCGGGCCGATGGCCGCCGATGGCTCGTCCAGGGCACGAATCTCGGGCAGTTCAAGAGGGACCTCCGTCCACTGGTCCAGCGTTGGCGTGACATCGGTGCCACCGTGCGCATCGACGTCGACCCGCTCGACCTCTGAGCTCAGGAGGAGAGGATCTCCGCAAGTTCCGTGAGGTCGGCGTCGGTGCTGCCGGTCGTGACCCGGATGTGGCCCTCGAACGTGGGCCGGAGCTGGAAGGGACGCCCGGGGGCGACTGCGATCCCTCGCGCCGCAAGCATCACCAGTGCCGCCTGCTCATCGGGCACCGCCACCCACAAGTTCAGGCCATCGGAGCCCGTGGTCGTGAACCCGTGCTCCGCCATCGCCGCCGCCAGCTTCGCCCGCCGCTGCCCGTAGACCGACCGCGCCTCGGAGACCAGCCGTTCGACCTCCGGGTCCCCGAGCAATTCAGCCAGCAGGCTCTGGAGGAATCGCGACGTCCACGCCGGGCCGAGGCGGCGACGGTCGACCAGCTCGGCGAGGGCGGCCGAAGGTCCGGCGATGCTGGCGATGCGGAAGTCCGGGCCGTGCGACTTCGAGAAACTCGTTATGTGGAGAACGCGCTCCGGGAGGTGGGCTCCGATGCTGACCAGCGGAGACGACGAGATCATTCCCGAGTGGTCGTCCTCGATGACCCAGGCACCCGAACGGGCGATGACTTCCGCCAGCTCCTTGGCACGCCGCTCCGTCATCGAAACACCCGTGGGGTTCTGGGCGCGGGGCTGGATGACGACGCCGACGGGGCGCTGCCGCAAGGCGCGGGCGAGTGAGTCGGGGACCATCCCCTCGTCGTCGATCTCGACCGGCACCGCCACTCCGCCGTGCTCTTCGATGAGGTCGAAGATCGGCGGAAAACCGGGGTCGGCCACCGCCACCCGATCACCCAGCCTCACCCGCGGCCCCAGCAGCCGGTCGAGAGCGTCCAGAGCGCCGTCGACGACGGTGAGAGCCTCGGCGGGATACGGGAGCCGACGGCGGATCTGCTCCTCGAGCTTCGGCACCACGGGCGGGGCGATGTAGCTCGACGGATGGGGGACCTCCTTCACCCTCTCGAGCGCCGACTGGATGGGAGGAAGCAGGGCCGGATCGGGCATCCCCGTGGAGAGGTCGAGCCGGAACTCGCCGTGGCGGGAGTAGCGGAAGAAGCGGACGGCGTGGCGCCTCTCCAGGAGGGGGACGAACGACCCCGCTCGTCCGCGTGTCTCGATCATCCCCGCGTCCGCCAACTGGGCCCAGGCCCGCGAGATGGTCGCCACGCCGACTCCCAGCTCGGCGGCGATGGCTCTGACCGTCGGAAGCCGTTCGCCCGGAGCGAGAGCACCCTCGCGGATCATCCCGCTCACCGCCTCGACCACTCCGGCGACCGACCGGTCGCGAATCATGCTGGCGAGTTGGGCGGCGTCCACGGCCGGAAACATACCTGAAACAATTCGATTTTGTCGTCGATCCGTCCATCGAACGCGTATAGTCGACCGCCGTGGCAGCGGCGAGACAGTCAGGGCGGAGCGGCACCGGCCCGATGCGTCGCGTCTTCGCTTTCCTGGTCGTCCTGGCGTTGCTCGCAATCCTCTGGGAGGGCTACAAGCTCCTCGGTGCCCTCTGGGGTGGGACCTGGCCCATCCTCGGCACGGAGATGCGTCCCCGCCCCGGAGACAGCTCGATGCCCCATGTGTGGGACGTGATCGCCGCCCTCTTCGCCCCGGCCCGCCGCAACGCCGAGCCGCTGATCCTCACGCTGTTCGTGGCGACCCTCTACACGCTCCGGGAGGCGCTCGTGGGTTTCCTGGTCGGCGCGCTGGTCGGCTTCTCCATCGGGGTGGTCTTCGTGCGCTCGTTGTCGGCAGAACGAGCATTCATGCCCTACGTCGTGGCCAGTCAGACCATCCCCATCATCGCCGTGGCGCCGATGGTCGTCGTGTGGGGCCGCCAGCTCGAGCTCCCTGGCTGGACGATGGTGTCGATCATCGCCGCCTACCTGACGTTCTTCCCCGTGGCGATCAACACCGTTCGCGGCCTCCGCTCGCCGGAGGCCACCGCCACCGAGTTGTTCGACTCGTACGCCGCCACGCCCTGGCAGCGACTGACCAAGCTCCAGATCCCATCGGCACTGCCCTACATCTTCACCGCCCTCAGGGTGTCGGCAGCTGCCTCCGTGGTCGGGGCGATCGTGGGCGAGCTGCCGGCCGGGTTCGCCGACGGCCTGGGACGCGCCCTGCTCCAGTTCAACCAGACGTTCGCGGCCGACCCCGCCAAGTTGTACGCCGCCGTGTTGATGTCCGCCCTCGGAGGGATCGTCTTCGTGGGTGCGGTGGCCTTGGCAGAGCGGCTGACTCTTCCCTCGGCTCGCCGGGAGGTGACGACCTGATGGACTACATCGTCGACGCCCAAAAGCTGTCGAAGACCTTCACCGGCAGCTCAGGCACCGTGCACGCACTGGCCGACATCGACCTCCAGATCGAGCCTGGCGAGTTCGTGTCGCTGATCGGGCCTTCGGGCTGCGGCAAGTCGACACTCCTGCGGTTGATCGGCGATCTGCTCGCGCCCAGCTCGGGGACCCTAAGCGTCAACGGCAAGGATCCGCATCGAGCCCGGGTCGATGGCGACTACGGCATCGCCTTCCAGAAAGCCACCCTGCTGGATTGGCGGACCGTTCGTCGCAACGTCGAGCTTCCCCTGGAGTTGGCCGGCGTCCCGGCCGAGGAACGGCGGTCGCGAGCCGACGAACTGCTGCAGATGGTGAACCTCGCCGAGTTCGCCGACCACTACCCGTGGCAGCTGTCGGGCGGTATGCAGCAGCGCGTGGCGATTGCCCGGGCCCTCGGTCAGCGTCCGCCGCTTCTCCTCATGGACGAGCCATTCGGCGCCCTGGACGAAATGACGCGGGAATCGATGCAGCAGGAGCTCATGCGCATATGGCGGGACACGGGCACGACTGTCGTGTTCGTCACGCATTCCATCCCCGAAGCCGTCTTCCTTTCGACGAGGGTGGTGGTCATGTCCGCCCGTCCGGGCCGCATCACGCATCGCATAACCGTGGATCTGCCTCAGCCGCGCGACTTCGAGGTACGCGAAAGCCCTCGCTTCTTCGAGCTGATCACCGAGGTCCGCGAGGCGTTGCGCCAGAGGGAGGTGACGGTGTGAGGTGGCTCCGCCACCGCGCCGTCGCTCCGATTCTCGCCTTCGTCGCTGTCGTCGGCCTCTGGGAGCTCGTCGTCAAGAGCCTCTCCATCGAGTCGTTCATCCTCCCGGCGCCGTCGGCGATCTGGTCGTCCTTCGTCGGCAACGCCGCCACCATCTGGCCCTATGGGCTCCGAACGCTGGGGGAGGCGCTCGGGGGCCTCGTGATCGGCACCGTCCTCGGCGTGCTGGCGGCCGCTGCCGTGGCCCGTTGGACGACGCTGCGTCTCGGGGCGATGCCTTTCGCCGCCGCAGTCAACGCCATGCCGATCGTCGCCACCGCCCCGATCTTCAACCAGCTGTTCGGGTCGACCAACCCTGTCTCGAAGATGGCGGTGGTGGCCGTCATGGTGTTCTTCCCGGTGATGGCCAACACCACGCGGGGTCTCGCCGAAGTGGACCCGTCCGAGCTGGAGTTGATGCGGGCGATGGCCGCCTCCCCATACACGGTGCTCCGTCGGGTCCGTATACCCAACGCCCTCCCGTACTTCTTCACGGCTATGAAGGTGGCGGTGCCCCTCTCTCTGATCGGGGCGATCATCGCCGAGTACTTCGGCGGGCCCCAGAACGTGCTCGGCCAATACATCGTCAACCGGGCACAGCTGTTCCAGTTCCCCGACGCCTGGGCGGCGATCCTCGTGTCCGCCGTGCTCGGCATCGGGATGTATCTCGTGGTTCTGGTCAGCGAGCGCCTCGTCATGCCGTGGCACGTTTCGTTGCGAGCGACGGAATGAGGAGGGTTTCGATGGCCGGAGAGAGGCAACAACGACCCTGGGAGGAACGATGACAACGACGTATCGGCGCCTGCTGGCCCTGTTGGCTGTATTGGCGCTCTTCCTCGCCGCTTGCGGTGGCGGTGGCGAGGAAGCCGACGACACGGCCCCAGCCGATGACACCGCACCCGCCGGCACGGAGGGGGACACCGGCTCTGACGCGGAGGCGTGCGACAGCCCCGACCAGGTTCGGCTGCAGCTGCAATGGTTCGCCCAGGCGCAGTTCGCCGGCTACTACGCCGCCATCGACCAGGGGTACTACGCCGACCGGTGTCTGGAGGTCGAGATCCTCGAAGGCGGCGTCGACATCGTCCCCCAGCAGGTCCTGGCTTCCGGGGGAGCCGAGTTCGGCATCGCCTGGGTGCCGAAGGCACTCGTCTCCCGGGAAGCCGGCGCCGACATCATCAACATCGCCCAGGTGTTCGAGCGCTCCGGCACCCTGATGGTGAGCTGGGCCGAGTCGGGCATCGACTCGCCGGAGGACTGGGCCGGCAAGAAGGTCGGCAACTGGGGCTTCGGCAACGAGTACGAGCTGCTCGCTGCGATCGAGAAGTTCGACGTCCAGGACGTCGAACTCGTCGCCCAGGACTTCACGATGACCGCTCTCCTGAACCGGGAGATCGACGCCGCCGAGGCGATGACGTACAACGAGTACGCCCAGGTCCTCGAGGCCGAGAATCCCGAGACTGGTGAGCTCTACCAGCCCGAGGACCTGACCGTCATCGACTTCAACGACGTCGGCACGGCGATGCTCCAGGACGCCATCTGGGTCAACGCCGACTGGATCGCCGAGAACGAGGACGTCGCCCAGCGGTTCCTCGAGGCGAGCTTCGAGGGATGGATCTACTGCCGCGACAACCCCGACGACTGCGTCCAGTCGGTGCTCGACGCCGGCTCCACCCTCGGCTTGAGCCACCAGACCTGGATGATGAACGAGATCAACGCCTTGATCTGGCCGGCCAGCAACGGGATCGGGGTCATGAACGAGGATCTGTGGAACCAGACCGTCGAAATCGCCACGACGCAGATCCCCGACCTCCAAGGCGTGGAGATCAGCCCGGACGTCTACCGCTCCGACCTGGCCGAAGCGGCGGTCGCCGCCCTCGAAGAGGACGGCCTCGACACGAGAGGCGAAGGCTGGGAGCGGGTCGAGGTGCAGCTCAGCCCGGGCGGCGAGTAGAACTCGAGGTAAGAGGGGTGGGGCGGCCTGGCGTCGCCCCACCCCCCGGGAGAGAGGAGGACGAGCATGTCCAACATCGTCAGAGCGGCAATTCTCCAGACCGAGTGGACCGGCGACAAAGAGTCGATGGTCGACAAGCACGTCAAATACGCCGAGCAGGCGGCCAACGAGGGCGCCCAGGTGATGTGCTTCCAGGAGATCTTCAACACTCCGTACTTCTGTCAGGTGCAGGACAACGTGCACTTCGACGATGCGGAGCCGATCCCCGACGGCCCGACCATGCAGCGGATGATCCAGCTCGCCAAGGACACCGAGATGGTGCTGGTCGTGCCGATGTTCGAGAAGGCCGACGAGGGCTTCTACTACAACACGGCGGCCGTGATCGACGCCGACGGGACGTACCTCGGCAAATACCGCAAGACCCACATTCCCCACGTCAACGGGTTCTGGGAGAAGTTCTACTTCCGGCCCGGCAACCTCGGCTACCCGGTGTTCGACACCAAGGTCGGCCGCATCGGGGTCTACATCTGCTACGACCGCCACTTCCCCGAGGGCTGGCGCGCTCTCGGGCTCGCCGGCGCCAAGATCGTGTTCAACCCGTCGGCGACCAGCCGCGGGCTGTCCATGTACCTGTGGAAGCTGGAGCAGCCGGCCGCGGCGGTGGCCAACGAGTACTTCATCGGGGCCATCAACCGGGTCGGCAAGGAACCGTTCGGCGACAACGACTTCTATGGGTCGTCCTACTTCGTGGACCCGCGTGGCCAGATCGTGGGCGAAGCGGCGTCCGACACGGACGAAGAACTCGTGGTGCGGGACCTCGAGATGGACATGATCGAGGAGGTTCGCCGGATCTGGGCGTTCTATCGCGACCGTCGCCCCGACGCCTACCAGTCCCTGGTGGAGCCATGAGATCCAAGTCGGAAATCGGCAGCCGGGAACCGGAAGTGTCATGAGCGTGCACGCAGAACTCCTCGCCAGGCATCGCCAGGTGATGCCGAACTGGCTGGCGCTCTACTACGAGGAGCCGATCTCGCTCGTCGACGGGCAGGGGAGGAGGGTCACGGACGCCGAAGGTGTCACCTACCTCGACTTCTTCGGCGGGATCCTGACGACGATGACCGGGTACAACGTCCCGGAGATCGTCGAGGCGATCAAGGCCCAGGCCGAGAAGATGGTCCATACCTCGACCCTGTACCTGATCGAGTCACAGATCGAGCTCGCCGAGAAGATCGCCGAGCTGTCGGGAATCCCCGACGCCAAGGTGTTCTTCACCAACTCGGGCACCGAGGCCAACGACACCGCCTTGATGCTGGCGACGCAGTATCGGCGGTCGAACCAGATCCTGGCGATCCGCGGTAGCTACCACGGGAAGTCCCACTCCACGGTGGCGATCACCGGGCAGAGGGCGTGGTCGGCCACCTCGCTTTCGCCGTTCGACGTCGTCTATGTGCACGGCGGCTACAAGCTGCGTTCGCCGTTCGGGCACCTTTCCGACGAGGAGTTCACCGCTGCCTGCGTCGCCGACCTGGAGAACCTCCTCGAGGTCGCCACCGCCGGTGACGTGGCGGCGATGATCGCCGAGCCCATCCAGGGCGTGGGCGGCTTCGTCACCCCGCCCGACGGCTTCTTCGGCGCGATGGAGGAGGTGCTCGACCGTCACGGCATCCTCTTCATCTCCGACGAGGTCCAGACGGGGTGGGGCCGGACCGGTGAGCACTTCTGGGGCTACCAGGCCCACGGGATCACGCCCGACATCTTGACGTTCGCCAAGGGACTCGGGAACGGGCTGGCGATCGCCGGGGTGGTCGCCCGCGCCGAGATCATGGACTGCCTGGCCGCCAACTCGATCTCCACTTTCGGCGGAAACCCGTTGTCCACCGCCGGCGCCCTCGCCAACCTCGACTACGTCCTGAAACACGACCTGCAGTCGAATGCCTTCAAGATGGGTGGCCAGCTGAAGGAGGGCCTCGACTCCATCGCCGCCGAGGTCCCCGAGGTCCTCGAGGTGAGAGGCAAGGGCCTCATGCTGGGAGTGGAGTTCGGCCGACCCGACGGCACCCCCGACCCCGCCCTCACGGCCCGGGTGATGGAAGAAGCGAAGGCGGGACGACTGCTGATCGGCAAGGGTGGGCTCTACGGCAACACGCTGCGCATCGCCCCACCCCTCACCGTCACCGCCGACGAGGTGGCCGAGGGTCTGGAGATCCTCGAAACCGCCGTGAAGCGAGCAACAGGAGGCTGAGCCGATGGCACGCACAATCATCGCCAACGGAACCGTCGTCACTGCAACCGACCGGGTGCCCGCCGACGTCCTCATCGAGGGCGAGAAGATCGTCGCCATGGCCGCTCCCGGCAGCCACGACTGGACGGCCGACGAGACGATCGACGCCGCCGGCAAGTACGTGATCCCCGGCGGCATCGACGTCCACACCCACATGGAACTCCCGTTCGGGGGCACCTTCGCCTCCGACACGTTCGAAACCGGGACGCGCGCCGCCGCTTGGGGTGGCACGACCACCATCGTGGACTTCGCCGTCCAAACCAGGGGCACGAGCCTCATGGAGGGATTCGAGGCCTGGCGGGAGAAGGCTGACGGCAACTGCGCCATCGACTACGGGTTCCACCTGATCATCTCCGACGTCAACGAGCAGACGCTCAAGGAGATGGAGACCGCCTTCGACGAAGGCGTCACCTCCTACAAGATGTTCATGGCCTATCCCGGCGTCTTCTACTCCGACGACGGGCAGATCTTCCGGGCCATGCAGAAGGCATCGGAGAACGGCTCGACGATCATGATGCACGCCGAGAACGGCATCGCCATCGACGTCCTCGTCGAGCAGGCCCTCCAGCGAGGCGAAACCGACCCCATCTATCACGGCATCGTCCGCAAGTCGATTCTCGAAGGCGAGGCGACCCACCGGGCGATCAAGCTGGCGGAACTGGCCGGGGCGCCGCTCTACATCGTCCATCTCTCCGCCATGGAAGCACTGGAGGAGGTGACGATCGCCCGCGACCAGGACCTGAACGTTTTCGCCGAGACATGCCCCCAGTACCTGCTACTGGGCCTCGACGACCTGGGCAACGGGTTCGAGGGCGCCAAGTACGTGTGCTCGCCCCCGCTGCGTGACTGGGAAGCCGGCCACCAGGAGGAGCTCTGGAGGGGTCTGCGCGGCAACGACCTCCAGGTCGTCTCCACCGACCACTGCCCGTTCTGCATGGACGAGTTCGATGGCCTCATCGCCCAGAAGCGGCTCGGGGAAGGAGACTTCTCGAAGATCCCCAACGGCATGCCCGGTGTGGAGCCCCGGATGGAGCTCATCTATCAGGCCGGTGTCGTGGAGGGGCGGATCACGCTCAACCGCTGGGTCGAGCTCTGCTCCACCGCTCCGGCCAAGATGTTCGGTATGTACCCCGAGAAGGGGACCATCGCCGTCGGATCCGACGCCGACATCGTCATCTTCGACCCCGGGCAGTCGAAGACCATCTCGGTCGAGAACCAGCACATGCGGGTCGACTACTCCGCCTACGAAGGCTGGGAGGTGTCAGGAACCGTCGACATGGTGCTCAGCCGGGGCCGCAAGATCGTCTCGAGCGGCGAGTACCTGGGCGAGCAGGGACACGGACGCTACGTGAAGAGGGGCATCAACCAATATGCCCACTGACAGGAAGGGGGAGAGCGGGACAGCCCGCCTCCACAGGGAGCAACCATGAAACGAATAGCACATTGGATCGGCGGGAAGGCGTGGGACGCCGAGCCCGAGCGCACCGGCCCGGTCTACAACCCGGCGACGGGTGAGCAGACAGGAGAGGTGGCTCTGGCCACGGTGGCCGAGGTGGACGCCGCAGTCGAGGCGGCCCGCAAGGCGTTCGAGGAGTGGCGAGACGTGCCGATCACCCGCCGCCAGAACGTCATGTTCGATTTCCGCCGCATCGTGGCGGAGCGCCGCCGGGAGATGGCGGAGGTGCTGACCTCCGAACACGGCAAGACCATCCCGGACGCCCTAGGGGAGGTGCAGCGCGGGCTGGAGGTGATCGAATTCGCCTGCAACATCGCTCACCTCACCAAAGGCGAGTACTCCGAGCAGGTCTCCACCGGCGTGGACACCTACACGATCCGCCAACCGCTGGGGGTCGTGGCGGGCATCACCCCGTTCAACTTCCCAGCGATGGTGCCCATGTGGATGTATCCGCTGGCGATCGCGGCGGGGAACACGTTCGTGTTGAAGCCGTCGGAGAAGGACCCGTCGGCGTCGCTCCTCGCCGCCCAGTGGCTCGAGGAGGCGGGCCTGCCGCCGGGTGTGTTCAACGTGGTCCATGGTGACAAGGTGGCGGTGGACCGGATCCTCGAGCACCCCGACATCGCCGCGGTGTCCTTCGTCGGGTCCACCCCCATCGCCCGATACATCTACGAGAACGGCACCAAACACGGGAAACGTGTCCAGGCTCTGGGCGGGGCGAAGAACCACATGGTGGTGCTGCCCGACGCCGACATGGAACTGGCCGCCGACGCCGCCGTGTCCGCTGGGTTCGGCTCGGCAGGTGAGCGGTGCATGGCCATCTCGGTCGTGGTGACGGTGGGCGACGCCGCCGACCGTTTGCTGCCGAAGGTGCTGGAGCGGATCGAGAAGCTGCGCACTGGACCGGGCGACGATCCCGACTCGGAGATGGGCCCGCTGGTGACCCCGGAGCACCGCCAACGCGTCCTCGGCTACATCGAGAAAGGCATCGAAGAAGGCGCCGAGCTCGTGGTCGACGGCCGCGGCTACGCCCCCGAAGGCTACGAAAACGGGTTCTACGTGGCACCGACGCTGTTCGACAGAGTCACGCCCGACATGACGATCTACAAGGAAGAGATCTTCGGGCCCGTGCTGTCGACGGTCCGGATGGACACGTATCAGCAAGCTATCGACCTGATCAACGCCAACCCCTACGGCAACGGCACCGCCGTGTTCACCAACGACGGGGGAGCGGCGCGCCTGTTCCAGAACCAGATACAGGTCGGCATGGTCGGCATCAACCTGCCGATTCCCGTCCCGTTGGCGTTCTACAGCTTCGGGGGCTGGAAGAACTCACTGTTCGGAACCCACCCGATCTACGGGCCGTACGGGGTCGACTTCTACACGCGACAGAAGGTCGTCATCAGCCGCTGGCCCGACCCGATGCATCGGGGCGTGGATCTCGGCTTCCCCCAGCACGGATCATGACCCTGAAGTCGGCAGTCGGAAATCGGCAGTCGGAAGTCCTCCCGCGGCGGCAGCGGACGCGAACCGCGGACGATTCCCGTTCGAAGACAGGCGCGACCAGCGTCCACGCCAGTATGACGACGCGCGGGGGTTTCGGGGGGGTCGTGCCCCCGCCCGAGTGCAGCGAGGGAAAGTGGTCATGGAGTTCGGTGTAGTCATCCAGACCGACCCACCGGCCTCGAGGGTCATCGAGCTGGCCAAGCTGGCTGAGGCGAACGGGTTCACCTACGGGTGGACCTTCGACTCCCACGTCCTGTGGCAGGAGCCGTTCGTCATCTACTCGCAGATGCTGGCGCAGACCGAGCGGATGATCGTCGGCCCGATGGTGACGAACCCGGGGACACGGGACTGGACGGTTCTGGCGTCGTTGTTCGCCACGCTGAACGAGATGTTCGACGGGCGGACGATTTGCGGCATGGGACGAGGTGACTCCGCCCTCCGCTACATCAATCAGCAGCCGACGACCCTGCAGACGATGGTCGAATCGATGCGGATCATCAAGGCCCTGGTGGCCGGCGAGTCCGTCGTCTACAACGGCAAGGAGCTGCGGATCCCCTGGATCCCGGAGGGGGGAGGCTGGGAGCTGCCGATGTGGGGAGCCGGCTACGGGCCCAAGGCGCTCGCCACCATCGGGGAGCACTGCGACGGGTTCATCCTCCAACTCGCCGACCCCCAGATCCTCGAATGGACGATGGGAACCGTCCGCGAGGCGGCGGAACGAGCCGGCCGGGATCCCGACGAGATCGCCATCTGTGTGGTCGCCCCGGCATACGTCGGCGACGACATCGCCCACCAGCGCGACCAGGTGAGGTGGTTCGGCGGGATGGTCGGCAACCACGTCGCTGACCTCGTGGAGCGGTACGGCAAGGACGGCCCCATCCCCAAGGTCCTCACCGACTACATCGACGCCCGCAAGGGCTACGACTACGACCACCACGGCAGGTCCGACAACCCCTCGACCGACTTCGTCCCCGACGACATCGTGGACCGCTTCTGCGTGCTCGGCACGGTCGAGGACCACATCGCCAAGTTGTCCGAGTTGAGGGACCTGGGCGTCGACCAGTTCGGCATCTACCTGATGCACGACAACAAGGAGGGGACTCTCCAGGCCTACGGGGAAAAGATCATCCCCGCTCTGGCCGGCTGAGCTCCGAACTGCAGATACCCACGAAAAAGGAGGGCGGCCCATCGGCCGCCCTCCTCATCGTTTCGCCGGTCTGTCGGATCAGGGAGCAGCGACGACGTCGATCCGGTCCGTCGCCGGTGGATCGATCGGGCTGTTGGCCGCGAAGTAGTCCACCAGGGCGTCGAGATCGACATCACCGCCCACCCGGTCGGTGCCTTCCCGCAGCACCACGAAGTTGTCGCCTCCGTCGGCCAGGAAGCTGTTGACGGTGACGCGGTAGCTGGCGTTCAGGTCTATCGGGGTCCCGTCGATCGTGATGGTCGCCGGGTCGACCCGGTCGCCCACTGGAGCGTTGGGATCCCACGTGTAGCTGAAGCCCTCCGAGACCTGGAGGACCCGACCGGGCGGATCCTGGCCCTCCCACTGCTGCTCGAGCAGCGTCTCGATCTGGGCGCCGGTGAGCGTCATCGTCACGAGGCTGTTGCCGAACGGTTGCACGGCGAATGCCTCGCCGTAGGTCACCTCACCCGGGCCCTCGCTGCCACTGGGGGCGAAGACGAAACCGGCATCGGTGCGGATGCCGCCCGGATTCATGAACGCCACCACGGCGTTCGCCGGCGCTGCCTGGGTGGCCGCCAACTGGGCATCAGCGATCAGGTTGCCGACCGGCGACTCGCCCGAGTCGTCGTAGTCCTCGGGGATGTCGGCGGTGATGGTCCCGATCACCTGGTTGGCCGCTTCGGCCGAGAGTTCCTCGTACTTGGTTATCAACTCGGTGAGGTCCTCTGCCGCCGTCTGGCCCTCGTGGTAGGTCGGGACGTTGTCGATCCTCACCACCTCGAGGTCGCCGGTGCCCCGGTCGATGCGGACGTCGATCTCGGTGAACAGACGCCCGGCGTTGTCGGCCATCGTCACCCACTTGCCGTCCACTTCGCAGACGAACTCGTCGTTGACATGGCCGGCGATGACGAGGTCGACGGCGTCGTCGAAGCCGGCGACGATGTCGGCGAGCGGACCGGTCAGACCGTCCAGACATTCGTCGCCTTCGGGCCCACCGTCCGAGAAGCCGCCCTCGTGGAGGAGCACGACGATCGCCTCGATGCCCTGGGCTTGCAGCTCAGGAACGAGGGCGTTCACGGTCTCTACCTCGTCGTGGAACGTGAGACCGGCCACACCCTCCTGGGTGACGATCGTCGGGGTTCCCTCGAGGGTCATCCCGATGAAGGCGACCTTCTCGTTCCAATAGGTCTTGACCGAATAGGGCGGGAAGAGCGTGTCGCCGGAGGCATCGACGGTCACGTTGGCCGCCAGGAACTGGAAGTCGGCCCCGGTGAACGGCTCACCGTCGGCGTCCGGGATCGTCGGATGTGCCCCGCCGTTCTGCATGCGGCGCAACTCCGCCGGCCCTTCATCGAATTCGTGGTTGCCGACGGCGTTGAGTTCCAATCCGATGAGGTTCATCGCCTCGATTGTCGGCTCGTCCTGGAAGAGCGCCGACACGAGCGGCGACGCCCCGATCAGGTCACCAGCCGACACGAAGATCGAGTTCTTCACCTCGGCGCGCTCGTTGCGGATGTACGTCGCCAGGTAGTCGGCACGGCCCACCGGCTTTCCGAGCCACTCGCCCGTCGTGTTGATGTTGCCGTGGAAGTCGTTGAGGGCGAGGATCCGCAATGGCACGGAGCCGACCGAGTCGGCCCGGTGGAAGAACGCCGCCATCTGCTCGCGAGTTATGAAGTCATCGGGGCAGAACTGGTCATTCGCAGGCGGATTGCATCCACGGGTGATGCCCGCCGCCGACAACCGGAGGATGTCCCCTTCGAACAGATGGTTGTCCGTGTCGGTGAAGTCCGTCCCCCCAGTGGTGTCGGTCAACCCGAGCGCCCGGACGAAGAACGCCGCCATCTGCCCACGAGTCACGAAATCATCGGGGCAGAACAGCGTGTTGTCGGGCGGGTTACACCCCCGGGTGATGTCGTTTTCCTTGAGCCAATCGATGTCGCCATGGAAGATGTTGCTGTCCGGCACATCTTCGAACTGGTGGGAAGCCATGCCGGGCAACGCGCCCAGGATCGTGACCAACCCGACGATCAAGGCGACCACCAATGGGGTTCGTGGTCTCACTCTCTCCCTCCTTCTCCTCCTCGTGCGGGCGAGAAGCCCGCCCTGCTGCCCAACGTAGCCACGTCGGGCGTCCCGCGCTCAACCTAGCGACTGCCGCGATCTTGCGCATCGGCAACCGGCGCTCATCCGCCCTGCGCCCACCGTTACCCTGTGTCCGCTATGGCCATCTTTCCGATCCGGACATTCGGCGACCCCGTGTTGCGGACTCCGGCGAAGCCCGTAGAGGAGATCGACGACAAGATCCGCACGCTGGTCGAGGACATGATCGAGACCATGTACGACGCACCCGGGGTCGGCCTGGCCGCGCCCCAGATCGGGGTCAGTTTGCGCATCGCGGTGTTCGACTCCGGCGATGGGCTCGGTGCCCGGGCGATGATCAACCCCGAACTGGTCGAAACGGCGGGGGAGTGGGAGTTCGAGGAGGGTTGCCTGTCGGTGCCCGGATACTGGTGGAACATCAAGCGGCCCGCCTACGCCAAGATCAAGGCCCTCAACGAGGAGGGTGAGGAGGTCGTGTACGAGGGCGAAGAGCTGATGGGGCGGGTGTTGCAGCACGAGTACCAGCACCTCGAGGGCATCCTGATCATCGACCAGCTCACCCGCCGGGAACGGAAGAAGGTGCTGAAGGAACTGAGCGAGCAGGCGCTGGGGCTGGGGTGAAAGCCGTTTTCTGTGGCACCCCCCAGATCTCCGTACCTTCCCTCCACGCTCTCGCCCGCATCGCCGACATCGACCTGGTAGTGACCCGCCCTGACGCCCGGCGGGGACGCAACCGCCGGCTCCAGCCACCTCCGGTCAAAGACGCCGCCGAGAGACTGGGCCTCCCGGTCGCACAACCCTCCACCAAGAACGAGCTCGCCGAGCTGCTGTCACCGAGGGCTTTCGACGTCGGTGTGGTCGTTGCCTTCGGCATGCTCCTCCAGCCCGAGGTCCTCGCCATCCCGCGTGCCGGGTTCGTCAACGTGCACTTCTCGCTCCTGCCGCGGTGGAGGGGAGCCGCTCCGGTCGAGCGGGCGGTGATGGCGGGGGACACCGAAACCGGCGTCACGATCATGTTGATGGACCAAGGACTGGACACTGGGCCGATCCTCTCCCAGGAGCGCACCCCGATCGAGGATTCAGACACCGGCGGATCCCTGCGGGACCGCCTGGCCGAGATGGGAGCGAAACTCCTAGCCGAGACGCTTCCTGCCTGGGTTTCAGGTGACATCGAGCCGGTCCCTCAACCCGAAGAAGGAGCCACCTACGCCCCTCGTCTCCAGCCCGAGGATCGAGTGCTCACCACCGACATGACCGTGGCCGAGGCCTGGAACCGGATCCGCGCCCTGGCCCCGGACATCGGGGCGCAACTCGTCATCGACGGTGCGACTCACAAGGTCCTGGCAGCCACCCCGGCCGATGTGGTGCTGGCGTCCGGGCAATGGGCCAGCGTCGACGGTGTTCCGGTCGTCGGGTTCGCCGACGGCGCCCTCGCAATCGTTTCTATCCAGCCGCCCGGCAAGCGGGCGATGGGTGGCGCCGACTGGCTTCGCGGTCGATCCCTGCCTGGCTGAACGCTTCCCGGTCGCAGACGCAATAGGTCGGTAGACTCATGCCGATGAAACCGGTACGGATCGCCCCGTCGCTGCTCGCGGCCGATTTTGGGCGTCTGGCGGAGCAGGTCGCCAAGGTCGAACCCCATGCCGACTGGCTCCACCTGGATGTGATGGACGGGCATTTCGTGCCGAACATCAGCTTCGGCATGCCGGTGATCTCGGCGCTGCGGCCCGTATCGGACCTCTACTTCGACTGCCATCTGATGATCACCAACCCGGCCGCCTACCTCGACGACCTGGCCGAGGCGGGCGCCAACCTGGTCACCGTGCACATCGAGGCGGTACCCGACCCCACCGTCACCGCCGAGAAGGCACGTGGGCTGGGACTGGACTTCGGTCTGGTGATCAACCCGGCGACCCCGGTGCGGGCGGTCACGCCGTTCCTAGAGCTCTGCGACGTCCTATTGATCATGTCGGTGGAGCCGGGATTCGGCGGCCAGTCGTTCATGCCCGAGGCATTGACCAAGGTGATCGCCGCCCGGGAATGGGTTGAGTCGAACGACCTGTCGGTCGATATTCAGATAGACGGTGGCATCACGACTGAGACTGCGCCCAAGGCGCGGGCGGCCGGTGCCAACGTCTTCGTCGCCGGCACCGCCATCTTCGGAGCGTCCGACCCGGCGGCGGCTGCCGACGATCTGAGAAGAGTGATAGAGGAGATATGAGCGAACGGATTCTGGTCGCCGACGACGATCCCGACATCCTCCAGGTCGTCCGCGTCAACTTGGAGCTGGAGGGGTACGAGGTCGAGACGGCGCTGGACGGCCAGGAAGCCCTGGACAAGGCGACGAGCCAGCCGGTGGACCTGATCCTCCTCGACATCATGATGCCCCGGATGGACGGCCTCACGGCCCTCCACCGCATCCGCGGGCACGCCTCCACGGGCAACACGTCGATCATCCTTCTCACCGCCCGCGGCCTCCCCGAGGACCGGGTTCGAGGCCTGGAACTCGGGGCCGACGACTACATCACCAAGCCCTTCGACGTCTCCGAGCTCGTGGCCCGGGTGAAGGCGGTGCTGCGGCGCACCCAGGCAGCCCGTGACCTGTCGCCCCTGACCGGACTCCCCGGCAACTTCCGGATCTCCCAGGAAATCGAGGACCGGATCGCCTCCGGGAAGTCCTTCGCCCTGATCCATGGCGACCTCGACAATTTCAAGGCCTTCAACGACCACTACGGCTTCATGCGCGGCGACGAGGTGATCCGCTTCTGCGGCCGTTGCCTGCAGGACGCCGCCCACGCCATCGGCCAGTCCGACGCCTTCATCGGCCACATCGGAGGCGACGACTTCGTCGCCATCGTCGACGCCGACATGGCCGAGGCCTACTGCAAGGAAGTCATCGAACGGTTCGACGACGGGATCCTCGACTACTACGACACTGCCGATGCCCTCCGCGGCTACATCGAGGTCGTCGACCGCCGCGGCGAGCGCTACGCGGTGCCGATCTGCTCGATCTCGCTCGGTGTCGCCAGCAATGCCAACCGGGAGATCAAGACCCAGTGGGAGGCGTCGGCCGTGGCCGTGGAGATGAAGGAGTTCGCCAAGAAGAAGGCGGGATCCTCCTACGAGATCGACCGCCGCACCCGTTGACGGGGGAAGGCGTTTGAGCCCCTTGGAGGCGATCCGACGGGCCATCGAATTGTCCCGCCGGGCGCATCCCCATCCGAACCCCCGGGTCGGAGCCCTGGTCCTCGACGCCGACGGGAACGTTATCGCCGAGGGATTCCACGTCCGACCTGGAGAGCCCCACGCCGAACGTGTCGCCCTGGCGGCACTGGCAGGGCCGCCGCCACCCGGGGCGACGATGGTGGTGACTCTCGAGCCCTGCGCCCACCACGGCCGCACCCCGCCCTGCACGGAGGCCATCCTCGAGGCGCAGATCGAGAAGGTGATCCTGGGCGCCGTCGACCCCGACCCCCGTAATCGCGGGGTGGGGATCGAGATCCTCCGCTCGGCCGGCGTCGAAGTCACCACTGGAGTGGCGGCCGAGGAGGTAGAAGCGGCGGATCCCGCCTACTTCCACCACCGCCGGACCGGTCGCCCGCTCGTCACGCTGAAGACGGCGATGACCCTCGACGGCCAGACGGCCGCCGACGACGGCACTTCGCAATGGATCACGACGGAAACCGCCCGCACGGACGCCCACCGCCTGCGGGCCGAGAACGACGCCGTGCTCATAGGTGCCGCCACCCTGCGGGCGGACGATCCGACTCTCACCGTCCGCCTTCCCGACTACGAGGGCCCCCAGCCCGTGGCGGTGGTCATGGCCGGCAACGAACCGCTCCCCACGGACGCCCGGCTGTGGTCGCGCGACGACACGGTCGTGATCAGCACCCGCTCCCACGACCTCCCGGTCGAGGTGATCGAAGTTCCGCCGGGCGAAGACGGCCTCCCGGAACCGGAAACGGCGCTGAAAGCCCTCGCCGAACGCGGGCTCCTGGGGGTGCTGCTCGAGGGAGGCGCCGCCTTGGCCGCCGCCTTCTGGAGGCGGCAACTCGTCGATCGGGGCGTCAGCTACATCGGGTCGCTCGTCGCGGGAGGCACCGGCCGAGGAGTGATGGCGGGGGAGTGGAAGACGTTCGCCGACGCCCGAGGGATCGAAATCACCGACGTCCGCCGTCTCGGGGCCGACCTGCGCATCGACTGGCGGCCTGTGCGGGAATCAGTGGACCATGACTAGCGTTGTCAGCGGAATGTTCACCGGAATCGTCGAGCACCTGGGCAAGGTCGCATCGCTCGACGACCTGGATCGCGGCCGAAATCTGGCGATCGACGCCGGGCCCCTCGCCACCGACGCCACTGTCGGTGATTCCGTCGCCGTGAACGGGGTGTGCCTCACCGTCGTCGCCGTCGACGGAGACCGGCTGTCGTTCCAGGCGGTGGGGGAAACTCTCGACCGCACCAATCTGGGGTCTCTCGTCGCCGGTGACTCGGTGAATCTCGAGCGACCACTGGCAGCGTCCGGACGGTTCGACGGCCACATCGTCCAGGGACATGTCGACGGCGTGGGAACGGTGGAATCGGTAGTGCCCGACGGCGAGGGCCGCCGGATGAGCGTCTCCGTGCCCTCTGCGCTCCGCCGCTACATCGCCGGAAAGGGCTCGGTGGCGGTTGACGGGGTCAGTCTCACCGTCGCCGGTGTCACCGACTCCGGCTTCGAGGTGGCTCTCATCCCGCACACGTTGGCCGTCACCACACTCGGCACCCGCCAGCCCGGCGACCGGGTCAACATCGAGGTGGACGTGATCGCCAAGTACGTCGAGCGCATGCTCGGAGCAACCCTGTGACCGAATTCGCCTCCGTCGAGCAGTTGGCCGACGCCATCGGGCGGGGCGAGATGGTCATCATCGTCGACGATGCCGACCGGGAGAACGAAGGCGACCTGATCCTCGCCGCCGAAAGGGTCTCCACCGAGAAGGTCGGTTTCATGCTCCGGCACACGTCGGGGATCATCTGCGTGGCGATGCTCGGCGAGCGCCTCGACGAGCTCAAGCTCCCGATGATGGTGACCCGCAACACCGCCGAGTTCCGCACCGCCTTCACCGTCTCGGTCGACGCCGCCGAGGGTGTCACCACGGGCATTTCGGCCGCCGACCGGGCCCGCACCATCTCGGTCCTGGTCGATCCCGAAGCCGGGCCCGGCGACCTGGCCCGTCCCGGGCACGTCTATCCGCTGCGCTACGAGCCGGGTGGCGTCCTGAAACGCGCCGGCCACACCGAGGCGGCAGTGGACCTGGCGAAGCTCGCCGGCCTCTATCCGGCGGCCGTTCTCGCCGAGGTCATGAACGACGACGGCACGGTGGCGAGACTCCCGGAACTGATCCGATTCGCCGAGGAGCACGGCCTGCTCATCGGCACGATCGCCGACATCATCGCCTACCGCCGTGAGAAGGAAAAGCTCATCGAGCGGGTCGTGGAAGCGAGGATCCCCACGATCCACGGGGAGTTCCGCGCCGTCGGCTACAAGTCGCTCGTCGACGACCGCCACCACGTGGCGCTGGTGATGGGCGACATCGGTGACGGCCAGAACGTCCTGGTCCGGGTGCACTCGGAATGCCTCACCGGCGACGTGTTCGGGTCGCAGCGCTGCGACTGCGGAGAGCAACTGCACCAGGCGCTCGCCAAGATCGGTGAAGAAGGCCGAGGCGTGCTGCTGTACATCCGCGGCCACGAGGGCCGG
Source organism: Acidimicrobiia bacterium (assembly GCA_036380875.1). GTDB lineage: Bacteria > Actinomycetota > Acidimicrobiia > Spongiisociales > ZC4RG35 > ZC4RG17. The sequence goes on from DASVDX010000070.1 coordinate 70,693, forward strand.
GGAATCGGTCTCTTGAACAAACTCGCCGCGTACGAGTTGCAGGACCAGGGCCGCGACACGGTCGACGCCAATCTCGACCTGGGCCTGCCGGTCGACGCCCGCGACTACGGGGTCGGCTCCCAGATCCTCTACGACCTGGGCGTGCGCACCATGCGCCTGATGACCAACAACCCGACGAAGCGGGCCGGCATCACCGGGTACGGCCTCGAGATCGTGGACCGCATCCCACTCGTGACTGAGGCAAACCCGCACAACGTCCGATATCTGGACACCAAGGCGACACGACTCGGCCACATGCTCACAGAAGACGACGAGGGCGACGCGTTGTGACCGAAATCCGGACGGTCGAACCACAGGCCGACCCGTCCCGCCTGCACATCGGCGTGGTGGCGGCGAAATGGAACCAGTCGATCACCGACCGCCTGGTCGACGGCGCCGTCAGCCGGCTCGAACACCTCGGGGTCGGCCGGGTCACGGTGATGCGCGTCCCCGGGTCGTTGGAGTTGCCCGTCGGCGCCAGGGCCCTGGCTCGGGCCGGCTGCGACGCCGTCGTGGCTTTGGGAGTCATCATCAAGGGGGAAACCGACCACTACACGATCGTCGCCACGGAGTCGGCCCGCGGGCTCACCCTGGTGAGCCGGGACACGGGAATACCCGTCACGAATGGTGTGTTGGCGGTACACGACGTGTCCCATGCGGTGGAGCGCTCCCAGCCCGGGCCCAACAACAAGGGCGACGAGGCGGCGACCGCCGCCGTGGAGATGGCGCTGACGTTGGCGTCGCTCACCCAACCGGCCTCGACGTGACCGATCGGCACCGCTCTGGTACGCTGGTTCACAACAGGCGAGATAGCCGTAAGCGGAGGCTGCTGCTTCCCACCCGGCCGCCGTTCCAGGCGAGCCGTGGTACCGGCCACCTCCCCACGCATCCGAGCGGTACTAGGCATGCGCGTCATGCCTCCCGGTCGGCTGCGAGGGGACTCATGACCGTGAGCAGCAAGCGTTCGTTTGCTGCTCTTTTCTTGTCCGGAAGGCGGAGACGCCAACGAGCACGTAGGAATAGGAACTATCAGGAGGTACTCACATCGCTGACCTGCGCGTGAACGGATACATCCGTGCCCCCGAGGTACGGGTAGTTGCCCCCGACGGTGAACAGATCGGGGTGAAGAAGCTGGCCGAAGCCTTGTGGCTCGCCGAACAGCTCGGCTTGGACCTCGTCGAGGTGGCGCCCAACGCCAACCCCCCGGTCTGTCGTCTGATGGACTACGGCAAGTACAAGTACGAGCAGTCCGTACGAGACCGCGAAGCGCGCAAGAAGCAATCGCGGACCCAGGTCAAGGAGATCCGGATGAAGGTCCGGATCGGACAGCACGACTTCGACATCAGCCGCCGCCGCGCCGAGGAGTTCCTCGCCGACGGCGACAAGGTCAAAGTCACCATCCGCTTCCGGGGACGCGAACAGGAGAGACCCGAGTTCGGACTCGAGCTCCTCGAGAGACTGATCGAGGCGCTCGGCGACGATGCGGTCGTGGAGCAGGCCCCAGCGATGGAAGGCCGCAACATGACGATGGTGCTCGCCCCGGCGAAGAAGCCGGCGTCTGGACGAGAGACAGAGCGGCAGGAGACCCCAAGCCCCGCCGAAGGGGAGTGAGGAGCACCCATGCCAAAGATGAAGACACACAGCGGCGCCAAGAAGCGCATCAAAGTCACCGGTTCAGGCAAGTACATGCGGCGTCAGGCCGGGCGAGGCCATCTCAAGCTCGCCAAGGGCAAGCACGTCTTCCGGCGTCGCGCCGGCGATGTCGACCTGGCCCCAGGCGATCGCCGGATCGCCAAGAAGCTGATGGCCAAGTGACGGATCGGAGGTAGAGATGGCACGCGCCAGGAACCCAGTTGCCGCCCGGAAAGCCCACAAGAAGGTCCTCGCCAAGGCCAAGGGCTACAAGGGGGCCCGCAGTCGCCGATTCCGCACGGCCAACGAGCAGGTGATGCATGCGGGGGCCGACTCCTACCGGGATCGCCGCGCCCGCAAGGGCGAGTTCCGCCGGTTGTGGATCACCCGCATCAACGCCGCCGCCCGCCAAAACGGGACGACCTACTCGCAGCTCATCGCCGGCCTCAAGGCTGCCGACATCGAGATCGACCGCAAGATGCTGGCCGATCTGGCCGTCAACGACCCGGCCGCCTTCTCGGCGCTGGTCGAAGCGGCCGGAATCGACCGCGACTGAACATCGGTCGATGGAGCCGATCCGCTCTCCCCGCAACCCTGCGGTGGTGGCAGCGGGTCGGCTCCACCGCGTTCGGGAGAGGCACGCAACCGGCCTGACCCTCGTCGAAGGGCCTCATGTCCTCGAGGAGGCGATCGCCGCCGGCGCCGAGATCCAACGGACCTTCGTGCTCCCCGACGACCCTCGTCACCACGAGTGGCCCAACGCCGTCGTCGTCGACCACGACGTGATGCGCAAGCTGGCCGCCACCGAGACGCCCCGGGGCCCGGTGGCGGTCGTCGTCATCCCCGACTGGATCGAGCCCCCGGCCGACCGTGACCTTCTCGTCCTCATGGGAGTGAGCGATCCGGGCAACGTCGGCACGATCATCCGCTCCGCCGCCGCCTTCGGGCTGGGCGTGGTCATCGGCCCCGAAACCGCCGATCCCTGGTCGCCCAAGGTGGTGCGTTCGGGGGCCGGGGCGCACTTTCGACTCGGTGGGCTGAGCCGGATCGCCGACGTGGCGGAGCTGAAAGGTCATCGACTGGCCGCCACGGTCGTCGAAGGTGGCGTCGACCCGGCGACGCTCGGGCCCGGTCCCTGGGCGTTTCTGATCGGCAGCGAAGCCCACGGTTTGGACCCCATCGTGGTGGCGGCTTGCGAAGTCCGGGTGACCATCCCGATGAAGGGGGACACGGAGAGCCTGAACGCCGCCGTGGCCGCCTCGATCCTCGCCTACATCGTGTCGATCGGTTCCGAACCCGGTCGGGCCTCCCACTAACCTGCCCCCTCCATGGATCTCCTGGAGCGCCTCGAAAAGGCCCGCCAAACCGCTCCCGACGCCGTGGCCAGGGCCGCCACACTGGCCGAGTTGGAGTCGGTGGAGGCGGCGCTGCTCGGGAAGGACTCCGACATCGGGGCGGTTCGACGGTCGATGGGCTCGATCGACGCCGCATTGCGGCCGCAGGTGGGTGCGAAACTCAACGAAGTGACCAAGGAGGTCACGGCTCTCCTCGAGGAGCGGCGGAGCGACCTCGAGCGGCAAGAGGCGGAGGAGAGGCTGCAAGCTGAGCGGATCGACATGACCCTGCCGGCGGTCGAATACCCACTCGGAGTCCTGCACGTGCTGCAGCAGACGATCGACGAGATCACCGACATCTTCACGTCGATCGGCTACGCCGTCGCTGACGGGCCGGAAGCCGAGTTGGCTTGGTACAACTTCGACGCCCTCAACACCCCGCCCACCCATCCGGCCCGGTTCGAGTCAGACACGATGTACCTCGACTACGGCGACCCGGCTGACGAGATGCTCCTGCGCACCCAGACGTCGCCCGTCCAGGTCCGGTGGATGGAGAGCCACGAGCCGCCGGTCCACATCATCGCCCCGGGGAAGACATACCGGACGGACGCGATCGACGCCACCCACCTCCCGGTCTTCCATCAGATCGAAGGACTGGCGGTCGACGAGGACATCACGTTCGCCGACCTCAAAGGGACGCTGCACTATTTCGCCAAGGAGTTCTTCGGCCCGGGGACGAAGATCCGCCTGCGCCCCCACTTCTTCCCGTTCACCGAGCCATCGGCGGAACTCGACGTGTCGTGCTTCAACTGCGACGGGGGAGAGCCGGATTGCCGCGTCTGCCGGGGCGCCGGATGGCTCGAGATGCTGGGGTGCGGAATGGTCGATCCAGCTGTGTTCGAAGCAGCCGGCTACGACCCCGAGAAGGTGACCGGATTCGCGTTCGGCATCGGTGTCGAACGCCCCGCCATGGTGCGGTACGGGATCAACGACATCCGCAACTTCACCGACAACGACCTGCGCTTCCTCTACCAGTTCCCGTCATGAGCGCCGCCGCATGAAGGTCTCACTCAACTGGCTACTCGAATTCGTCGACCTCCCGACCCGGGACGTGGGCGAGCTCTCTCGCGTCCTGGCCTTCCTGGGCCATGAGGTCGAGGGAGTGGAGACGATCGAAGTCGGGTGGACCGATGTCGTCGTCGCCCATGTCGATGACGTCCAGCCCCACCCCAACGCCGACAAGGTGCGTCTGTGCGCGGTGTCGACCGGAGGCGATCCCATCGACGTCGTGTGCGGGGCATGGAACTTCGAGGCGGGGGCCAAGGTGGCGTTCGCCAAGCCCGGCGCGGTGCTTCCCGGGGACTTCCAGATCGGTGTCCGCACCATTCGCGGAGTCGAATCGCACGGGATGATCTGCTCGGAGAAGGAACTGGGTCTAGGAGACGACGCCGAGGGCATCCTCGTACTCGAGCCGGGTGCGCCGGTGGGCCAGCCTCTGGAGACCCTGCTCACTTTGCCCGACGTTGTGTTCGACCTGGCGGTCACGACGAACCGGCCGGACGCCATGTCCATCCTGGGAATCGCCCGCGACCTCGCCGCCTGGTACGGGATCACCGTGAAGCGGCCGACGCCCAACCCGCCCACCGTTCCCGGCGCTCCCGACATGGCAGTGCGGATCGACGATCCTGTGGGCAATCCCCGCTTCTTCGCCCGCCAAGTCGACGGGGTGACGATCCGGCCTTCGCCGCTGTGGATGCGCCACCGCCTCCGCCTGTCGGGGGTGCGTCCGATCTACAACATCGTCGACGTCACCAACTACGTGATGCTGGAGCTCGGCCAACCGCTCCACGTGTTCGACCTGGACCGGCTCGACGGAGACGAACTGGTAGTGCGAAGGGCCGAGGAAGGGGAGCGCCTCGTCACCTTGGACGGAGTCGAGCGCACCTTGTCGGCCGCCGACATCGTGATCTGCGACGCCGACGGCCCCACCTCATTGGCCGGCACGATGGGTGGCGAGGATTCCGAGGTCATCCATACGACCACCCGGACCTTGATCGAGGCCGCCAGCTGGGATCCGCCTTCGATCATGCACACCTCGCGCCGTCACGGGCTGCGTTCGGAGGCCTCCGCCCGCTTCGAGAGGGGAGTCGATCCCGAGCTGCCTCCGCTCGCGTCATTGCGAGCGGCAGAGCTCGTTCTGGAAACTGCCGGCGGCCGACTCCGAGACGAGGCCGTCGACGTGGTCGCCAGGCCCTTCGAGCCGACAGTCGTGCGTCTGACCGTCGCTGACGTGACCCGCATCCTCGGCGAGGGCTTCGACAGCGACCGCATCGCTGGCCTCCTACGACGGCTGGGTTTCGAGGTCGAAGGGGACAACCCGATGATCGTGACTGTTCCGAGTTATCGGCCCGACGTGACTCGCCCAATCGACCTCGTCGAGGAAGTCGCCCGCCTCGCCGACTACGACTCGTTCCCGGAGCGGCTCCGGCCAGGTACGGGTGGCGGCCTCACCCCGGACCAGAGGCTGGAGCGCCGACTGCGAGAATTGCTCGTCGGCCTCGGCTACAGCCAGGCGATCACGTTGCCCTTCGTGACGTCCTCCGACCTGGAGGCGTTCGATGCGCCCTCCGACCACGAGCTGCACCAGACGATCCGGGTCAAGAACCCGCTGAGCGACGAGGAGGCGATCCTGCGCCCCTCGCTCCTTCCCGGGCTACTCCGCGTGATCCGCCACAACCGCAACCGGGGGGCCTCGACGGTCGCCGTCTTCGAGCAAGGAAGGGTCTTCCACAACCGGCCGTGGAACCGTGACAAGCGGGTCCCCGACCAGCCGGTGCGTCTGGCGTTCGCCTCCATCGGCGTCGTTGGGCCCGCCGATCTCGCCGGCAGCGGGGTCGCGGCCGATGGGGCGTCGGCTGCCGCCCTCGTCCGTCGGCTGGCCGCCGGGTTGGGCCTGCACATCGAGTTCCACCAGGACGCCGCCCCCGGATTCCATCCGACCCGCACCGCCCGAATCACGAGCGACGGCAACTTCGTCGGATACGTGGGCGAGTTGCATCCCCACACCGCCCGGGCCTTCGACATCGAAGACCGGGTGGCGGTGGGCGAACTCGACATGGAAGCCTTGTTGGGCGCCCGACGGGACCCCGAGTTCCGTCCGATCAGCCCGTACCCACCCGCCGACTTCGACCTGTCGTTCGAGGTGGACGCCGAACTCCCTGCCGCCACGCTCGCCGACGCGCTGCGTCAAGGCGGGGGAGACCTGGTGGAGCGCATCGAAGTGTTCGACGAATTCCGGGGCGGCAACCTGGCGCCGGATCGAAAATCGCTGGCGTTCAGCGTCCGCCTGCGGGCCCCGGACCGGACTCTCACCGCCGAGGAGATCGGCGCGGTGCGGGAGGCGATGATCGCCGCCGCCGGCGCCAAGAACGCCGTGCTGAGAGGGAGCGCATGAACTTCCTGTCCGTCGCCGACCTCACCGCCGAGGCCCTGGCGGACGTGCTCGGCCTGGCGGCCGACGTGAAGCAGGAGCCTGGCCGATACTCGACGGCCCTCGCCGGCCGCTCGATCGGGCTCTTCTTCGCCAAGCAGAGCCTGCGCACCTGGGTCTCGTGCGATGTGGCGGCGATCCAACTCGGCGCCCATCCGCTGTCGATCCGTGACGACACGGCCGGCCTCGGCACCCGCGAGACGCCTGCCGATGTGGCCCGGGTTCTCGACCGATACCTCGACCTCCTCGCCTTGCGGGTCCACCGCCACGAGGACCTGGTGGAGATCGCCCGGCACGCCGAGATGCCCATCGTCAACCTGCTCTCCGACCGGGAGCACCCGTGCCAGGCACTGGCCGACCTGCAGACGATCGCCGAGCACCGCGAGCTCAACGGGGCGACGATCACGTTCATCGGCGACGGCAACAACGTGTGCCATTCGCTGATGCTCGGCGCCGCGATGGTCGGAGCCACTGTCCGAGTGGTTGGACCACCGGGATACGAGCCCGACGACGATGTACTCGAGGTGGCCAGGAAGTTCGGCGACGTCACCGCACTCCACGACCCGCACGAGGCGGTGGCCGGGAGCGACGTCGTCTACACGGACGTGTGGGCGTCGATGGGCCAGGAGGCGGAGGCCGAGCTGCGCCGCCGCCACTTCGAGCCCTATCGGGTGACGCTCGAATTGTTCGAGGCCGCCGGGCCGGATGCGATCTTCATGCATTGCTTGCCGGCGCACAGGGGGGAGGAAGTCGTCGACGAGGTGATCGACCATCCCCGGTCGGTCGTGTTCGACCAGGCAGAGAACCGTCTCCATTCGTTCAAGGCGCTGCTCCTCCACCTGCTGTGAAACAGATCGACCTGGCCGAGTTCCTCGCAGGGCGTTCCTGGGAGGTGGCGCCGCGGCTCATCGGCTGGCGGCTCGAGACCCGGTTCGAAGGCGTCACCACCGCGGTGGTACTCACCGAGGTGGAGGCTTACGACCAGACCGATCCGGCCTCCCATTCCTACCGCGGGCCGACCAACCGGGCGGCGATCATGTTCGGCCCTCCCGGGAACCTCTACGTCTACCGCTCCTATGGGCTGCATTGGTGCGCGAACATCGTCACCGGGCCGGAAGGTCACGGAGCCGCCGTGCTCCTGCGGGCCGGAATCCCCGTCGAGGGAGTCGATGAGATGGTGCGGCGCCGGGGCCGGGCCACCAACCTCACAGACGGGCCCGGGAAACTGACCGAGGCTTTGGGAATAACGGGCGACCACAACGGGTTGGACCTGATCCACGAGGATTCGGTCCGGCTCCTGCCGACGGGGGAGTCATTCACCGTCCTCGCCACGCCTAGAATCGGTATCACCAAAGCGGTGGAAAAGCCGTGGAGGTTCGTGGCGGTGACCGACGGTAAGGGATTTTGAAACGCCGGTAGCCGCTACTACGATGCTGGTTCCGTCTGGGAATGCGCCTGGCGTTTCTCCTGGACGGACCCACCACCAGCGGGGTGCCGAGAACTGGGAGCGACAGGCTCTCGGTTCGGCTACGCGCCCCGGTTTGGCATCTGTTTCGTGAGCGGGCTACCGTGCCTGCTCCGCCGAGGGCGCCGAACGCGCCCGGTGGGAGTCGAGGGCTCCTTGACAACTGAACAGCGTGACCAAAAGTCAGCAATGCACGCGTAGGTGAGGCCCCCAGGCTGAACCTCGCAATTGCATCGCTTGGACCGCTTGCCATCAGGCAAGCGGATCCAGGACTCGATTAGAGCAGATGCAAACTCGAAAATGACATAGAGCACCCCCTCGGGGATGCTCAGGATGTACGTTGGAGAGTTTGATCCTGGCTCAGGACGAACGCTGGCGGCGTGCCTAATGCATGCAAGTCGAGCGACGCATACTGGAGGGGTAACCCACCGGTATGACGGAGCGGCGAACGGGTGAGTAACACGTGAGTAACCTGCCCCGAAGACCGGGATAACCCAGGGAAACCTGGACTAATACCGGATACTCTCGGACTTCCGCATGGAAGACCGAGGAAAGCTTTTGCGCTTCGGGATGGGCTCGCGGCCTATCAGCTAGTTGGTGGGGTAACGGCCCACCAAGGCTTTGACGGGTAGCTGGTCTGAGAGGACGATCAGCCACACTGGGACTGAGACACGGCCCAGACTCCTACGGGAGGCAGCAGCAGGGAATCTTGCGCAATGGGCGAAAGCCTGACGCAGCAACGCCGCGTGGGGGATGAAGGCCTTCGGGTTGTAAACCCCTTTCAGGAGGGAAGAAATTGACGGTACCTCCAGAAGAAGCCCCGGCCAACTACGTGCCAGCAGCCGCGGTAATACGTAGGGGGCGAGCGTTGTCCGGAATTATTGGGCGTAAAGAGCTCGTAGGCGGCTCAGCAAGTCGGCTGTGAAATCCCGAGGCTCAACCTCGGAACTGCAGTCGATACTGCTGTGGCTAGAGTCTGGTAGAGGAGAGTGGAATTCCCGGTGTAGCGGTGAAATGCGCAGATATCGGGAGGAACACCAGTAGCGAAGGCGGCTCTCTGGGCCAGTACTGACGCTGAGGAGCGAAAGCGTGGGGAGCAAACAGGATTAGATACCCTGGTAGTCCACGCCGTAAACGTTGGGTACTAGGTGTGGCGTCCCGATCAACGGATGCCGTGCCGAAGCTAACGCATTAAGTACCCCGCCTGGGGAGTACGGCCGCAAGGCTAAAACTCAAAGGAATTGACGGGTCCCCGCACAAGCGGCGGAGCATGCGGCTTAATTCGATGCAACCCGAAGAACCTTACCTGGGCTTGACATCACGGGAAAAGCCGTAGAAATACGGTGTCCGTAAGGGCCCGTGACAGGTGGTGCATGGCTGTCGTCAGCTCGTGTCGTGAGATGTTGGGTTAAGTCCCGCAACGAGCGCAACCCTTGTCCTATGTTGCCAGCACGTAATGGTGGGGACTCATAGGAGACTGCCGGGGACAACTCGGAGGAAGGTGAGGACGACGTCAAGTCATCATGCCCCTTATGCCCAGGGCTGCACGCATGCTACAATGGCCGGTACAATGGGCTGCGAACCCGCGAGGGGGAGCTAATCCTCAAAGCCGGCCTCAGTTCGGATTGGAGTCTGCAACTCGACTCCATGAAGTCGGAGTCGCTAGTAATCGCGGATCAGCAAAGCCGCGGTGAATGCGTTCTCGGGGATTGTACACACCGCCCGTCACGTCACGGAAGTCGGCAACACCCGAAGTCAGTGGCCCAACCCTTTTGGGAGGGAGCTGCCGAAGGTGGGGTCGGTAACTGGGACGAAGTCGTAACAAGGTAGCCGTACGGGAACGTGCGGCTGGATCACCTCCTTTCTAAGGAGCTAAGACGGATGGTATTTGCACCATCCCAGCTCTTAGTTGATCTGCTGACTATTCATCTCCTTCTCCGATCTCAGAGTCTCGACGGAACGAACGAGCTCGTCGCAAGGCGAGTGGTTCGGATGAGTCGTGCCTCGAGGGAAGAGGCGAGATGGGTCATGCTGTTCAGTCGTGAAGGAGTCCTCCCGGAGGCCTGGCATGTGCCAGGCGCTCTAGGACGCCTTCAGGCACCTTGAGAACTGCATAGCGAGCACGATGTCTTGGAATTCTCTATATCCAAGCTACTAAGGGCCAACGGTGGATGCCTTGGCGCTAGGAGACGATGAAGGACGTGGCAGGCTGCGATAAGCCCCGGGGAGCCGTCAAGCAGGCACCGATCCGGGGATGTCCGAATGGGGAAACCCGACTGGGGTCATGCCCAGTCACTCCGGTCTGAACACATAGGGCCGGTAGAGACAACCAGGGGAATTGAAACATCTCAGTACCCTGAGGAAAGGAAAGCAATAGCGACTCCCTGAGTAGTGGCGAGCGAAACGGGATGAGCCTAAACCGATGCAGTGTCAAAGCCCGGTGGCGTTGCTGTATCGGGGTCGTGGGACCCACCCGCTGGTGCACCGGAGCCGGCAAGGAGTTACAAACTCGGCGGTTAGTCGAACACAGCTGGAAAGCTGGGCCACAGGAGGTAATAGCCCTGTAGACGAAAACTGACCGAGCTCCTGGTGGTGTTCCCAAGTAGCACGGAGGATATTCCGTGTGAATCTGCGAGGACCACCTCGTAAGGCTAAGTACTACCTAGCGACCGATAGCGGACAAGTACCGTGAGGGAAAGGTGAAAAGTACCCCGGCGAGGGGAGTGAAATAGTACCTGAAACCGTTGGCTTACAAGCAGTGGGAGGAGTTGCTTGCAACTCTGACCGCCTGCCTTTTGAAGAATGAGCCGACGAGTTAGCGATATGTGGCGAGGTTAAGGTGTAAAGCCGTAGCCGAAGCGAAAGCGAGTCTTAATAGGGCGTCTAGTCGCATGTCCTAGACCCGAAGCCGAGTGAGCTATCCATGGGCAGGGTGAAGCGAGGGTAAGACCTCGTGGAGGCCCGAACCCACCAAGGCGAAAACTTGGGGGATGACCTGTGGATAGGGGTGAAAGGCCAATCAAACTCGGCGATAGCTGGTTCTCCCCGAAATAGCTTTTGGGCTAGCGTCGTGTGTTCCGTGCTGGGGGTAGAGCACTGATTGGGCTAGGGGGCCAACAAGCTTACCGAACTCAGTCAAACTCCGAATCCCAGTACGCCAAGCACGGCAGTCAGTCTACGGGGGATGAGCTTCGTAGACGCGAGGGAAACAACCCAGACCGCCAGCTAAGGTCCCCAAATCTCAACTAAGTGGGAAACGATGTGGGATCGCCCAAACAGCCAGGATGTTGGCTTAGAAGCAGCCACCATTTAAAGAGTGCGTAATAGCTCACTGGTCGAGTGATCCTGCGCGGAAAATGTAACGGGGCTCAAGTTGAGTACCGAAGCTGCGGGATTTCGTGACGATTCGTCGTCACGGGATCGGTAGGGGAGCGTCATGCCACCAGCGAAGCGGCGGCGTAAGCCAGCCGTGGAGGTGACATGAGTGAGAATGTCGGCATGAGTAGCGAAAGAGGAGTGAGAATCTCCTCCGCCGAATGTCCAAGGGTTCCTGGGGAAGGTTCGTCCGCCCAGGGTAAGTCGGGACCTAAGGCGAGGCCGCGAGGCGTAGTCGATGGACAACAGGTTGATATTCCTGTACCGCTCTATGCGCGTCCCGGCCGAATCTGGTGTGCTAAGGAAAGCCCTTCGGGGCCTACCGACCCCGCCAGTACTAGGCCAGCGATGGGGTGACACGGAAAGGTAAGCGGACCCGGGCGATGGTTGTTCCCGGGGTAAGCGTGCGGGGCGGCACCTAGGCAAATCCGGGTGCCACAAAGCCCGAGGCGCGATGCCGAGCCGCTTTAGGCGAAGCCGCTGACCCTATGCCGTCGAGAAAAACCTCTAGCGAGCTCATAGGGCGCCCGTACCCCAAACCGACACAGGTGGACAGGTAGAGAATACCAAGGCGAGCGAGTTAACCCTGGTTAAGGAACTCGGCAAAATGGCTCCGTAACTTCGGGAGAAGGAGCGCCCCGGTAAGGTGAAGGACTTCGCGTCCCGAGCTTGAGGGGGCCGCAGAAACCAGGCCCAAGCGACTGTTTACCAAAAACACAGCAGCGTGCTAAGTCGCAAGACGACGTATACGCTGTGACGCCTGCCCGGTGCTGGAAGGTTAAGTGGATGGGTTAGCTTCGGCGAAGCCCTGAAACAAAGCCCCAGTAAACGGCGGCCGTAACTATAACGGTTACTACCCAAGTGGCCGTGGGTAAACCTGGCTGTATGCTGGGACATCCGAGTATCCGACGGTACTCGTTCATGTCACAACCGTCTCGTACGGTGCTGACATGGGCAGTGAAAATCCGATCGGTGCGGACGATCAGCAGGAAACCGAACGCACTGTGGAGCTCGCTCCCTGGTGGGTTGTCGGGTTCGTCGATGGTGAAGGCTGCTTCTCAGTGAGCCTGCACCGGAACGAACTGGCAACACCCACAAGAGGCTGGCACATCCAGCCGACGTTCCAGGTCTCTCAGCATTGCGACAACCGCGGTGTCTTGTTGGAGCTCCGAGACTTCTTCGGGGCCGGCACCGTGAGGAGCAAGGGCCCGAGAACCCCTGTGCACGTCTATGTGGTTCACAGCACCAAGGAGCTGATGAGAACGGTGATCCCGTTCTTCGAGGGGCATCCACTACGCGTCAAGCGGGAGGACTTCGAGATCTTCGCCCGGATCACCCGAGCGATCAGATCGAGGAGTCATCACCGCCCAGAGGTGTTCGATGAGCTGGTGCGACTGGCCTACTCGATGAATGCGAGAGGCAAACAACGCAAACGGCCCATCGAAGAGATCCTCTCGGGATCCTCAGAGACTGTACGCCAGGCACCACTCTCATCTGAGTGGTGAAGATACAGTCCGATCCTCATGGCGACATGAGGAGCCAGACAGAAATGATCTGGCCACTCACATTCGAATATGAGCCGAATGTGAGGAGTAACAACATGCCTAAGGTAGCGAAATTCCTTGTCGGGTAAGTTCCGACCTGCACGAATGGCGTAACGACTTGGGCACTGTCTCAACCAGGGACTCGGCGAAATTGCAGTGTGAGTAAAGATGCTCACTACCTGCGGCAGGACGGAAAGACCCCGGAACCTTGACTGTAGCTTGACATTGGAGTCTGACGGGTGATGTGTAGGATAGGTGGGAGACTGGGAAGCAGCGGCGCCAGCCGTTGTGGAGTCGCCCTTGAAATACCACCCTTCACTCGGCGGCCTTCTAACCTCGGTCCGTTATCCGGATCAGGGACAGTGTCTGGTAGGCAGTTTCACTGGGGCGGTGGCCTCCTAAAAGGTAACGGAGGCGCCCAAAGGTTCCCTCAATCCGGTTGGCAATCGGATGTTGAGTGTAAAGGCACAAGGGAGCTTGACTGCGAGACCTACAAGTCGAGCAGGGACGAAAGTCGGGCTTAGTGATCCCATGGTGGCATGTGGGTGCGCCATGGCTCAACGGCTAAAAGGTACTCCGGGGATAACAGGCTCATACCCCCCAAGAGTCCATATCGACGGGGGTGTTTGGCACCTCGATGTCGGCTCGTCGCATCCTGGGGCCGGAGCAGGTCCCAAGGGTCGGGCTGTTCGCCCGTTAAAGCGGCACGCGAGCTGGGTTCAGAACGTCGTGAG
>DASVDX010000071.1:0-68885 GCA_036380875.1 Acidimicrobiia bacterium
GTCGAACTGGCCGACACCATGAAGGACAAGTCCTTCCGGGCCGGCGACTTCGTCCGCATCGACCCCAAGACGGGCCTCGTCTTCGAGAAGCTCTCCCGGCCCGAGGTCGAAGACCTGGTTCTCGAAGAAGTCCCCGACGTCACCTACGAACAGGTCGGCGGCCTTTCCGAGCAGATCGAGGCCATCCGCGACGCCGTCGAGCTCCCGTACGTCCACCGGGAACTGTTCAACGACTACGGCCTCGTTCCGCCCAAGGGCGTGCTCCTCTACGGGCCTCCCGGATGCGGCAAGACCCTGATCGCCAAGGCGGTGGCCAACAGCCTGGCCACCGCTGTTGCCGAACGAACCGGCCGCCCGGACGTCCGCAGCTACTTCCTCAACATCAAGGGGCCGGAGCTGCTGAACAAGTGGGTGGGTGAGACCGAGCGCCAGATCCGGCTCATCTTCCAGCGGGCCAAGGAGAAGTCCGACGAAGGCGTGCCCGTCATCGTCTTCTTCGACGAGATGGACTCGTTGTTCCGCACCCGTGGCTCGGGGATCAGCTCCGACGTGGAGTCGACGATCGTTCCCCAGCTCCTGTCCGAGCTCGACGGCGTCGAGTCCCTGAAGAACGTCATCGTCATCGGTGCGTCCAACCGGGAGGACTTGATCGACCCGGCGATCCTGCGGCCCGGCCGCCTGGATGTGAAGATCAAGATCAACCGGCCCGACCCCACCGCCGCCCGCCAGATCTTCGGCATCTACCTCGACGAGTCGGTGCCGCTCGACGAAGACGAGCTCCGGGAAGCCGGTGGCGACAGGAAGGCGCTGATCCAGAAGATGATCGACGTCACCGTCGACGCCATGTACGCCGAGTCGGACGAGAACCGCTTCCTCGAGGTCACCTATGCCAACGGCGACCGCGAGCTCCTCTTCTTCAAGGACTTCGCCTCCGGAGCGATGATCGAGAACATCGTGCGGCGGGCGAAGAAGGACGCCATCAAGCGGGAGATCGCCGGGGGAGCCCGGGGTGTGCGCACCGACGACCTCCTGAGGGCCATCAAGCAGGAGTTCCGCGAACACGAGGATTTGCCCAACACCACCAACCCTGACGACTGGGCCAAGATCTCCGGAAAGAAAGGCGAGCGCATCGTCTACGTCCGGACCTTGGTCGAGGGCGACTCCGAGAGCCGAATGATCGAGCGGGTCTCGACAGGGCAGTACCTGTGAGCCGGAGGTACTGACCGTGGCCATCCGCAAGGTCATCGGTACGGAGGTCGAGTACGGCATCGCCGTCAGGGGAGACCCCGAGTTCAACCCTGCTCTGGGCTCGGCCATGGTCGTCAACTCGTACCCGGGCCCGCGTGTGCGGGTGCAGTGGTCCTACGAGGAGGAGTCTCCGGGCCGCGACGCCCGCGGCTTCGGGCACGAAGGCTACGGGGTGTCGGATCCCGAGGGCACGCTCGTCAACGCCGTGCTGGGCAACGGGGCCCGGCTCTATGTCGACCATGCCCACCCCGAATATTCGGCGCCGGAGTCGTGGGATCCCCGCCAGGCGGCGCTCTACGACAAAGCGGGCGAGCTCGTGATGCACCGGGCGGCGCGGTCGGCTACCGAGCGCCTCGGTCATCGACTGGCGCTCTACAAGAACAACTCCGACCGCAAGGGCAACTCCTACGGCGCTCACGAGAACTACCTGCTGTCCCGCTCCACACCCTTCGGGGAGATCATCCGCTATGCGATGACGTTCCTAGTGACCCGCCAGATCTACACCGGTTCGGGGAAGGTGGGCTCGGAGAACGGGCGCCCCCACGTCGATTACCAGATCACCCAGCGCGCCGACTTCTTCGAGGAGGAAGTGGGCCTCGAGACGACACTGAAGCGCCCGATCATCAATACCCGTGACGAGCCTCACGGAGACTCGACGAAGTACCGCCGCCTGCACGTCATCTTCGGCGATGCCAACCTCTCTGAAGTCCAGACGTTCCTGAAGCTCGGCGCTACTGCCCTGATGCTCGCCGCCCTCGAAGACGGTGCCCTTCCCGACCCGCTCGACCTGGCCGATCCGGTCACTGCCGCCTGGTCGGTGAGCCACGACCTGACGTTCCGCCGTCCGCTGGAGCTAGAGGGAGGCTCCACCGCCACCGCCGTGGAGTTGCAGTGGCGCTACTACGAGTGGCTGAGCAAGTACGTGGAGAAAGAACTCGACGAGCCGGTGTGGCACGACGTCCTACGGGAATGGCAGTCGGTGCTCGAAGACATCGAGGCCGACCCGTCACGCCTTGCCGACCGACTGGACTGGGCTGCCAAGCTCCGTCTGTTCGAGCGCTACCTCGACCGGGACGACATCGACTGGTCGGACTCCAAGCTGGCGGCCCTCGATCTCCAGTACCACGATGTCGACCCCGAAAAGGGCCTCTACCACCGGCTGTTGGCCAGAGGCGACATCCGGCGCCTGTTCACTCCAGAGGACATAGTCGCCGCCGAGACCAACCCGCCCGAGCAGACTCGGGCGTACTTCCGGGGGAGATGCGTGACCCAGTTCCCGGACAGTCTCGTGGCCGCCAACTGGGATTCGCTCGTTTTCGACCTGGGGGAGCCGCATCTGCGGCGGGTCCCGATGCTGGAACCTCTCCGAGGCTCACGCGACCTCGTCGGGCCTATCCTCGATGAGGTGGCCGATGCCACAGAACTGATAAAACGACTAGGAGATTGAACATGGCTGAGCAGGAACGCTCCCGCGCCAGGGCCCGCGAGAAGCCCGAAGAAGAGATCGAAGATCTGGACGTCTCTGAAGAGAAGTCCGAGACGGACCTGGAGGAACTCGACGATCTCCTCGACGAGATCGACGCCGTTCTCGAGGAGAACGCCGAGGAGTTCGTGAAGAACTACGTCCAAAAGGGTGGTCAATAGCCGGCGCGGCGGTCCCAATCGCCACCTACCACCTATGACCTAGTACCCGCTCGCGCGTGCTCGCGAGACTCGACCCCATAGCGTCTACAGTTCGAGACCTGATGCCTCACTTTCCTCTTCCTCTCGACACCCCGGTGCCGAGCAGCAGTTTCCTGGATCTGCTCGAGGCGGTGGGCGCCCGCCCCCGCTGGGAGATCCCGCCCGAGGCGGCGCGCAGTCTGTCGGTCCCGGAGGGCACGACCGTGCTCGCCCTCCGCTATCAGGGCGGGGTGATCATCGCCGGTGACCGGATGGCCACCGAAGGGCACCTCGTCGCCCATCGCTTCATCCAGAAAGTCTTCCCCGCCGACCACTTCTCGGCGGTCGCCGTCGCCGGCACGGCCGGCTTGGCGACCGAGATGGTGCGTCTGTTCCAGGTGGAGCTCGAGCACTACGAGAAGCTCGAGAACCGCCGCCTTTCTCTCGAGGGCAAGGCGACCTTCCTGGCCCGTCTCGTCCGTGGGCAACTGCCGATGGCGATTCAGGGCCTGGTGGTCGTGCCTCTGTTCGCCGGCTACGACGAGCTCGACAGGGTGGGGCGCTTGTACTCCTACGACGTCGTCGGCGGCCGCTACGAGGAACAGGAGTTCGGCTCCACCGGCTCCGGCGCCCGGCTGGCGAAGTCGTACCTGCGCACCGCCTACGAGCCCGACATCGACGCCTCCCGCGGCATCGACCTGGCAGTGCGGGCTCTGGTCGCCGCAGCCCAGGAGGACACGGCGACCGGCGGCCCGGATCTGAGGCGCGGCATCCTGCCCACCGTCTACCGGATCGACAGCAACGGGCTCGCCGAACTCTCGAACGACGAGATCCGGCCCTACGCCGAGTCGGCCCTGGAGGACGTCCGATGAGCATGCCCTTCTACGTCGCCCCCGAGCAGCTCGTTCGCGACAAGGCCGAGTTCGCTCGCAAGGGGATCGCCAGGGGACGGTCGATCATCGCCGTCGAATACGACCACGGCCTGCTGTTGATGGCCGAGAATCCTTCCCGCTCCCTTCGGAAGATCGCCGAGGTCTACGACCGCATCGCCTTCGCCGGCGTCGGCCGGTACAACGAATACGACATCCTGCGCAAGGCAGGCGTCCGCCAGGCCGACCTGATGGGTTACCTCTACAGCCGCGAGGACGTCAATGCCATGGCGTTGGCCACTGCCTTCGCCCAAACGCTCGGCTCCATCTTCAGTCACGAGCTGAAGCCCTACGAGGTGGAGATCCTCATCGCCGAGCTGGGGCAGGAAGGCGAGGAGAACAAGCTCTATCGGGTGTCGTACGACGGAACCCTCTCCGATGAACGGCATTTCGCCGCCATCGGCGGCAAGGCGGAGGAGCTGGTAGCCGCACTGGAAGAGTTGTGGCGTCCCGGCTTGACCCTCCGTGAAGCGCTCGATATCGGCACGGAAGCCTTCCGGCGGGCGGAGGAACGGGAGTCCGAGGGCTGGGAGCTGGTGGTTCTCGACGCCGCCAATGGGCGTCGGACCTTCCGGCGCCTGGACGAGAGCGAAATCCGCTCATCTGAGAACTGAGTCGATCGGTCAGTCCCGAAAGCGCCCGGTTCTCCTAGGCTGGCTACGTGGAACGTAGGATCTTCGGCCTGGAGAACGAGTACGGGGTCACCTGTACTCTCCGTGGCCAGCGCCGGCTGAGCCCCGACGAGGTCGCTCGCTACCTCTTCCGTCGGGTCGTGTCCTGGGGGCGGTCGTCCAACGTCTTCTTGGAGAACGGCGCCCGCCTGTACCTCGACGTCGGCAGTCATCCCGAATACGCCACCCCGGAATGCGACTCGCTCACCGACGTGGTCGCCCACGACAAAGCCGGCGAACGCATCCTCGAAGGTCTGGTCCATTCGGCCGAACAGCGCCTGGAAGAGGAGGGGATCCGGGGCGAGATCTATCTCTTCAAGAACAACACCGACTCGGCCGGGAACTCATACGGCTGTCACGAGAACTACCTCGTCAGCCGCCACAAGGACTTCCACCGCACCGTCGAGGTGCTCATCCCGTTCCTCGTCACCCGCCAGATATTCCTAGGCGCCGGGAAGCTGTCCCAGACCCCCCGCGGCACCGTCTATTCGCTGTCGCAGCGGGCCGAGCACATCTGGGAAGGCGTCTCCTCGGCGACGACGCGGTCGCGACCGATCATCAACACCCGGGACGAGCCCCACGCCGACGCCGAGCGGTTCCGACGCCTCCACGTGATCGCCGGCGACTCGAACATGAGCGAGTACGCCACCTACGTGAAGATCGGGACCGTCGTCGCCCTTCTGCAGATGGTGGAACGGGATGTGGTGTTCCGGGACCTGACCCTCGAGAACCCCATCCGGTCCATCCGGGACATCTCTCACGACCTGACGCTGAAGAAGAAGGTGCGTCTGGCCAACGGTCGGGAGCTCTCCGCTCTCGACATCCAATGGGAGTACCTCGATCGGGCGATGCGTTTTGCCCGCAGCCCCGGTTTCAGCCCTCAGGTCCAGCGCGCCGTTGACATGTGGGAGCACCTGCTCACCGGTCTCGAGAAGGACCCTTTGACTCTCGACAGGGAGGTCGACTGGGTCATCAAGTACAAGGTGCTGGAGCGCTACCGGGACCAGCGAGGACTGTCGATGTCCGATCCGCGGCTGGCGATGCTCGACCTGTCGTATCACGACGTCGACCGCACCCGGGGCGTCTACAACCTGATGGCGGGCAAGGGACTGGTCGATCGGGTCGTCACGGACGGCGACATCGCCAACGCCGTGCGGAACCCGCCGCAGACCACCCGGGCCCGCCTGCGGGGCGAGTTCATCCGGGTCGCCAAGGCCCGCAAGCGAGACTTCACCGTCGACTGGGTGCATTTGAAGCTCAACGACCAGGCGCAGCGCACGGTGCTGTGCAAGGACCCGTTCAAGTCCCACGACGAACGCGTCGACCGGCTCATCGAATCCCTCTGACAGTCGAACGAATCTGCCGACTGCCGACTCATCTCGCAATCGCACGGCGTGGACGTGGTTTCGGGTTGAATGGTCGCGATGCGCAGGGTGATCGAGAGGCTTCTCAACCTCCTCGCCTTCCTCCTCACCACCCGCCGGCCGGTGACCGCCGACGAGATCCGCAATCAGGTCGCCGGCTACGGGGGTTCGAGCGACGAGGCCTTCCACCGGATGTTCGAACGCGACAAAGATCTGCTGCGGCGGATCGGCATCCCGATCGAACTCACGGACGGAAACGGCTGGGGCCTCGAGGCGGGTTACCTCATCGACCCCGACGCCTATCGTCTGCCCGATCCGGGCCTCACCGACGAGGAGCGGGCGGCGCTGGCGTTGGCGACCCGGGTGGTGCGCCTCGGAGGCGGCCCCGCCGCACCCGAAGGCCTCCTCAAGCTCGGTGGATTCGGACCGGGGGAGGGGTCGGAGCCTCTCGGCGCCGACTTGGGCCCAGCCGCCGATCGGCTCGGCGACCTGTTCTCGGCCGTGACCCAGCGCCGCAAGGTGACATTCACCTACCGGGGCAAGGAGAGACGAGTGGCCCCCTATGGTTTGGCCCACCGCCGTGGGCACTGGTACCTGGTCGGAGGTGTGGAAGGCGACATCCGTGTGTTCCGGGTCGATCGGATGGAGGGATCGACGGTCGACTCGGAGGCGGGGACATTCACCCGGCCTGAGGGGTTCTCCCTCCGCGCCGAAATCGACGCCCATCCTTGGGAGGCGGGAAGCGAGGAGCCGATCATCGCCAGGGTGCGGTTCGAGCCCGACATGGCTTGGTGGGCGGCGCGGACGCTCCAGGTCGAATACGAATCCGGGCCGCTGGAAGTCGAACTGCCGGTCTCGAACGTCGACGCCTTCGTCGGCTGGATCCTCAGCTTCGATGATGCGGCCGTGGTGGTGTCGCCGCCTGAGCTCCGCGAACAGATCGTCCACCGAGTGGAAGCGGCGATCAGGTGAGCAACCGCACCGCCTTCCGGCTGACCCGCATCCTCGCCATGCTGCCGTGGGTGATCGCCAACCCGGGAGCGACGATCGACGAGGTCTGCGAGCGGTTCGGGTACAAGGACCACGAGGACCTCGCTCGTGACCTCGATGTCGTGTTCGTCTGCGGGCTCCCCGGCTACGGCCCCGGCGACCTCATGGTCGCCTACATCGACGACGACGAGGTGGTGGTCGATGCCGCCGACTACTTCGGGCGAGCCCCCCGGCTCACACCGACCGAAGCGCTGTCGATGCTCGCCGCCGGCATGGCCGTGCTGTCGTCTGGACTGGGCAGCCCGGCGTTGGAGTCGGCCGTCGACAAGCTGGCGTCCACCGTCGCACCCGACACCGACGGCCTCGCTGTGGACGTGCCCGCCGAGCCCGACCTCGTCGGCCCTCTGAGGGAGGCGGCGGCCTCGCAGCGGGTGGTCGAGATCACCTACACGTCACTGTCCCGGGGAGAGACCACTCGCCGGGCGGTGGAGCCGTGGGTCGTATTCGCCTCCTTGGGAAACTGGTACGTCACGGGGTATTGCCGTCTGGCACAGGCAGAGCGGGTGTTCCGGGTCGATCGCATCCGCGATCTGGAGGTCACGGGAGAGACGTTCGACCCGCCTCCCGAACGCCCCGACCCGGAGGTCCGCTACACGCCTTCCGAAGACGACGTGCGCTGCCGGATCGCCCTCGCCCCGGCTGCCCGCTGGGTTCTCGACTACTACCCCGTGGACGTCGTCTCCGATGACGGAGAGGAAGTCGTGATCGAGTTCTCCGCCGCCGACCCCTCTGTGGCGGCACGGCTGCTGCTGCGTCTCGGCGACCGGGCTCGCCTGCTGGAAGGCGACGAAGTGCGCTCCTCCCTCAGGGATCTGGGGGAGCGGATCCTCGCCCGGTACCGCTGACCTATCTCGCTTCAGTTCTCTTCAGTTATGGGCTGCACCGGTCGATAGATGGTGGACAGCGGAGTGTGGAGTAAACACCAGAATGACCACCATCAAGACGACATGTTCACGATGCGGCGACGTCCACCTCACTCCCGGCGATATCGCCCTCGAACTCACCTCGTCTACTGACGAGGGCGTCTACACGTTCACGTGCCCTCTGTGTCATGAACACCAGCGGCGCCCCGCCAACGCTCGTGTCGTGTCGGTCCTGTTGGCGACGGGTGTCGCCTATCGGATGATCGAAGACGGGCCCATCACTGAAGACGAGATCGCCCGCTTCGCGGCCGCCCTCGACGCCGAGCCCGATCCCTTCCGACTTCTCGCAGGCTGACCTCTTCGAGCATCGATCTCGGCTACTGAACCCTTGCCAGGTCGCCCGCGGGCTCGGTTGGGCGGGGGATCCCTACCATTAGCTCATGCTTCAGGGCGGCGAGATCATCATCATCCTGCTCGTGGCCCTGGTCGTGCTGGGACCACAGCGCCTACCCGAGGTCGCTCGCAAGATCGGGCAATGGTCGGCGGAGCTGCGTCAGGCCGCCCGCGAGCTGCGCAGTGGCCTCGAAAAAGAGGTGGCCGAGCTGCGCGAGCTCAAACAGGAGATGAGCCAGCCGCTCGAAGACCTGCGCAAAGACCTCGACGAGGTTTCGAAAGAAGTCGACCAGGTGAGCGGCGAAGTCCGACGTCTGAAGTGGGTCGGACCCGAGCCGAAGTCCGGGCCCACCCCGGCTGACGCCCTCTCCGACCTCGACGAGATCGAAGGCAAGCGGTCGGACGACCGGCCGGGGGACGAAACAGAACAGGCCGACGGGGACGAACAGGCGTGAAGCCAGACGAGGCTCGTCCCATCCTGGACCACCTCGAAGAACTGAGGTGGCGGGTCGTCAAAGCCGGTGCGGCGGTGCTCGTGGCCGCCGTCATCGCCTTCTTCTTCGCCGACCAGCTCCGTCACCTGCTCGAGCTGCCGTTCCACCGCGCCCAGCCGGACAGCCAGTTCCAGGTCATCACCCCCGCCGAGCAATGGGGTGTGCTCATGAGGATCGCCTTCTTCGGCGGCCTCGTCCTGGCCAGCCCGGTCGTGTTGTATCAGACCTGGGCGTTCATCAACCCGGCCTTGACCCAGAAGGAGCGACGGTGGGCCGTGCCGCTGGTCGCCACCATGGTCCTGCTGTTCTGTGCCGGGCTGGTCTTCGGGTACTGGGTCTTGCCGCGAGGGCTGGCGTTCCTCCTCGACATCTTCCCCGACGTGCGCAACGACCTGCGGCTGTCGGACTACTACTCGTTCGTCCTTCGATTCCTCTTCGCGTTCGGGTGCTCGTTCCTATACCCCGTGTTCGTGTTCGCCGCCGCCGCGGCGGAACTCGTCACCTCAGAGCAGCTCGCCAAAGGCCGGCGTTGGGCGGTGCTGGTCGTCGTGATTGCGGCAGCGGTCATCACCCCCACTGGCGACGCCCTCACCCTGGGCCTGCTCGCCGGCCCTCTCTATCTGATGTATGAGATCACCTACTGGGTGGTACGCCTGATCCTCCGCAAGTGACCGTCGAATCCTTCTTCCGGGACCTGCCCTTCACTCCGGACCCGTTCCAGGTGGAGGCCGCCGAATCGATCGCCTCGGGGCGGTCGGTCGTGGTCACCGCGCCCACCGGGGCCGGGAAGACCCTGGTCGCGGAAGTGGCCGTGCACCTGGCCCTGGAACGCGGGCGGCGGGCCTTCTACACGACTCCGATCAAGGCCCTGTCCAACCAGAAATACGGAGACCTCGTCGACCAGTACGGCCCGCATCGTGTCGGCCTCCTCACCGGCGACAACGTGATCAACGGGTCCGCCGACGTCGTCGTCATGACCACCGAGGTGCTCAGAAACATGATCTACGCCGACGCTCCCAGCCTCGACGACGTCGGCGTCGTGATCCTCGACGAAGTCCATTACCTCCAGGACCCGTTCCGCGGGGCTGTGTGGGAGGAGGTGATCATCCACGCCCCGCGCCACATCCAGATGGTCGCCCTGTCGGCGACGATCGCCAACGCTGTGGAGTTCTCCGAATGGATCGAATCGCGGCGCGGCCCGACCGACCTGGTCGTCGCCGACGAACGGCCGGTCCCGCTCGAAGGCCTCTACATGATCAAGGACCGGTACAGCCAGGAGATCTTCCTCCTCCCGACCTTCGTCGAACGGGAGGGGCGGCGCCGTTCCAACCCGCGGATCAGACGCATGCTCAGCCTCGACCGTGGGAGGGCGCGACGGTTCACGACTCCTCGCCGCCCCGAGGTGATCGAGGCGCTGTGGGAGGCGGACATGCTGCCCGCCCTGTACTTCATCTTCTCCCGGGCGGGCTGCGACGCCGCCGCGCTGTCGATCCTCGAGTGGGGGATCCGGCTGACGACCCCTGACCAACGCGAGGAGATCCGGCGCATCGCCGAAGAACGGACCGCCCACCTGTCGGATGCCGATCTGGCAGTCCTCGGATGGGACCGCTGGATCGCCGGGCTCGAGGCCGGGGTGGCCGCCCATCACGCCGGGATGGTGCCGGCGTTCAAGGAGACGGTGGAGGAGTTGTTCGCCAAGGGCTACCTGGGAGTGGTCTTCGCCACCGAGACTCTCGCCCTCGGCATCAACATGCCCGCCCGTACCGTCGTCCTGGAGAGTCTCACCAAGTTCACCGGCGAGACCCACGAGATGATGCAGGCGGGCGACTACACCCAGCTCACCGGTCGGGCGGGACGGCGTGGCATCGACGACGTGGGCTACGGTGTCGTCCTCCACTCCCGCTACGTCCCGTTCGAGGAGGTGACCGAGATCGCCGCCGCCGGCAGCCATCCGCTGCTCTCGAGCTTCCGGCCGACCTACAACATGGCGGCCAACCTGGTGGCGAACTACGACGAACGTCGCGCCGTCGAGCTGCTCGAAGCATCGTTCGGCCAGTTCCAGCGACACGGCGATGTCAGCGAGACCGTGCATCGCCTGGAGACGCTCGAGCGTCGTTTGACGGAGGAACGCAAGAAGGCCGACTGCGAGCTCGGGTCGGTGGCCGAATACGCCGAGCTTCTCCAGGGAGGAGGAGGCGATGGCCAGCGCGGTCTGACGGGGTCGCTCCGGCCCGGGGACGTCATCGACGTCCCGTCGGGACCCCGGGCCGGCCGGTACGCCGTTCTCAAGCTGCTGCACCGTCCCGAAGGAAAGCCCCGGCTTCTCGTGCTCGGCACATCCGGGCGAGTTTCCACGATCGGCTCCCGGGACGTGGTCGCAGGATCCCGCCGGGCCGGGACCATCGAGCTCCCGACACCTTTCCGTCCTCGGGACCGCCGTTTCCGTCAGGACGCCCTCCGCTCCCTACGCCGGGTTCCCACCGCCACCAAACGCCGGCGGGGCGATGTCGCCGACCAGCCCCGCCACCCCGTCGCCGCCTGCCCCGACGCCGAGGAGCACGTGAAATGGCACCGCCGTGCCCAGCGCACCGAGCGCCGCATCGCCCAGCTCCGGGAGCACCTGCGTCACCAGGGCCACGGGCTCGTCGGTGAGTTCGAGGCGATCCGCACACTCCTCGCTCACTGGGACTATCTGAGTGAGTGGAAGCTGACACCCCGGGGGGAGCGTCTGAGGTTCATCTACAACGAGCTCGACTTGCTGCTCTGTGAGGCGACCGAGCGCGGGCTGCTGTGGGGCATGGACGCCCGGGAGCTGGCCGCCTTCTGCTCCACCTTCGTCTACGAGCCGCGGCGCGAGGAGAGCGGCGTGCCGGCGTGGCCGACCGCCCTCCTCGCCGAGCGCTGGGAGGCCCTCGAGGATCTGTGGAAGGAACTGGTCGACGCCGAGCGGGAGCTTCGTCTTCCGCTCACCCGGCATCCCGACCCGGGTGTCGCCCGGGCGGTCTACGACTGGGCCGCGGGGGCAGAGTTCGAGGACCTGCCGGATCGCTCGATGGCGCCGGGGGACTTCGTGCGGGTCACGCGCCAGCTGGTCGATCTGATACGCCAACTGCGAGAAGCCGTGCCAGAGATCGCCGATGTGGCCAGCGAGGCGCTGCGCAGCATCGATAGGGGGGTCGTCGCCGCTCAGGGCGTCGCCTGATGGGCTGGGTCGTGGCCATAAACCCGGCCGCCGGCCCCAAGCCCGTCTCGAGGGAGCGGGTGGCTCGGGCGCTGGCCGAGGCGGGTGTGGAAGCCGACATCGAGGTCCCTCCCGACTTGGCGAGCATGCGGGCGGTGCTGGTGGCCGCGGCCAACTCCGACCGGCTGGCGATAGTGGGTGGCGACGGGACCGTCAGCCTGGCTGTCGACACGCTGGTGGGTACGGGGAGCGAGCGACTCCCGATCCTCGGCGTATTGCCATCGGGGACCGGGTGCGACCTGCTCCGAACGTTCGGAATCCCCCAGGTGCTGGAGGAAGCCGCTCATCATCTTCGTGGTGATTCGGTCTATGGGGTCGATGTCGGCGAGTTGAAGGGGTCGTGGGGGACACGACGCTTCGTCAATGTCGGCGAGGCAGGGATCGGGGCGGCCGCCGTGGAGGTCGCCAACCGACTGCCCCGGCGTCTGGGGGCCAATCGATACATCGTGTCGTTCGGGGTGCGGCTTCCGGGGTTTCCGGCGACCGACATCCGGCTCGAGACCGACCGGCGCACCATCGAGGGCCGGGCACTGGCGGTCATCTTCGCCAACGCCCAGTTCTTCGCCGGAGGGTGGAACATCGCCCCCAAGGCGATGCTCGTCGACGGCAAGTTCGACGTGCAGGTGATCGACGTCAAGAAGACCGCCGCTCCGAAGCTCATCCCCAAGGTGATGCGGGGCCTGCACCTGGGAGAGAAGGGAGTGACCCGGACCAGCTCCTCGTGGTTCCGGCTCGAGACCGCCGATCCGTGGCCGATCGAGGCGGACGGTGACCCCATCGGGAATACTCCGGTCGAAGGACGTGTTCTCCCCGCAGCTATCCGTTTGAAGATCTGAATGAAGCAAGTCGTTTGAAGATCTGAACACGAGGAACTAGAGCGGCGGTGGCGTCCTATACTCGCCGCCGCCCGGATCCCAGGGGGCAGAAGAAGGACATGACTACCGAAGAGCTCGACGAGTTCGACGAGCAGGAACCCGAAGAAGATTTCGACGACGTCGACATCGATCTGGCCGATGATGTCGACCTCGAAGAGGACATCGACGAGGACGTCGACGTAGATGTCGATGTCGACGTGGATCTAGACGAGGAACTGGACGAGGTCGTCGACGACGACGCGATCGAACCCGCCTTCGAAGACGACTTCGACGAAGACGAGGAAGAGGACGAAGAAGACGACGAGGAGGCGCTGGACGAACTCGAGGCGGAGGAGCTCGAGCTCCTCGACGAGGAGGTAGAAGACGCGTTGCTCGTCGATGAGGTCGCCGAGCTGCGTGCCATCCGTCGCGAAGAGCTGACGCTCAACGTCGACGCCCAGGAGCAGCGTCCCGACGAGTTCGTCTGCCAGTCCTGCTTCCTGGTGAAGCGGAGCAGCCAGCTCGCCAATCGCCGGAAGCTGATCTGCCTCGATTGTGCCTCATGAGGCCGTAACCGTCGTCGTCCCGACGTACAACGAGCGGGAGAACCTTCCTCATATCGCGGCCGCCATCCTGCTGCAGGGCTTCTCGCTGCTGGTGGTGGACGACAACTCACCCGACGGTACGGGAGAGATCGCCGATTCGCTGGCCCGGGAAGCCCCGAGGCTCAGTGTCATCCATCGGATCGCCAAAGAAGGCCTCGGGCGGGCCTACGCCGCCGGGTTCGATCACGCCCTCGAGCAGGGAGCACGGATCGTGATCGAGATGGACGCCGACTTCTCCCACAACCCGATGGATCTGCCTCGCCTGGTCGAGGCTATCGACGCCGGCGCCGATCTGGCTATCGGCTCCCGCTACGTGCCCGGCGGGTCGACCCCGGACTGGCCCCTCCATCGCCGGCTGATCTCCCAGGCTGGGAATTGGTACGCCCGCACGATGCTGGGGCTGCCGATCCGAGATGCCACCGCCGGGTTTCGGGCCTACCGGGCCGAAGCTCTGAGGGCTCTTCCGTATCGCACCGCCCGGGCCTCGGGTTACGGGTTCCAGGTCGAGATGGCCTGGCGTGCCTACCAGGCCGGATTCGACATCCGGGAGGTCCCGATCGTCTTCCGCGACCGGGAGCAGGGGAAGTCGAAGATGGGGCTCGGGATCGTCCTGGAGGCGATGTGGCTCGTGACCAAATGGGGCATCGCCCGGAGGTTCGGGTCGGTCTCCTGACGCCGGTACGCTTCCCACGTCCCATGCAGATAGTCGCCCGCCCCGCCGAAATCGTCGACGTCCCGCTTCTCGTAGGGCTCTACCGGCGCCTGGAAGCCGAGATGAAGGCGCTCCACCCGATGTGGCCGATCGCCGACGGCTTGCCGGAGCCGGTCGAGGCGGCGTTCAAGCAGGCGATCGAAAGCGACGACGCCGAGGTCCTCGTCGGGGAGATCGAAGGCGTCCCCTTCGGCTTTCTCTACGC
Source organism: Acidimicrobiia bacterium (assembly GCA_036380875.1). Taxonomy (GTDB): domain Bacteria; phylum Actinomycetota; class Acidimicrobiia; order Spongiisociales; family ZC4RG35; genus ZC4RG17. The sequence continues at coordinate 14,292 of DASVDX010000071.1, forward strand.
CCGGGTCGAGCAGTTGCTGCCCCAATCACCCGATCCACGGGTCGGCTCGATCCGTCTCATCTACACCGAAGACGAAGCCCGCGAGGTGGGTGTCGCCGAGGCCCTCCGCGACCAGGTCATGGAGATGTTTCGCGCCCGAGGGATCACGAAGTTCGACGCCCACGTCCTTCCCGGGCATCGCCTGGCCAAGAACTTCTTCGAAGCGGGTGGCTTCTCCGCCCGCTCCATCGTCATGCACCACGACGACAACCCTCCGGAGAGGCGGAGCCGTGACCCGCGACCACGCTGAGCGCCCTGTCCCCGGTGTCGGGGTAGCGGTCGTCTCCGATGGTCGCCTCCTCCTCGTCAAGCGAGGACGGGAACCTGGCAAGGGTCTGTGGGCGGTGCCCGGCGGCAAGGTGGAGTTGGGAGAGACTCTGACGGAAGCAGGGCGGAGGGAAGTCCGAGAGGAGACGGGTCTCGACGTGGAAGTGGGGGAGGTGGTGTGGGCGGGCGAGAGCATCGGGCCAGGCCCGACTCCTGCCTGGCACTACGTCCTCGTCGATTTCCTGGGCCGTCCGGCGGGCGGCGAACTGTCTCCCCAAGACGATGCCGCCGAGGTCGGGTGGTTCACCGCCCAGGAAGCCAGGGGCCTGCCGCTGACACCCACGATGCCGGCCCTCATCGACCGACTGGAACGCCTCGGCGTGATCTGACTGCCACGACCGCCATGGCCGACCCCGCTACCGTCCCGAACGTGACCGACGACCCGACCGTCCAACTCCTCCAGGAACTCATCCGCAACAGGTGCGTCAACGACGGGACGCCCGAGTCGGGGCACGAGGAACGCTCGGTGCGGACTCTGGCGGACTATCTGGGAGCGGAAGGGGAGGTGTTCGAGCCGTCGCCCGGCCGCCAATCCGTCGTGTATCGAGTGCCCGGAACCGACCGCGGCGCGCCGACACTGGTCCTACTGCCCCACCTGGACGTCGTGCCGGTCACCCTGGACGGATGGTCCGTCGATCCTTTCGCCGCCGAGATCGCCGACGGGTTCGTCTGGGGCCGGGGAGCCGTCGACATGCTCAACATCACGGCGGCGATGGCCACAGTCTTCCGTCCGTACCTGACCGGAGAGAAGACGATGCCCGGCGACCTCGTGTTCGCCGCCGTTGCCGACGAAGAAAACGCCGGCAAGCTCGGCGCCGAGTACCTGACGGAGAACCACTGGGACGTGGTGAAAGGTGATTACCTGCTGACCGAGGTCGCTTATCCGTCGCTGTCGACGCCCAAAGGAGACGTCTACCCCGTGTCGGTGGGGGAGAAGGGGCCTTTCTGGACCGGACTCACCACGCGGGGGACGCCCGGACATGGTTCGGCCCCTTACGGCAGCCGGAACGCCCTCCGGCCGATGGTCGAGGCCCTGCACGGCGTGTTCTCGACCCCGATGCCCGTGTCGATCAGCGAGGAATGGAAGGAGTTCGTGACGAGTCTCGACCTCGACCCGGATCTCGCCGATGCGCTGGTGGATCCCGATCGGGTCGACGATGCGATCGACCGCCTGGCGGTGGACGACCCCGCTTTCGCCCGTTACGTGCACGCCGCCACCCACCTGACGATCTCGCCGAACATCCTCGAGGGCGGGGCGAAGGTCAACGTCGTCCCCGACGAGGCCCGCGCCGAACTCGACATGCGCGGCCTTCCCGGCATGGATCGGCGCTTCGTGGACGAGCACCTGCGGAAGGCGATGGGTGCCGCCGCCGACCAGGTCGAGATCGTCCCGATCGACGATTTCCCGCCCACCAGCTCGGAGCGGGGCAACCCGCTATGGGAGGCGATAGGTGACGCCATCGAGCATCACACCGGCTCGAGAAGGGTGGTGCCCGCAGTCATGACGGTGGCGACCGACGCCCGGTTCTTCCGTCGCCGGGGAACCGTCGCATACGGGGTCGGCCTCTATGACGGGCGGGTCCAGTTCGGGGAGTTCCTCAGCCTCTTCCACGGGAACGACGAGCGAGTGACGGTCGAATCGGTGATCCGGACCACGCGGCTGCTCGAGACCGTCCTGGAACGCTTCGCAGCCCGCACGTCATGAGCGCGGGGGTCGTCGTCGATCTCGACGGAGTCGTCTATCGCGGCTCGACGGCGATCTCCGGGGCGGCGGAGGCACTCACGGCGCTCGACGCAGCCGGCTTCGACCTCCACTTCGTCACGAACAACTCCGCCCGAACTCCCGAAGTGGTCGCTGAGCGAATCACCACCATCGTGGGCTACCAGGCGCGGGCCGACCAAATCGTGACGTCTTCCATCGTGGCGGCGAGCATGATCGAGGAGGGCCCGGTGCTCATGATGGGGGAGAGCGGTCTCGAAGCGGCCATCCTGGGAGCGGGCTTCGAGATCACGGAAGACCCCCGGGAGGCGCGGACAGTGGTGGTGGGTCTCGACCGGAAGCTGAGTTACGAGCGGGCGGCGCGCGCCGCCGACGCGGCTCGGGCCGGCGCCCGCTTGATCGTCACCAATCGAGACTCGACCTTCCCGATCGAGAACGGAGGCTTGCAGCCCGGAGCCGGAGCCTGCGCAGCCCTGGTGGAGACGGCAGCGGGAGTCGTGGGGGAGACCGCCGGCAAGCCCACTGAAGCGATGCGGCGGTGGGTCGAACGACGGATCCCCGAGGGGACGATATGGATCGTCGGCGACAGGGCAGACACAGACATCGCGTTGGCCGTCGGCGAGAGGTGGCGTTCGATCCTCGTGCTGACCGGAGTCACGTCCGATCCCGAGACAGCCGACCCGGCACCGGACTTCGTCGCCGCCAACCTGAAGGCGGCCGCAGACATCATCCTGGCCGCCGAACCTGAGGGATAATGCCTCCCATGGAGGTGACACCGGAAGAGCGGCAGCGGCTGGAAGAGGCCCTCGCCGAACTCGAAAGCCTGGATCCGGCTGAGCTGCCCGCCCCGGCAGCCCGACTGGCGGATCTGTTGAGCCGGATGCTCGATCCGGGCGAGGAGGAGATCTGAGCCGTCTCCGCTTGGACGCCGAGCTGGTGCGGCGCGGCCTGGCGCCCTCCCGGGCCGAGGCGAAGCGACTGGTCGAGGAGCGCGCCGTCGCCGTGAGAGGCGTCCCCACCCCCAAACCGACCACGCTCGTCGCTCCCGACACTCCGATCGAGCTGGTGGGAGAGCCGAGTCGCTACGTGAGCCGCGGCGCCATCAAGCTGGAAGGAGCGTTGGACGATTTCGGCATCGAGGTGAGGGGCCGTCGTGCGCTCGACGCCGGCGCCTCCACCGGCGGCTTCACCCAGGTTCTGCTCGAGCGGGGTGCGGCCGAAGTCGTCGCCCTCGACGTCGGCTACGGTCAGCTCGATCAGCGACTCCGGGACGATGATCGCGTCGTGGTGATGGAACGCACCAATCTCCGCTATGTCACTCCCGAAGACACGGGCGGGCGGTTCTCGCTCTTAGTGGCCGATCTGTCGTTCATATCGCTCTGCACGGTCGCATCGGCTCTCGCCGGGCTGGTCGAAGCCGACGCCGATCTCGTCCTCCTGGTGAAGCCTCAGTTCGAGGCGGGAAAGGGCGAGGTCGGCAGCGGAGGGATCGTGAGGGACGACCGGGTAAGGCGGCGTGCGATCGAGAAGGTACTCGCCTGCCTCGCCGACGAAGGGCTGTCCCCGATCGGAATCACCCCGTCTCGTATCCCGGGCGCCGGCGGGAACCGGGAAGTCTTCGTTTGGTGCCGGCCCGGAGCGGAACCGGTCGACCTCGAGGTGCCGGAGTGAAGCTCGGTCTGGTGGTCCACGAAGGTCGGGGTGACGTCATCGATTTCGCCCGGCGTTTCGTCGATGCGGCGGAGCGCGCCGGGCTCGTGGCTGTGGCCGATCCCGAGGTGGCGCAGATGGTCGATTCCGAGCGCCTGGCCCCGGGCACTCCCGACGTGGTCGTAGCGGTGGGCGGCGACGGCACGATGCTCCAGGCAGTGCAGGTCGCCCTCGCCCACGACGCTCCCGTCTTCGGGTTCAATCTCGGCACGATCGGCTTCCTCACCGAAGTCGAACCCGAAGAACTGGAGGGTGCCGTGGAGGCTCTGGCCGCGGAGAGATTCGAGGTCGTTCCGCGTATGGGGATCCAGGCGACGCTCAACGGTGCCACAGCGCAAGGCCTCAACGACGTGGTGGTGGAGAAGGTGGACACGCTGCGGCTCATCCACCTCGAGGTCGACATCGACGGCACCCGCTTCATGACCTATCGGGCGGACGGACTCATCGTCGCCACCCCGACCGGTTCCACCGCCTATTCGTTCTCCGCCGGCGGCCCGCTCGTGGACCATTCGATCGAGTCGATCCTGCTCACCCCCGTAGCCCCCCACTCGCTGTTCGGGCGGACCGTCGTCCTGTCACCGGACTCGCACATCGAGATCCGGGTGACGAGAGACCGCCCCGCCCGCGTGAGTGTCGACAAGGAGCCCCTCGGACCGGCACAATCGGACGACGTGGTCGTCATCACACGTGCCCCCAATCCGGTGCGGTTCCTTCGGTTCCGTCCTCGCTCGTTCCCCCGTACTCTCACCGAGAAGTTCGGCCTGGGATGAAGGGATGATCGACGAGCTCGTCGTTCGCAACCTCGGTGTCATATCGACCGCCCGCCTGGAGCCCGGACCGGGGCTGACCGTCATCACCGGTGAAACCGGAACCGGCAAGACCCTCCTTCTCGGGGCCCTGCGGCTCCTTCTAGGAGGGGAGGCGAGGTCGGACCTGGTGGGTCCGTTCGGAGACGAGGCGGTCGTCGACGGACGGTTCTTCGACGCCGACGGCAACGAGATCGGCGCCTCCCGTCGTCTCCCGCGGGACGGGCGGAGCAAGGCGTATCTCGACGGGTCGGTGGCGTCTGCCCGCGCCCTGGAGGAACGGGTGGCGGGAATGGTCGACATCGTGGGCCAACACGACCAGCTGTCGCTCACCCGCCCCTCCGAAGCCCGGCAACTGGTGGATCGGCTCCTCGACGAGGAAGGGCGCGCAGCCCTCGATGCCTACCGGCGAGCGTGGGAATCGCTCTCCGATGCCCGCAGTGCCCGCGAAAAACTGGGTGGCGATCGCGCCGCCCTCGCCCGCGAGCTGGACTTGGTCACGTTCCAAGCCGACGAAATCGCCCGTTCCGGGTTCCAGCCCGGTGACGACGTGGAGCTCACCCGTCTTTCCGATCGCCTTCGCCACGCCGATGAGATCGCGGGCCTGCTCGACGAGGCAATGACGCGCCTCGACGCCTCACGCGAGGAGGCGGGGGCTGCGGTGACGGCCCTGCGGAAAGCTGCCCGACTGGACCCGACATTGGAGGAGCTGGCCGAGTCGCTCGCCGGTACGGCAGCCGCCCTCGACGACCATGCCCACGACGCGCGCGTCTACGCCGACTCGATGGAGCTCGACCCCGATGAGCTGGCTTCCGTGGAGAGCCGGCTGACACTCCTCGGCGAGTTGCGCCGCAAGTACGGCAACACGCTGGAGGAGATCCTGGCGTTCGGCGCCCGAGCGGAACGGCGCAAAGGGGAACTCGAGTCGCTGATCGGCCGCGCCGAGCGCATCGACGACGAGGTGCGGGTGGCCGAAGAGGAGGTGACCGTCGCTGGGGGCCGCCTCAGAGATGCGAGGCGACGGGCGGCGGCAAAGCTGGCCGAGGTGGCGAGAGAGCATCTCACCGACCTCGGCTTCAGCGACCCCCTGGTCGAGGTGTCGGTGGAGCCCACCGAAGCGGGACCGAGCGGCGCCGACGCGGTGACGCTCCTCTTCGCCTCCGACTCGAGGCTGAGCCCGGGGCCCGTGGCGTCGGTCGCCTCGGGAGGCGAGCTGAGCCGACTGGTGCTGTCCTTGCGACTGGCAGGGGGTCGAGGCCGGAGCGAGACGCTGGTGTTCGACGAGATAGATGCCGGAATCGGCGGGGCGACTGCCCTCGCCCTCGGCCGCAAGCTGGCGGCGTTGGCCAGTGAACGCCAGGTGCTGTGCGTCACCCATCTCCCGCAGGTGGCGGCGTTCGCCGACCGCCACTATGTCGTGCGCCGCGACGGCAACACCGCTACCGCCGAAAGGGTCGAAGGCGAAGAGAGGGTGGCCGAGCTGTCGCGGATGCTGGCCGGGCTTCCCGAGTCCGAACGCGGTCGGGAAGCGGCAGAAGAGCTGCTGGAGATGGCCTCGTCCGGCTGACGGGGGACCGGCCGGTCGGAATATCGCCGCGGCGCTACTCTGCGGGTATGGGATGGAGCCACATCCGGGTCGAACACTCCAGCCCCCGACTGACGATCACCCTCGATCGTCCTGACAAACGCAATGCGCTGAGCCTGGAGTTGATGACCGAGACGGTGAAGGCACTCAGGGAAGTGCCGGACGACGTGCGGGTGGTGGTCCTCGCGGCCGACGGACCGGCATTCTCCGCCGGGCACGACCTCGCCGAGATGATCGGCCGGGAGGCGAGCTTCTATCAGGAGCTGTTCGCCGTCTGCACCGAGATGATGACCACCATCCAACAGATCCCCCAGCCGGTCATCGCCCGGGTGCACGGCGTGGCCACTGCCGCGGGCTGCCAGCTCGTTGCTTCGTGCGACCTGGCGGTCGCCTCCACCGAAGCGTGGTTCGCCACCCCCGGCGTCAGGATCGGGCTGTTCTGCACCACTCCGGCGGTGCCGCTGGTGCGGGCGATCGGCCGAAAGCGGGCGATGGAGATGTTGCTCACCGCCAGGCCGGTGGACGCCGCCACCGCCCTCGAGTGGGGGCTGGTCAACCGGGTCGTGCCGCCCGAAGACCTCGACCCGGCCATCGACGAGTACGTCGAGACCATCAGCTCGTACAGCGCCCACGTCATCGCCTTGGGCAAGGAGACCTTCTACCGCCAAGCGGGCCGACCCATCGACGAGGCCTACGCCATTGCCCAGCCCGTGATGGCCGACAACGCCGGCGCTCCCCACGCCCAGGAGGGCATGTCGGCGTTCCTCGAGAAACGCCAGCCCATCTGGCCCGACTGACACCTCTCCGGAGGCAGATGAGATGGACCGCGTCGACGTCACCCAGCTGACCCCGCTCCTCTTCCTGGAGCGATCAGCCCAGGTGTTCCCCGACAAGGTGGCGATCTCCTACGGGGAACGAACCGTCACCCATGCCGAAATGGCTGAAGAGACCCAGGCCGTCGCCGCCGGGCTGGCGGCGCTGGGCGTCGACGAGGGGGACAGGGTCGCCTACCTGCTGCCCAACATCCCTGAGATGCTCATCGGCCACTTCGCCGTGCCGCTGCTCAGGGGGATGCTGGTGGCGATCAACATCCGACTGTCGCCCGAGGAGATCAGCTACATCCTCCAGCACTCCGGATCGAAAGTGCTGGTGGTCGACACGGTGCTGCTCGAGCCACTGGTCGACGTCTTGTCGGAGTGCCCGGAGCTGCGGATGGTCGTCCAGGTCGCCGATGCCGCCCCTGCACTGCCGCTCTCATCCCCTTCGATGACGTACCAAGAGTTGGTGCAGAACGGCACCGGCGGATGGCGGGAGTGGCGGGTCGACGACGAGCTGCGCCCGATCTCGATCAACTACACATCGGGCACCACAGGGCGCCCCAAGGGTGTCCAGTACAGCCATCGAGGTGCCCATCTCAACTCTCTGGCCGAGCTGGTGCACGCCCGGGTCGGCCCGGACTCGGTCTATCTCTGGACGCTTCCCATGTTCCACTGCAACGGCTGGTGCTTCACCTGGGCCGTCACCGCCGTTGGCGCTCGCCACGTGTGCCTCCGATCCGTCGACTTCGACGAGATCTGGCGGCTGATCGACACCGAAGGTGTGACGCACTTCAACGGAGCTCCTCCCGTCCTCGCCGGCGTCGCCTATCACGAGAAGGCGAAGCAGCTTCCGGAGGGGTTCACGATCACCACTGCGGCCGCCCCGCCCAACCCGACCACCCTGGCGCGGCTCGAGGAACTGGGAGCACACATCGTCCACGTGTACGGGCTCACCGAGACGTACGGGCCATACACGGTGTGTGAATGGCAGCCGGATTGGAAGTCCCTCGAAAGCGACGAGCGGGCCTCGATGCTCAAGCGCCAAGGCGTCGCCTACCTCGGAGCAGACCCGATCCGTGTCGTGGACGAGGACATGAACGACGTGCCCAAGGACGCCGAGACGCTGGGTGAGGTCGTGATGCGGGGCAACAACGTGATGCTCGGCTACTACAACGACCCCGAAGCCACCGAAAAGGCGTTCCGCGGCGGCTGGTTCCACTCCGGGGACCTCGCCGTGTGGCACCCCGACGGCTATATCGAACTGCGGGATCGGTCGAAGGACATCATCATCTCCGGCGGGGAGAACATCTCCACGATCGAGGTCGAGCAGGCGATTCTCTCCCACCCGGCGGCCCTGGAAGCGGCGGTGGTTGCCATCCCGGACGAGGAGTGGGGGGAGCGACCCAAGGCGTTCGTCGTGCTCAGGCCGGGATCGGAGGCATCGGAGGGGGACATCATCGCGCACGTTCGGGATCGGCTCGCCCATTACAAGGCGCCTGACGCGGTCGAGTTCGTCGACGAGTTGCCCAAGACCTCGACGGGCAAGATCCAGAAGTTCGTGCTCCGGGAGAAGGAGTGGGCCAGCCACGACCGGCGCATCAACTGACGGGAGAGGAACGCCCCTAGAGTCCGGGGAATGGCTATCACCACCCTCGTCTCCGGCGTGCCCGGCAAGCTGGCTACGGCCGTCGCCAGAGGCCTGCGCCAGGCGCCCGATATCGAACTCGTCGCCGTCCACAACCCCTCGCGTGCCGGCGAGTGGGAGGGGGTCCCCTACGTCGACGAAGCGGTCGAGGTCGACGTGATCGTCGAGGCCGCGCCGACCGGTCCGGTCATGGACAACCTGGCACGGTGGCGCCGAACCGGGGCGGCGGTCGTGGTCGGAACCTCCGGCTTCACCCGGGAACGCATCGACGAGGTCCGGCGGCTCTGGGAAGGCGCCGAGAAGGCGTGCCTGATCGTGCCCAACTTCTCCATCGGCGCCGTGCTGATGATGCGGTTCGCCGAGCTGGCGGCGCCTCATTTCGCCACAGTCGAGATCGTCGAACGTCACAGCGAGCGGAAACCCGACGCCCCCTCCGGCACCGCCCTGCAGACGGCGGCCCGGGTCGCCGCCGCCGGCGGGCGCTCGCAGCCCAAGTCGGAGGAGTTGGTCGCCGGTGCGCTCGGAGGAGATGTGGAAGGAGTCCACGTCCACTCGCTGCGCCTGGCCGGGCTCCTCTCGCACCAAGAGGTGGCGTTCACCAACTCAGGAGAGCAATTCTCGATCGTCCACCAGTCCACCTCCTACGACTCGTTTGCAGCGGGAGCTGTGGCTGCGGTGCGGGCCGTGGTCGACATGCAAGGTGTGGCGGTGGGGCTCGACGACGTGCTGGGGCTGAAATGAAGATACGGGGCTAATGGTTCCCGCGTGCTACCGTGGGCTCCCGTCATGAACGGGCTTCCTTTCAGCGAGCCAGCCTCCCCGGTTTCAGAATCGGCCGCTGCCCCCTCGCAAGCAAAGTACGTATTCGTCACCGGCGGTGTTGTCTCTAGCCTCGGCAAGGGCATCACCGCCGCTTCTTTGGGAAGGCTCCTCAAAGCCCGTGGCTTGAGGGTCGTCAACCAGAAGCTCGACCCCTACATCAACGTGGATCCGGGAACGATGAACCCGCTGCAGCACGGCGAGGTGTTCGTCACGGACGACGGGGGAGAGACCGATCTCGACCTGGGCCACTACGAGCGGTTCACAGGCGAGAACCTGAAGCGGCACTCCAACGTGACCGCAGGATCGGTCTATCTGTCGGTGATCCAAAAGGAACGCCGCGGCGACTACCTCGGCGACACGGTCCAGGTCATCCCGCACATCACCAATGAAATCAAAGAGCGGATCCATCGGGTCGGCCGCGACTCCGACGTGGATGTCGTGATCACCGAGGTGGGCGGGACGGTCGGCGACATCGAGTCGCTTCCTTTCCTCGAGGCGATCCGCCAGTTCGGCAACGAGGTCGGACGAGCAAACGTCCTGTTCGCTCACGTCACGCTGGTTCCCTACCTGCACACGTCCGAGGAGCACAAGACAAAGCCAACGCAGCACTCGGTCGCCGAGTTGCGGAGCCACGGCATCCACCCGGACGTGATAATCGTCCGGTCCGACCGTCCGATCGACGACGGGGTACGGCGCAAGATCAGCCTGTTCTGTGACGTCGAGGAGCGGGCAGTCATCCCGGCACCCGATGCCCCCGACATCTATCAGGTGCCGCTCCTCCTCCACGCCGCCGGCCTCGACGACGTGGTGTGCGACCGGCTCGGCCTGGTCACGGGGCCTGCCCGTCTCGAGACATGGGCGCAGATGGTGGAGCGGGCACTGTCGGCCACCGAACCGGTCACCGTCGGGATCGTCGGCAAGTACGTCGCCCTCCCCGACGCCTACCTGTCCGTGGTGGAGGCCCTTCGCCATGGCGCCGCCGCCCACGGGGTGGCGCTCGACCTGCGTTGGATCGACTCGGAGGACATCACCGGCCTTCTCGCCGACAGCTACCTGTCCGATCTCGACGCCATCGTCGTGCCCGGCGGGTTCGGCCACCGCGGCGTGGAAGGCAAGATCGAAGCGATCCGTTACGCCCGTGAGCACGAGGTGCCGTTCTTGGGCCTGTGCCTCGGGCTCCAGTGCGCCGTGATCGAGTTCAGTCGCTCGGTCCTGGGCCACGCCGACGCCAACAGCACGGAGTTCGATGCGTCGACGTCCCACCCGGTGATCGACCTCATGGCCAGCCAGCACGACGTCGAGGACCTCGGAGGCACGATGCGCCTGGGCCTCTACGCCGCCAAGCTCGCCGAGGGGTCGAAGGTGCGGGCCCTCTACGGCAAGGAGCTCATCTACGAGCGCCACCGCCACCGGTGGGAGGTCAACAACCGGTATCGCAAGGAGCTGGAGGGGGCGGGCATGAGGCTCTCCGGTTTGTCGCCCGACGACAACCTCGTCGAGTTCATCGAGTTGATCGACCATCCGTTTTTCATCGCCACCCAGGCGCATCCGGAGTTCCGGAGCCGGCCCGACAACCCGCATCCCCTGTTCGCCGGGCTCATCGAGGCAGGGCTTGCCCGGCGCCGCCAGCGAGAGACGGTCGACGAGACGGTGGAGCGCATTTGAGCTCGGAGGAGCAGTTCGAAGTCGTCTCCACCCGCACCCTCGGAGAAGGCGTCTTCCTGCGTCTCGAGGAGGTGATCCTGCGCTCGTCGACCGGCGAGGAGGTCAAACGGGACGTCGTTCGCCACCCGGGGGGCGTCGCCATCCTCCCCATCGACGGCGACGATGTGTGGCTCATCCGCCAGCACCGGGTCGCCTTGGGGCGGGAGATAGACGAGATCCCCGCCGGGAAGCTCGACCAGGACGGCGAGGAAGTGGCGGACGCCGCCCGCCGGGAGCTCCTGGAAGAGCTCGGGGCGACGCCTCGCAAGCTAGAGCACCTCGCCACCATGGCGCCGTCTCCCGGGTACACCGACGAGATCATCGAGATCTACGTGGCGGAAGGGCTGGACTTCACCGAGCGTTCTCCGCAGGGCGCCGAAGAACACGGGGCGACGTTCTTCGCACTTCCAATCGCCGAGGCTCTGGATAGGATCAGCCGCGGCGAGCTCACGGATGCGAAGACCTTGATCGCCTTGCTCGAGTGGAACAGGAGAAGGGCTTGATCGTCGGGGTGCCTAGAGAAATCAAGACGGCCGAGCTCCGTGTGGCCCTGACGCCCGTCGGCGTCAGGGAATTGGTGGACCGGGGCCACACCGTCGTCATCGAGAAGGAAGCCGGTGTGGGCTCCAGCATCTCCGACGCCGAATACGAGTCGCAGGGTGCCCGCATCGTGCCCACCGCCGAGGACGTGTTCGCCGAGGCAGACCTGATCCTCAAGGTGAAGGAGCCCCAGATGTCCGAGGTCGGCCTGTTCCGGCCGGGACAGGTGCTGTTCACGTACCTCCACCTCGCCGCCCATCCCGATCTGGCGAAGGCGCTGCGTAGCCGGGGGATCGTCGGCATCGCCTACGAAACCGTCCAGCTGCCCGACGGAAGCCTGCCGCTCCTCGCCCCGATGTCGGAGATCGCCGGGCGGATGGCCACCCAGGTGGGCGCTTACTTCCTCGAGGCGGCACAAGGCGGCCGGGGCATCCTCCTCGGCGGCGTGGCGGGCGTACGTCCCGCCAAAGTCGTCGTCTTGGGGGCGGGGATGGCCGGAACCAACGCCACCTTGATCGCGGCCGGTATGCAAGCCGAAGTGGCAGTGCTCGACGTGGCGGTGGACAAGCTGCGCCGCATCGACTCACACAACGGAGGCCGGGTCGTGACCCTGTCGTCCAACCGTCTCAACCTCGAAGACCAGGTCACCACCGCCGACCTGGTCGTCGGCACCGTCCTCGTCCCGGGAGCATCGGCACCCAAGCTCGTCACAGAGGACATGGTTCGCGCCATGAAGAAGGGGGCGGTGCTCGTCGACGTGGCCATCGACCAAGGGGGCTGCTTCGAGACCAGCCACGAGACCACCCACGAGGATCCGGTCTTCGAGAAGCACGGGGTGATCCACTACGCCGTCGGGAACATCCCGGGCGCCGTGCCCCACACGTCGACGTACGCGTTGACCAACGCCACCCTGCGTTACATCTTGGCACTCGCCGATCAGGGACCCCGGCAGGCGATGGCGAGCCACCCCGAGCTGGTGCACGGCTTCAACATCGTCGGAGACGATGTCTGCCATCCGGCGGTGGCCGAGAGCCTCGGCGTGACCTACGTGCCGCCAGAGGACGCTCTCAGCCGAAACTAAACGGAATCTTCCCGAGGATCGGCGGGACAACCGGCTATCATGTGAGCGATCCCGGGAAAAGCCGCTACCCAGTTGTCTAGTCACGCCTACCTGCGTGGACCCGGGACTGCCACCTACCCGAGCTCGACCATGAACACCCTCGACATCGAAGCAATCCGACAGGATCTGGAGAAGGCACGCGACCGGCTGGTCGATCAACTCGACGAGCTCGGTGCAACGCCCACCGGTGACCTGCGATCCGACGTCGACTACGGCGACAGCTTCGCCGACGCCGGGGCCGTGACGGCCGAGCGCACAGAGCGCCTCGGTCTGGTCGACACGCTCGTGGGTCAGCTCCGTGAGGTCGAGAAGGCTCTGGAGCGGATCGAGCAGGGCACCTACGGCATCTGTGCGAACTGCGGCAAGGAGATCCCCGCCGCACGCCTGGAGGCCCGACCCGAGTCGACGTTGTGCGTCGACTGCAAGTCACGCCTCGGCTGAAGCCGATGCCGGGGGCGTGGTCGCATCTCGCGGCGCGGTTCTTCGACTTCGTCACCGCCCCCGGGTTGCTCCCTCACGAGGTCACTCAGGTGGAGGAATGGCTCGCCGGGCGTCCGCTCGCCTTGCGAGCGTTCTTCGGACAGCCCCGGGCGGACCAGCGTCATGGGTTCGAAGCAGCCAAGAGCGTGGCAGAAGCGGCGCCTGGGCGGCTGGATCTCGTGCGGGCGGCACTCCTGCACGATGTCGGCAAGCGCCATTCCGACCTCGGTGCGATCGGACGCGTTCTCGCCACCTTGGCGATCCGTTTCCGGCTCCCGCTCACGCCTCGCTGGCGTCTCTATCGGGACCACGGACGCCTGGCTGCGGCCGAACTGGGCGACGAGGAGCCCGTCGTGATCGAGTTCGCCCGTCATCACCAGATCGGAAGGCCCCCTACCATCTCGACCGCCGACTGGGAGATCCTGACTTCAGCCGACCGGGCCCGCGTCCACGTCGGCAGCCGAGATCGTTGATTGGGCCGATGCCATCGACCAGCATGACCGCCGATGCCTACACGCGAGCGCCGCTTTGCCTTCTGAGACCATGACTTATCACGTTTCCACTGCGGTCTTCGAAGGCCCCCTCGACCTGCTGCTCCAGTTGATCACGCGCCACCAGGTGGACGTCACCGCGGTGCGGTTGTCCGACATCGTCTCCGAGTATCTGGCGTACCTCGAGGAGATGCGCCGTCTCGACCTGGACGTGACCTCCGAGTTCCTGCTCATCGCCGCCACCCTCATCCAGCTCAAGGCACATGCCCTGCTCCCCGCCGACGCCGAACTCGACCTCGACGAGGAACTGGCGCTCATGGAGGAGCGGGACCGCCTCCTGGCCCGCCTCCTCACCTGTGTCACGTTCAAGGACGTGGCGGTGGTGATTCGCCACCGGATGCAGGAGGCGAATCGGTTCGTCCCCCGGATCAGCGGCATCGACCAGGACATCGCCGTACCGGCGCCGGAGGTGGTGATCCCCACCGACGCCGTGGGGTTGGCGCGGATCGCGGCGTCCATCCTCGCCGCTCCCAAGGACGAACCCGACCTCGACCACCTCGACTTCGACCTGCCCTCCGTGCAGGCGGCCATCGACGAGCTGCGCGTCCGCATCAGCGAAGAGGTGACTGCTGGCTTCGACTCCCTCGTCGCTCACTGTCGCCGACCGGTGGAGGTGGCCGCCTACTTCCTCGCTCTCCTCGAATTGGCCCGGTGGGGATTCGTCGAGGTGAGCCAGGAAGACTGGATGTCCGAGATCGTGGTGCGCCACACCGGCCGAGGTGCGGACGATCTGACCTCCGAATGGGCGGCCCCATGAGTCCTCTCGCCGCTCTCGAGGCGATCCTGTTCGTCACCGAAGCTCCAGTTCCCGTCAGCGAACTGGCAGAGGTGCTCGAGGTGACGCCGGACGAGGTCGAGCGCTTGATCGAAGAGTTGAACGCCAACCTCGAGGCTCGCGATTCGGGCCTGGTGGCCCGGTCGACCGCCGGGGGATGGCGCCTGTACTCGCGTCCCGAGGCCTATCCCTACCTGGAGCGTTTCTCGTCCTCGGCGACGGCCCGCCGCCTCTCGACGGCGGCCTTGGAGGTTCTGGCCGTGGTCGCCTACAGACAGCCGGTGTCGCGGGCGCAGATCGCCGAGATCCGCGGCGTCGACTCAGACTCGGCGGTGCGGAGCCTGCTTCGGCTGGGGCTCATCGAAGAGGCCGGCCGCCTGTCCCTACCCGGCAACCCCGCCGTGTACCGGACGACGCCGCTGTTCCTCGAGAAGCTGGGGATCGGCTCACTGGCCGAACTGCCGCCGCTGGCCGATCACGTCCCGCCCGCCGAAGTGGTGGGCGCGCTGGAGGAGACGTTCCGGCCGGGGGTGGCCGAGGGCGCGTGAGCGCCGATGGCCGAGAAACCGAAGCTGCAGAAGGCGATCGCGCAGAGCGGGCTCATGTCCCGGCGCGCTGCCGAGGAGCTGATCGCCCAGGGACGGGTCACGATCGACGGCCGACGGGCCCGTATCGGCGAGCGGGTCGATCCCGCGACGGAGCAGGTGGCCATCGACGGGAAGCCGATTCCGATTCGACCCGATCTGGTCACGTACCTCCTCTACAAGCCGGTCGGGGTCATTTCGACCGCGGACGATCCCCAGGGGAGGCGCACCGTCGTGGATCTGGTCCCGGCCGAGCCGCGCGTGTACCCGGTGGGTCGCCTGGACGCCGACTCGGAGGGGCTGATCCTCCTCACCAACGACGGTCACCTGGCCAACCTGGTGACACATCCTCGCTATGGGATCGAGAAGACCTATCTCGTCCTCGTCGAAGGCCGGCCCGGGAGATGGGTCGACCAGTTGGAGGAGGGCCTCGAACTCGACGACGGCCCAGCAGCCGCCCGGCGAGCCCGGGTCGTCGACACACTCAAAGGCCAGACGATGCTCGAGATCGTGATGGGCGAGGGCCGCAAACGCGAGATCCGACGCATGTGCGCCGCTCTCGGCCACGACGTGGTCCGGCTCGTTCGCACGGCGATCGGCCCGATCTCCGATCGCCGGCTCAAGCCCGGCACGTGGCGGCGGCTCGAGCCGGACGAGGTGGCGGCCTTGTATGCCGCCGGCTCGGTTTGAGACGTCCGAAAAGGCAGGTAGCTTCCATTCTGTGCTCGCTGTAGAACCCCTCGGCAGACCGGTAGCCGCCCGCGTGGCGGTTCCGGGGTCGAAGTCCCTCACCAATCGGGCGTTGGTGGCGGCGGCTCTCGCCCGCACCGGAGTCAGCCGCCTCTACCGGCCGCTGGAGGCCGACGACACTGAGGCCATGCGGGAAGCGCTACGGGCGCTCGGCGTGCTCATCGACGACAACGACGACCCGTGGTTGGTGCTGGGGACCGGGGGAGAGCTCGAGGCGAACGACGTCCGCATCGACGTGCGAGCGTCGGGCACGACAGCGCGCTTCATCACCGCGGTGGCCGCGCTGGCGAAAGGGAGGGTGGTGGTGGACGGAGTCCCGCGCATGCGGGAGCGCCCGATCGGTCCTCTCGTGGAAGCGATCCGGTCCCTCGGGGGCGAAGCCTCGGACAGCGGCGGTTTCCCGCCTGTCGAGGTGAACGGCTCGGGGGTGCTCAGAGGGGGCGAGATCTTCGTCGACTCGTCCCAGTCGTCGCAGTTCGCCTCGGCCCTGTTGCTCGTGGCCCCGCTGGCCGAATCTCAGACCACGATCGACATCGGCGAGAACCCCGTCTCGCGGCCCTACCTGGACGGCACCGTGGAGATCATGCGGCGGTTCGGCGCAGAGGTGGAGGTGGACGGGAACCGGTTCGTGGTGCAGCCGACGGGCTACGAGAAAGCTCACGTCGACATCGAGCCCGACGCCTCTGCTGCCGTGTATCCGGCGGTGGCAGCGGCGATAACCGGGGGAGTGGTCGAGATCCCGGGTATTCCGGCATCGTCGACGCAGCCCGACCTCGCCGTCCTGGACGTCTTGGGCGTGATGGGGGCCAAGGTGATCCGGCGAGACGACATGGTCCGGATCGAGGGACCGAATGGGGCTCTCGCCGCGGTAGACATCGACATGTCGACCGCTCCCGATGGGGCCATGGCCGTGGCGGTGGCGGCCCTGTTTGCCGACGGACCCTCGCGCATCCACGGGCTGTCGACGCTCCGCCTGAAGGAGACGGACCGCCTGGCGGCCCTGGAGACGGAACTGCGCCGGCTGGGGGCCCGGGCGGAGGTGCAGGGCGACACGCTCGTGGTCACCCCCGGGGACCTCCACGGGGCAGAGATCGCCACCTACGGCGACCATCGGATGGCGATGGCGTTCGCCCTCGTCGGTTTGGTCGTCGACGGGGTGAGCATCTCCGACCCCGGCGTCGTGCAGAAGACCTGGCCGGAATACTTCCAGATGCTGGAGGGGCTGTGAGCCTGATCGTGGCAGTGGACGGGCCGGGGGGTGCCGGCAAATCGACCGTCAGCCGTCTGCTGGCGCAGCGACTCGGGTCGGCCCACCTCGATACCGGTGCCTTCTACCGGGCGGCGACGTTGGCGGTGCTCGAAGCAGGTGTCGACCCGGAGGACGAGGGGGCCGTGGTGAGCGTCATCGACGGCCGCGTCATCGACCAGGTCGAGGGAAGGACGCTGCTCGATGGTCGCGATGTGTCGAAGGAGATCCGCTCCGACGAAGTCACGGGTGCGGTGTCGGTGGTGTCGGCCCATCCCGAGGTGCGCAAGCGTCTAGTGGAGGCACAGCGGCGCTGGGTGGAGCGAGCGGGCAACCGGGCAGTGGTGGAGGGACGCGACATCGGCACAGTGGTGTTCCCCAATGCCGACCTCAAGGTGTTCCTGGACGCCGATCCGGCGGTGCGGGCCGCCCGGCGCTCGGGCGAGATCGGCTCGGCGGTGGGGGACGTGAAGGCGGCTCTCGACCGGCGCGATCGCCTCGACTCCACCCGGGCGACCTCACCGCTCCGCCCGGCTGACGACGCCATCGTCATCGACACGACCCACCTCACGATCGACCAGGTCGTGGACCGCATATCGAGTTTCTTGTGACTGGAACGGGGCGGAAAAACACCCCCGGGTGACGCATAGAACGGGTCGCGCGGCCTTTCCCGGTTCGGGGGTCCGGTCCCTACCATGACCTCGATGGTCCAACGCGTGCTCCTGGCCGAACCCCGCGGCTTCTGTGCCGGCGTGGAGATGGCGATCAAGGCTCTCACCTGGATGGTGAGGATCTTCGAGCCGCCCGTCTACTGCTATCACGAGATCGTCCACAACGAGTGGGTCGTCAAAGCATTCGAGCGGGTCGGGGTCGTCTTCGTGGACGACATCTCCCAGGTGCCCGAAGGCGCCCCCGTGATGCTGTCAGCCCACGGGTCGGCTCCCGAGGTCGTGGCCGGCGCCGAGGAGCGCGCCGGGGTGGTGATCGACGCGGTCTGTCCGCTGGTCACGAAGGTCCACCATGAGGTCAAGCGAATGGCCTCGAAAGGCTACGACATCATCTACGTCGGCCACCAGGGCCACGACGAGGCCGTTGGCACCGTTGCCGAGGCGCCCGAGGCCATCACCCTGGTGGAGCCGGAATGGGGCCTCGACGGCTTCCGTCCTTCCGACCCGGACCGGGTCGCCCTCGTAGCCCAGACCACCCTGGGAATGCACGAGTGGGCTTCGGTGCTGGAGGAAGCCCAGCGACGCTTTCCGAGTCTCCAGACAGCCCGCCGCTCCGACCTCTGCTACGCCACCACCAACCGTCAGGAGGCGGTGGCGCAACTCGCCAGCCAGTGCGACGTCATCCTCGTCGTCGGCTCCGAGAACTCGTCCAATACCCAGGCCCTAGTCCGCTACTCACGGGAGCACGGGACGCCCGCTCACCGGATCGACTCGGCGGCCGACATCGACCCGGCCTGGCTCGAAGGCGCCGAGGTAGTCGGGCTCACCGCCGGTGCTTCAGCCCCCGACTATCTCGTCCAGGATGTCATCGACCGGATCGATCCGGCACAAGGCTTCGAGTTGTGGCGGGTGACCGAAGAAGGCGAGTACTTCCCCCTGCCCCCGCAGCTGCGGAGCTTCGTCACGACGCTCGGGGCGCTGGTCGAGGCGGGGGTGACCGCCCGTCCGCCAGCCGAGCCCGGCTGGCTCGATCGCGACCGGGAGTGGACGGCGACGGAAGCCCTGGCTTCGATCGCCACCTGACGGTCTAGCGTTCTGGTGATGGAATCCGTCGTGCCCGCCGGGCGCCTGCCGATCGTCGCCGTCGTGGGCCGCCCCAACGTCGGCAAGTCGACGCTGGTCAACCGAATAGTCGGAAAGCGCCTCGCCGTCGTCGAAGAACAGGCGGGTGTCACCCGCGACCGCCGGCAGTTCGACGCCGACTGGGCAGGTCGCCCTTTCATCCTGGTCGACACCGGCGGGTGGGAGGTGAACCCCAAGGACACCATCGAAGACGCCATCCGTCAGCAGGTGGAGGCGGCGCTGGCGTCTGCCGACGTGGTGATCCTCGTCGTCGACGCCACCACACCCACCGTCGAGGAAGATCGGGAGGTGGTGGAGATGCTCCGCCGCTCGGGCCTACCGGTCGTGCTGGCTGCCAACAAGGTGGACTCGGCCGCCCAGGAACCGGAGGTGGCCGAGTTGTGGGGTCTGGGGTTGGGTGAACCGATGCCGGTTTCCGCCTTCCACGGGCGAGGTGTGGGTGAGTTGCTGGACCGTGTGGTCGCTCATTTCCCCGAGCAGATCGAAGAGTCGGAGAGGTCCGAGATACCCCGGCTGGCGATCGTGGGACGACCCAACGTCGGCAAATCCACGCTCCTCAATCGTCTGGTAGGGGAGGAGCGGGTGATCGTCTCCGACATACCCGGCACGACCCGGGACCCGGTCGACGTGGAGGTCGAGATCGACGGCAAACCCTACGTCCTCGTCGACACGGCGGGCATCCGGCGCAAGCCCCAGATCACCGAAGATGCCGACTTCTACGCCGTGCTGCGTGCCCGCGAAGCCCTGGCGGAGGCGGACGTGGCGTTGCTCATGATCGACGCCGCGGAAGGAGTCACCCGCCAGGACCAGCGCATCGCCGACGAGGTGATCCAGGCCGGCACCTCGGTGGTGGTCCTCGTCAACAAATGGGACGCGGTCGATCCGGACGACCGGCGACTCCTGGAACGCGACATCGCCCAACGGCTGGGCTTCCTCGAATGGGCGCCGATGCTCCGCATCTCTGCGTTGACCGGAGCGAGGGTGCGGCGGCTCGGCGAGGCCGTCGAGACGGTGCTCGAGTCCCGCTACCGGCGTGTCTCCACGGGGGTCCTCAACCGCCTCGTGCGCACCTGGGTGGCGGCCCACCCCCCTCCGGTGCGGAAGGGTCGCCGACCCAAGATCCATTACGCGGTGCAGGCGGCGGTGGCGCCGCCCACCGTTGTGCTGTTCGTCTCAGGCGGCGAATTGGGGGATGATTACCTGCGATTCATCGAGAACCGCTTGCGCGAGGTCGAAGACTTCACGGGCACGCCGATCCGGGTGGTGCCTCGCTTGAGGAGCCGTCGTGACGACTGAACCGCCCCAACCAGAGCGCGAAGCTCGGGATCCCGACGACGAGATCCCGCCGGCGCCTTGGAGCTTCAAGATCATGGTGGCGTTGGCCGTGCTCTACCTGGCCTGGCGGCTCGTGCAGGGCGTTGCTTGGGTGATCGACAAGGTCTTCTGACGTTCACGGCCGGTCGATCATCTGGTCGACGGGGGCGAAGTCGTCGGTGAGAGGCCGGGCACCGTCGACGAACGGATCCAGAGCCGTGTTGGCGATCCCGATCTCGACTCCGCCTCGGGCGCGAATGGCGGCTTCGATCTCTTCCGTCGGAATCGGCGAGGCGGAAGCGACCAGAACGAAGTTGCCTCCCGCCTGCGCAGCCAGATAGGTGGGCGGGGCGAATACCGCTACATGGGGGAAGACCGTCTGCAGGGTGGCGACCTCGGATCGGACGAAGTCGAGGTCTCCGTAGTCGATCACGTTCATCACGTAGGTGCCTCCCGGCGCCAGGTGAGCGGCGACGTGCTCGACGAACTCCACCGTCGTCAGGTGCCAGGGCACCGAGAGCCCGCTGAAGGCGTCGCCGAAGACGAGGTCGGCGGTTCCCTCCTCCAGCGTCGGCAGCGATCGGCGGGCGTCGCCGACGATCACCTCGGCCTCCTCGGCCAGCCCGAGTTGCTCGTGCCCGATCTCCACGAGCTCGGCGTCGATCTCCAAGGTGACGTGGCGTGATCCGGGCCGCGTGGCCTTCAGATACGAGTCGAAAGTGAAGCCGCCGCCTCCGATGGAGGTCGCCGTGAGCGGGCCTTCTGGAAGCATCACGTGGATCACGTCCGCCACCACCCGGGCGTAGCGGAACTCGAGGTGGGTGGGGTCGTCGAGGTCGACATAGCTGTTCGAGACCTGGTCGAGGATCAGGGTGCGGCCGCCAGGACGGTCCAGATCCAACTCGATGACGGCACAGCTGTAGGTGGTCTCGAAGTCACAGGGGCCGGGCAGCGCGAACATCCCTCCCACGAGGACGAGGCCGGCGGCGGTGGCGTTGAGGCCCACCCGTCCGAACTGTCCCCAAAGAACGATGCCGGCGACCACCAGGGCGGTGCCGACGGCGATCACGATCGGGCGGGTCGGAAAGGCGGCGATGAGGACGAAACCGGTGGCGAACGTCCCAAAGATGCCTCCGGCGGTGCCGACGGCTGAATAGGAGCCGACCACTGTGCCGGTCTGTTCCAGGGAGGCGAGCCGCAGCTTGACCACCACCGGCGGGACGGAGGACAGGATGGCGGCGGGCAGGAAGAACCCGACTGTCGTGAGCATCACGATGCTGAGCGGCCCGGCTGAGGAGATCGCCGGACCGACGATGTCGACGACGATCGGGGCGGCGAGGGCGCTGAGCCCGCCGCCGATCAGGATCGGCCCGAGGAGCTTGGCCGGATCCATACGGTCGGCGGCTCGCCCTCCGGCCCAAGCGCCGATGGCGATGCCGGCGAGAATGACGCCG
This sequence comes from Acidimicrobiia bacterium, assembly GCA_036380875.1. Taxonomy (GTDB): domain Bacteria; phylum Actinomycetota; class Acidimicrobiia; order Spongiisociales; family ZC4RG35; genus ZC4RG17. Next base: position 36,093 of record DASVDX010000071.1, read on the forward strand.
ATCACGCCGGTGACGACCTCGAGGCTCACCCCGAGGTAGGGGGCGAGGAGCCGTTGCGCCAGGATCTCGATCACCAGAACCGCTGCCGAAGTGAAGAACACGAGAAGACGGGCAACGGCCTGGCTCATGGAGGGAAGTATCACCGGGCGCGGCGGGAATCGCCATCTCGGAGACCGCGAAAACAATCCATGGATTCCAGTTGCTCACCATTCCTGGAGCGTCTACTTTTTTGTACGGAGCCGATTCGTTCGGTTCCCGATACCGCCCTGGGGCCTTCGGGTCACGGGGCGGTTGTCGTTTCGGACCCCTTCCCCGCGTTTCGCAGATCTGACCCCGGGTAGGTCATCCACCCCGAGAGTCTGGAGGACGGGGTTGACACAGCCACCTGACGCCGAATCGCCGCGGACGCGGCGTGCTGAGGCATGCTCGACCGGGCCGCCGGCGTGAAGATCGTCCTCTACAAGCTCTACAAGAACATCTCGACGAGCCTGTGGCTGATCCCGGTCCTCTGTGTCCTGGTGGGGATCGGCCTCTCCTTCGCCACGATCGCGCTCGACAGGGCAAACGACTATCGACTCCTGCCCCCATCGCTGGTCGGAGGGCCGGAGGCGGCGGTGGCGATCCTGACGACGGTGGCCGCTTCGATGGTGAACCTGGCGGTACTCGTGCTGACGATCGTGCTGGTGGTCGTACAACTCGCCATGGGCCAGTTCTCGCCCCGGATCGTTCAGCGTCTCCTGCGGGACAGGCCCAGTCAGTTCGCCATCGGCCTGTTCGTCGCCACTTTCGTGCATACGTTGCTGGCGATCCGCGAAGTCGATCCCGACGGTCCCGACGGACAGGGTCAGGTCCCGGGCGCGGCCATCGTCGTCACGTTCCTCCTGGCGCTCGTCAGCATCGCCGTCCTGGTGGTGTACATCCACCACATCGGCCGGGCGTTGAGGGTGTCGGCTCTCGTCGAGATCGCGGGGGATGAGACCCGCCAGCTAGTGGATCGTGTCTATCCCCAGGAGAACGACAGGGAAGAGGATCCGGGGGCGATCTGTGCCACCAAGTCTGGCGTGGTCACGAAGATCGCCTACAACCACCTCATAGAGGCGGCCAAGAAGGGCGACTGTGTCCTGGAGATGGTGCCTGCGCTGGGGGAGTTCGTTCCGGCTGGAAGCGAGCTCTTCGTGATACGAGGAGAGCCGGACCGAGTCGACCGAGACGCCGTCCTGAGTGCCGTGATCCTCGATCTGGAGCGGAATCTGGAACAGGACGTCGCCTACGGGATCCGCCTTCTCGTGGACATGGGGATCCGAGCGTTGGCGGACGGGCCGTGGCTCGATCCGACCACCGCCGTGCAGGCCGTCGACCGCATCCACGACTGCTTGCGGGAGTTGTCCCGCCGTACCTTCCACGACGGGTGCCATCACGACGACGAGGGAAACCTCAGGCTCATCGAGAGAGTGTCGACCTGGGAGGACTACGTCCACCTCGCCTTCGTCGAGTTGCGGATGGCGGGGGCAGGCTCACCTCAGGTCGCCCGGCGGTTGGCGGCAGCACTCGAGGACCTGGAACGAGTCGCCCCTGGCGAGAGGCGGGCGGTTGTCGAGGAACAGCTCGAGCTGCTGAAGGAAGCGGTGGCAGCGACCTACCAAGACCCCCGCGACGTCCATCTCGCCAGCGATTCGGACCCGAGCGGGCTCGGTGCGGGAGTGGGTGCCGCCGGCAACGCCTCGGCCCGGCGCCGAGCCTGATCCGGAGGCGGTCCGGGCTTGGCTCCGCGCAATGCCGCCGCAACCGGCACACCGCCTCATAGGGTGGATGACTACCGAGATCCCGCACGTTCGAGTGCCGAGATTCCACGGTGTCGCATGCTGAGCTCCCAGGCCAACGACGCGGCGCCGCGGTGACCAAAACAGTCCGCGGCGCCGCGTCGAGGTGGTGAGATGGAGATTCACTCGGGCTGGGTCGGCTCCGGGTCACGGCTCATCGCGTAGGCGAGGTAGCCGAAAGCGACGACACCCAGGCTCTGCTTGACAGCTGCGATGGCCTGGCCTCCAGGTGCGGCCATCTCCATGAGGAAGGCGGCAATCACCGCGCCGAGGACCCAGAGGGGGACCACTCCCGCTCGCTTCAATCCGATGAATGCGAGCAAGAGCCCGAACCCGAAACTGACGATGAAGAGGAACGAGACCGCAAGGCTGGGAGCCTCGTTGAGGTACTGCACCACACCTGCGAGGTCGGGCTCCGACAGCCCTGTGCCCGGAAGAGCGGCGACAACCAGGTAGAAGGTCGCAGCCATCGCATGCCCCAGCGCTCCCATCACCAAGAGCACCGCCCCTGCGTTTGCGAACGCAGCGCCCCGGGCCGGCGTCAGCCTGACAATCGCCACCGTCGCCGGGATGAGCAGCACCGACGAGAACAGAAGAAGAAGTGACGAGGTCGTCAAGGCTCCCGAGTTCGAGGTCGCCGCTGACAGGAGGTTCTCCGCTGTTCCGTCTCCCACGGGGTCGAGAAGATCGGAGAGAAGCAGAAGCACCCCGAATCCGGCTGTGGACAGCACGGTCACGATGTGGCGGAGTCTGCCGGTCCGTGCCGGTCTAGTTGCAGCTTGGGTCGAACTCATCGTTGAGATCGCCTTTCGTCAGGGGTCCGGCTGTTCCGGACCGTCAGCCACCGAACGTACGGAAGGTCACCTCAGATGGCATCGGAGCAGCGGCCGAATCTCAGAGCGTGGGGGAGGAAACCTGGGAGGAAGGATCTCCACCTCCGGTTGCAGGCACTCTCCACCTGCAGGTGGTTGTCCGGTCGTGGGAGCGGACTTATGGTGCGACCGTGTCGACCGCCACCACCAATAGCCGCCGGTTCGTCCGTGCATTCGGCAGCCCAGGGGATGTCCTCCTCGCAGTCGGCCTCGCCGCATTCGCACTGGCCGAGCTGTCGGGACTGCCGGGGTTGCCCCGGGGCGTCACCATCCCGGGCGCGACGTTGATGACCATCCCGCTCCTCTGGAGGAGGCACCTGCCCGTCACGGTGGCTGCGACCGTCTCCGGCGCGTTCGCAGCCCAGACACTCCTGGGTGTGCCCCACAACGCCCAGCTGGCGTCGTTGGTCGCGGTGCTGGTGGCGTCCTACAGCGTCGGAAGCCACGCCGAGAAACGGCGGTCGCTGTGGGGGCTGGCCATCATCGGGACTTCAGCAATCGTGACCGTGCCGGCCAACCCGGGGTGGGCGGTATCCGACTTCGGGTTCGCGGGGTTGGTGGTCGTCGGGGCGTGGCTCGCAGGGCGGCTGGTCAGAACCCGGACAGTCGAAGCCCGCACACACGAGAGTCGGGCGGCGGCGCTGGCAGCCGCGAGCGAGGAGCGTGCTCGTCAGGCCATCGAAGCGGAGCGTCGACGGATCGCCCGTGAGCTCCACGACGTCGTCGCCCACAACTTGAGCCTGATGGTGCTCCAGGCAGGCGCCGCGGAGCAGGTCGTCAGAACCGACCCTGCCCGGGCGCTGGTGCCTCTGCGCACGATTCAGGAGACCGGCCGCCGCGCCCTGACCGATATGAAGCTCCTGCTGGGCATCCTACGTGGGTCCGAACCGCACGAAGGCCTCCGCCCCCAGCCCGGCATCGACGACATCGGCGAGCTGATCGACCATGTGAGAGACAGTGGGCTCTCGGTGAAGATGACCACCGAAGGGACACCCCAGCCGGTCACCGCCGGTGTCGGCCTCTCCGCGTACAGGGTCGTGCAGGAGGCGCTGACGAACGTGATGAAGCACGCACCCGCCGCCGACGTGTCCGTCTGTCTCCCCTATTCGGGCGATCGGCTGGACATCGACGTGACAAACACGGGGCCGGTGGAGGCCGAGGCGCCGGGTGAAGAGTCGGGGCTGCGCGGGATGCGGGATCGAGTCGAGTTGTTCGGAGGCGAGCTGTCGGCCGGACCCACCGCCGAAGGAGGCTTCTACGTCCACGCCCAGCTCCCCGTCCGCACACCAGCCAGTGAGCATGATTCGGGTTCTGTTGTGTGACGACCAGGCCCTGGTGCGAGCAGGGCTGCGGATGATCCTCGAGGCAGGCGGCGACTTCGCCGTGATCGGAGAGGCTGGCGACGGCTACGAGGCGGTCGACCTGGCACGCCAGCTGTCGCCCGATGTGGTGCTGATGGACATCCGCATGCCCCAGCTCGACGGCATCGAAGCCACCCGGCGGCTGCTGGAGGGAGCCGGCGCAGGATGCAAGATCCTGATCCTCACCACCTTCGACACCGACGACTACGTCTACGACGCCCTCAAGGCGGGGGCGAGCGGCTTCATGTTGAAGTCGGCGCCGCCGGCTGAGCTGACCCGGGCGGTGCGCCTCGTCTACGAGGACCAGGCTCTATTGGCTCCCGAGATAACCCGCCGGCTGATAGAGGAATACGTCAACCGGCCGAGCGCGCCGACCGAGACCGGCTTCCCCGAGCTCACGGAACGCGAGATCGAGGTTCTGCGTCACCTGGCCCAGGGGATGACCAACACTGAGATATCCGACGCGCTTTTCATCAGCCACGCGACCGTGAAATCGCACATCAATCGGATCTTCGCCAAGCTGGGCCTGCGGGACAGGGTACAAGCGGTGATCGTCGCCTACGAGCGGGGATTGGTGACACCCGGCGGGTAGACGCCCTCCTCGGCACAACCAAGGAGCAGCACCAGCAAGGGATCGGCCAGCCTCCTGGGTGGCTCCCAAGGTCGTGCAGGAAACGCTCGGCCATGCGTCCATCCGCGTCGCGATGGACATCCACGCGAGCGCTCTGCCGAACACGCAACGGCAGGCGATCGGTCGTCTCCCCGCCATGATGGGAGACGGCTACCGATGGAATGTGTTCAGGCCGTGTTCAAAGGGCGAATTCGGAGTGTCGGCGGGTCGCCTCAGACAGGGGAAACCCGCTCAACGGAGCGGGTTTCCTGGTCGGGCCGGCGGGATTTGAACCCACGACCTCTTGACCCCCAGTCAAGCGCGCTACCAAGCTGCGCCACGGCCCGTGGAAGCCTGATGATACCCGCCCCCACATGTTCCTCCTATCCGAGCGAATCCGACGGATCAGGCGTCGTAGACACGACCGAGCCTCATAGAGTTCCTGGCATGGAAACGTGGGACGCCATCAGGGCCCGTAGGAACGTCAGGCAGTTCGAATCGACTCCGGTTTCGAAGGAGGATCTCGATCGGATCCTCGAGGCGGCGCGGCGGGCGCCGTCGGCCAGCAACGCACAGAACTGGGACTTCATCTTGGTCACCGACCCTGAGAAGTTGCAGCGGCTGTCCGGCGTCTGGCGAGGGGCGTGGCACGTCGCCGGTGCCCCTGCGGCAATTGCCTCCGTCATCCCACGATTCGACGGGGAACGGGAACGCATCCTCGCCTGGTTCGACCTAGGTCACGCGGTGATGTCGATGATGATCATGGCGGCCGATCTCGGGCTCGGTACCGGTCATGCCGCAGTGCAGGACCAGGACATGGCACGGGAGATCCTCGGCTACCCCGAGGACCGGGAGTGCGCCATGATGCTTTCGGTGGGCTATCCGGCCGATCGCCCGATCAGACCGATCGCCAAGCCGGACCGTCGTCCTTTCGAAGAAGTGGTGCACCGGGAAACCTGGTGACCGCCGTCTCGACCGATCAGATCTCTGGAAGCGGGTCCGGCCGACTGCCACCTTCCTGAGCGGTCTTTCGGCGCCCGTTGAGCAGGGCGAGCCATCCCCATGTCAGCTTCTTCGCCGGCCTGATCGTTCCCCCCGGCGAGGCAGCGGCGGGCTCCGTGTCGGTCGCCGCTCGCTGATAGCGATGCCCTTGCAGGGCCCGTGCCGTCCGGTACTGGAACATCCTTCGTCCCATTTCGATGCCCTTCCGGGAGGGAGGAGTACCGGACGCCACTTGCAATCCACCATCAGCCCACTCAACGGTGGCGGGGGGTTCAGCCGCTCCGCAAGTCGGCGAGGGTGGGGCAATCCTGGCCGAATCCGTAGCGCTGGAAGTCCGACGCTCGAAGAACGCTCAAAATGCGCGCCCCTACCCGGATCGGATATCCGGGAGGCTCTTCCGACGGAGAACGAGCAGGGCCATTCCCGCAGGTGAGGACAGTCGGAGTCCTGAGCCGAGTGGACCTTCGTCCCTTTCGCCCGTGTGGCCAGGCGGTACCGTATTCACGGTGTCGGTCGGAAAAAACAGGAGGCACGATGTGTGACTACTGCGACTGTCGACGTGTACCCGAGATCGCTGACCTCGGCGCCGAACACGAGAGAATCGAAGAACTCGGCGACGAAGCCCTGCGTCTGGCGAAGGCCGGATCGCCCGAGTTCCCCGCTGCGCTCGATCGCTTGCGTGCCGCGCTGGAGCCACACGTGACCCGCGAGGAGAAAGGAGTGTTCGCTCAGGCGCGGATCGCCGGCCTCGGCAGTTACTACGTCGACGATCTCGAGGAGGACCACCGGCGTTTCGCAACGATCCTCGACGTGGGTGCCGACATCGACGCCATCACACTCGAGCGCCTCCTCGATGATCTCCACCGTCACATCGCCGTCGAGGAATACGACCTCTTCCCTGCGGCGGTGCAGGTATTGACCGACTCGCAATGGGAGGCGATCGAATCCGGACGTTCCGGGGCGGCAGTCGGGTAGTCGAACGGGCGGCTCGAGTCGCCCTCACTACCCTGACGGCGTGGACGAACGCATCCTCACGATCCCGAACCTGGTTTCGTTCGTCCGACTCCTCGCCATCCCTTACTTCTGGTGGGTGTTGCTGGCCCAGGGTCGGGTCGGACTGGCCGCTGCCCTGATCTTCCTGATCGGTGGGACCGACTGGGTCGACGGCTATCTCGCCCGCCGCCTCGACCAGGTTTCGAAGCTCGGAAAGATCCTCGACCCCGTCGCCGACCGGCTGATGATCGCCTCGGCCTTGATCGGAGGGCTCATAGCCGGGGTGGTTCCATACGTGATCGGGTGGCCGCTGCTCGCCCGGGAGGCGCTCGTCGGCGGGGCGTCGGTCCTGCTCGTCGCTCGGGGTCACCAGGCCCTCGAGGTCAAGATGATGGGGAAGGTGGCGACATTCCTGCTCTACGGTGCCATCGCCTCGTTCTATTTCGTCGCCGCCGACATCCTCGTCTGGATGTTCCTGCCTCCCGCCTGGCTCGCCGGCATCGTGGGCCTGATCCTCTATTGGTGGGTCGCATTCGAGTACCTGATAGAGGTGCGCCAGGCTCTCGGTTCGTTAGAGTCCTCGTCCAGTGATCAGGAGGTTTGAGTGAACGTCCCGGAGCATCTCCGGTACACCGAAGAGCACGAGTGGGTCGAGGTGCTCGACGACGGAACGGTGAGAGTGGGAATCACCGACTATGCCCAGGACCAACTCGGCGACGTCGTGTACGTCGAACTGCCCGAGGCGGGCACCGAGTTCGAGAAGGGGGCGATGGTGGCCGAGGTGGAGTCGACCAAGTCGGTCGCCGAGATCTACGCCCCGCTGACCGGCACCGTGACGGCCGTCAACACCCAACTGGTGGACTCGCCGGACCTCGTGAACCGCGATCCGTACGGAGAAGGCTGGTTCGTGACGATGACCCCCGGCGATGGTTTCGACCCAAACGACCTTCTGGACGCCGCCGCTTACACCCGTCTGATCGAATGATGCGATCCGGCGGGCGCTTCTAGACTTGCGGCGATGACCTGCCCGAACTGCCAGGCCACGGTCTCGGACGACGCGAATTTCTGTCCCAACTGCGGTACGGAACTCGACAACGATCCCACGGTCGTCTACCTGCCGCTGGAAGATCGCAAAGAACACCCGCTCACCCCGGCTGAGGCGGCGGCAGTCGAAGGGATCCGGGGCTTCGCCCTGGTCGTAGAGCAGGGCCCGAGAGCGGGCATGACATTCGTTCTGAACCCGGGCGTCACCACTGTGGGCCGCCACCCCGACAGCGACATCTTCCTCGACGACGTCACCGTGTCTCGTCACCATTGCCGGTTCATCGTCCAAGAAGGGAAGCTGTCGGTCGAGGACTCAGGCTCGACGAACGGCACATACGTCAACGAGTCACGAGTCGACTCGGCAGAGCTCGAGGCAGGCGATGAGGTACTGGTCGGACGATTCCATTTCCTCGTAGTTCACGGCAATGCCTGAGGAGACGCTGAGTATTGGCGAAGTCATCGAGCTGTTACGGGACGAGTTTCCAGACATCTCGGTATCGAAGCTGCGTTTCCTCGAGTCCCAAGGGCTCGTCTCGCCTGCCCGCGCCGAAAGCGGCTACCGGCAGTTCGACGAGCAGGATCTGAAGCGCATCCGCTTCATCCTCACCCAGCAACGGGACCACTTCCTGCCCCTCAAGGTGATCAAGTCGAAGCTCACGCTCTGGGAGCGGGGAGAAGAGCCCGGTCCCGACGACGACAAGCCGGCGAGCGATCCGCTCGAAGCTGAAGGCGAGCCGCTCACGAAGACGGACCTCCTCAGGAGATCCGGGCTGAAAGAGGGAGACCTCGACCAGCTCATCGACCACGGCCTGCTGTCGCCGGTCGGCGACTCCACGGTGTTTCCTCCGGATTCGCTCACGATCGCCATCGAATGCAGGCGCCTCCTCGACGCCGGCCTCGAGCCACGACATCTCCGTGCGGTGCTGCTCGCCGCCCAGCGGGAATCAGAGCTCCTGCGCCAGCTCACCGCCCACCTGCTGGCTTCGGGGTCGGCGGAATCGCGCTCCCGGGCGAGAGACCTGCTCGCTGCCTGCACCGATTCCGTACAAGCGCTCCACCGCGCGATCCTGGCAGCCGAAGTTCGCGCCCTTCTGAACGAATGAGATCACGCAGACTCGCCGCCGTTGTGGCGGTGGCGGCAATCCTCAGCACCTGGGTCGGAGCTGCGGCGGAGGCCGCGCCTCTCCGGGTGCCCAATCCGCCCCGGGAAGCCGGTTTGGTCACGCCGCCGGTGCCGACGGTGAGTGCGGCGTCGTGGATCCTCTACGACGCCGACGCCGAACTGGTGCTGGCCGCGAACGAACCGGAAGCGGAAAGGCCGATGGCCTCCACTACCAAGATCATGACTGCCCTCCTGGCGCTGAAGTACGGAGACCTCGACGAGCTGGTCGAGGTGAGCCAGAGGGCGGCGGATGTGGGCGAAGCAGAAGTTGGCCTCGTGCCGGGGGAGAAGCTGCCGTTGCGGATGCTGGTCCAGGCCTTGGTCATCCGCTCGGCCAACGACGCCGCCATGGCAGTGGCCGAGCACATCGGAGGCACCGTCGAGGCGTTCGTAGAGATGATGAATGCCGAAGCGGAGGCGATGGGACTGGAGCACACGCATTTCGCGAATCCCCACGGCCTCGATGGCGAGAACCACTACTCGTCGGCGTCGGACCTGCTCCAGATGGGGCTGGCGGCGATGAGCTATCCGGAGTTCCGGGAGTGGGCGACGACCAAGGAACTGGACTTTCCGGACGCCCCCGATGGCACCGAGCGGTATCTCCAGACGACGAACATCATGCTCGACACCTATCCCGGGACGATCGGGATCAAGACCGGCTTCACGGGCAGGGCCGGGCTCGTCTTCGTCACCGGGGCGGCAAGGGACGGGCGCACGCTTTTCGCGGTGGTGATGGGGTCGGAGGGAGAACGAGCCCACTTCGCCGATGCCAGCCGCCTACTCGACTGGGGATTCGAACGGTTCAAGCCTGTGGCGCTGGTCGCGGGTGGCTCGTATGAGCCGCCCGAGCCGGTGAGGCTGGTGGAGGAAGAGCCGGAGCCCGAACCCGAGCCGGTAGTCGTGACGAACATCCGCCGCGTGGACTCGCAGCCGCCCCAGCTGCTCGAGGCGTTCGGGTGGATCGCCAACGTAGTGGAGCGTCGAGGCAGTGGCTGAGGAACCGGCAACGCTCGTCGTGCCGGCCGAAGAGATCTCCGTTCGGGTGGCCGAGCTGGGCGCGGCCCTGTCGCGGGACTACGAGGGCAAGAAACCCATGCTGGTGGCGGTGTTGGTCGGCTCGCTGCCCTTCCTGTCCGATCTGGTGCGCGCCATCGACATTCCGCTCGAAGTCGATTTCCTCGGCCTGTCGCGTTTCGGCGAGGGAGGGCGAATTCGTATCGCCCTCGACACGGCCGAGTCGGTCGAAGGGCGCCACGTCGTGATCGTCGAGGACATCATCGACACCGGTCTCACCCTCACAGTCCTGCGGCGGATGCTGGAGGACAGGGGAGCGGCGAGCGTGGCAACGGCGGCGCTCGTCGACAAGACCCGACGACGCCTGGTCGACGTGCCCATCGAGTACCGGGGCTTCGAGGTGGGCGACGAGTACCTCATCGGCTACGGACTCGACTGGAAGGGCCACTATCGCAACTTGGACTCGCTGTGGGCCGTGCTCGATCTGGAGAGGCTCATCGAGGATCCGGCGGCCCTGCACGACCAGTTCTATCCCGCCCAGCCATCGCAGGTTGAGCGCCACCACTGATAACCTCTAGCTCATGCCGGGCGATGCCGTTGCGATGACCGTGGTCGGGGTCCGGGTGGAGTTGCCGTCCAACACCCCGATCGTTCTCCTGCGCGAACAGGACGGCCCGCGTTATCTCCCGATCTGGATCGGAGCTGCCGAGGCAACGGCGATCGCCACCGCGATGGAGAACGTCGAACCTCCCCGACCTCAGACCCACGACCTCATGGTCATGGCCATCGAGGAGCTGGGAGCCCGGATGGCGCGGGTTGTGGTCTCAGAGATGCGCGACAGCGTCTTCTACGCCGATCTCGTGCTGGCCACACCTGACGGCGAGATCCACCTCTCGGCTCGTCCGTCCGACTCGATCGCACTCGCCGTCCGCACGGGGGCGCCCGTCTATGCCGATCCGGCTGTCCTGGCCGAGGCCGGCATCGAAATCGAAGACGAGTCGGAGGAACAGCAGATCCAGCGTTTCCGGGAGTTCCTGGAAGACGTCACGGTCGAGGACTTCCTCGGCGAAGAGGGCGACACGCCCTGACCGTCGACGACCCCGCACACCGAGTTTTCCACAGGGGTTGTTGACAACGCATCCGACCTGCGGTTAGCTTGATTGCACATGCGGAATTACGCTGCTGTAAGCAGCGGTCCGAAGGGAAACCGGAGCTTCCCGCGGCGCGCCGTTGGAGCGGCGGGCCGCCGCTGCAGAGGAGAGAGATGTCGGACAATCAAGCGACAGCGAGCAACAAGGTCGAGGCGGAAGAGTTCGGCTACCGCGCTCCTCAGGTGTGCAACCTCGTCGGCATCACCTACCGCCAACTCGACTACTGGGCGCGGACCGGCTTGCTCGAGCCCTCCCTCCGTCAGGCGTCCGGCTCGGGCTCACAGCGTCTCTATTCCTTCACCGATGTCGTCCAGCTCAAGGTCATCAAGCAGCTGCTCGATGCCGGGATGTCGCTCAAGAAGATCCGCTCGGCGGTCGAGATCCTCAAGCAGCAGCTCGCCAGCGACAAGCCGCTGACCGATGTGACGCTTCTCTCCGATGGGCGCACCATCTACGCCGCCACCAGCGCCGACGAGGTCATGGACGTCCTGCGGCGCGGCCAAGGCGTGTTCGGGATCGCCGTCGGGCCCGTCCAAGACGAGGTGGCGGGCGCCATCCACGAATTGTTCCCGGAGGAGCGCGAACCGGCAGAGCCGGCTGTTCCGAGCGCCCAGGCAGGGGCCAACTGACCACGGAAGAACGACCCCGAGCCGAAGAGGTCGAGTTCGCTCACAACAGCGAACGGCAGTTCGCACTACTCCTGGACTTCTACGGGATCCCGTGGGAGTACGAGCCCCGCTCGTTCCCGATTGCCTGGGACCGCGACGGCAATCCGCGCCAGTTCTTCACGCCCGACTTCTACCTGCCCGAAGAGGACCTGTTCATCGAGATCACGACGATGAGCCAGAAGCTGGTCACGAAGAAGAACCGCAAGGTCCGTCTTCTGCGTGAGCTCTATCCAGACATCCGCTGCAAGGTCCTCTACCAAAGGGACTACATCCAATTGGTCGTGAAATACGGGCTCGAGGATCCCGACCATCTCCAGGAGCTTCCGCCTCCTACCCGCATGCCCGGAAAGCCGGTCGTCACCCGTCTCGAGGATCGCGGCTCCAGCGCCGGATGACTCGGTCACCCCTGCACGATCTCCACGTTCGTCTCGGCGCCCGTTTCGTCGACTTCGGTGGCTGGGAGATGCCGGTGCAATACGAGTCGGTTCTCGAGGAGCACCGGAGCGTCCGCCACGGCGTCGGGGTCTTCGACGTCTCTCACCTCGGGCGTATAGAGGTGAAGGGGCCCAATGCCACGGAGGTGTTGCGCGGCTTGTTCACGAACGACGCCGCCAGGTACGAGCCGGGGCGGACCCACTACACGATGCTGCTCAACGACGAGGGCGGCATCATCGACGACATCGTCGTGTGGCGATGGGACGAAGAGCGGTACTGGGTGATGCCCAACGCCGCCAACGCGGACCGGGTGCGGGACGTCCTGGTTTCACATGGTGCCGAAACAGAGGACCTGCGTCCTTCGACCTCGCTCCTGGCGGTGCAGGGCCCTGAAGCACCCAGGTTGCTGGAGGAGGTGTTCGGCCAGGCGCCGGGTCGCTTCCGGACGCTGGAGGTCGACGGTGTCCGTATGGCCGGAACCGGGTACACGGGTGAACCGGGCGGAGAGGTGTGCCTGCCCAACGAGGAGGCGAGCGTGGCCCTGGAACGACTGGTGGAGGGAGGCGCCACTCCCTGTGGCCTCGGTGCCCGTGACACGCTGAGACTCGAAGCCGGACTGGCACTCTGGGGCTCCGACCTCGACGAGACGACTACTCCTCTCGAAGCCGGCCTCGACTTCGCGGTCGACTGGGATCACGATTTCCCCGGCAAAGCCGCTTTGGAGATGCAACGGGCAAGCGGTCCGCCCCGCCGACTGGTCGGCCTGGTGATGGAGGACCGAGGCATCCCTCGCCACGGGTACGCGGTGCGCTGCGGAACGTCGACCGGGGCGGTGACATCCGGCAACATCAGCCCCATCCTCGACACGGGAATCGCCTTCGCCTACATGTCGCCGCCGGTGGAAGTGGGGGAGCACGCCGAGGTCGAGATCCGAGGCCGCTGGGTTCCGGCCCGAGTGGCATCCCCGCCGTTCCATCGGTGAAGATCGACGTCTCGGAGGGCATCGATCCCGACCTGTGGCCCGACCTGCCCAGTGATGATCGGCTCGTCGTCGGCGGTCACACCTTCTGGATCGGGCCTTTTCGGCCGCCGGTGGTCGTTGCGCAGCCCAACCGGTGGGGGGTGGTGGAGAGCCGGTTCCCGAACGTCCCTTGCATCGTCGAATGCGACCCGGCGGTGATCGCCGAACTCCCGCTTCCCGACGAGGTGATGCGCTTCGTGGACCGCGCCCATCGCCCGATCACTGCGGAGGATTTCGGGCGATCCGGTGCCGAGCTGATGCGCTCGGCGGCTCGCCTCGCCAACCGTCTGACCCAGATCCCGGGGGTCTCGATCGTCGCCCGCCCCTTCGCCCGTTCGATCCCGATCATCACTCCGCGGGAGGCATCGTGGCTGGCGGAGCGCTGTGCCGAGGCTGGGATCGTCGGGCTGCGGCCGCTTCGCGGAATCGGCGGCGCAGTGATCCTGTCCGTCGGCGAGGACCAGACGGCGGAGGACCACCACCGTATCGTCGAGGCGCTGTCGCAAGCCATCACGGGATAGAGTCCCCCCATGGTTCGCCCCAGCGTTGCCGCCCCCGTGCCCCACCCGACAGTCGGCACCCAGCTCGTCAGGACGTGGAGCCCGGACGGGGAGCCCCTCGCCGAGGTCGTCATCGTGCATGGCATCGCCGAGCACAGCGGCCGCTACGAGCGCACCGGCGGGATCCTGGCCGACGCCGGCTTCTCGGTCCGGGCGATGGACCTCGTTGGCTGCGGGGCCACCGGGGGGCGCCGGGGGGACGTCGCCGATTGGACTCTGTACCTGGACCAGGTTGAAAGGCAGCTGGAGGAAGCAAGGGCTATGGGCCGGCCGGTCGTCCTGCTCGGCCACTCGATGGGCGGGCTCATCGCCCTGGAGTACACCCTCGCCGAACGCCCCCGGCCGGACCTGCTCGTGCTGTCTGCGCCCGCCTTGAGAGGAGGGGCTCCGTGGCAGCACAAGCTGGCGCCGGTTTTGGCCCGAGTGGTCCCGATACTTCCGGTCCCCAACGCTTTGAAAGGAGAGCAGCTGTCGAGGGATCCGGCTGTGGGGGAGGCGTATTTCTCCGATCCTCTGGTCTACACGTCGGCCACTGCCCGGATGGGACACCAGCTGTTCGCCGCCATGGACCGCACCAGGGCGGCGATCGACCGCCTGGAGGTGCCGACCCTGGTTCTCCACGGCGGCGACGACACGATCGTCCCTCCTTCGGCGAGCGCCGACCTGGAACGTGTTCCGTGTGTGGAGCGACGGCTCTACCCGGGCCTCCGGCACGAGATCTTCAACGAACCGGAGGGCCCAGAGTTCCTCGCCGAAGTCGCCGAATGGATCGGGAACCGACTCGGAACCGGAGGTCAGGCGACGTCGACGACCAATGCCCGGTGATCCGACCCGGGCACACGCACGGTGAACGTGTTGAGGACGACCAGGTCGCGGACGAAAGCATGATCGATCCGGAGCACGGGCGGCCACCAGGTGCGTAGCCCCCACGTGCGGCTGGGCCGGCGCCCGTTGCGACGCGCCCAGTCCGCCACTCCGTCGTCCAGATGGGCGCGGAAGCGTCGGTAGGCGGGCCAAATCGGCGTGGCATTGAGATCACCGACCAGCAAGGTCGGCCCTGCGCTGGAAGTGATCCTGTCGAGGATCTGCCCTACTTGTGCCCGCCGCTGGCGGATCGGAGGCGGGCGGTCGATCGGGTTGGCGAGGTGGACGCACCAGATCGTGACACCGTTGGAGCCGACCAGAGCGTCGCGGTGGGGGAGGTGCACGCGTTCCACGTCGATCGGGTGGCGCGATACGAGGCCCATTCCCTTGTAATCGTCGGCGGGAGCGAGGAGCCCGTGGTCATACCTCGATCCGATGACTTCGGCCAGGTCGGCAGACAGTTCCTGGGCGGCTACGACGTCGGGGTCGATGTGGTCGAGGAGGCGGCCATAGGCGGACGGGTCGGCACCACCGTTGTAGAGGTTGGACGTGAGGACCCGGAGCATCGGGTCGCAATGGTATGCGACTATTGGATGATGTCATTCAGTGGTCGACTGCTGATTGCTACGCCTCTGATCAGGGATCCGAACTTCATCCACACAGTCGTCTACATCTACGCTCACGACCCGGAGGAGGGAGCGGCCGGAGTGATCCTCAACCGTCCCACGGACGAGCCCACTGTCGCTCACCTCCCCGAGTGGCGCTCGGTGCTGGCAGCCCCTCCCATGGTCTTCTGGGGCGGCCCCGTGGCCCAAGACAGCGGCGTGGTGCTCATCGATTCGGGTGGCAAGGTGGAACTCGCCACCGACATGACACCGCCGGAGTCCTCCGTGCGCGCCAGGCTGTTCGTGGGGCAGTCCGGATGGGGGCCAGGCCAGTTGGAGGGCGAGGTCGCCGAAGGTGCCTGGCTCGTCACGGATGCTCCGGCCGAGGACATCCTCGGACCCTTTCCCAAGGATCTATGGCGGAAGCTCCTGCGGCGTGAAGGAGGGAGAGCCGCCATCTGGTCGACACACCCCATCGACTCCCGCCTCAACTGAACGGTTACCACCCTGTCGAGATTCGTTCTCTACCCTGTGGCCGGTGACCGTCCCCAAGCTACGCGAGGCGATCCGCCGCAAAGCGCCGGGCCTGACCTACGAACGCGCGCTGTGGGAAGCGGGGGCGGACGTGGTGGTCGGTGTCGATGAAGTCGGCCGGGGCGCCTGGGCCGGACCGATATCGGTGGGGGCGGCGGTGATCCCTCTCGACCGGAGGGTCTACAAGGTGCGCGACTCGAAGCTGCTCACCGAGACCGAACGCGAAGCCCTCTTCGAGCGCGTGGCGGGTTGGGTTCGCGCCTGGGCAGTTGGCCACGCCAGCCCGGAGGAATGCGACGAACTGGGCATGTCGGAGGCCCAGCGGCTGGCCGCCCGCCGGGCGATCGAAGGATTGGGGCTCGCTCCCGACGCCATCCTCGTCGACGGGAACTGGGATTTCGTCGGCGGGGCCCAGCGGATCATCCGGGGAGACCAGCTCTCCCTGTCGGTGGCGGCAGCATCGGTGCTCGCCAAGGTCACCAGAGACCGCATCATGCGCGAACTCGCGCCCGAGTTCCCGTTCTACAACTTCGAAGCCAACAAGGGCTATCCGTGTCCGGTCCACAAGGCGGCGCTGCAGGCATGGGGCCCGAGTTCCGTGCACCGCCGTAGCTGGGTCTTCATGGATCACCTCGTGTGGAACGGGCTCGAGCGTTATCGGAGGCCGGGGGACCAACTGGACTTCGGATTCTGACCCAGCGATGGCCCTCCAACTCACTGCCGACGACCAGTCGATGCTGGCGGGGGAGGAGGGCGAAGGTGTCGCTCTCGCTATGCGTGTCCTGGTCGCGACCGCCGAGGCGATGGGCGCCGAGCGGCTCCTCGACATCACTTCGGCCCATGTCGACGGCTGCCTCTATCACGGTCCAGCCGGTCTCGACTTCGCCCGGGCTCTGGTCACCGGCGGAGCTCGCGTCAAGGTCCCGACCAGCCTCAACGTCGCCTCCCTCGACTTGCTCCATCCGGAGCTGGTCCGCCTGGATCGGGCGACGGCTGATGATGCCAGGGAGTTGATGGACGCCTACGTCGCCCTGGGGTGTCGGCCCACCTGGACCTGTGCGCCTTATCAGCTCCCCGAGCGCCCCAGGTTGGGCGAGCAGGTGGCATGGGGAGAGTCCAACGCCATCGTCTTCGCCAACTCGGTGCTGGGAGCCCGGACCGAGCGCTACGGCGATTTCCTGGACATCTGCGCTGCCGTCACGGGGAGGGCACCGGCGGTCGGGCTCCACCTCGACGCGGGCCGCCGGCCCACTTTGGTCGTGCGCGCCGACGAGTTGAGCGCCGACATGGCCGCCAACGAAGCTCTCTACCCGCTGCTCGGCCATGTCCTGGGCCAGATCGCCGACACTCGGGTGGCCGCCATCACCGGACTGCCTGCGACCACTGACGAAGACCACCTCAAGGCTCTCGGGGCAGCCGCGGCCTCGTCAGGAGCGGTGGCGATGTTCCACGCCGTCGGGATCACCCCGGAAGCTCCGCGCTTCTCCGAGTTGGCGGGCATGGAGACCGTGACCGTGACCCGGGAGATGATCGAGGAGGCTCGGCGGGAGCTCGGCGCCGGCGGCGAGGACAGAGTGGACGCCGTGTCCGTTGGCACACCCCACTACTCAGTCCACCAACTGGAAAGGCTCGCCGAGCTGCTCGGCGGGCGACGGTGTGCGATACCGCTGTACGTCAACACCAGCCGCTCTGTGCTCGACGCGTTCGGCGAGGCTGAGGCCCTGGCGTCCTGTGGGGCCCGGATCGTCACGGACACGTGCACATACATCACGCCGATCCTGGACCACGGGGTCGAAGTCGTGATGACAGATTCGGCCAAGTGGGCGTACTACGCACCGGCCAACCTGGGCGTGCGGGTCGTGTTCGCATCGATTGCCGACTGCGTGGAGAGCGCCGTGGCAGGCCGGGCGGTAACGACATGGTGACCCTCGTGGCCGGGCATGCCCAGGGCCCAGTCCTCTATCTGGACGAGCCGCTGTCCTTCTGGGGTGGGGTGGACATCACCAGCGGAACGATCATCGATTCGCACCATCCCCAGGCGGGACAGTCCGTGACCGGCAAGGTGCTGGTCCTGCCCCATGCCCGGGGATCTTCTTCGACTTCGTCGGTGATAGCCGAGATGATCCGAGCACGGACGGCTCCGGCCGCGGTAGTGTTGCGCAGCCGGGATCCAGTGATCGTGCTGGGGGCGGTTGTGGCGAGGGAGTTGTACGGCTGGGTACTGCCCGTCGTCGTAGTCGACGCCGACCGATACGAGCGCCTGGCGACCTCAACGTTTGCGGAGGTTTTGCCTGAGGGCGTCCGAGAAATTGGTCCAGCGTAGGGTTCAGAAATGCACGGCTGTATGCCGATATGAGGGAGGAATGCCCGTGTCAACGCCCAGCGGAGAGTTGAACGATCTGTTTCAGCGCCTCCCCGTTGCCCTCTACCGTTCGTCCGCCGACGGGAGGGTCCTCGCAGCCAACCAGGCGACCGCCGACCTTCTCGGGTACGACAGCCCCGAGGAGTTGCTCGCGAGTGATCGTGCAGCCATCCTCGCCTACGCCGACCCGGAACGGCGCCTCGAGTGGCGGCGAGAGGTAGAAGAAAAGGGCATCTCACGCGACTTCGAGGCTCGATTGCGTCGCCGCGACGGCTCGATCGTCTGGGTCAGAGACACCGCCCGGGCGGTATACAACGACGATGGGACGGTCCGCTACTACGAAGGCGTCCTGATCGACATCACTGCCGAGGTGTCGGCCTCGCTGTCCTCGTCGATCCTCTCGGGAGTCCTGGAATCGACCACCGACCTGGTCGTCGTCTTCGACGACACCGAGCGATTGCGTTATGCCAACGGCGCCGCTCGCAGCTTCCTCGGGCTGTCGAAAGAGGACGTCCAGGGGCGGCCTCACTTCTCCAGGCTGTTTCCGAGCATCGACGGCGCTTGGGCCCGTTCCCTCCTCACATCCCGAGGCTGGTCGGGCGAAGTGACGATCGAGGACACCCGTGGGCGTCCGACGCCCCTGTGGGCCGTTGTCACTGGCCATGAAGGTCGCGATGGCCAGGCGTACGTGGCGACCATTGCCCGTGACCTCACGCAGGTGAAGGAAACCCAGCGGCGGCTGGAGGAGCTGATCACCGCAAAGGACGTGTTCGTCGCCACCGTCTCCCACGAGCTCCGGAACCCCCTCACCGGGATCGTCGGTCTGGCGGAGGAGCTGCGGGACAGCTACCAGGAGTTCGGCGAGCAGGAACGTCACGATCTGATCACGCTCATCGCCCACCAGGCCGCAGAGATGACAGCGCTCGTCGAAGACCTGCTCGTCGCGGTCCGCTCAGATGTCGGTGAGGTGGCGGTGGTGCCCCAGAACGTCGATGTCGTCGCCCAACTGGCCGATCTGTCGGCCGTCTACACGGCTAAGACCCAATGGGAGCTTCCGAAAGAGAAGATCGCTGCCTGGGTAGACCCGCAGAGATTCCGCCAGATCGTCCGGAACCTGCTCAGCAACGCCGAACGGCACGGCGGCGCCAACGTCCGGGTCGGGGTCAACCAGGACAACGGCTGGGTGCGGGTCGTGGTGCGTGACGATGGCGACGGCGTGCCGCCCGGCGATGTGGAGCGGATCTTCGAGCCGTACGAGCGGGCCGCCGACGTGCCGGTCAAGCAGGGGTCGGTCGGTTTGGGCCTGGCGGTCGCGAGGCGTCTGGCGCGGTTGATGGGTGGCGACCTCGACTACGTGTACGAAGACGGGTGGGCCACGTTCCGCCTCACCGTGCCGGCGGTCGAGAACGTCCAGATACCCTCCCTCGAGTCGTAGCATCTCTCCGATGCGTGTGATGGTTACCGGTGGCGCCGGCTTCGTCGGCAGCCACGTATGTGTGGCACTAGCCGAGGCCGGTCACGAGCCGGTGATCGTCGACAACTTCGTCAACGCCAAACCCGATGTGCCGGAGAGGATCGGGCGGATCTCCGGCCAGGACCCCCACGTGTACGAGGTCGATGTCCGCGACACCAAAGGTCTGAGCGAGGTGTTCTCGGATGGACAGTTCGACGCCGTGATCCACTGTGCTGCCCTGAAAGCGGTCGGGGAGTCGGTGGAGAAGCCTCTCGAGTACTACGACAACAACGTCACCGGCACCATCAACCTGCTCCGGGTCATGGACGAGCACGACGTCCGCCGCATCGTCTTCTCCTCGTCGGCGACGGTCTACGGCGATCCCGAAACCGTTCCAGTCACAGAGGAATCACCCGTCGGGCAGGCGACCAACCCGTATGGGTGGACGAAGGTGATGATGGAGCAGGTGATGACCGACCTCCACACGGCCGACAACCGGTGGTGTGTCGCCCTGCTCCGTTACTTCAACCCCGTGGGCGCCCATCCGAGCGGACTCATCGGTGAGGATCCGGCGGGGATACCCAACAACCTCATGCCGTACATCGCCCAGGTGGCCGCCGGCAAGCTCGATCGGCTGCCGGTCTACGGAGACGACTACCCGACAGTCGACGGAACCGGAGTGCGAGATTTCGTGCACGTCGTGGATCTCGCCGAAGGCCACGTGGCGGCGCTCGAGTCGATGGGAGAGCCGGGCGCCTTCCTCGTCTACAACCTCGGGACGGGCCGGGGGACCTCGGTTCTGGAGCTCATCAAGGCCTTCGAGACGGCCACCGGTGTCACCGTCCCGTACGAGATCGTGGGACGCCGGCCCGGGGACGTTGCCGAGACGTGGGCGGCGGTCGACAAAGCGGAACGCGAACTCGGATGGCGCGCCAAGCTCAGTATCGAGGACATGTGCGCCGACATGTGGCGCTGGCAGCGCTCCGAATACGCCGGCTAGGCGTCAGGCCACGTCCGGGTTCAGCGAGTAGGTGCCCGTGAGCGAAGCCTCGGCCAGGATGTGGCCCTCCATCGCCTGCCTCACGTCGGCGGCGGTGAAGTTTCCACTCACCGGCAAGGACTCCACATCGAGCGCAAACAACGTGAACGTGTAGTGGTGGACGATGCTGTCGTTCCATGGAGGACAGGGGCCGTCGTATCCGCGATAGGTGCCCTCCATGTCCGGGTCACCGGCGAACCAGCCCGTGTAGTCGTTCACACCTTCACGGGGGCCGTCGTGACGACCCTCCTTGCCGCGAGCGACCACGCCGCCACGTGAGAAGGCACCCTCTTCGATCTTCCGGACGTCCGCCGGGATGTCCACCAGGACCCAGTGGACGAACTCGACCCGGGGGAGATCGGCGGGAACCACCCTGCCCTCCTGGTTGACGTCGTCGGGCACCGACGGCACGTCGCGGTCGGTGCAGAGGAGCGCGAACGACCGGGTGCCCTCGGGCACATCGTCCCATTCCAGGCCGGGGTTGCGGTTGTCCGAGAACGCGATGTGCGCCTCAGGATCGGGAACCGCGAAGGCGCATTCGGGAGGTATGCGTTCACCATCTGCGAAGTTGGGACTCGTCAGGCGCATGGCGGGGACGATACCGCGACCGGCGCTCCTGAGGGGCTCCGGTCGCGATACCGTGGACAACGATGCTGGACCACAACGAATTGGCGCAACGGACCCGCGAATGGATCGACGCCGACCCAGATCCGTCCACCCGCCAGGAGCTCGAGGCCCTGCTCGAGGCGGAGGACTGGGCTGAGCTGACCGAGAGGATGGGCGGCGTCCTCCGGTTCGGCACCGCGGGCATCCGTGGAGCGGTGCAAGCGGGATCCAACCGCATGAACCGGGCGGTAGTCATCCGCACTACCGCCGGGCTGGCGGACTTCCTGAAGAGGGAGCGCTCGGGCCACGTCGTGGTCGGATTCGATGCCCGCTCGTCGTCGCCCCAGTTCGCCGAGGACACCGTAGGTGTGCTGGTGGCCGCCGGAATCGACGTCAGCTACTTCCCGCACCCGGTGCCGACCCCCATCGTCGCCTACACGGCCCGAAAGACCGGGGCGGCGGCTGCGGTGGTCATCACTGCCAGCCACAACCCGCCGGCCGACAACGGCTACAAGGTTTACGACAGCAACGGGGCCCAGATCATCCCTCCGGTCGACACCGCCATCTCCGAAGCAATCGACCGGATCGGCCCGGCCAGGGACGTGCCTCGGATCGAACACCCCCTGGGCCCTGACAGCCCGGCCCGACGGCTCGACTTCGAGGAGATCTACGACGCCTATCGCCGAGACGTCGACGCCGTTCGCCCGCGCCGCGAGGGGTCGTCGATCACAGTCGCCTACACGCCGATCCACGGAGTCGGCTGGGCGACATTCCAGCGGCTCGTGACCGACGCCGGCTACCCAAACGTCGAAGCGGTGGCCGAGCAGCGTGATCCCGACGGCCGGTTTCCCACGGTGTCCTTCCCCAACCCAGAGGAACCGGGGGCGATGGACCTCGTGGAGAAACTCGGCACCCGGATCGGCGCCGATCTAGTGCTCGCCAACGACCCGGACGCCGACCGGCTGGCGGTGGCCGTCCCGGACGGAGCGGGAGGGTGGAGAGCGCTGACCGGCAACCAGATCGGCGTGCTCCTCGCCGACTACCTCCTCCAGAACTGGTCCGGCGGCGATAGGCCGATGGTCATCAACTCGATCGTCTCGTCACCCATGCTCCAGTCCGTCGCCGAGTTGTACCGGGCCCACTTCGACCAGACGCTGACGGGTTTCAAGTGGATCGCCAATGCCGCCCTCGAACTGGAGGCCAAAGGCGTCGGGACCTTCGTGTTCGGTTACGAAGAGGCGCTGGGCTACACCGTTGGCGGTCATGTGCGCGACAAGGACGGGCTGTCCGCCGGCCTCGTCTTCCTCGACCTGGCGGCCACGCTCCGAGACGAGGGTCAGACGGTCATCGACCGGATGGCGGACCTGTACGAGCGTGCGGGGCTGTGGGTCTCCACTCAACTCAGCCTGGTGCGACCGGGAACCGAGGGCCTCGCCGAGATAGCCGGCGCCATGGAGCTTCTCGGCGAAAGGACACCATCCGAACTGGATGGGCGGAAGGTGGTGTCCGTCAGAGACTTCCGGGTCGGAGCGGAGGAGCGGCCGCGTTGGCTGCCCGCCACGGACCTCGTGGAGATGACGCTGGAGGGAGGAGGCCGAGTCCTCGTCCGCCCTTCCGGTACCGAGCCGAAGCTGAAGATCTACGTGGATCTGCCTGGGTCCGCCGAAGGTGACATCGCCCTGCAGGAGAGCGAGACTCGGGCTGCCGCTGACCGCATCGCCGCGGCCACGGCTCGGTTCATTGGCCTCTGAGCTCCTGCTGGTGCCGCCGGTACAGGTAGAGCCATCCCAGGCCGTGGATGGCGATGGCGACAGCGAGGACCACCGTGACAGACCAGTATCCGAGTATCGCCGCCACCAGGGCTGCCAGGGCAGCACCGATCACGAGGGCCGTACGCACGCCGTTCAACGGGCCGAACATGCCCCGAATGGTACGGCGCCCAGAGAGGTACCGAGACGCCGGTTCCGTCCACTTAAGATCCGACGATGATCCGAAGTCTGTTCGTCGTCGACGGTGACGCCCTGATCCCCTCAGAGCTGACCCGAGGGGGCTGGTCCGACGAGGCTCAGCACGGCAGTCCACCGGCGGGGATCATGGCCCGGGCGATCGAAAGGGTCCCGACGGCCGGCCCGATGCAGGTCGTGCGGTTCACCATCGACTTGTTCCGCGAAGTGCCACTGGCGCCGCTTCGAATCGAGACGGAAGTGATCCGGGACGGCCGCCGGATCCAGGTCGTCGAGGCGCGGTTGTTCCACGATGATCGCGAGCTCGGGCGAGCGACGGCTCTGAAGATCAGGGTGGCCGAACAAGGCGGCGACGAACTGCGGGGCACACGGGGAGAGGATCCACTTCCGACCGAACGTCACCCTGAGGACTTGCCCTTGCTCGACCTGCGGAGCTTCTTCGGGGGAGACGAGACCCTGCTGCGGTTCCACACAGACGCCATCGAGATCCGCAGCTCGGAAGACTCGTTCGTCCGTCCCGTGGTGGGGGAGTCGTGGTTCCGCCTGAAAGTGGACCTGGTGGAAGGCGAGACGGTGACACCGTTCCAGCGGGCGGCGATCATGTCCGACCTGTCGAATGGCAACTCTCAGGCTCTCGACCCGAAGCGCTGGCTCTACGTGAACCCGGACACGACCCTGTACTTGCACAGGCTGCCGGATGGCGAATGGGTGGGCATGCGATCGTGGGTCGATCAGGTGTCGACGGGTATCGGTGTCAACGAGAGTGCCGTGTACGACCTCAAGGGCCGATTCGGCCACATCAACCAGGCGCAGTTGATCGAGAGACGCTGAGACGGCGAGGGGAGGGGATCCAGATGGAGACGCGGATGTT
Source organism: Acidimicrobiia bacterium (assembly GCA_036380875.1). Classification (GTDB taxonomy): domain Bacteria; phylum Actinomycetota; class Acidimicrobiia; order Spongiisociales; family ZC4RG35; genus ZC4RG17. The sequence continues at coordinate 60,104 of DASVDX010000071.1, forward strand.
CGGCAGCCTGTGGCCGGTGAGCGCCCTGACGCTCGGTGGCGGCGGCATCGGCCAGGTGTGGGGTGCCACCAGCCGTCAGGAATCGGTGGCCACGGTGCGCGAGGCGGTGGATTCGGGCGTCACACTGATCGACGTCGCCCCCACCTACGGCGACGGGGAAGCAGAGAGCGTGGTGGGGGAGGCTCTCGATGGTCGCCTGCCCGAAGGGATGCGGGTGCTCACGAAGCGACATGTCCGCAACGAGGACCAGGGCAACGTCGCTCGGGTTCTCGAAGAGGGACTCGACGAGAGCCTCGATCGCCTCCGTCTGGACTTCGTGGACGTGTTCCTCCTGCACAGCCAGATCACCCCCGTACAGGACCCCGAACGGTCCGGCTGGCCCGTGGGACTCGCCCTCTACCTCGAGGAATTGCGGTCTGCCCTCGACGACCTCGTGGCAAGGGGGCGGGTTGGTGCCTGGGGGATCACGGCGGTTCAGTTCCCGGGGGTCCTCGAGGTCGTCTTCGACCAGTCGCCTCGGCCTCAGGTCGCCCAGATGATCGCCAACGTCCTCGACGCCCCGGGAGACATGGCTTGGAGCGACGAGGACTTCGACCGCCGGGAGATGATCCGCCGGGTCGAGGAAAAGGGCACTGCGATCATGGGTATCCGGGCTGTACAGGCGGGCGCGTTCACCGACACGATCGACCGGCCTGTGGACGACGACCACCCGTCCATGGTCGATCACCCGCGAGCGGCGCCGTTGCGGGCACTCGCCGCAGAGTTGGGTGAATCGACGGCGGCTCTGGCCCATCGGTACGCACTCGCCATCGATGGCGTCGACACCGTCGTCCTAGGCGTCAAGAACCGCCAGGAGCTGGCCGAATGCCTCGCCGCGGCCGAAAAGGGGCCTCTGTCGCCGGAGGAGGTGCGGCTGGTCGACTCCCGGCTCGACCGGGCCTGATCCCGTCTCGATCAGAAGAGGGCAGAGGCCAGGCGACGGCGGTACGTGGAGACCAAGTCGGGGTCGTCGATCGTCTGGAACAGATCTAGCATCGCCTTCCGGGCCTCTTCGGCGGCGTCCTCGTCGCCGTCGGTGATGATGGCGAGGTATTCGTCCATCGCCTGTTCAGCCTGGCTCGCTGCGGCGAGGCCGCGGGCGTAGGCGAGGCGGGCCTGTACGTCGGAGGGGTCGAGTTCCACCTGGCGCCGCAACTCGTCGATGTCCCCAGCGCCTCGCCTCGTGCGGATGGTCGAGCGGAGACGCCCGACGTCGTCGGTGTCGGGGAGTGGCTCGAGCACCGCTTCGGCTCCGTCGAGGTCGCCGTTCTCGATCAGAACCGACGCCAGACCGACCGACGCCGTGTAATGGCTCGGATCCAACTCGAGGGCGCGCCTGAAAGCCACTTCGGCTTCCTCGATCCGCCCCGACCGCTGCAGTTCCAGCCCATCGGCTGCGATCCGGTCGGCGGCGGTGGGGACCAGGCCCCGTAGCCACTGCCGCACCGACTCTTCGGGAAGTGCGCCCGTGAACCGGGCAACGGGATCACCGTCCCGGAAACCGATGACGGTGGGGATGCCCTGGATGCCGAATTGCAGGGCCAGTGCCTGGTTCTGGTCCACGTCGACCTTCACCAGCTCCCAATCGCCGTTGGCCTCGTTGGCGAGCTTCTCCAGGATCGGGCTCAGCACACGGCAGGGGCCGCACCAGGTCGCCCAGAAGTCGACAACCACCGGCACCTCATGGGAGCGCGCCAGCACCATCTGGGCGAAATCGGACATGGAGACGTCGCGGATGGGGGCAGGCATGAGAACAGTCATTGTACGGGGGCGGGCCCACCTTCCCATCAAGACGGCGAAAACCCGGACCTACGGTGCCTGGTGCGTGGCATCCTTGTGGCGTGACTACTGACCAGACTCCCGCCTTGCCCCCGTTCGGCACCAGTTTCGGGGAAACGATGACCGTATCCCGCTGGGAGAACGGGTCGTGGTCGGAACCCAGCCGCCAAACCGTGGGGCCACTGCCGCTACACCCAGGCGCTCATGTTCTCCACTACGGGAGCGCGTGTTTCGAAGGCCTCAAAGCGCATCGAGGCGTCGACGGTGTGATCCGGATCTTTCGTCCCGACCGTCACGTTGCTCGGCTCCGAGCGAGCGCCGAGCGCCTGTGGCTGCCGGTCCCTCCGGAAGGCCTCGCGCTCGAAATGATCGTCGACGCCGTTCAGGCCAACCTCGATCACGTGCCACCCACCCCGGGATCGCTCTACATTCGCCCGACACTGATCGGCACGTCCGCCAATATCGGCGCCGCTGGCTCCCCCACGCGCGAGGCCTTGCTGTTCGTGCTCACCAGCCCGGTCGGTGACTACTTCGCCGGCGGAGTCACCCCTCTGCGGATCGCCGTAGAGCAAAAGCGTCGGCGCACGACCGAACAGTTCGGGGCGGTCAAGACCGGCGCCAACTACGCCATGGCGCTCGGCGTGACGATGGAGGCCCGAGCGGCGTACGACGTCGCCCAGGTGTTGTTCGCGCCCGACGGCCGGGTCCAGGAAACGGGCGCCTCGAACGTGATGTTGATCTCGGCGGACCGGGTCGTGACTCCGCCGGCCGACGGATCGATCCTCCAGGGCGTGACCCGCGAGTCGCTCCTGACTCTCGCCTCCGATCGGGGGATGACGGTGGAGGAGAGGACGGTGACGGTCGACGAGTTGCTGGCGTGGTGCGAGGCGGGGGAGGTGGCGCTGGCAGGAACGGCGGCAGTGCTGGCTCCAGTGGGGACGCTGATCGTCGATGGCGCCGAGATCACTGTTGGCGATGGCCAGGCGGGCCCCCACACGCTGGAACTGCGGGAAGCGCTGATCGAAACTCAGGTGGGCAAGGCCGAGGACGTCCACGGCTGGACGCTGCCCCTCAGCTGAGCCTCAGTTTCCGATCGGGTCGAGTGCGGATCGGGTGTAGGTGGTGGCCGCGTCCCACAGCAGGATGTGCTCGACTCCGGCGTCCCGGGCGGCCTGGATCTGAGCTCTGACCTCGGCTTCGCCGTATTCGATTCCGAGTGAGAAGTCCTGGACCCAGGCGACGATGTGGGCGTCTGTCCCCTCCACCTGCTGGACGAAGTCCACGAGCGAGCGGTAGGTGATGTCGTAGGGCTGGGCGTTGGGGTTGTCCACGCCGTATTCGCCGGGGCCCCAGTGGGATGGGTAGATCATCGGGGCGATGTAGTCGACCTGCTCCGCCATTCGGGGAATGTCCTGGGCGACCTCGTGGGGGCGGGTGGCGGCTATCCCGAAGACGGCCGCCGCCATCCGGGCTCCGGCGCCGTGGACCCGTTCCCGGCTCTCGGCGAGGAAGGAGACGATGGCATCTTCCTCCTCGCCGTCCTGGCCCGGGTAGACCAACTCCTGCAGGGTGTCGGGCCGGCGAACGTAGTCGTACATGATGTCGTCCACTCCCAGACGGGCAGCCTCCTCTGCCAGCGCCATGTTGTACTCCCGGACCTCCGGGTTGAACGGGTTGGTGAAGCCGCCGTACTGGCCGTAGGCGCTGCCATCCGGGTTCTGGATCACCCAGTCCATATTCCCGTTCTCGATGGCGTAGTTCGCCATCCGGGGGTCACGGAAGTTGACTATGCGGCCGATCACCCGGACGCCCTTGGCATGCAGCTCCTCTACTGCCTGCTCGAGGTCGTAGAGCTCGGTGACCGCCCCGATCTCGTGCGCCAGCTCGACGCCGGTGTCGTACCACACGTCGCCTCCCTCGTCTTTGAGGTCGAGCTCCACGGTGTTGATGAGCCCGGCGTCGATCATCTCCATGATCGGGTCCTTGAGCTCCGGCGTCGCCCAGGTCCAACCCGTGGCGTGGACACCCATCATGGGAGGGGCGCCGGGCGCCCCGGCGAGAGCCAGTTCGACGGACACGGTCTGTGATGCGGTGTTGCCGACCGCGTCGGTAGCTGTGATCACCACCGCGGCGTCGGGCGGCTCGGGGTAGGTCTTGCTGATGGTGCCGCTTTCGTCCGGCGTGACTGGCTCGCCGTCGATGGCCAGCGAGGCGACCTCTTCTGGCACGCGGGCCGCCACGGTCACCTCGGCGTTGATCGGCACCGGCTCCGTGGGGGAGAGGACCTCGATCGCCGGCGGCGTGGTGTCCAGCACGAACTCCCTGGCGGCCCGCAGGGCGCGGAACGGGAAGTTGCGGTCGACCATCACAGATAGCCGGTGCTCGCCATCGGCGAGTGTGCTCAGGTCCACGACGAAGTTGTCCGGGGCCGACTGGGTGAACGGATGCTCCTGCTCGTCGACGGTGACCGTCACGTCGGCTGGATCGGTCTCTCCGGCGAGGCGGATGCTCACCGTGGCCTGATTGGGGCCGATGACGGCGCCGTTCTCGAGCTCGACGATCTGGACTGAGCCTCCTCCGCTCGTCAGCAGCCAGATGAAGGCGAGGACGAGCAAGGGCAGGAGGGTGAACACGACCTTTCCCCGACGAGTGAGCCGGTATCGAGGGCGCGGCGCCCCCGCCCGAGGGGGCAGCTCATAGGCGGCGTCGGTTTGCGTCATCGAATGGGGAAGTCGTTCGTCGCGATCGAATGAGGTTAGTGGACGGCGGTTGCCGAGCCTTGCAGCCCGTCGTCAGTAGCATCGTGTCGCCCCCTTCAAATGCTGTTCCCCACCATCCAGTTCGCGATCTTTTTTGTCGTCGTCCTGACGGCGAATTGGCTGTTGCTGCCGCATCGGCGGCAATGGAAGCTCTTCATGCTCGGAGCCAGCTGGTTCTTCTATGGCTCCTGGGACTGGCGGTTCCTGTTCCTCTTGATCGGCTCCACCGTTCTCAACCAGGTGGCTGCCGTGCTCATGGGCAGATCGAGGGATCAGCGGTCACGCCGTCTCGTCCTGGGCGGGGCAGTGGCCGCCAACCTCGGGATCATTGCCTGGTTCAAGTACTACGGCTTTTTCGTCACATCGGCGATCAACTTCTTCCGGACGTTCGGGATCGACCTGCCGCTTCCGTTGCTCGAGATCACCCTCCCGGTGGGGATCTCGTTCTTCACGTTCCAGGCGCTCTCGTACGTGATCGACGTCTACCGGCAGAAGGAGGAGCCGGCGCCACTGCTCGACTTCGCCGTCTACCTGGCCTTTTTCCCGCAGTTGGTGGCAGGGCCCATCGTTCGTTCCACCGAGTTCATCCCCCAGCTGTACACCCGCAAGGATCCCCGACGGGTCGATGCGGCCGGTGGGTTCGCTCTGATAGTCGGCGGCCTCTTCAAGAAGGTGGTGGTAGCCAACACGCTGGCGGGAGCGATCGTCGATCCCGTGTTCGCCAGCCCGTCCCAGTTCACCGCCCTCGAGGTGCTGGTGGGCGTCTACGGCTACGCCGTTCAGATCTACGCCGACTTCTCCGGTTACACCGACATCGCCATCGGGGCCGCCACGCTGATGGGGTTCACCTTCCCGGACAACTTCAACAACCCGTACACGGCGCTGTCGATCCAGGACTTCTGGCGGCGGTGGCACATGACCCTGAGCCGCTGGCTGCGCGACTACCTGTACATCCCGCTGGGCGGTAATCGTGGTACGCGGACGAGGACCTACCGCAACCTGATGTTGACGATGCTCCTCGGGGGGTTGTGGCACGGCGCCGCCTGGACATTCGTCATCTGGGGCGGCTACCACGGAGCGCTCCTGGCTTGGGAGCGGTGGCGGTCGGAGACCGGACGGGCCACAGGACCCGATACTCCCGGCCGACGGATCCTGGCTCGCCTCACCACCTTCCATCTCGTCTGCCTCGGGTGGATCCTGTTCCGGGCAGACTCGATGGCCAGGGTGGGGGAGATCCTCAGCCGGCTGCTCGACTGGGGACCGGCGCCGTCTGTCACCCCGGCGGTCCTGGCGCTCGTGGTCGGGGGGATCGGGGTCCAGTTCATCCCCTCCGATTTCCGCGTGACGCTCGTGAACTCGTTCAGTCGCCTGCGGCCGGCGGCGATGACCGCCGCCCTCGCCGGTTCGCTTCTCCTGCTCGACGGCCTCGGGCCGGAGGGCGTGGCGCCGTTCATCTACTTCCAGTTCTGATGGCTGTCGAAGAAGCACCCCCGAGAGAGCGCCAGGCCGAGGAACGAGCCACGATCCCCGCCGGGATCGTGATCCTCGTCGTCGTGACCTCCCTCCTCATCGGCCTGTTCCTCAACGCCCCGGACATCCTGCGGACTGCCCAGCGTCAAGAGCCGGGTTGGGAGCGCACGATCGGCGTGGCCCTGATGGAGCCTATCGCCGCCGTCAGCCATTTCCTGTTCCTCGACCGGCCCCGGATGCTCATCGACTCGATCCTCGGCCGAGAACGGCCTGAGCCCGAGGCGGTGACGCCACCCACGACCGCTCCTCCGGCGACCACTCCGGCCACGACGATGCCGGCGACGACGCTCCCGAGCGACACCCGCCGGGAGGTGAGCGCCGCCGACCCGCTCATCATGTACATCGGCGGCGACTCGATGGTGGGTCAGTTCGGGCCCATGCTCGACAACCGGGCGTCGAAGACCGGGATGGTCGAGTCGGAGGTCGTGTACGAGTTCGAGTCGGGGCTGTCTCGCCCCGATTTCATCGACTGGCCGCAACGGCTCGTTCGGGTGAGCGAGGACCTCGATCCTGACGTGTTCGTCCTCTACTTCGGAGGCAATGACGCTCAGTCGATCTACATGCCGGACGGATCGTGGATCGAGGTCGACACGCCGGAATGGGAAGAGGAGTACCGTCGTCGGGTCGACGACGTGATGACACTGCTCGAAGAGCGAGGCCACTGGGTCTACTGGATGGGGCTCCCGATCGTTTCGTCGGAGACCTTCCAGGAACGGGTCCGCCTGATGAACAGCATCTACGAGGAAGTCGCCGAGGCCCATCCCCGGGTGACCTTCATCGAGGCGTGGTCGCTGTTCGAAGGGCCCGACGGCGGCTACAGCGAGTACCTGCCCGACGAGGAGGGCAACCTGGTCGACATGCGCCTCGACGACGGGGTCCACTACACGACCGCGGGGGCCATCCGCCTGGCGAACCACACGTTCGAGATCATCGCCGAGGACTGGGAGATCCCATTGGAGTGAGCCTCGCTCAGGCCGAGGCGAGTCTCTTGCCCAGGCTCATGACCGCGTCGGGGGCGTAGCCCGAGGCGGTGTAGAACCCGACCGCATCCAGGTTGTCCTCCCTGATCTGGAGGTTGACCTTGGGGCAGCCTCGTTCGGCGAGTCGACGCTCGGCCTCGGCCAGCAGCCGTGAGCCCCAGCCGTTTCGCTGGTGGGCGGGAAGAACGGCGAGGTAGTAGATCCAACCGCGATGGCCGTCGTAACCGGCCATGACCGTTCCCACGATCTGCCCGTCGTCTTCGGCCACCAGGAACAGGTCGTCGTCGACCTCGGTCTTGCGTCGGATGTCCGCGTACGGGTCGTTCCACGGCCGCAGGAGGCCGGCCTCCCGCCAGATCACCACCACCGCCTCGGTGTCGTCAGGTCGAAAGGGTCGGATCATCGGTTGCCCAGCATGCGCCTGGCGGGGTTGGCCATGGCCGTCTCCTCGACCCCCCGGGCGGTGACGTCGATGTAGGCCTGGGTGGTCGCCATGTCGGCGTGGCCGAGCAGGCGCTGGACCTCGGGCACCGACCCGGAGTTCTCCACGAGCAGCGTGGCGTAGGTGTGGCGCAGGGAGTGGGCGAGCGCCCCCGGTGGGGGAGCGACGCCCGCTCGTCGGAACCAGCCGCGGACCAGATGGTCGACCACGTTCGAGGTGAGCGGCTTCCCGTTGGGGCGGACTATCAGCGGATCGGTCGGTCTGAACGTTCCCAGGCGCTCTTTGCGCGACTCGAGGTAGCGGTCGAGCACATCGACGATCTCGGGAGGCAGGGGGATGGTGCGGGTGACGCCGCCTTTCCCGGTCACGAACAGCTTGGTGTGCTCGGTGGGGGAGCGACGCACGTCTCCGACGCGCACGGAGATGGCCTCGGAGACCCGCAAGCCCGCTCCTACGAACAGGGCGCAGAGGGCCTGCTCCAACTCGGGCCATGGCTGGCGGGCCTTCTCGTAGGGTCGCTGGGCGGCTTGCACGATCCGGGCAAGGTCTTCCTCGGAGATCGGGCGGGGCCGCCAGCGGCGCGCCTTGGGTGGCTCCACGAACTCGACGGGGTTGGTTTCGAGCAGCTGGCGGTGGACGACCAGCCACTGGCAGAAGCCCGTCCAGGTGGAGCGGCAGCGGCGGATGGAGGCGGCGGCGTGGTCGGTGGCGTAGGTGGCGAAGGCGGAGATGACCGTTTGCCGGTCGAGATGGGAGGGCCGCAGCACTCCGAGCCACCGTCGGAACTGATCCTCATCGGGGTTCGTTTCCAGTCCGAGTTGGCCGACCATGATCTCGGCGAGCGCGGCGAGATCGGCCCTTCGGGCCTTGAGGGTGGCGGGAGAAGGCTTGGCGGTGTTCTTCCACGCCAGCCACTGCTCGGCGAGGGTGGCCAGGGACTCGGGCATGACCAGGAGGGTAGGAGGGGTTTTGAGAAAGGGTTTGCATATCGGGCGACGACGCGGCGGCTCTCGGCCTCCCACCCTTCGGTGGCGCTAGAGCGAGCCTGGAGGGAGGCGGCGCATGGCCGGGGCAGCGTAGCGCTGGTCACCGGCGAGCCGGGGATCGGCAAAAGTGCCCTGATCAGGAGTTTCGTCGAAGGCGAAGCAAGCCACGGTCGTGTGCTATTGGGGGATTGCGATGACCTGTCCATTCCCTCACCCCTCGGACCATTTCGTCATCTGTTCGGATCGCAGTTGCTCAGTGGGGACCTG